>DUEE01000020.1 GCA_011170285.1 Dehalococcoidia bacterium
CCACTAATGTCAGTCCGCACACAATATGGATAGGTATCAGGTAGAAGGTCATCCCCCAGAGGAGGTAGGTAGCTACGACAAATGTCCAAATACCCAATATGAGTAGGTAGCGTGTTCTGATAGCCTGTAGATACCTATCTCGGTTCTCTATATTTCGTAACTCTAGAATGAAGTTGGGCAGGGTCATCCAGACTCCTCAATTTGCTTTAAAGCCACCTTAGTCCTTTGTTGCCGCCTATGCCGATGCTATCCCTATAGCCTGTTATTTGTCAAATCCCCCTAGCCTTACAGGTTTACCATCACCATTACTTTTACTGGCTAGAAGAGGATAAAGGCAATAATCTTCTCTATCAAGTACTAATGTATCCCTCTTCATCTGTTCCAATATAACTCAAATTTACTATGTGCAGTTGAGATAACAATAGCTTGATTTGTTAACCTCTAGGGAATAAAAAAGAGGCTGAGGATTTGAGTCCTCAGTCTCGCCACTCAGTAAATATTGAGATTGGAATAGTTCCGATTGATTAGCCTTCATCCTGGCTACCTTCCCAACCCTCAGTCAAGCTCAGAGCTGCGCAACCCATAACCACCATTATAAGAACCGCACCGCCACAGGTAATAGCTAAATCCTCTTAACCGGCTTATTTGTTGCTCATACTCCTGGCAATGCTCTTTAGGATGGGCAGGATGCCGACGATAATACGCTGCATCTCGACCGTCTCTTGTGATAATACCTTGGCTACATAGGGGTCCAATATGCCACCACTATGGACTGCATCTGCCTCAGTTATGTCGGATGGCTGGGTAGATAGGTAGCCAGCTAAAATAAATAGCTCATTCTCCTTAAAGCCCAGGGGTGAGGCAATTTTGCGCAGAATGTAGGCTGAGGGGAAACGCTCGCCTCTCTCTATGCGACCCAGGTGTGATGGAGATACACCTGATTTAGCCGATAGCTCCTGCAATGTCAGCGGTATCATAATCCTCTGTTGCTTGATTATTTTACTTAGATTTCTAATTTCCATAATCGAATTATAACTTGCCAGTTGTCAGATGTCAAGAGCCAGTTGTGCGGTGTCCAGGACATACTATACAGTTTTTGGGTTATGGGTATAGTAAGTATGTAGAGAAGACCCTGAAGATTCTGGGTCTTACCATTGACTATCAGGAGTGGACGAAGTATGAGAACTGGACACCGCACATTAATTTCTTGACGGTTAAAGCAGTGGGTTATACAATGGCATTTAGGCACCCAGAATAAACGGGGATTTTTGCGGGGAAGACGCGCTGAAGTAGATGGCTAAGAAATACGATGTTATCATTGTGGGTGGTGGTCCGGCGGGTATCTTTGCCGCTTTGGAGCTGTCTCAGGTATCTGACCTAAGTATCCTGCTTATAGAGAAGGGGAAGGATATTGATGAGCGTAGCAATCTAGTGTGTGGTTTGGGTGGTGCTGGTGCTTTTAGTGATGGTAAGCTAACGCTAACATTGGAGGTAGGCGGTCGGCTTAGAGATTATCTCAACAAGAGCGATGCCGAAGCCTTGATTAAGTATGTTGATGATATATATCTTAAATTTGGTGTCTCAGATAAACTCTATGGTGTTGGGGGTGGGGTTGATGAGTGGTGTCGCCGAGCTTGCTTGGCGGGATTGCGTCTGATTCCTGTGCCCCTCCGGCATTTAGGCACTGAGCGTTGCCGTTTGGTGCTTAAAGCGGTGCGGGATTACCTTTTTTCACGCCTGGAATTTAAACTTGGGGTAATGGCTTCCACTGTTATTGTTGATAATGGTGAGGTTAGGGGGATTGAAACTGAGGCTGGGGATAGGCTTGATTGCCATTACCTGATTCTGGCGCCAGGCAGGGAGGGGGCGGATTGGTTGTCTGCAGAAGCTGAGCGGCTTAATCTAAACATGCATATTAACCCTATTGATGTTGGGATTAGGGTGGAGATTCCGGCGGCAGTAATGGAGGAGTTGACCAATACGCTTTATGAGGTAAAGTTGGAGTTCCTATCAAAGAGCTTTGATGACCGGATTAGGACATTCTGTATGTGTCCTGGGGGTGAGGTCATTACGGAGCCTACCGGGGGTTGCGACCCGGTAATCACAGTTAACGGGCATAGTTATTCTAATTACAAAAGTTCAAGAACTAATTTCGCACTGTTGGTGAGCACAACCTTCACCGAACCGTTTCGGGAACCTATTGCCTATGGTAAGTATCTGGCTAGGCTGGCTAACATTATTAGTGGTGGGGTGCTGGTGCAGCGCTTTGGTGACCTGATGGAAGGTCGGCGTTCTACACCAGCCCGTATTGAGCGGGGATTAGTTGAGCCCTCCTTGAAGAGTGCTGTTCCTGGTGATCTAAGCTTTGTCCTTCCCTACCGTCATCTTAGCGGGCTTATAGAGATGCTTCAGGCAATGGATAAGTTGTCTCCAGGCGTGGCTTCACAACATACCTTGCTTTATGGGGTTGAGGTCAAGTTCTATTCCTGCCGACCTCAACTTAGCTCCAGCCTGGAGACTGAGGTGGGTAATTTATTCGCCGTTGGTGATGGAGCTGGTGTTAGCCGTGGCTTAGTCCAGGCATCAGCTTCAGGTATAGTGGCGGCTCGTGAGATATTAAGGAGAAGTAGACATTAACATTGTTTATCCAAACTATCTTATTTCCTAGTTAGGAGGTCGTTGAGTGAGGGAATCCTATGGTAAATCCGAAATTCAAAGCACGAAACTCCAAACAAATACAAAGCACTGATGACCAAAGACTGATGAACCATAACGCTTTTGAGTTTTGAATTTATAATTTATTTAGGATTTATACACCTAAGGCTGATTTAGGGTTTCATAAAAGAAGGGGGCTGAGGTTAGTAAATAACTTTCCACCGTGTTATTAGATTGAGGATTGAGCTTAAAACTGGGCGGTCTAATATTCTTCAAACAGCACATTAGCCGTCTGCTATTTACTATTGCTGTACATTTAGCTGGATTCAGCTACCATTTTCGGTAACAATAATTATAAGTCAATTCGGTTTCTTGACAAGGGTAGTTTATATAACTAGAATAAGGGCGGATTTTAAAGAGACTCTGTCTTTTCAACCTGTTTGATATTTTGGTGAGCTTTATAATAAGGAGGTTGATGCAAACTGGCTGAGGTAATAATTGGTGATGGTGAGAGCTTCGAGAGTTTGCTCCGGCGATTTAATAGAAGAGTACAGCAAGACCGTATTCTATCCGCAATACGCCATCGTGAATATTATGAAAAGCCTAGTGTAAAGCGCAAGCAGAAGGAAGCAGCCAAGAGACGCAGGAGTGCTAGAGCAATCAGAAGCTAGGCAGTAATTTTTTGGATTAAAGTGGAAGCAGAATCTCACCTGAATAATCAAGATTCTCACAGTTCTTCGCTAACACAGAAGCTAGCGGGGGATCTTGCGCGGGCGCTTAAGGATGGGGATAAGAGAAGGCGTTCAGTAATCCGATTGGTGATGGCAGCTATTAAAAATGCTGAAATCGCCCAGCAGGTTACTTTAGATGATGCTGGTATTCTTGGTGTTATTGCCAAGGAAGCTAGGCAACGCCGTGAGAGTATTGAAGCCTTTAAGCAGGGAAACCGTCAGGACTTAGTGACTCAAGAAGAAGCGGAGTTAGCTATCCTAAACCAGTATTTACCGCAGCAGATATCTCGGGAGGAGATTATAGCCGAAGCTCGCCGGGTTATTGAGGAGGTGGGGGCGCGGGGACCTGTTGACAAAAGAAAGGTTATGCCCAAGCTTATCGCTCAGCTTAAAGGAAAAGCCGATGGGCGAGACATAAATGCGGTAGTAACCGAGTTGCTGAGTTCGTAACCCGCCTCTTAGTTTAATTTAGAATAGATTCCTCGTATTCTTTTATCTTACTTAGTGAATTGACATATGTTGAATTAAGCCACTTGAGTAGTAAATTCGCGAATTCTGTACAAGTTTTTGGGTCAGTACTTGCTAGGTGCCATCTCATTCTGGTCGGCGATAAAACAACTACTTGCGATTCACGACCTAATAGCTTCTTTTCTTCTTGTAGAAGTTCGCTTTCTTTGCTTATCTTAGCTATATATTCACCTCTCAAAATTGGCTTCTCAATTTCAATAAGGTAAACGGTTTCCTTTGCTCCTGGCTCGGCTGTAATTTTGATTTTCCCCAAGTTTTCCAGTTCTCTCTCTACGGTGCCACTGCTTTCACCAAAGCGCAAGACTGTAATGTCCCAAGTCTTTTCCACTGTCGTCCTTATGGCTACTACTGCCTCCTTGATGGCCGACAATTCGTTGGTAATACCCTTACGAAAGCCCCATAAATTTAATAATATCGCCAGCGCTATTGCTCACAAACCAATTAACAACCCTAAGTCAATTACCATTCCAATACCCCTTTTACTGTTCGCTTGAAGTTAAAGTAACTGTGGACGAATCTTCTCTATAAATTTATTATTAAACACCTTAAGGGAACTTTCAATAGCGTTTGGTCGGAATATTTGCTAAAATTGTTTAAGAGTAATCAAATGCATAGAGTGGAAGTTTGTCTTAAGCCCCATCTTCCTGATGCCAGAGGGTTGGGTCTGGTTAGGGATATCCACGACCTAGGAATAACTGCTATCTCCAGTGTTCGGGTGGTGGACATATACTGGCTGGATGCAGATTTGCCATCGGATAAGCTAGACCTGATTTGTCGGGGACTTCTGACTGACCCAGTAACTCAGGATTACCAGTGTTTTACCTCTTCAACCGATATTAAGGGTGTGGTTGATAAGCAATCTGATGTTATTGAAGTTACCTATAATGCTGGTGTGACTGACCCAGTCGAGGAGACTATCATGAAAGCAGTCCTAGACTTGGGTGTGGACGGTGTCACGGCAGTTAAAACGGCAAGACGCTACTTGCTACAAGGACAAGTGGATGATGAGCAGATAGAGACGATATGCCATAGATTATTGGTAAATCCGATTATCCAGCATATAGTTGACAGGAAGCTATTTAGTTTTCCCGAAAATCCTCAATATAAATTCACATTGAACCAGGTAGACATCTTAGGATTGGATAGTGGCGAGCTTTTGAAAATCAGACAGCGATTCGGCTTTACCGGTAATGAACTTCAGGCTATTGTAGCCTACTTTCAGCAGCAGGGGCGAGACCCTACCGATGCTGAGCTTGAAACGCTAGCCCAAACCTGGTCAGAGCACTGCGTTCACAAAACCTTTAAAGCCAGAATCAAGCTTGGTGAGACAACTATAGACAACTTACTCAAGGATACTATCATGAAGGTAACCGAGGAGCTAGCTAAGCCGTGGTGCCTTTCTGTTTTTGAGGATAATGCTGGGGCGATTGATTTTAATGGTCGCTGGGCACTGTGCTTTAAGGTTGAGACCCACAATCATCCGTCAGCGGTTGAGCCATATGGGGGAGCGGCAACGGGAATAGGTGGGGTGGTTCGTGATCCCCTCGGTACTGGCTTAGGTGCCAAGCCAATTCTAAACACGGATGTATTCTGTTTTGCTACCCCTGATTTTCCATACCAAAAGTTGCCTAAGGGTGTTTTACATCCTCGTCGTATATTTAAAGGGGTTCGGGCTGGAGTAGCTGATTATGGCAACCGGTTGGGGATACCCACCCTTAATGGCGCCATACTCTTTGATGAACGATATATTGCCAATCCACTTGTCTTCTGCGGAACATTGGGGCTACTGCCTAAAAGCCTGACTCAGATAGGCAAGCAAAAGCCCGCTGATTTGGTAGTATTGGTTGGGGGTAGAACCGGGCGCGATGGAATACATGGTGTAACCTTTGCCTCAGAGCAGCTTACTGAGGAGTCAACCACGGTTTCTTACAGCTCGGTTCAGATTGGCAACCCCATCGTGGAGAAGAGGCTTATTGATATTCTTCTTCAAGCCAGAGACCGCGGACTCTATTCCAGGATAACCGATTGTGGTGGTGGTGGACTTTCCTCAGCAGTAGGCGAGATGGCTGCCGAGACAGGGGTGCGTGTTTCTCTGGATAGGGTTCCGCTGAAATATGCTGGGCTTTCATATGCCGAAATATGGGTGTCTGAATCTCAGGAGCGAATGGTATTGGCTGTCCCACCGGACTGTGTTGACGAACTGGTGAACCTTTTTGCTAGTGAGGGGGTAGAGGCGACAGTCATCGGTGAGTTTACCAGTGACCGAAGGCTTCAACTTTTCTATCAGGAGAACCTGGTGTGCGACCTGACTATGCAATTTTTGCATGAGGGTCGACCGCAGCTAGATGGAGAGGCAGTATGGGAACACCCACACCATGCTGAGCCTGATTTTGGTCAACCAGCGGATTTGGCTGAAGTTCTACTCCAGATTCTTAGCTCATGGAATGTATGTAGTAGGGAATGGGTAATACGTCAGTATGACCATGAGGTGCAGGGAGGCAGTGTCCTAAAGCCTCTAGTGGGTAAAAATAATGACGGTCCGAGCGATGCTGCAATTATCAGACCAGTCCTGGACTCTGAAATGGGCGTAATCGTTGCCAATGGTATAAACCCTAGATATGGAGAGATAGATCCTTACTGGATGGCGGCATCGGCTATTGATGAAGCACTAAGGCAGATTATAGCTGTTGGCGGTAGTTTACATAAGGTAGCCTTGCTTGATAATTTCAGTTGGGGTAATACCCGCCGTCCTGATATGCTGGGGGCTTTAGTCCGTGCCGCCCAGGCTTGCTATGATATGGCGATTATCTATGAGACCCCTTTTATTTCCGGTAAGGATAGCCTTAACAACGAATTTGACTTTGAGGGGAAGACTATCTCTATCCCGCACACACTGCTTATATCTGCAATCAGTGTTATGAGAGATGTGAATCGAGCGGTATCAATGGATTTCAAGAAAGCGGGCGACCTGATTTATATTGTGGGCACGACCCAGAATGAGCTGGGTGGTTCTGAGTATTTCAGGACTCGTGGCTTTATAGGGAATAGTGTGCCTAGAGTGAATCCACACCGTGGTAAAGAGCTAATGGATAGGTTGAGTGCGGCTACAGAGAAAGGCTTGGTTAGAGCCTGTCATGACTGTAGTGAGGGTGGCATTGGCGTTGCTCTGGCCGAGATGGCATTTGCTGGGGGACTGGGGGCGACAATCTATTTGAAAGCCATTCCACTCGGTGAGCCTATGGACAGGGATGACTTTATACTCTTCTCCGAATCAAATAGTCGGTTCCTGGTTGAAGTGGCGCCGGAAAATAGGGGTGATTTTGAACAGATTATAGGTGGTACCAGCTTGGCATCTATCGGTCAGGTTACCGAGTCCGAATTACTGGAGGTATATGGGATGGATGGAAGGCAGGTTGTTTCCGCATCTCTGGGTGAACTGAAAGAAGCGTGGCAGAGACCTCTTCGGTGGTAAGGTAGGGGTAAGGAGAGCAACTGTCTTAAATGATAATGTCAAGGACCAAATATTTGAGCGTTCATATAGCACCAGGGAGCACGATGTTTAAGCATAGCGTTAAGAATAACGAGAAGTTTACGCATGCAAGCGGTAATGGCAACTTTCTTCGCCTTACCTGCTGTGCAAAGATGCTGGTAGAACCTTCTGATGACGGGATTATAGCGGGTAGCAACCAAAGTAGCCATATAGAGGGCTGCACGTACCGGAGCACGTCCTCCCCAGACAGTACATTTACCTCGCATAGTACCACTATCACGGTTAAGCGGAGCAACACCTACCAAAGCAGCTATCTGTCTACGGTTCAATATTCCCAATTCCGGCAGTTCAGCCAACAGGGTGGTCGAGAGGACAGGCCCA
>DUEE01000021.1 GCA_011170285.1 Dehalococcoidia bacterium
CTGGTGTATGAAGCTGCCAGGAGGTCGGTTATGGAGGACGTAATGATACTCCAGGGGCTAGCTGCTGCGAACGCACAGACAACGGAAACCCAGTTGAAGGTTTTGCGCGAGGCCAAAAGCGACAGCTATGAGATAGCTCAGGCAGCTGCTGAGGAAGCTGCCTTGAGAGTTGGGCAGCAAGTCCAGGAGCTAGCACGTCAGGCTACTACAGCAGGCAGTCCCAATCCCATGGCTTCTATGGTTACACAGGCGATTCAACCCTTCTTCACTCAGACGGTAGGCCGAATGTTCGGTATGCTCGGCGGAATTGGCCAGCCACTGGGAGCGATACCAAACCAGCCCGGTCAACCACCGCAGCAAAATCCGTCCCACGGAGGGACACCAGTATCTACACTCGGTACTGAACAAATAAGTAAAGAAGAAATGGAGGAAATATTCGACAATGCATAACCAAAATATTCAGAACCAGTTCGAACTTTTCAAGGGCATGGCACAGCAGCAAGGGATTAGCGGTGTAGCCTATATAGACTACAACCCAGCTAATGGCTTCCTCAGGCTAAAGCTTAAGATAACACCGCCTGAGTACCAAAGCATACTGACTTCCAATTTTGTTAATGCTTTGGCGCAGTTCAGCCAGATGTTTGGTCTTCAGGTTAAGACTCACCAGAGTAACGCTGGGGAGGCAACTGATAGAAAATGATCGCGCTGTCCGAGAGATGCGGCAATTTATGATCAATCTCTACGGATTAGTGAAACGGCGATGTAATCAACTACTTAGAGTGGCAGTGCCTAGTTTGATAAACGAAGGTGTGATATGAACAAAGCCTACCTCGAGGCTCACGAAGTGCAGAAGTTAGAACAAGCAGCAAATTACGTGCGTGACCAGTTATTAATTAGGCTCTTGTTTCATCTCGGTTGTCGCATCAGTGAAGCCCTAGCTCTTGAAGTAAAGGACATAGATTTCGATACGGGTACAGTAAGAATTCAGCACCTAAAATTAAGAATTAAACTTGCCTGCAATCAATGCGGTGCACGGTTAGGGAAGGGATCCTGCTTTTGCCCTAAATGTGGCGCGATGGTAAAAGAAGCCGTAGCCAAAGAGCAAGAACACCGTAGAATGAGAACGCTACCTTTGGACGATAATACCTTTAATATGCTGAGAGATTATATAAGACGTGGAGGTCCGGTCAAACAAGGCACCAAGACCCTTCTCTTTGGCATAAGTCGGCACCGTGCTTGGCAGATTATTAAAGAATGTGGTGAAAGTGCAGGTCTGCCCAAGCTGGTTAATCCAGAGACGGGGAAGGTACATTATGTTGGCCCTCATAAATTAAGGGATGCCTTTGCGGTTAATGCGGTAAAACTTGATGATTCGGGCGATGGATTAAGACTTCTCCAGGAACACTTAGGCCACGTTTCATTCAACACTACCGCGAAATACAGAAAAGTGGCCGGTGAAGAGTTAAAAGACTGGTATGACAAATTGTGGAAGAAAGAGGTAACGCCGGATGGATCTTAGACCCAGTAGAGGTGGCTTTCTTCGACCTTTTGGCTGCGGGTGGTTTATCCGGAAGTTTCTTCTGGGTAAAGGTCCGGAAGGCTCGATGGTAATCGACCCTCAACGTGGTGCTACGCAGGCTGATATTAACTACGAATACAAGGAAGCCCTTGCCCGGGCTACAGCACAGGACCGGGTCGAGAGAACCATTAGCCACATGGTAGTGAGTGGCGCTGATGTTACCGAAGAAGAAGCCAAAAAGATTTATCAGCGCGAATTGAGAAAAGTGTCCCGCAAGTTTACCCATATGCGGTATCACTCATTCCTGATGTACTTTGGGATACTTAAGCGTCTCGGCTGGGTAGAAACCACTAATGAAACTGAGCCTTCCTCTATTCAAGATAACTATCCACCAGCTCCACGGCGAGTATATTACCGTCTCACAAAAAACGGGGTGGAGACATGTGAGGAGCTTTGGTCAAATCCTCTATTCACGTTATATCCAGAAATTGGTCTTAGCCACACTAAGAAACTTGATTAGTTGGGTATGATCCAGTCCAGTGACCCTTTTTCACTTCTTCAAAGGTCCCAAAATACTTTATTGTTACCACTGGGCAAACATAGGATTTTTATCCACTCATGCGTACAAATATTCATTACCATTTTCATTTTCAGTTTCTATATCAGGAGATAGATAGGTTAAACCGAAATATTTTTCAAAAACTATTGACAAATTAATATGGGCATTATAGAATAAGCGCCTCTGAAAGAAAGTAGAGATAATTAAGATATATATATTGTCTTTTGCATTAATATATTTGGAAGGGGTTAAGTCGTAGAAATCTTATTATTTATTTCAAATGTGAAAGGTTTGTTCAAGCAATTGAATGTTCATAGCCCTCCACCCTAACTGTTTTTCGGGGAGGTGCGAATGGGTAATTCTAATTGGTTTTATCAATTTAATACTTCTTCTAAACAAAATGAGTTGAGTATAGAGGCTCAGGTGTTTTCGTGCACCTGAGCCTCTTTATTGGATAGGAAATAAGGCACATTAAGGTAGGGGGTGCTCCAATGGTTGATGTATAGAAGATATGGGAAAGTTTAAATATATCGCAAGGCAATTTGAAGTCTGGACTATTATTAAATTAAAGGAGATAAAAAATGAAATTATTGAGAATAGTCGTTATCCTTACTTCGCTTCCGCTAGTTTTTACTCTAATAGTTGGTTGTGGCACTCCAAGTCCCCCACCCAAAGACATCGTAGATATTGCGGTAGAAGACGGGAGATTCACTACGTTGGTGGCCGCGTTACAAGCTGCAGATTTGGTTGATACCCTGAAAGGAGAAGGATCCTTCACAGTATTTGCGCCAACTGACGACGCCTTCAACAAGCTACCAGCAGGTACCGTGGAAGGATTGCTCGAGGACATCCCCACGCTCACCAATATCCTCTTGTATCATGTTGTACCGGGCAAAGTTATGGCAGCTGACGTGGTTAATCTGAGCTCAGCCGATACCGCTTCCGGAGAGTCTCTC
>DUEE01000022.1 GCA_011170285.1 Dehalococcoidia bacterium
CGCCGAGATATGCATTGGCATACTCGACAGCTACGGGGTCATCCGAATACCGGATGAGTATGTACTGGTAGATTTCTATGGCTTTATCGTGATCGCCGTGTTCGATAAAACCTCTGGCATCATCCCAGATCGATTGAATTTCAGGAATATCTTCGTTGGTCATAGCCTTTCTTAAGAGAGCATCACTGGTTCAATGATACCATGTGATAAGGGGAGAAGGTAACTTTCAAAATGAAAAGTGATGTAAGCAGAAGGGGCTTCACCTTTGTATCTGATATGACTTTTCCATTTGATATGGCTATACTTAACATACTAAAATTATCCTCCTCACCGTATTGTAACCACTTGGGCTCGGCAGTAACAGTCATGGAATTCAACAAAAGAACATATAAGAACCTGAAGGAATTATTTAGCGACTTGTGGCTTCCGATCAGAAACAGGAACCGATTGAAGGAAGTAAAGAATAAGGGATTGATATCACCTGCCTTCCGGGAAAGACTCATGCTGGCTGTCACCGCAGTAGACGGCTGCCGCTATTGTTCCTACTTCCATGCTAAGCAAGCGTTGAAAAGTGGACTTACTCCAGAAGAGATTAGCCAGCTACTATCAGGAGATGTTGCTAATTGCCCAGAAGAGGAGGCTGTGGCCCTAATCTATGCACAGCACTGGGCTGAATCTGATGCTCATCCTGACCCCGAAGCTGTCCGAAAGTTACAGCAGACATACGGTATTGAAAAGACAGAATGCATTCACTTGATGCTCCAGATGATCCGTCTTGGCAACCTATTAGGCAACTCGTGGGACTATTTACTATACAGCATATCCTTCGGTAAGTGGCGAGGGTAGGTCTGCACATCTTGGCTAAATGTTCAATAGTGGGTTTAGCCTTTAACTAACAGTCAACGAGCTGCATGTTGCCTGCAAGCCCCTGCGAAACAGGAAGGGAGCCCCCGAAGAGACTCCCTTAACTGATTCGTGTTCACCTCATCGTCTACTTAGTGGACACAGGCTTTACCCGATACTTAAACAGCCGTGCTGGATCAGGGATGAACGGCCAAAGTTCACCTTCCCATTCTATACACCAAAGGCAATTTCAATAATGAGCCATATGTTCCCCAAGCATTAATATCTCGGCATCTCCTGCCAACCCTCCAGCATTCTTAAAAAGAGCAGTTCATCCTCAGACAACGACAGTGGCGAGGGTGGTGACAATACTCCTAATAGCCTCCCTAAAAAGGAAGCCGATGGGCCATACTCTTCTACTACAGGATCAGTAACGCTGGCCAGGCTGGCAGCAAGCTCTATGGCTTTGTCCAAGCCTCCTAACTCATCCACCAAACCTAGGTCAAGGGCCTGTACCCCAGTATAAAGCTGACCAGTAGCCAGTGCTTCTACATCAGCCACTGGCAGGCTTCGCCCATCAGCTACTGTAACCACAAATTGCTGGTAAAGGTCGTCAGTAATATCCTGCATTATCTGCCGCTCCTCATCGGTGAGGGGGCGAATACCCATATCCTTATGTTCACCAGCCTTTATGGTTTCTATTTCCAGCCCTAATTTCTCTAACAGCCCTTCAATATAAATAAACTGACTGATAACACCGATGCTGCCGGTGAGAGTACTCGGGTTGGCCACAATTCTATCAGCATATACCGAGATGTAGTAACCGCCTGAGGCTGCCGTATCACCCATGGACACTACTACCGGTTTACCGGTATTTTCCTGAAATCGGCATATCTCTGAAGCAATCTCCTGCGAAGCAGCCGCTGAACCGCCAGGGCTATCAATACGTAACACCACTGCCTTTACACTACCATCACTCTCAGCTCTATTCAGGTAGTCCCTCACTAAGTCAGGGGTGATGCCTCCAATTGTCAGCAGTCCCTGCTGACTGGTACCAGCAATGGGGCCACTCAGGGGAATCACGGCTACCTTCTCTTTCCCCACCATGCATCCACTGAGGGAAACTACGAGGATAAGAGCCATCACTACGATGAGGACTATCTGACACCTTGTTACCTTCATGCTACTCTCCCTCCTTCCTAATTTCATTGTGAGATACAGGCTAATATTATCATATCTACAGTGATTAGAGCTAATCAGACTGTCAGCATGGCTATGCCTGAATACAATACATCGGATTGTTACTTGTGGTTTGAAAAGCATTGACTGGCAGTCCTCTAGTAGGAGATAAATAAATGCTGTAAAGCTAGAAGGAGTTGCTTCTTCCAATAGTTCAGTAGTAGCTATTAATCCAGTTAGACTTATTGGAATCGTATTACTATTAGCTTAGTGTAGAGAACTGGCAGGGAACCAGGAAGAACCAGCTTAGCTAGCTAGCTTGGCTACTTTGTAAAACCTGATTGGGAAAGAGCTGGTTCTCAACAACAATCCGATGAAATGTGTGACTTATCCGCGTAAACTTTAGATTGAGACCTCCTGTTGCTATACACGGTACTAAAAGGCTATTATAGTAACAAGGGAAGCAGACCTTCAGGCAATAGCCAAGGCTTTACCTATATAAGACTGCGGATAGACAAAATTATGGTGTATAGAAGTCATCAAGGTTCTAATTTAGCCCCTCTATGGTTCTTATTAGGGATGAACTTGGTACTATTCATAGTTACCCTTATAATACCCAGACTTATTCTAGTTCTTGGGTTGATACCAGCATACATACTAGATAGCCCCTGGACCATAGTTACCAGCATCTTCCTCCACAGCGGTATAGGTCACATCCTGGCCAACATGATTACTCTCTACTTTTTTGGTAGATACCTATGTGCATTACTTGGAGAGGGGAAATTCCTCCTCGTATACTTCATAGGGGGAATATTAGGTAATATCTTATATATACTCTTAGCGCCACCGCTTTCTATAGCTATTGGTGCCTCAGGAGCCGTTTTCGCTCTAGGAGGTGTACTGGCAATAATGAGGCCAAAGCTGAGAGTCTTTGTGTTCCCCATACCGGCTCCAATCCCCATCTGGGCAGCAGTCATTGGTGGCTTCTTAATAATTTCCTTTTTCCCACATGTAGCATGGCAGGCTCATCTCGGTGGTCTGGTATTTGGTCTAGCGATGGGATATTTCTTTAGAAAGAGAGAGCGGATTCGCTTTTAGTCAGAGCCACAGGTTACCACACCTGCTTGAACATTATAGGTTATTTCCCATTCTCTTTTGACCGCCTAAGGGCTCTGGGACAGAAAGTCCTCATATACAAGAGCATGGGACTATCTCGTGACTACCTTTGGACTTGCCTGATACCTTGACAGCCAACAAACAGGAATTTAGACATCACACAATAGTTGGAATGGGAAATACCAGATAAGGTCAAGGAATTTAAGGGACTAACCCGATAACGCCATATTTAGAATGTGACGATCTAAATCTAACTATGGAACAAAGTTTATAATACCTGCCTCTATTTCCTCCTTACTCTGGAAAGCGCCAATTTTCCCACCTTGAATTATGCCATCTTTATCAATGAGGAAAGTAGTTGGGGAATATTGAATATTATACATCAGGGCTACATCCCCGTTTGTATCAAGTAGCACAGGTAAGGAGAGACCATGGCTTTGTAAGAAACTCTTTACTTTGGAAGAGCTTTCACCCACGTTAATAGCCAGCACCACCAGTCCTTTATCTGACCACTCATCATACACCTGTTGGAAATAAGGCATCTCATGGACACAAGGAGGACACCTGGTTTGCCAAAAGTTGATTAAAACTGTTTTGCCCTGAAGGTCGTTGAGGGAAGTAGCTTGTCCATCAGGGTTTTGAAACTGGAAGTCAGGTGCTGGAGTACCTATTTGTATGTTTTGAGGAGAATCTACAGAGGAACCGGTAATAATGCCTAGAGCTGGACCCTCCTGATTAGACTCCTCAGCACAACCACTTAATACTAACCCTATGACCAGAACTAAGGCTAGCGTAATTGACGGTATTGCTCTCAGCTTTTTCTTCACAATTCACCCCTCATAATCTTGTGTCCAAATTATCCACTAAAAATAGCCTAGCTTATTGGTCAGGATAAGTATACCCACCGCTATAAGCAGGATACCACTAATGATGTAGACTATACTAGAGTAGCGGTTGATGCGCTTCAACTGAGGAGTAACAGAATCAAAAGCGGCTCCTATTATCAAGAAGGGAAGTCCCAACCCTAGGGAATAAATAGCCAGCAGGTAACCACCGTGCCACGCTGTTTCTGAAGTCGCCGCCAGAGTCAAGATGCCACCTAATATGGGACCAACACAGGGCGTCCACGCCAGAGAAAATATGGCTCCAGTCAAGAAAGACCGTAGATAACCGGTAGCCATGCTCTGGGAAGGGGCTAGTCGCTTCTCATAATTCAGCCACGGAATTTTCTGGGCAAGCAGCATGAACACGCCAAAGGCTATCAGCAAGCTACCAGCTATTATACGAATTTCCCTTAAATAAGCACTGAGAGCAAACCCAGCTAACCCAACTCCCACACCTAACCCGGTGAAGACAATGCCGAACCCGACTACAAAGCTAAGGGAGTGAAGGAATATGGGAAGACGGTTTCTCTTAGCTGTAGGCTCAAATATTTCAGGCCCATACAAGCTGGCAATATATACCGGCACTAAAGGCAGCACGCAGGGAGACACAAATGATAACAACCCGGCACTGAAGGCAACTAAAAGCGGTATATTTTCCATCCTGTACCTCTAAATAATGACCCTAATGCTAACTAACTTGCTCTCAAATAGCAAATTTGTCACCAATTGTTGACATCCTGTAAATGCATACCCCTGTCATCGAGCCACTCTAATACCCTCTATTCCATCCTATCATCCTTAAAACGAACCCAACTTTCCCTTTCTTCTGGATAGAGAGCCAGCACATCCTTAGACAGACGAAAGACACCCTTGTTGTTGCCCCTCTCTTAAGCTAATCCGTACATAAATTATAATCCAATGCTTGTACTAAAAATATCAGCAAATCCTAACCTAGCCGTTCACTTGCCTATAGTATTTCTTAATTGACTTTCTAGGAAGGAATAGTTTGTCGTTCAGATAATTCATACCAAAAGGAGGCAGGCGCAAATGCAAGCATACTGTGTGAAGTGTCGCTCAAAAAGGGAAATGAAGGACGCTAGAGCCATAACTATGAAGAATGGGAAGCCGGCAACTCAAGGCGTGTGCCCCGTGTGTGGCACCAAGATGTTCAGAATAGGAAAGTGCTGAAGCTGGTATTCTGGGAGTCTCCATTATTGAAGGGGCTAGGTATCTGGGCATAAGATCCCGCTCCTTTACAGAGAGTCCGATATGGCAACGATAAAAATGTTACTAACAATGGAAATATGCATCAACTAATTTCTTTATCTCACTTTCGTTGCCATGCAATCTCTCACTCAACTCTCTATCGTCATAATTCTTAAGCTTTTTCACTATTTCATCAATCACTATAGGAGGGAAGACACTGTCTCTCTGGTATACCTCACGCTCTCTCAAGAGACTTTCAGCCGATTCCCAGCATGAGCCAGGTAATTGAGATAGTCTGTCCCGCACATCACTCTGATTAGACGAAAAGATATTTACATCTACATAAAGTTTCCTTGCCAAGTCTAACGCATCTTCCATCTCTAGTCCTTGTCGAGCCGCCACAGCCAAACCAGCAAGTAAGAGATGAATGTTAGCCGAGCCATCAGGACACCGCAATTCCACCGTTTGGTTATCGGCAAACTCTGAAGACCTTTCCTTATCCTGTGGGTTAGCATCTCTAGCCATATTAGTAACATTTAGCCATCCCAGGGGAACTCTTACTAATACGGACCGGTTTCTGTCGCCCCAGCAGACATTTGTCGGTGCTTCCTGATGGGGAACCAATCTCAAATAAGAAGTGGGAACAGTGTTGCCGAAGGCAGTTAGGGAAGGAGCCAAGGTAAGGTAGCCAGCAATAGCCTTTTTTGCTATATCGCTTAACTGGCTTTCTTCAATCATCATATTCTTATCATTCTTAACTAACCTTGTATGAATGTGCAGGCCATTACCGGCGTGACCAACCGAAATCTTGGGGGCGAAAGTGATGGTTACTCCATGCCGGTAGCCAATCATTCTCAACATCCATTTGGCAATAACCATTTGGTCAGCCGCGTCCTCAATAGGTGCGGTAAGGAACTCAATCTCATGTTGCTCCATCTCACTGTCTTCTTCTCGAATACTGCCTACCTCCGAGTGTCCATACTTTATCTCGCCTCCGGCTTGAGCAATAGCCCGCATAGCCTCGCATCTCAGTTCCTCCCATTTAGAAAATGGAGCAGACTCATGATAGCCCTTTTGAACTGTAGCCGGGTAAATTTGTTGTCTCTCAAAACAAACATAGTATTCCAGCTCCCCCATGGCCTCAAGAGTTAGCCCTGTGCTGCTCTTTAATACTTGATGAGCCTTCCTAATAATATTCTCAGGGGAGCTCGGTAGCCTAACCCCTTCATTTGTGTAGTAGGAGCAAAGAATATCTACTGTAGGAATAGAAGAAAATGGGTTCACATAGGCAGTGTTATACCGGGGAATAACATACAGGTCACTTGATGCCGCATCAATGTAGGGCAGTAGACTGGAACCATCCACCCTTTCACCCATTGATAGCAGGCGGTCCAGTTCGCGCTTAGTGGTAATTACGAAATTGAGGCTCTTCAGCCTCCCATCGCCACCCACATACCGTAAGTTTACCATCTCAATATTATTCGTTTCAATAAACTTGATTAGGTCTTGTTTAGTAAATTCTTGCGCTGGCTTCCCCAAAAACTCGACTATCTTGTTACTATTCATTTCGATTGTACCTTTCACGACTAATTAGATGCTACTTCTGATTGCAATTAAAAACTTAAATAATTACTGCAAAACGTTTCACCCACATCTGATTTCGCAGGGTTACCATAACAGCCCAACCTGATAATATATCGAGTACACGTCTAATCACCAAAGAGCTTCAGGATGGAGATAAACTTTCTCTCAATGTATTGTATCTCAAAACCAATTGTAGAGTTCTCAGATTAAGCATATGATTTATTATATCATATCCTACCCCCACGAGATATATCCAGGATACCTATAGTACCAAAACTGCCACTAGGGATGGCAAGGCTCTAGCTCAAGAGGGCATTTGTCAGCCTTCCGATTACACAAATTGCTAGTTTGTGCACCGTGAGTTACCAAAGAACAGCATCCAGCAAACTTTGTGTTCATTAGTTGTGCAAACAGACATTGCCAATGATTCAGAACTGAGTTATCATTTGCTCTATGGAAGAAAAAATTACACTGAACTATGGAGATAATAATTTGGAAATCTCATGTAACCTAAGTAAAGGTGTGGGAGAGTCCATCGTATTCATACACGAGGTCTTATCAATAGGTGTGTAAATGTCAGGCAATGGCGAGTACCTCTTCCTGCTTGGTTTCGGTTTCTTCATTCCTCTCCTGAAAGCCAAACTCCAGGTAGACCTGCATCAGCTTCTCTGGGGC
>DUEE01000023.1 GCA_011170285.1 Dehalococcoidia bacterium
AGTATCTCCAGTACAATTGATACCTTCTCTTCATTGGACCACAGCTTCCGATTCATGCCGACTCCTCCATTCCCTGTGGCCTAACTATAGCTTATTCCTCAGTCCAGTTCTAACGGGGTGCATCCCAGTCTTTGAGTTTTAGATAAGTAATGCTTATGCCGTTACGTTTCCAGCCGTTGTCTGTAGCTACCAAACGAGAGCGACCTTGTGGATGGACTGTGATTTTGTTTCTTATAGTAAATATATCTCTGATGCCGTTTATATCTTTGTTTCTAAGTTCTTTATCGAGGCATTTATTATAAACTGCCCTAAATCTGCGAAGAGGTATTGGTAAATCAGTTCTTTTATCGACTTTATTGATACCGTTCATATCTCTCTCTTTTAGTTCTTTCTTAGGGCACTTATAGACTGCTCTTAACATACGAACAAGTTTTAGCCAGTCATTTCTTTTATCGGTGTCGTTAAGTTCCACGTTAATAAAATCATCGTATAAATAGTTTGATAAGCATTCCAAATAAAAAGGAATTACTATAATCGCTAATCTTGAGTAGCGTTTTTTCTCCAATTCATCGGTTGCTTTTATAGCTTTTTCGTATAAGAAAATGGCATCCTCTACAAATCTTGTAGCAGTTGCTTCGCTATATACTGCACTTGCTGAAACTTTTATGTCCACGGTTCCCCCCCACTTCCATTCTATGTTTAGCCATTCAATACTACTCCTAGCACTTACTTTCCCCCAAAATACTGCAGTGCCAGCTTAATCTTTTACTCGAGTCTTAAATCTCAAGGTGACGAATTATCTAGTATTATATTTTTTGCTTCTACTTGATTACCTTCTGCCCAACATAGGGCTGGAGGACTTCGGGGATTAAGATGCTGCCATCGGCTTGCTGGTAGTTTTCCATTATGGCGATAAGCACTCTAGGCAGGGCTAGTCCTGAGCCATTTAAAGTATGGACAAACTGGGGTTTGGCGTCAGGGGAGGGTCGGTAGCGAATGTTAGCTCGCCGGGCTTGGAAATCACCGCAGTTGGAGCAGGAGCTTACCTCTAACCACTCACCACAACCAGGAGCCCACATTTCAATATCATAGGACTTAGTGGAAGCGAAGCCTAAATCGGCAGTGCAAAGCTGCAAAACGCGATAGGGAAGCCCCAGCTTCTGGCAAACCTGTTCGGCATCGTTAACCAGTTTCTCCAAATCTTGGTCAGATGCGAGAGGTTCGGTTAATTTATATAGCTCTACCTTATCAAATTGATGACCTCGTTTTATGCCTCGGCTGTCTTTTCCGGCTGACATTTTTTCCCGACGAAAACAGGCAGTATAGGCAACATAATATAAGGGTAATATTCCTGGCGGTATAATCTCATCACGGTGGAGGTTGGTAATTGGCACCTCAGCCGTAGGCACGAACCATAAGTCATCCTCTTCATCGTGATATAGATTATCGGCAAACTTAGGCAGGTTGCCTGAGCCAACCATGCATTCCCTCTTGACCATGAATGGCGGGTATACTTCATTGTAGCCATGCTCACTGGTATGAAGGTCAATCATAAAGGAAATAAGGGCTCTTTGGAGACGGGCGCCTAATCCATTGAGCACATAGAAACGGGTTCCTGATAGCTTTACTCCCCTCTCAAAATCAATGATGCCCAGAGATTCACCCAGTTTCCAGTGGGGAGCTAGCTGGAAATCAAAGCTGGGTAACTCTCCCCAGGAGCGAATTATTAGGTTATCCCTTTCATCCTTACCTACAGGCACCGAGGGATGGGGAATATTGGGTACTTGTAGTAGCAGCTCTTCCAGTTGTTTATCCAGGCTCCTGACTTCTTCCTCCAGTGCTCTTATATTGGCACGCAGACCACGCCCCCCGGTTATAGCTTCTGCTTTCCTTTCCCGGGAAGCCTCCTTTCGAGTATGCCTGAGGCTTTCCAGTTCAAGCACCTTCTGCCGACGTGCTAAGTCAAGCTCCAGAATTTCATCCAGCGGGGCAGTATCCTGGCGGTTATCTACTGCCTGCCGCACCAGCTCTATATTTTCACGAACAAATTTCAAGTCAAGCATAGTTACTTATCTACCTCTCCCCCTTTATCCCCCTCTCCTTCAAAGGAGAGGGGGAATTGGTTTTATAAGAGAGGCTTCGCCTCTCTTTGACTCTCCTTATTTTTCTCCCTCAAACCTTTCCATATACACAAAGTTTCGGATACACCTAAACTTGGATAAGCAAAGTAGGATATATATGTAGTGTTACGCCCTGTGCTAATTTACCCCTCAATTTGAATATTCTTAACCAGAGGGCTAAAGACTTCCCTAAATTTTTAATTTTACAAGTTTGGTCTAATGTTTTGAGTGAGCGCAGCTAACGACAAACACCGTCCTGGACATGGGCAAGCATTGTACTTGTTGGTCTGGTTCTAAATGAATCGCCTTTTGCCGTTAAGGGAAAAAACTCATTGCTCATAAATTCTGTTCTCCTTGATGGTTAGCCTTTCAACTAACAGCCGTATGCGCGAACTCAGAGTTAACCTAATAAATTAAAGGCCTTTCTTAATTTCATCAAGAGTAGTTTTCCCACCAGGTGCTATCTTAAAAAATTCGCTGAGTTTCTCACAAACATATTCATCACAATAAGCACAATTCTTAAGACCCTTCTCTTGCCCGCACTTTCTTATTTCGCAGACATTACAGTAGCTAAAAAGTTTTTCACCCTCTGATAAACAACCCACGCAGTTAATATCTTCTGGTTTGATGTCTGCATTGTATCGCTTAGACCACAACTCAGCAATCCTCTTTCTTTCAATGTCATCGTCCTTTTTTGTTGCCAAGAATGCTGGACATTCGGTACAAACTGTTCCACAAAATGCAATCATTTTCCCCATAGTTTATCACCTTCTTTATATAATGATTCATTTATTATTTAAAAAGTCTTCCTTTTAGGGCAGGGTCAGAATTTTATATAGTAGCCCTATTGATGAAGTTTTACTTTTCATAATTCGTTTTTACTTTATTTACGAACCTTACCCCTTATACCCCCCCCCATTTAAAAGGAGAAGTTAGTTATATAAGAGAGGCTTCACTCGCCAGAGGTCGCCACGGCGACTCGCCTCTGGATAGCGACTCTGTCCGCCTAGGGCAGACTCTGTCCACCTAAAGCGGACCCTGTCGACCTCTCTTTAACTCTTCTTAGATTTGTTATCACCTTGCCACCGATTTCGGCATTCCTATCCATCTTGGCGTTCTATTCATATATGCACGATAGTTAGCCCCGTAGACTTTGAGGCAGTGGCGTTCTTCAGGAATTGCAAGCATAAACGATGCAATTGTACGCAGGATTGAAAACAGTAAGAAAATCCATGAAGCCGAAGCTATACTTACCCCTATGAACATCAAAGCTTGAGTGAGATACACGGGATGTCTTGAATAACGATATAGTCCTTTGGTAAGCGGCTCATCTAGCGGGGCAGTAGCAAAATTCAAATAAGCTATTGTAAGCATAATCAATCCTAATAAACAAATAGGAAGGCCTATGTAAAACCAGGTTGTTCCTAACTCTAATGGCAGGAAGATAGAGTATATAAGGGCCGGAATAAAGCTATTTTGATAAAAAGAAACAATTCTCTTCTCAGTCTTGTTATAGAGATGTTTCGGAGTAGCAACATCGCTTTTTCCCAGCGCGTCTTTACTCATTAGCCTCATTAGAGGAATAGTCAAAAGATAATAAAGCATGAAAATCCAGACATTCCATACACCTATTTCAAAGGCTGGTATAAGCGTCATGATTTCCCCCCAGGCTTCGGCATTCCTATCCATCTTGGCGTCCTATTCATATATTCGCGATAGGCATCGCCGTACTTTTCAAGCAAGAAGCGTTCTTCGGCGGGTACCACAATTTGCCACAGGACTATCCATAGCACTGCGCATAGCAGAAGAACCCAGGAAGCACAAGCTATGCCTATGCCGATGTACAGCAATAAGCCGCTTAAGTATATGGGGTGTCTTGAAATCCGGTACACCCCTTTGGTAACCGGCTCATCAAGTGGGGTAGTAGCAAAGTTGATACTAGTCATTACCGTCACAACTAGTGCCAGGGCAAAAATAGGAAGACCTACAGATAACCACACTGTACCTATTTTTAGTGGTAGAAAGAGGGAGTAGATAACAACAAAAGGCATAATGACTACATGGGTAGAATAAGCCAGGATCTTCTCAGTCCTACTGAACGGTACGAATTGGGTCGCCCTTTTCGTTCTTTCTTTTGCTTCTTTGCTCATCAGAAAATCTGGGGCACTCAATGTTAGAAAAAACAAAACTTGAAGTATCCAGGCGTTCCATAAACCTATCTCAAAAGCTGGTATAAGCGACATTTTCCGCCCCTTATGGCTTCTCCCTGAGTTGAGGGAACAGGATTACCTCACGATTGATTGCTGATTGGTAAGTAGCATCACCAACAGGTCAAGCATAAATTATTTCCTTCACAAGTTTCGCCTAGCGTTCCCAGCTTTGCGAAGTGCCGGAGCACAGCGTAGGACATTATAGCAGATGTGCCGTTATGTGCTGTCTTAGCCGTCATAATTTCTTACCCACGATCATAAACTCCATGGATCCATACTTTATTGACTCTTTACTAAAAGGATTTACTCCTAGTATTATCTTAAAACCATGTTGTTCTAATACCCATTTAAGCTCTGGAAATGAATAACTACGATCACTACATTTGATTATCTTCTTTTGGCCATCTTTTCGGGTTATTTCTTCTTCAGATTCCGCACGACATGTCATAATATCAAATTTTTCATCTCGAAAAATATTCAAAGCAGTAAGAATAAATATCCCATGTTTTTTTAAAGATTTGTGAACTGCTCTTAACACTTTATAGTTCTCAGTATCATTTTCAAGTAATCCAAAAGCTCCTTCACAGAGGCATATAGCTGCATCAAATTCATTTTCAAAAGGCAACTCTCTTGCATCACAAAGTCGAAAATCAACTTTAACATTTTTCCCTTTTGTAACTTCTTTGGCAGCTCTAATTAGGCCCGGTGATAAATCTATGGCGGTAATGTTCTTATAACCTTTGGTTGCTAAGTTAATAGCATGTCGTCCAGTCCCACATCCAACGTCAAGAATTTTCATCTCAGGATTTATTAAATACTCTTTAATCATCCACTTAACTTCATTTTCAGTGTTTTTTGTGAATGGATAGTCTTCGTATTCAATCCCCATTTCTTCAAAATACTCTTTATACCACTTAGGATTCATGCTTTCCCTCATTTTTCTCCCTGAGTTGGGGGAACAGGATTACCTCACGAATTGATTGCTGACCGGTGAGTAGCATTACCAGTCGGTCGATGCCAACTCCTAGCCCACCGGTAGGTGGCATGCCATACTCTAGTGCCAGTAGAAAATCTTCATCAATGGATTCTACAATCTCACCTTCTGCCTGGCGCTGTTTTTGCTGCTGGAGGAAGCGCTGTCTTTGCTCTATAGGGTCATTGAGTTCACTGAAAGCGTTGGCAATCTCTATCCCCCCAGCAAAGGCTTCAAAACGCTCTACCAGGCGGTTATTATCAGGCTTGGCCTTGGCTAGGGGTGACATATCTACCGGATAATCCAAAAGGAAGGTAGGTTGTATTATGTTAGGCTCGACGAAGGTTGAAATAAGCTCATCTATCAGTCTACCCCTATCCTTCTGGGGGTCAACCTCAATATTTAACCCTAACATCGCCTCCCTAAGCGAACCAACATCAGGGTACTCCTCGAAGTCAATGCCACTATATTTAATAATCGCCTGGCGTAATTCTAAGCGCTGCCATGGGGGCTTGAGATTAAGGGTATCGTCACCGAACTCAACCTTGGCTGTACCTAAAACCTGCTGGCTAATTTGAGATACCATCCCCTCTACTGTGCTCATCACATCATTATAATCAGCATAGGTTTGGTAGCATTCCAGCATGGTGAACTCAGGGTTGTGCTTGGTAGAGATGCCTTCATTGCGGAAAATGCGACCCAGCTCATAAACCCTGTCAAAACCACCTACAATCAATCGCTTGAGGTGAAGCTCAATAGCAATACGCAGGTAGAAATCCTGGTCAAGGGTATGGTGGTGAGTGGTAAAAGGGCGGGCCAAAGCGCCCCCGGCTAATGGCTGAAGCACCGGCGTTTCTACTTCCAGAAATCCTCTCTGATTGAGGAACTGGCGTATGACAGTAATAACCTGGCTGCGCACTCGGAAAATCTCCCTGGCTTCGGCATTGGCGATGAGGTCTAGATAGCGCTGGCGGTATCGCTTGTCTATATCACTAAGCCCATGCCACTTCTCTGGCAGGGGTTGAAGCGACTTAGCCAGTAGGGTTAAATCTTCTACCTCAAGGGTAGGCTCGCCACTCTTTGTCCTAAAAAGCTTGCCGCTGGTGCCAATAATATCGCCTATATCTAAATCCTTAAACAGTCCTAGATTTTCTTCACTAAGGTATTCTTTATGGAAGCACAGCTGTATCTTGCCTGTGCTATCGCGTATATCAAGAAAAGATATTTTACCCATTGGTCGGTTAGCCATAATGCGTCCAGCAACACTGACTTCCTCCTCCTGAGTCAAGCCATCCTCTTTCTGCTTGAGTAGGTCTGTGGCTTGCTGTGTGGTATGGCTACGGTGATATTTATGAGGGTAGGGATTAATGCCGCTGGCACGAATCCGGTCAAGCTTTTCTCGCCTCTGTTCAGCTATGCGGTCTAATCTGGATGCCATCTTTATCCTCTTGCCTTATCATATAGTAAAAAGACTGGGAGTTCCAGACTCTCAGCCGTACATTATAGGTTATTATATGATATCTCTGGTATATAGTAAAACAGAAGTGGTGAGGTTGTTTATATGTGGCATATAAATACTTGCGTATGGGGAAGGATACCATCAAATATTAAATACTGTCCTTCATCCTTCGAAGAAGGATCAACGAATGATGAAAAAGGGTGGTAAGTGTTAAACCTCTTTTTGTCACCCTGAGTGAAACGAAGGGTCTCAGAGATTCTTCGCTACGCTCAGAATGACATGTGGGGCTCAGAATGCCAGGAAGCGAAGGGTCAGAATGACAGGAGGATTCAGGCATTCTATTTTCAGAATAAATATAAAGCACTAATGACCAAATGACTAAAATGTCTAAGATTTTAGTGCTTAGATATTAGGATTTGGAGCGAAGCGATTTAAGGTATTCAGCCAGGCGGCTGACTTCACCTCTCGCTCCAGAAGGTATCTAATATAGTGTCTTGTTACTCCCTCCAGTTCCCGGGATAGCTCTGAGGTCAATCTTAGCCTGCTGACAGTATTATAGGCGCTATTCTGGAGTAATCGTAGTACTTTTAGACCGTTTACGGAAAGGGAATAGGTTAAAGGCTGACTTTGTCCGCCTGAGGCGAGACTTTGACAGCAACTGGGGCATAGCATACCACCGGCACTGGGGCAGAATGAATTGATGATGGGCTCTAACGTTGACCGGCAAGAGACACAGTGGTGAAGCTGAGGACGGTATCCAACTTGGTTAAGGAGTTGGATTTCAAAATAACGCAAGACCAGTTCATTATCACCAGCCTGGCATAGGCGATGCATTGTGTCAAGCAGTAGTTGGAACAAGGGGTAATTTTCTATATGGTCGGCGTTGAATTGATTGATTAACTCGGTGGTATAGAGGGCATACGAGGTAAGTTGCAGGTCACTTTTTAGTGGTAGGAAGCTATTGATGGTTTGACTCCCGATTATGGTATCCAGATTCCGCCCCCGAGCTAGCGATACTTGGCTATGGGTGAGAAGCTCAAGGTGGCCGGCGAGCTTACTCCTGGGGCGTCTGATTCCCTTGGCTACCGCCTGAATCTTCCCCAGGTGTGGAGTGTAGAGGGTGAGGATTCTATCCGCCTCCCCCAGCTTGGTCTTCTTAATAACAATCGCCTCAGTCTGATGATTCCGCGGCTTAGACATTTTAATTTACTTTTGCTAAACCTTTTTTAGGTTTTACGGAGCGCCCAAACACCATAATATGTCGTGCTATGCATTATAATATTCTTTTGTCCAACGGAACATCGCCATCTGGTTGCACCAACACTACTTCGTCATTATCTAATACTACGCCTAATACTAGTACTTCAGACACAAAATCAGCAATTTGTCGTGGTGAAAAATTTACTACCGCTACAATGAGCCTACCTACTAGGTCGTCTTTACAGTAAAGCTTAGTAATTTGGGCACTGGATTTCTTTACTCCAAAATTACCAAAGTCTATCCAAAGTTTGTAGGCAGGTTTTCGCGCCTTGGGGAAATACTCAACCTTAATAATCTTACCAACGCGTATATCTACCTTCTCAAAATAATCGTAAGTAATTTGCGTCATTCTAATGTTACCCTTAATTTATGGACTGCGTGGTATAACAGCCAAATAGATGAACCCTGACTTTACCTTAAATATGGAGCTAAAACTCCTGTCTTCCCTCAATGGCTCGGGTTAGAGTAACATCATCAGCGTATTCTAGCTCAGTGCCAAAGGGTAGTCCCCGGGCGAGGCGGGTAAGCCGTATGCCCAGTGGTAAAATGAGTTTGTTTAGATACATAGCGGTGGCTTCCCCCTCAAGATTAGGGTTGGTAGCCAAGATAACTTCATCTATTGAGCTACCCTGTAACCGCTTTAGAAGCTCCTTAATTCTTATGTCGTCAGCTCCCACCCCCTCGGTAGGTGAGATGGCTCCGTGGAGTACATGATACAGACCATCATAAATTCGGGTATGCTCCAGAGCCAAAATATCTTGTGGCTGTTCAACGATGCAAATCTTGCTCCAGTCGCGCTGGTTACTGCGGCAGATGAGGCAGGGGTCAGATTCAGTAACATTAAAACAAATAGAGCATAGTGTAATCTTCTGTTTTACTGACAGGATGGCTTCGGCTAAGAGTCTGGCTTGCTCTTCAGGGGCACGCAACAAGTAATAGGTTAGACGCTGGGCGCTCTTGGGTCCGATACCGGGTAGTCTGTTAAACTCCTGAATGAGCTTATTTATTGCTTCAGTGGTAGGAGCGAGACCTTCATTCAATATTAGCTCTCCTTGACCATATTAAAATAGTCCTGGGATTTTAAGACCACCGGTTAACCCCTTTAGTTGCTTAGCAGCCAGTTTCTGAGATTTGGCGAGGGCATCTTGCACCGCTTTGAACACCAATTCTTCTAGCTTTTCGGGCTTATCGGGGTTTATTACCTCTGGTGATATTTTTATTGACTTTATTTCTTGCTGACCGTTAACGGTAACCTTAACCGCACCTCTGCCTGAGCTTGCTTCTGCAATAGTATTCCTTAGCTCTCTCTGAGCCTTGTCTAGCTTTGATTTGAGTTCCCGAGCTTGATTTAGGTTAGATAAATTCATTTCTCCTCCACATCAATAATTTGGGCACCCATTTTTAGGGCTGCCTTTACCAGGTGATTATTTTCTGGTTGGTAAACACAGCGCACATGGCAGGAATGTCCCAGGAAATTACTCACAATTTTTTCGGCAACTTGTTGATTTTCCGGTTTCTCCATATTCTCCTTGTGGAGAGGATATTTAAAGGCTAAGACTACAGTATCGTCTTCAAATGCCACCGGTTTAACGCCAGCACTTCTAAGAATGGCAACAGCCGCGGTTCTTTTAGTATCTTGCGGAGCTTGCTCTATAACCTGCCTCCAGTTTAGTCTCAGTTGTTCAATTTCACTGCCCGGTTGTGGTGGTGTGATGGTGACCTCTGGTGCTGGTGTGGGCACATTAGCCGGCTCAGGTTTGATCGGAATAGGTGGAGGGTCCGCTTTTGCCGGCTGACGAAATTCATATTCATTTTGTGTGATAACACCTTCCTTTTCCTCCTCAGTGGGCAGGACACAGTCAACCAGGGCTAACTCCAGGGGTAAGGTAGAGCTCGCCAAAGACGAGTTAAAACTAAGCTCAAGCTGACCAAAGAGCTTGACTGCCTTCAATATCTGAGGTAGGGAGACTTTAGTGGCTAAATCCCTCAGGTCAGCTATGTCCTCAGCAGTAAGGTCTACAGCTTCGTTGGAGCCGGTCTTTATCAGCAAAAGCTCTCTAAGGTATTCCACCAGCTCCCGATTGAATTGCTTTAAATCCAGACCGTCGCTGTTGATACTGTTTATGGTTGCAATCCCGGCGGATATATCATTGTTCATGATGTTCTTTGCCAGTTCTTTGGCTCGCCAGTCTCCGGTAATACCCAGCATAGCCTGAATCTGGCGGAGTTCAATGTCACCGCCATAGTAAGCGGTCAACTGCTCCAGCAGGTTTTCGGCATCTCGCAGGCTACCAGTAGACACCTTAGCCATAAGCCGCAGCCCCTCTGAGTCTATGTGGATGCCTTCGGCACTACAAATATGGCTTAGTTTTGACACTATATCTGCCTGGGAGATGCGCCGGAAGTCAAAGCGCTGGCATCGAGACAGAATTGTGGGCAGGACTTTATGGGCTTCGGTGGTGGCTAGGATGAAGATAATATAGGGTGGTGGTTCCTCAAGGGTCTTGAGCAGGGCATTGGAGGCTTCTTTAGTTAGCATATGGACTTCGTCCATTATATAGACCTTATAGCGAGCTTGACTCGGAGCATAATTGACCCTCTCGCGGAGGTCTCGGATTTCATCAATACCCCGATTGCTGGCAGCATCAATTTCTATGACATCCAAAGCCCTGCCCTCAGTTATTGCTTGGCAAATGGAGCAGGTATTGCATGGCTCACCCTTGCCGTTGGTAACACAATTCACTGCCTTAGCCAAAATGCGCCCGGTGCTAGTCTTACCTGTTCCCCGGGGACCACAAAAAAGGTAGGCATGAGCTACACGACCAACGGTGAGGGCATTACCCAGTGTTTGTGTTACCTGCTCCTGTCCAACTACCTCAGCTAGAGTTTGGGGACGCCACTTACGATAAAAGACTTGAGGAGACATCTTCGTTTACTTTCATTATACTCTTATTGTTTGTTTTCCAAAAGGGGTTGGGAGCGGATTGGTGAAGGCAACATAGGGCACGGCAATAATAAATAAAAGCCAGCTTTATTCAGTTTAGCTACCTATAAAAGCTGGCAATCTAAGTTAGCTGGTTAATTATAGTAGTGAGGGTAAATCCTTTGCCGACTCTTCTACTCCTTCAATTTTGCGCCCGATATCCTCTTCTCTTTCTTTAATCTCATGAAGAAAGGTGGTCGATTTAATATAGTAATTCCTGACCTTTTCCACTTCACTAAGTTCAGACAAGATTACAGTTATATCCATCAGCCCTTTTTCCCTGGGGTAATCGCCGTTCCTTATTACAGCCTCCGGAAGCACGTCTTTTAGATAGTTGCCGAGTTCCTTAACCATATCCATATTCATTTCCTTAGCTGGAGCAGAGAGAAGGTATAATGCTCTATGTGAATCCGCAGGGTTACATCTAAGTGATAGCTCACTTATAGCTTCGTCCATTGCCTGGATTCCCTTGTGGGTTTCGGTGCTTTTTCCCCTGAAATTACGTCCGCCACAGGGAAATCTAAATAATGGAAGTTGTGATTTACCATAGCCCATTACTGTCCATCCTACCAGGGTCTGTATTATGTCTCCAGCATCAAGCAACTTTGACCCAATATATTTGCGCTTTTTCTCCTCGCCAGCACAAAGTAGATTGTAGAACGGTTCAACTATTAGGGCATTGATTTGAGCCAGGTTGTTTCTAAGTGAGAAGTCCTTTCTAACATACCTTTGGTTATCAATAAGAATTACTGCATCAGCCACTGAATTGGCAGATTTAAGACATGTAGCTGAGTTATAGATGGTTCTTTCTTCTGAAGTCTCTTCATGCTCAAAGGGGAGGATAATAAGATTATATACCGGCTTATCCATATAACGCTCTTTAATGTATTGCGTCATTATTGGTATTGACCCGGAGCCAGTGCCGCCAGCGGCACCGGCAATTAGTAAGAAGGCATCTGACTCAAAGAAGTGCGGAGCAGTTCTTATAGCGTCTATAACTTTATCGGCGTCTTCCTTGGCTATTTCGGCACCCAGTTCATTTATCTTACCTACGCCATGACCACCAGTTTTTCGACCTCCGATGAGAATTCTATGCTGGTAATCAGGTTTTATATGGGATAGCCCACTTAAATCAGCAGCATCTGTGTTTATAGCAAAAGCACCAGTAGTTATCTCAATCCTACGCGTGCTGCGCGCCCTTTTATTTAGTCGGGCAAACTCATCGGCAATCCTACTGCCGCATTGTCCAAAACCTATAACAACTAATTTCATTTCTCACCCCGATACTAAAATTCTAGCTATTTTAAGCATACCTATATGGTAATGTCAATCCTGATAGCAACAGGAATCCCTATTGCCAGCTACAGTCCTTTGTCAACAACATACGCAGTCACATCGGCTAGGCGGCAGCTATAGCCCCACTCATTATCATACCAGGCAAGCACTTTAACCATATTACTAGCAATGACCATAGTGCTAGGCGCGTCAACAATAGAGCTGGCAGGATTGCCTTTAAAATCCATACTTACCAGCTCATCCTGGCAATACTCCAAGATTCCGGCTAAAGCTCCCTCAGCCGCTGCCTGGAACGCCTGGTTGACTTGTTCAACGGTAACCTCTTGGTCTAAATCGGCAACAAAATCAACAACAGAAACCACAGCTACAGGCACCCTGAAGGCTAATCCGTGAATTCTGCCTTTGAGTTCAGGAATAACTTGAGTCACGGCTCTGGCGGCGCCGGTGGTAGTGGGGATAATGTTCATAGCTGCGGAGCGAGCTCGACGTAGGTCGTGGTGAAACATGTCCAGGAGTCTCTGGTCATTGGTATAGGCATGGATGGTGGTCATTAAACCCTTATTAACTCCGAAGTTTTGGTGCAATACCTTGACCACAGGGGCAATGCAGTTGGTGGTGCAGGAGGCGTTGGATATAATGTTATGCCTATGCGGATTATACTGGTCTTCATTGACGCCGAGGACAATGGTAGTATCTTCATTACGGGCTGGGGCTGAGATGAGCACTTTTTTGGCACCACCCTGTAAGTGAGCTGATGCCTTGGTAGCATCGGTAAACAACCCGGTTGACTCTATTACTATGTCTACACCGTAATCCTGCCAAGGGATATTACCCGGGTTACGCTCTGACAGCACCTTTACCTCTTTATCATCAACTATAATTGAATTCTCGATGGCTTCTACCTTACCAGGATAGCGACCGTAGCTGCTGTCCCATTTTAATAAATGAGCATTAGTCTTGGTATCAGTAAGGTCATTAACAACTGCTACCTCCAGTTTGTGGCTATGATATTGATTAATTGCCCTGAGAGCTAATCTTCCCACCCGCCCAAAGCCGTTAATTCCGATTTTGGTTACCATTTTACCCCCTCACGTTTTTTCTTTAGCTTGCTCTTTCACTTATAGCTTCAAATTGTGGAAGGCTCTTATGCCGGTAAAGTTAGCACTTTTACCTAGCTCATCTTCTATTTTGAGGAGACGGTTATACTTGGCGGTACGTTCGGAACGACAAGGGGCACCGGTTTTAATCAGACCTGTATTCAAGCCTACAGCCAGGTCGGCTATGGTGGTATCCTCAGTCTCACCGGAACGGTGACTTATAATTGCTGTCCAGCCTGCCTGCTGTGCCATCTTAATGGCAGCGATTGTTTCAGTAAGCGTGCCGATTTGATTGGGTTTAATAAGAATGGAATTGGATGCTTTCAGGCTGATGCCCCGGCTAAGGCGGTTTACATTGGTAACATAGATGTCGTCGCCAACAAGCTGGACTCTGTCTACCAATTTTTGAGTCAGGAGCTGCCAGCCATCCCAATCATCCTCTGCCATTCCATCCTCAATACTAATAATGGGGTAGCTTGATGCCCACTTAGCATAATAATCAACCATCTGGCTGGTGTTGAGCGAAGTTCCTTCCCTAGTTAAGATATATTGACCATCTTTATAGAATTCGCTAGCTGCCGGGTCTAAGGCAATGAAGCAGTCCCTACCGGGCTTACAGTCTGTCTTCTCAGTAGCTGATAATATTACCTCTAACGCCTGTTTGTTTGAGGATAAGGAAGGGGCAAAGCCTCCTTCGTCACCGACATTGGTATTCAGACGTTTATCCTTGAGTACCCTTTTCAGGCAGTGATAAACCTGAGTGCCCATTTGAAGGGCATGACTGAAGTTCCTAGCTCCAACTGGCACTACCATAAACTCTTGAAAATCTGTTGAATTGTCGGCATGCTTGCCACCATTTAGAATATTCATCATCGGTACCGGTAAGTTATAAACGCTTGCCCTGCCCAGGTAGTGGTATAGCGGCATACTAAGATGGTTAGCCGCAGCGTGAGCTACCGCTAGCGATGCTCCCAGAATGGCATTAGCCCCAAGGCGTGATTTGTTGTCAGTACCATCAATCTCTATCAGCCTATAGTCAATAACTGCCTGGTCAGTAGCTGACATCCCAATTATAGCCGGGGCGATATGTTCATTAACATTAGCTACCGCCTGGAGGACACCCATTCCATTAAACCTAGAGTCGTCTCTATCTCGGAGTTCTACCGCCTCATATTTACCGGTGCTGGCTCCGGACGGCACAGCCGCCCGACCTATTGTGCCGTCAGCTAGCTTTACCTCAACCTCTAGGGTAGGGTTGCCCCTGGAATCCAGGATTTCTCTGGCTCTAATATTGGCAATGGTTGACATTTTTAATTTTGAAGTCGGCTATTTGTCTATAATAAAGCTAAGAGCTTTATTCACTGCCTCAACTGCATTTTGAGCTGGGATAATTGAGTTATCCTGCTGTGCATTTCTGGATAATGACCAGGTGTTTAACCCGATAACAGGGATGCCACTTTGTAGAGCGTGGCTTATCTCAGACAGGGTACCATAGCTGCCCGCAATAGCGATAACTGCCTGGGCTGATTTGACTACGGTAATATTTCTAGCGTAGCCTAGACCAGTAACTATAGGAATTTGGACATAGGGATTAGCCGATTGGCGGCTATCCCCGGGTAGAATGCCGATAGTTATCCCACCCTCAGAACTAGCTCCTCGGCAGGCTGCCTCCATAACTCCACCCAGACCACCACAAAATAAGATAGCCCCTCGCCTGGCTAGCTCACGACCCACCTCTTCAGCTAGCTGGGCCTCCTGTGGCGAACATTGACTGCCCCCAATAACGGCGATGAACCTCTTTTTTTTTGTCATTTAGAACATCCTTTTCTTAAATAAGTATAGGAATTATATCACCCGAGCCCAAATATTAGCAAAGAATGGTACTCATTCAAATAATTAATGACGCACGACTCCCTTTTTGTCACCACCAAGCATACACCCTCTCGTCATTGCGAGTCCTTCGGTTTATCCTTCACCCTTTGGTGAAGGATAAAAGACGAATCAATGGCTTAAAAAAACAATCCAAAGAGAGAGTTAATTATACTTATTCATAGCTGCCGCTAAACCTTCGGTGAGGAGGCAGAGGATGGCTTCGCTCACTTCAGGTATAACCTTAATGATGGTTTGTTTTTCATCAGGGGTGAAATCACTAAGTACATAGTTAACAATCTCACCCTCACTAAAGTCAATGAAGCCCTCGTTTTTAACAGGTCGTCCGATGCCTACCCGAAGGCGAAGGAAATCCTGGCTGCCTAGCTCAGTGATGATGGAATAAATTCCCTTGTGTCCGCCGGAGCCACTGCCGTGGCGAATACGAATTTTACCCAGGGGAAGGTCAAGGTCATCATGGATGACCAGGAGGTCATCGAGGTTGATACTAAATTTCCTTATCAGCCGTCTTACTGATTGTCCGCTTAGGTTCATATAGGTTTGGGGTTTCGCCACTACTATCTTATAGCCGGCTACCTCACCAGTGCCAATTCGGGCTTTTCCTTTCTTTTTATCAAATCGGATGCCCTGTGTGCGGGCAAAATGGTTGAGGCAAGTGAAGCCCACATTATGGCGGTTATTGGCGTAACCCCGCCCCGGGTTACCTAATCCTACAATTAACTTCATATCAGGTTGTCTGTTCCAAGAGACTAAGGAACCCCTCTTCAGTAATTTGCTGGGTGCCTAGAGCCTGGGCACGGGTGAGCTTTAAGCCGGGGTCGGTGCCTACCACCAGGTATGTTGTCTTCTTGGTAATATTTGTTACGGCTGAGCCACCGAGGGCTTTTATTCGTGCCTCAGCTTCTTGCCTGGTAAGTGTTTCTAGCCTGCCGGTAATAACAAACTCCATTTCAGCTAAAGGCAGCTCTTCAGGTTTGGCTTTTTGCCCTTTCGGGTTAACCCCGGCATCCTTTAGTCTTTGGATAATTTTTTTATTTTCTTCCTGCCTGAAAAACGCAACAATACTATCAGCAATCTTGGGTCCGACAGTGGGGATGGACATGAGTTTTTCTATTGAAGCGTTAGCCAGTTCATCAAGGCTAGGAAACTCTTTGGCTAGAACCTCTGCCATCTCTTCACCGATATTGCGTATGCCTAGGGCAAAGATAACTCTTGGTAATGGTGTTTTTTTACTGTCGTCAATAGCATTAAGCATATTAATCACGCTCTTCTCAGCCATTCTTTCTAGTTTGAGAAGCTGCTCCTTTTTCTGTTTAAGGTAGTATAGGTCAGCCACATCCTTGACTAGCCCCTCTCTTAACAGCATAGAACTTTGCGACTCGCCTATCCCCCTAATATCCATACCACCCCGAGAGACAAAATGCTCTAGTCGCTGTTGAACTTGAGCGGGACAGGCAGCATTAGAACAGTAGTACATAACTTCGCCTTCAGGTTTAATCACATCAGCCCCGCATGCCGGGCATGCCGGGCGTTGCTTGTTACTATTAAAAATCTTTTCCAAGAGGCTGAATTCCTTTTCTTGTCCACTACGCTTGCTTTTGATGGGTCCGATGACCTCGGGTATCACCTCACCGGCTCGCTGGATATAAACCCAATCACCTTCACGGATATCCTTGCGCCTAATGTCATTTTCATTGTGTAGGGCTGCCTGCTTAATTGTTACCCCTCCCACTGACACTGGCTCTAGGACAGCATAGGGGTTGAGGGTGCCGGTTCTGCCCACACTGATTTTAATTTCTTTTAGGCGTGTAGTGCCCTGGATAGCGGGAAACTTATAGGCTGTAGCCCACCGCGGCTCATGCCCGATGTTTCCCAGTCGTTCTTGGAGGTCAAGCTGATTTATCTTGACCACGATGCCATCAGCTTCATAGGGGAGGCTTTCCCTTTTCTCCACCCAGCTATGGTAATATTCTTCAACCTGCTCGATATTGCTAAGCAGGCTATTATTGGGGTTTACCTTAAAGCCGAGGAAGTTTAGATACTCCATAGTTTCCCAGTGGGTTGGAGGAGTTGCTTTGCCTTCAGCGTAACCCAGCATATAGATATAAATATCCAGGGGGCGTTTAGCCGTAATGTGTGGGTCAAGCTGGCGCACTGAGCCAGCGGCGGCATTTCTAGGGTTAGCAAAAGGGGGTAGTCCTTCCTCAGTCCGTTCTCGGTTTAATTTAGTAAAGCCGGCTTTAGGTAGGAAGACTTCACCCCGCACTTCAAACCGGTTCGGTGCACCTTTAAACACCGACAGCGGTATGCTCCTGATAGTTCTCAGGTTCCGGGTAATATCCTCACCTCGTAAGCCATCACCTCGGGTAGCCCCGGCAACCAATTGACCATTAATATAGGTCAAAGCCACAGCTAGACCGTCAATCTTATGTTCGCAAGTGAAGTCAAATTGCTTCTCGCCAGTTAGCCTTAAGGTTCGCGTATACCAGGCTAATAACTCTTCTTGGGAAAAGGCATTACCTAGGGATAATAGAGGTAAGGGGTGTTCCACTACACCGAAGGCTTCTACTGGAGCCACACCAACCCGCTGTGTGGGTGATTCTGGGGTCAGGAACTGGGGGTATTGCTCCTCCAGTTGCTTCAGCTCCTTCATTAACTCATCATATTCAGCATCGCTAATCTCAGGGCTAGCCAGTACATAATAACGATAATTATGGTAGTTAATTTCACCCCTTATCTGTTCTATTCTTTCTTTTACTTCGTCTAGGTCCTTCATTTAACCTTGATAATAGCCTGTTTTTACATTTATTATATCCTATATCTGGGTAAAAGATAAATTTATAATAAAATGGGACTTGCCCCATTCTGTGTCATGCGGTAAACTAGGGTAGTTAGCAATTACCTCCTTATAGATTTGTTAGACGAGGACTAGAAAGCAATCGTGGCTGAGCTATACCCCTTTCGTGCTGTTCACTATAACCAATCGCTGGTTAAGGACCTGTCAGCAGTAATCTGTCATCCTTATGACATTATTACCCCACAATTGCAGCAGGAGCTTTATCAGCGAAGCCCGTATAACTTTGTCCGACTGGAGTATGGTCGGGTATTGCCTCAAGATACAACTATAGACAATAAGGATACTCGTTCGGCAGCTACCCTTGAGCAATGGCTGAAGGAAGGCATCCTTGTGGCTGATGAGGTGCCAGCTATCTATCTTCACGACCACTATTTTACTTACCAAGGGAGAGAATATAAACGCCGCGGTATGGTGGTCTGTGTTAGGTTAGAGGAATGGGATAAGATGGTTATTCGTCCCCATGAGGGCACGCTATCTGAGCCTAAGAGTGACCGACTGAGTCTGCTATGGGCATGCCAAGCCAATACCAGCCCCATTTTGGCACTGTTTGAAGACCTGGGGCAGCAGGTCTCATCGTTGTTAACCTCATCAGAGCGAGGTGAACCTATGCTCAGTTTAAGTAGTGCCGGTGGAGAAAGCCATTGTATTTGGGCTATTACTGAGCCTGGAGTTGTTAATCAGATATGTAGTAGGCTGGCCCATCAACCGCTCTACATTGCTGATGGACATCACCGCTATGAGAGTGCTCTTATTTACCAGCGTGAGAGGCTTGCATGTTTTTCATCAGAATCAGCCAGTGCGGCATTCAATTTTGTTTTGATGGAGCTGGTAGATTTTTCCGACCCTGGGCTTATAATTCTACCTCCTCACCGTCTGGTTCGTGGCATCTCCAAATCAACCCTGGATGAGCTGATGGCTAAGTTGAGAGCATTCTTTGAAATAGAGGCTTTGCCCTTGACTATACCCGATGTTTGGCGGCAAGTTGACGATTTACTGACTGGTGAGACAAATCAGGTTCGGCTAATCCTTTTTGGGCTGGAAGCAGAGCATCTTTTTGTGCTGAGGCTGCGTGACTTGTTTGCCGCCAGTCAGATGATGCCATACTTTCATTGTGAGCTGTATAAGCAGTTAGGGGTTAGCATTATTGACCATATCATACTGGAGAAACTACTGGGAGTGGGCAGTGGCAGTGAGGATGCGCTCCTTGGCTATAGCTATGATAAGCAAGATGCGGTAAACAAGGTATTAGACCAGGAATACCAGCTAGCCTTTTTATTAAAGCCGATTAAGCCAGAGGTGGTTAAAGCCATAGCCGATGTCGGTGACCGGATGCCCAGGAAATCAACCTACTTCTATCCCAAACTACCGGCGGGATTGGTTTTCCATCGATTACTGTAAGCACCTTCAAATTGAATTTTGATAACTAAGCGCTATCTTGATGAGTGATATAGTTGTATTCAGTTCCTCCAGCTATAAGTCAAGAGCTTGAGGATTTAGAGAAAGAACTGGAGAAAACAAAGTGATGCCGAAAGTGCGACATAAAATAGACCAAATTGTGAGTTGAAAAATTATGCATCCTCTTGCCAGAAGACATTTTGAGAGAGTATTGAGGGAAGGTAAGCTTTTAGGGATTGATAAGGGTTGTCAATATCATTATTCTTGCCACGATGGTAATATAGAAGATTGCACTTTCTGCTATTGTCCCTTTTATCCCTGTGGAGATGAATCTACAGGGGGCAGGTGGATTGAAGGCGGAGTCTGGTCATGCAAAGACTGTAGTTGGATACATCGGACAGAAGTTGCCAGCAAAGTTCTGGAGGAAATGAAACATTCAGGTATAAAAAAACCGGAAGATATTGAGAAAAGACATAACCGCCTTAAGGAAATGAGGGAGAGGATTAACACTCTCTATCCATTATGAAAGTGAATAACATTTTGGCTAGGATTGAAAAACTGGGAGTAAGGGGATAAAATGCAGTTTTGGGAAGTAAAAGGTGGAGAAGCAAAACTACTTACAGCTTGGGGTCAATAAATTATTTAAAGAAAGGTTGGAAGTGCCATGGCAATTTTACCAATTTGTCACTATCCTGATGATTCTGTACTGAGACAAAAAGCCAAGAGAGTATCCAGCATTGATAGTTCAATCCAGCGGCTTATTAATGACATGGTGGAGACAATGCAGCAGGCGAATGGGGTAGGCTTGGCTGCTCCTCAAATAGGGGTATCTCTGAGATTGGCAGTGCTACAGATGCCAGGGGAAGAGCCTATGGCTATCATTAATCCGCAGTTTGTCAAACGCAGTGGGGAGCAGGAGGTAACCGAGGGTTGCTTAAGTATTCCCGGTTACTTTGGGCAGATAAAACGCTCAGCTTCGGTCGTGGTTAAGGGGCTGGACAGCGAGGGCAAGGCGATTAGAATTAAAGCTAGCGGACTAATGGCCGAGGCGTTGGAGCATGAAATTGACCACCTTAATGGCATCTTATATATTGACCATATAGAGAGCCAAGATGAGTTACATGAGGTTGAGGCATAATTATGGGCTCCAACAGGGTAATGAAAACAGTAGTGCAGTGCGATTTTGATGGCACAATCACTCAAGACGACCAGTCCTTCTTATTACTAGATACCTTCGCTAAGGGTAACTGGAGGCAACTGCTAGCAGAGTATAGGGAAGGCAATATTTCTGTTGGCCACTTCAATACTAAGGCTTTTGCTATGGTTAAAGAAGATAAGCAAACCCTGCTTGATTTTATCAAGGACAAAGTTAAAATACGAGCTGGATTCAGTGAATTACTGACCTATTGCCGTAAGAACGGTTTTCAGTTCATTATTGTAAGTAATGGTTTACATTTCTATATAGACGCAATTTTAAAACACATCGGAGTGAACAATATCAAGGTATTTGCCGCGCAGGCTCATTTTAGTTCCAGAGGTATTGATGTCAAATATATGGGGCAGGATGGATCCTACTCGGAGAGTGAATTTAAAGAGACATATGTTAGGTCATTTCTGGTAAATAGTTATCGTGTAATATATGTGGGGAATGGTCTGTCTGACATTTCTCCAGCCAAACAGGCTCATCATATCTTTGCCAGGGATGAGCTACTAGCCTACTGTAAGGAGGCAAGTCTTAATTGCACGCCCTTTGTTGACCTTAATGATGTAGTTAGAGGTTTGGAACTTTTGGGATGAGTGTGATGGAGTGGTAAAGGATGATAAATAGAAAAGCGTTGAGGAGAAAGTATTTGGTGATAATTTTCTCCATAGGTACCAAAAAAAAGAATTAAGAAAGGTTGGCAAAATGAAGATCACCATCGTTTATGACAATGAAGTAAAGAAGGAGGGATTAAGAGCCGGATGGGGATTCTCGGCTCTTGTCGAGAGAGAAAAATTGCCCACGATTTTATTTGACACTGGTGCCGATAGCCCTACCCTGTTACACAATATGAAGCAACTAGATATAGATCCCAAGATTATAGACATAATCGTAATATCGCATCTTCACGGAGACCACACTGGAGGGCTGGCTGATATTCTTAAACAAAATGAAACTGCTGAGCTCTATATTCCCAGCACCTTTAACAGAACGTTTCCAGGGAGAAAGGTAACCTCTGTCGGCAAAGACCCGGTTCAAGTTTGCCAGGATGCCTTCTCTACTGGTGAGCTTGAAGACATAGAACAGTCTTTGGCGCTCAAAATAGATAAAGGAATATTTGTGCTAGCCGGTTGCTCTCACCCGGCAATGAGGGGCATATTAGGAGCTGCCTCAAAGTTTGGTAAGCTATATGGCATCGCTGGCGGCTTTCATGGGTTTCATGACTTCAAGGTTTTTGAGGACTTATCACTAATTTACCCTTGTCATTGCACCCAATATAAGAAGAAGATAATAGAGTTATTTAAGGGTAAAGCTTTAGAATGTGGAGCTGGATTAATAATTGAGGTCTAGCCTATGAACTTCCATAATCTCTTTCACCGAATATCTTGGTGCCTATTCTTACTATATTGGCTCCTTCCTCTATAGCAATTTTATATGAGTTTGTCATTCCCATTGAAAGATACCTCATCTCCACATTAGGCAGATTGATTTGTTTAATCTTGTCAAATATCATTCTTGTCGCTATAAAATAAGGTCTTGCCTCCTCCGGGTTTCCAAAACGAGGCCCCATGGTCATAAGTCCCATTAGTTTGATGTTGCTGAGGCCAGAGACTCCCCTTATTAACTGTTCCGCATCTTCTGGGAATATACCTGATTTTTGTTTTTCCCGACCGCTATTTATTTCAATTAGAATCGGCATTATTTTGCCAATCTGAGTGCATTTCTTATCAATTTCCCTGGCTATTTCCATAGAATCAACAGTTTCTATCATGTCAAACATTTGCACTATCTTTTTTCTTACATTATGCTTCTGAAGAGTTCCAATGAAATGCCATTTGGCTCTTTTGCCTACCACTTCATAGGCTCTTCTTGCTTCTTGGACATAATTTTCCCCGATGATTTTTACTCCTGTCTGAACCGCCTCTAGTATCTCCTCAGGAGTTCTTGTTTTTGCCGCTGCTACCAATGCAACTCCGTCAGGTAATTCAGCCAGTATCCGTTGAATGTTTTGTTTAGTTATTTCTGTCAGCATTTATGTTAACTTATTATGGCGATTATGGGCACATCTTTTAACTATAGCCCATTGTAATATCAACCAGCTTCCCTTCAAATAGTGGACTACGGTGTTCTAAGTATAATCCCAATAGGACAATGGTCAGAACCCGACACCTCAGGCATTATGAATGCCTTTGAAACTGACCCCAATAGATTTTCGGTCACGAAAAAGTAGTCAATTCTCCAGCCCACATTTCTGTCCCTTGCCCTTGATTTCATATCCCACCAGGTATATTGATTTGGTTCCTTGTTGAAGTGACGGAAGGTATCTATATAGCCATGAGTAACAAATTTGTCCATCCAGGCTCTCTCAATGGGCAGAAATCCTGATATATTTTTATTCTCTTTTGGTCTAGCCAGGTCTATTTCCTTATGAGCCGTATTGAAGTCGCCACAGATGATTAGCTTTTCGCCTTTTTGCCTAAGAGGTTCTACAAAATCCAGGAAAGTGTCATAGAAATCCATCTTGTATTTCAATCGGCTCTCACCTTTTTGCCCATTGGGGAAATATACATTAAACAGAATGAATTGAAGATAGTCCGAAATTATAACTCTTCCCTCAATATCCAAATCTTGAACACCAAAATCATTCTGAAATCTAAGCGGCTTTTCTCTGGTGAAAGTGGCAACTCCACTATAGCCTTTCCTTTCGGGATAGTTCCAGTGGGCATGATAGCCATATGGTTCCCGTAAGTCTCGGTCAAGCTGCTCAGGGTGGGCTTTTGTTTCCTGAAGGCATAGGATATCCATGGACTCTCGGTATAGCCATTCTAGTAAGCCATGCCTCTGTGCGGCTCTAATTCCGTTAACATTCCAGCACAATATCTTCGTTTCTTTCATGTTGAGTCCTTGCTGACCTGCTTCTCCTATCTCTGGTTGGGGGGAGGCGGTTTAACCGCCGACCACCTGAACTCCATCCATCTTGGGTAAAAGACGGCGACCGCTTGCCTCCTTGTCTTAAGGTAAATTATAGGCGAAGTTGTAGCAGATTTCAAAGGCTTGCAGGCTCTACGCCATCCCATAAACAATCTATAAAGTCAACCGAGAAGAAATCTAATCGTGATTCACCTAACAGATAAATAGAGTGTCTAGCCTTTGTAAAATGACCATCGTTTATTATCAGTCGTATGTACCAATTATAAACGAGTTAACCGAATCTCTCAGGCTCATCTTGTATTGGAAGAGAATAGGGGTTGACAAATGGCACATATATTACTATAATATATCCAATTGACATTATTGAGGGGCTACTATATTGAGGGGGTACTATTATGATAGTAAAAACGAAGATTTTTGCATTGTACGATGGGAAATACAAGAACTTATCTGATTTAGCTCAAGCTATGGGAATATCGGTAAGCCAAGTTTACCGCGTGCGAGAAGGCAAGCGCAATATCAATCAAAAATTCCTCGTCGGGGCAATAAATGCCTTCCCCGGATACAAACTTGATGACCTTTTTTATCTTGCCCCTGAGTTGCCAACTGTTACTAATAACTAGCAGGATTTAACAGATAAGCAAACTGCAAAAGAAAAAATAAAGCAAGCAGCCAGTGTTGACAAGGATTATCTCCGCCATTGAGGAATATAACCAGCACTTTGCCGAAATGCAGTAGTGCCATCATAAACTTATCACTGGTACTGGAAAGGCTCACCTCTCAATAGCCCTGAGAATCAAGGCTTGTGCTCAGAGAAAGAGAGTGCTCTTCACCTCAGCGAGGTGATTACTCGACCAGATGGTTGCTGCCACCGTCTCTCATACTTTTGAGAAGAGAATGATAATCTTAACTACCAATAAGCCCTTTTAACCATCGGATAGATATGTTTGGCGATGATGTTATCACCTCAGTTATCCTTAACCCCCCCACTATTACCACATCATACCTTCTGGTGGTTCTAGCTACCACATCAAGGATAAACTGGAGAGTCAAAAATAGGTGAGGTTGAATAAATGCCTGAAGTGTATTTTTACCCGGGGTGGGTCAATTTTTAAGCGGTAATCTACAGACCGTAATACACCAGCCTTCTGAATATCAGTTAGGAGGTGCGAGATGAAAAGAGACCAAGATAAGACAAAAGAGCAACTTATAAATGAACTGGAGGAAATGCAAAAGCGAGCTGTTCAATTGGAAACACATGAATCAGAGTATAAGCGTTTGATGGAAACACTGGGAGAGAGTGAAGAAAAATACAGAGCGCTGGTTGAAGACACTCTCATTGGCATAATGAATGTGGATATCACCGGTAAAATCACCTATGTTAACCAAACTATCCTGCAGGGCACAGGCTATTCATTAGAGGAGATGATTGACAAGAATGTGTTCAGGCTTGGTCTATTTTCTGGTGAAACCATAAGGGTCTTAAGAAAGCGAATGAAAGAAAGGCTGATGGGACAACCGCCCGGACTTCTGGAGATACAATTCAAGCGAAAGGATGGAGAATGGATATGGCTGCACATAAGGGGTAGGGTGCTCTGGAAACACAATATACCTGTCGGCATCCAAATCATCGGAGATGACATCACCGAGCGCAGACAGGCTGAAGAGAAACTGTGGAAAAGTGAGGAGCGTTTCAGGACGATCTACGAAAATGCGCCGGTGCTGATCGACGCGTTCGATAAGAATGGGCGTTGCGTGCTTTGGAACAAGCAATGCCACGAGATCTTCGGCTGGACTATTGACGAGATCAACGCACACGACGATGCGCTGGCGCTGTTCTATCCTAATCCTGCCGTGCGCGAGGAGGTAAAACAGACAGTCACTACCAAGCCGGACGGGCGTTTCAGGGAATGGCATCCGGTAACAAAAGCCGGGAAGACGCTCACCACTATGTGGGCGAACTTCCGTCTTCCCGATGGCATGGCGTTCAACCTAGGATATGACATCACCATGCGCAAGCAGGCGGAGGAGAAACAAATGAGAACCGAGAAATTAGAATCAATCGGTACCCTTGCCGGTGGTATCGCCCACGATTTTAACAATATTCTAACCGGTATTATGGGCAATATTGGTCTAGCTAAGAGATATGTAGAACCAAAAAGCAAGGCCGAGGAAAGGTTGCTGGAAGCAGAGAAGGCATCCTTGCGGGCAAGAGATTTGACCCAGCAACTGCTGACCTTTGCCAGAGGTGGAGCACCGATTAAGCAAATTGCTTCTATTACAGAATTGTTAGAAGAGTCAGCTACCTTCGCCCTTAGAGGTTCCAATATCAGGTGCGAGTTTTCCCTAGCGGATAACCTCTGGTCAGTAGAAGTTGATGAAGGACAGATGAACCAGGTCATAACTAACCTGGTTATCAATGCTGACGAGGCTATGCCTGAAGAGGGAATACTCAACATAGGAGCTAGGAATAGTGTCGTTAAAACAAGCAGTACTTTACCACTGCCTGAAGGAAACTATGTGGAGATAACCATAGAAGACCACGGGATTGGCATATCAAGAGAACATCTCAGTAAGATATTTGACCCCTATTTCACCACCAAGCAGAAAGGAAGCGGACTGGGGTTGAGCACTGCTTACTCTATAGTCAAGAACCATGAAGGCTACATCACCGCCAAGTCCAAGCTGGGGGTCGGTACAACCTTCCACATCTATCTTCCCGCTTCTGAAAAACCAATCCCAGTAGAGAAGGAAGAAGTAGCCGAAACCGCTGCTGCTGGTAAAGGCAGGATATTGGTTATGGATGATGAAGAGATTGTCAGAGCACTTCTCCATGATGAGCTGACCGATTTCGGATATGAGGTAGAACTGACTGATTATGGAGCGGAAGCCGTTGAGCGTTACAAAGAAGCTAAAAAGTCAGAAAAACCTTTTGACGCTGTTATTCTTGACCTAACCGTTCCTGGTGGGATGGGAGGTAAGGAGGTCATTAAGAAGCTGCTCGAAATAGACCCCGATGTTAAGGCAATTGTTTCCAGCGGCTACTCCACCGACCCCATAATGTCTGACTTCAGGGAATATGGTTTCAGCGCTGTTGTTGCCAAACCCTACACAATGGAACAGTTGGAAAGGACATTGCGTAGCATATTATTGGAGACAGGTGAGTAATAGGCTTGAAGATATGAAAATCACGAGCTTGCTTTAACAAATCACAATGCTTGGTAGCGACAGAAGCTCGAAATGTTACCTATAATAGAACAACCTGGCGGACCACTATCTCTAACTAACATCCAAAGTCACAAGTCTTAGTTCACTCGCGGGTAGTTACGAGCCCTACTTTTTGTCTAATGGGAGGCACTTGACAAGTATTTTGCAATGTGATATTATTCCATAATGAAACTATTGAGAAAGGCAACTTTAGGTAAATGGAACAGACCGTCTACGATAATCAAATAAGCACGATTGTCCACGGCTTCATACAGGTGTGGAATAAGTTTGAGGCTACTCTCTCCAAGGAGCTAGCTCAAATACAGGAAAATATCCGTGGTGTAGATTCTGGTAGAGAATCTCACCGCACTGCTAATTACGAACTGTTCTATCGTGTGAGCAGCACCATTTACCTTAAAGATAGTCTTACCATGGGGGAACTGAGCAATAATTTGTCGGTACCACTCAGCACAGCAACGCGCATAGTGGACTGGTTAGTGGACAACGGATACATGGAAAGATTACCTGACCCTGAGGACAGGCGAATAGTCAGGGTAACTCTAACTGGTGTTGGTCGAGAGCTCCACAAAACCATGGATAACTATGTTCGGCAGCGAGTTCAGAATATTTTGTCCTGCCTTTCTGAGGAGGACCGGTCGATGTTGATTGGACTAATCAATAAAGTAGTCTCTGCTTTGAGAGAAGCAACTAGGTAAATTTTTTTGAGAACATATTTCCATTTTGTAATAATGCTATGAATGAACTTTTTCTTTATGGAATGAAATAGAGAACTAGTATGGGGAATGTGAAGCTGGCTTTATTTTTGGCTTACAAGTCTATAATCAAAGGAAATCGATGGGCACTGACCTTGATTATCCTGGTGATGTCCCTCAGTTTTGCTAACTTGCTTCTTACGCCTTCTATCTTGTCTGGTGTAACCAATACCTTAGATGAGCAACAGGTCAATACCCTATATGCCAACATAGTTATTGACCCGAGTGAAGATAAGTACTATCTTGACCGCTCTTCACTAATAGAGGAGAAGGTGGAGCATATTCCCGGAATAGTCGGCGTTTCGGCCCACTTGGATACCAGCGCCTGCATCGAGTATGAGTGGCTCGAAAAGGAATCATCATCAGACAAGGGTAAAGGCGGCACCTGGTCTATAGTTGGCATTGACCCCTTACGAGAAGTCAATGTTACCACGATTCATGAGCACATTATTCAGGGTAGTTATCTTGACCCCGGTGACCGCGACGAGATTGTGTTGGGCGTAGAGGTTGCCGGAGGTGACCGGGCAGAAACGGCATCATTCCTCACCCTACAAGGAGCACAGGTTGGCGACAAGGTGCGGCTGACCTATCCCAACGGTGTACAACGAGAGTACCACGTGAAGGGAATTTTCCAAGCTCGGGAGATGACGAGGGCAGATCGTTTAGCATTTGTCACCAGAAAAGAAATGGCTTCAGTCTTGGGCAGGACAATTTTTACAGACCGCGCCAGCCAGATCCTGGTCAGGATAGAGCAGCCGGGTGAAGAAAATCGGTTCATTAAAGAATTTGAGGCTCTGGGCATTGATGGTGAAATCAGAAGCTGGCGGGAATACGGTGGTGCCACCAGCGGTATAGTGTCAAGTTTTGATGTAATTGCTTCCCTCATTAATAGTATTGGGTTGGTAGTGGCTGCCGTTGTCATGTTTATCGTGATTTACATCAATGTCATAAACAAGAAACGGCAGATCGGCATACTTAGAGCTATTGGTATTAAGAGAAATGTCGTCCTTTGTTCCTACCTTATTCAGGCATTATTCTACGCTGCCTTTGGTGTTATCTTCGGTGGACTGGTATTCGGCTACGGGATTCAGCCATATTTTGCTCTTCACCCTCTTACCCTGCCTATAGGACTGGTGAGTTTTGCCGTCAAGCCAGCAACGATACAGATTGCAGTGTTGGGGCTGCTTTTAGCGGCGGCCTTTGCCGGATTTATTCCTGTGCTGAGTATTACCAGGCAGAGCATTATTAAAGCTATCTGGGGGAATTAGCGTGTATGATTAAAGTTAAAAACTTACGAAAGGTTTATGGGCATGGTCTCACAGCAACTCAGGCACTGAGAGGCGTCGATATAGAAGTTAAGCCAGGCGAATTTGTAGCTGTTATGGGCAGGAGTGGCTCCGGTAAGTCCACTCTGCTGCATATGTTAGGGCTTCTAGATATCCCAACAGATGGGGAAATCCTGATTGAGAATAGAAATGTATTGAGGCTCTCCGATGGCAAAAAAGCGAACTTCAGGTTGGAAAAGTTGGGATATGTTTTTCAGGAATACTCGCTCCTTCCCGAGATGACTGTCTTGGAGAATGTTTATGTGCCAGCCCTTTGTCTGGGTAAGGAAAACAGCCACAAAAAACGAGCGGCAGAATTGCTAGAAACAGTCGGCTTAGGAGAGCGATTGAATCACTATCCGAATGAGGTATCTGGCGGTGAGCAGCAGAGAGCAGCTATTGCCCGGGCTCTCATTAATCAACCAAAGATTCTATTCGCAGATGAACCGACAGCGAACTTAGACTTCGCCTCAGCTAAGCTCATCCTTGAGCTATTCAGGAAGCTAAATAGGGAGCTTGGGCAGACGATTGTTATGGTGACACATGAGCCCGAGGATGAGAAATATGTAGACAGGGTAATCTGGCTGAAAGACGGGCTCGTTGAGCAGTGGAGCACGCCACTTCCCATCAGCAAAGTGGGCATAAGCAATTAAACCTGGCAAGGAGTGGTTAGCAGTGAATGTTGAGGCGTCTTGCAACATTTCGGCGACAGCGCACAAGATTGAGTCCTATGTCCTTCTCCGAGTCTCTACTGGCTCTGAAAACTAATGGGTGACCAGCTCAACATCCTTTTTGGCTATCTTAATTTGTCGTGTTCAACGGAGACAAATTCTCAGCAATGATTGAAAGCGCTTTAGGGCCTCTTCTTTGTATCTTCCCATCAACTACTAGCCAACCTTCGCGGAACAAGACTTGCCCACATTTTTCCTGAACATTAGCAAATACGGTTACATCAGCTATTCCGGTACCATCCTCCATAATCACATACACTACCCTATTCCCATTTCTTGTAGGAGGTGTCTGGTAGCGAATTACTGAGCCAGCAATTCTAACAGTCTTGCCGGTAGCTACTGAGGGCAGGTCTTTCATCCGAGTGAATCCATTGTCAAAGGGTAAGAAATCTAATGGATGCGCTGATAAATCTAGAGACAGAAGCTCTCTTTCAATTAGCATCTTTGTCTTAACATCGCTTCTTACTGCCTCTTTTATTATCCCTGGTTCCAGCCTTTCGTCTTCAAAAAAGGCTCTGGCTCCCCGACCTACTATGCGTTTCAGTTTCATCAGTTCGGGAAGCTGTGAGAGCAATTCACTTCTATCATCGAGAGAATCGAAGGCGTTGACCTTGAGCAAGTTCTCTACAATAGGCTGACTGGTGTTTGTTCTCAAGACAAAGTCCCTCAGTGAAGTGAATTTGCCATTGGCTCTTTCCGATAATATAGATTCCATTACCTCTTTTGACATTCCTTTTAGTTGCCTGAGACTAACTCTTATTGCTCCATTTTCTACAGTATAGTGGTCAGTGGAGTAGTTGATATCGAGGGGTAATATTTTAACTCCGAACCTCTTGGCATCGGCTATCAGGACTCGCGGTGGGTAATACCCCATAGGCTGGTTTGACAGTACCGCGGCGAAGAACTCGGCAGGATAATGGCATTTTAGCCAGAGAGTCTGGTAGGCAATGACAGCGTAGGCAGCGGCATGGGCTTCGCAAAATCCATATGCAGCAAAGGAAGCTAGCTGCTCAAAGACCTTCGATGCGAGAGCCCGATCCACACCACCGCCGACAGCACTGGAAATAAAGAAGCCCCGCATCTTTTCCATTTCCTCTTGGGTACGGTCATGGGTCATAGCTCTTCTGAAACCATCAGCCCCGGCATAGCTCATGCCAGCCAGGTCATGTGCCACTTTCAATACCTGTTCCTGGTAGAGTATCACTCCCAGTGTTTCACCCAGGGCATTCTTTAACCTTGGGTGAAGATAGGTTACTGGTTCTTTACCGTGTCTTCTAGGCAGGTAAAGCTTGTCCATGTTTGACTTGAGAGGTCCCGGTCTGACCAGGGAAATTGAAACTATTATGTCTTCAAAGCGGTTGGGCAACAGTCTCCCTGCCATCTCCCTCTGTGCTGGTGACTCCAGTTGGAAGGTGCCAATTGATTTACCGTCACAGAGCATGGCGAAGGATTCAGGGTCATTTCGGTCTATCCTGTCCAGATCAATATCAATGTCTCTGGCCTTCTTTATATTGGACAGCGTATCCTCGATGACAGTTAAGGTAGGCAGTGCCAGGATGTCCATCTTGACAATGCCCAACTTCTCAATATCATTTTTATCATACTGGCTGATGATGTCACCACCGCTGGACCATTCCAGAGGAACTAGGTCTGAGAGCCTGCCATCTCCAATCAGCAATCCCCCCAGGTGAACTGACATGTGCTTGGGGAACCCATCAATGGCAGCACACATCTTGAAGAACTTGGCAAGCTCAGGTCGTTTATAGATATCGCTCTTCTTTAACTCGGGATAGGAATCTGCGTATTCCAGGAGTTGAGATGCCGACAGGTAATGAATGCCCTTACAGGCTTCGCCAATTAGCTCTTGAGGTATTTGCAGGGCTTTACCTACATCCCGGATAGCTCCCCTAGCCATATAGGTGTTAATGGTGCCGACACAGGCAACATTTTCGGCCCCATATTTTTGATAGATATAGTCTCTCACTTCATCTCGGCGCCGGCGGTCGATGTCCAGATCAATATCGGGCGGCTCATACCGTAGAGGATGCATAAAGCGTTCAAAGAGCAGGTCATGCTCGATAGGGTCAACATTGCTGATATCCAGGGCATAGACGACCAGGCTGTCTACGGAACTGCCTCTTGCCTGGCACCTTATACCGTGTTCCCTTGCCCAACGGACAATATCCCCGACGACGAGGAAATAGCCACAGAAGCCGAGTCTGCTTATTATGTCAAGCTCATACTCCAGGCGATTTCCGATTTTCGGTGTTAATGAGCTATACTTCCTTAAAGCTCCGGCCCGGGCTATCTTTGATAGATAACTGCAGTCGTTTTCGCCTCTGGGAGTATCAAATCTGGGGAAATGCAGTTTTCCTGTTTCCAGTTCCAGGCTACATCTCGAAGCTATCTCCTCTGTCATAGTTATTGCTTCAGGTAGATCTCTAAAGAGCTTGGACATCTCTTGCGACGACTTCAGGTATTGCTCCACAGTGCGGCAGCTCGGTAACTGAGACACCGGGATATTCAGGTCAATAGCATTGAGCAGTTCCTTGACTCTGTATTCCTCCATTTCAGCATAGTGGACATTGTTGGTGGCCACTATGGGTATGCCTTCTTCTTCAGCAAAGCTGGCAAGTTGGTGGCTGCTGCTCATTCCCTCTCTGGATGGATAGCGGATGAGTTCCACGAAGAAGTCACTTCCGTAGATTTCCCGGTAGAAACGAGCTGCTTCCTTGGCTTGCTCCACTCTACCTTTCTCAATCAGGGATGGCAGTTTACCTCTGCTACAGCCAGACAGGGCTATCAAGCCAGCATTAAACTTGCTTAGCATCTCCCCAGTGGCGACAGGCTGTCTACCTCGGTTTGCCAAGTGAGCTTCGGTGAGCAGCCGGCACAGATTAGAGTAGCCCTTTTTATTCTTGCAGAGCAGGGTGAGATGGTAGTTATCTTCCAGGCTGATTTCTACACCTACGATGGGCTTTATGCCCAGAGCCTTAGCCTTCTCATAAAACCTAATGGCTCCTGTTAGCCGGTTATGGTCGGTTAGAGCCAGAGCGGGCATTTCTAGTGCCTTTACCTTCTCCAAAAGTTTGTCCAGAGAAGAGGCACCGTCAAGAAAGCTATATTGGGAGTGGACATGAAGGTGAATAAAACCCATAGCTGCTACCTCAATCGAGAATCCTGGAAAGAAACCAACTCTCACCAAGCTTATAAAGCTCATAGGTACCTTTGCTTGAATTGCTAGCGTTAACGCGAACAAAAAGGCGTATTGCTTTTCCGTTCCACCACTCGGATGGTTCCCGCCACCAGCCGATAACCTCATTAACCCGGTAGAGTCGTTTCCTCCAGATAAAGGCGGTTATCAAGGAATCTTCTTTCCTGTGTACTTTTATTGGTTCACCAATAAGCTTCGACATCGCATTGGCTCCGGAGGGAAAGGGAATTACTATTATATTAGAACATATGTTTCATTGTCAAGGGTTTTTGGCACGAAATCTGGGTGTTGTTGTATAATCACTTCAGGAGAAGTAAAGGAAATGTCGGCTTCTTGGAGTTAACCGCCTTGAATTTGCTACCATCTTATCAGCTACCGTTATAGCTAACCAAAGCTAAAATGTAAACCTTATTTTAGCCCCACGGGGTTAATATCCACAATCCAGCCCTGAGGGACAGGTATTGGCGATAGAAAAGCAGAAAGTTCAGCGCCACGAACTATTATTTGCCACCGATACCTTCCCCGCAGCCTATGAATAAAGGCTGGGGCGGGACCAATTAGACTAAGGTTAGCTATCCCCCTTGAGTCTCTTTCTTCAATGAGCAAGCGCTTCATTCTCTCTGCTTCCCGCTGGCAAAGAGCCTCATTAGCATGACTATAAACAAGGCTAGCTAGTTGACTGAAAGGAGGATTATAAAGCTGGCGGCGATAGTTGATTTCCTGGTTATAGAAAAGGGCATAGTCGTGTTTAGCTGCCGCCTTGATAGCATAATGCTCAGGGGAATAGGTTTGAAGGATAACCTGCCCTCCTAAGCTGCCGCGACCTGCCCTCCCTGCCACCTGACTCATAAGCTGAAAAGTATTCTCCCCGGCCCGGAAGTCAGGTAGATTTAAAGCAGTATCGGCACAAACTACTCCCACCAGAGTAACCAGGGGTAAATCCAATCCCTTGGCAATCATTTGCGTGCCAATAAGAATATCAGCCTCATGGGCACGCAACTTGCCTAATATTTCCCTATGCGAATACTTCCCCCGGGCAACATCACTATCCCAACGCAGCAGCCTGGCTTGGGGAAAAGTAAAACTCGTTTCTTGCTCCAACTTCTGGGTGCCAATACCTAGAAACTTTATTCGGCGACTTAAGCACTGGGGGCAAATCTGAGGCACTGATGTTCTATAGTTACACTGATGGCAGACTAAAACATCTTGAGTAAGGTGATAGGTAAGGGTAACATCACAGCGCTTACAGCGAAGGACAAAGCCACAACTCCGACATTGAATGAAGGTAGCTGCTCCTCGTCGATTAAGAAATAGAATCACCTGCTCGCCATTGGTAACTGCTTTAGCCGTAGCCCGTGACAAAGAGCGACTAAAGAGGCTTCTATTTCCCGCCTTCAGCTCTTGCCTTAAATCTACTACTTTGACCTGGGGGAGGGGTGAACCCTCGCCGGGGGTAACTCTCTCCGAAAGCTCAAGGAGGCGATAGTCTCCTATTTGAGCGTGGTAAAAAGTCTCCACATCAGGGGTAGCACTACCCAGAATAACCACCGCCCCGGTTAACTCAGCCAGCTTCATAGCCACATCACGGGCGTGGTAGCCAGGCGATTTATCGTGCTGTTTATAGGTCCATTCATGCTCTTCATCAATAACAATGATACCCAGGTCAGGTTGAGGAGCAAAAATGGCACTCCTGGAACCAATAACCACATCAAATTCTCCATCTCTTATTCGCTGCCACTCATCAAATTGTTCACCCAAGGAGAGCTTACTGTGAAGGACAGCCACTTTATGGGGAAAGCGCGAGGCAAATCGCTCTATGGTTTGGGCAGTAAGAGCAATCTCTGGAACTAAAACAATGCCTCGCTTACCCAGCCTCACTGCCTCAGCCAGAGCCTGGAGATAAATTTCCGTCTTGCCACTTCCAGTAACCCCGCGAAGCAAAAAAACATTTGGTTGTGGATTACCCTTCGCCGCCGACATTAGGCTTGACTTAATAGAGTTGAATGCTGACTTTTGGGTTTTGGTAAGGGTCAGCGGATAAGATAAAGCAATGCTCTCATAGGAAATTGGCTCGCGTTTTACTTCAATTGGCTCAATCTTGGCTAAACCCTTGCTGACTAAGGCGTCAGCTACCGCTTTATCACAGCTGACTCTCTGCCTGACTTCTGCTAAAGGCACTGCTTCAGACTGATGAGCCAAAAAGTCGAGAAGAGCCGCCTGTCTAATAGCCCTTTTCCCACGCAGTCTAGCTGCCTCCTGCCTAGCTTCACTAGCCTTCACCACCAGACGCAGGTAACGCACCTTCTTTGGTTTTACCTTAACTCTCTCCAGTTCATAGCTCTTGACCACCAAACCCTGAGCAATTAATTTAGAGGTGATAATCCTAGCCTGTCTCGCCCCCAATTTTCTCTCCAGTTCCCTGAGACTAATTTTGCCCTGTCTCCCAACTAATTCGAAAACATCCTCCTGTCTAGGGGTAAGAGAGGACGTATCTTGTTCATGGGGAATTGAGGAACTAGATACAAAAGTAACTACCTTCCGCTCAAATCCTGGCGGTAGCATTAGCGCCACCGCATTAAAGAGTGGTGATAGGTAATACTCGCTGAGCCAGCGAGCCAGTGATACCTGGAAGGAAGATATTAGAGGGCGGGTCTCAATAACATCAGCTATTTCCCTGGTTTCCTCTACCAATGGGTAATGGCTTAGTTCCAAGACAATACCCTGGAGGAGCTTATCACCGAAGGGAACCAACACCGCCTGCCCCACATCAATGGTTAAACCAGAGGGTATAGTATAGCTAAACATCCGGCGCTGGGCTACCGGCGAATTAACACTAACCTCGGCATACTCCACCTGTTAAACTCCAACAATAACCGGTTCTCAGAAAAATGTTAGGTTTTCCGGGTGTTTAAGGTAGCTCTAGTCTGACTTCTGCTCCTGTTTCTTTTTCTTGCTTACTGGCTTTTCCTTGATACGAGACGCCTTGGCACTTAGCCCACGCAAGTAATGAAGCTTAGCCCGGCGTACCTTCCCATGGCGTACTACTTCCACTCTGTCTACCAGTGGTGAGTATAGAGGAAAGGTACGCTCAACACCAACACCATAAGCAACACGCCTCACGGTAAAGCTAGCACCGACCCCACCGTGCCGAACCTTGATTACTACCCCCTTAAATAACTGGGGGCGCTCCCTTTCCCCTTCCACAATCTTAGCCGTGACCTTTATTGTGTCACCAGGGGCAATATCAGGAATATTAGGATTGGGTTTGATTTCAATTAGTGATTCCATATTCATTTTATTAGACTCCCATATTATATTGTATTTGTCAGGGACAAGTTTGAAGGGGGTGGGGTTGGCAAGCAATTTCTTAACCCATCTACTAGCTGTCTCTCCCCCAAACTTAGACTAGCCTTATCTATTAGTTCTGGGCGGCGCTCTAGAGTGCGCTTAATAGCCTGCTCACGGCGCCAGTTAGTGATTTGGGCATGATTTCCTAAAAGTAAAACCTGAGGCACCGACCATCCTCTAAATACCGCAGGACGAGTGTATTGGGGGTATTCTAATAGCCCAGCGGCATAAGAATCATCCATGGATGAAGCCTTTGAGCCAAGAACCCCTGGCAGTAGCCTGACTACAGCATCTACCACCACCATAGCCGCTAGGTCACCACCGCTAAGCACATAATCACCAATACTGATCTCATCGGTAACCAGGTGCTCACGAACCCGCTCATCAACCCCTTCATAGCGACCACAGATAAGAATCATATATCTATAGCTTGATAGCTCGTTAGCAATCTCCTGTGAAAAGGGGCGACCCTGTGGAGTAAGTAGAATAATTGGTAATATATCAACCCCTTCTTTTATGTCCGGTTTAATTGACTCTACCGTCTCAAAAATAGGTTCGGGCTTGAGTACCATGCCGGCTCCACCACCATAAGTATAATCATCAACGATATGATGTTTATCGTGAGTGCAGTCACGAATATTATGAATATTAATCCTGACCAGCCCTTGGTCAATAGCCCGATTGAGGATTCCAGTGCTAAATGGGCTTTGGAACATCTGAGGAAATAAAGTCAAAATATCAATTTGCACTGACCTAATCCTTCCCGCTATTCCGAGTGTTCTCAATTGCCTCCTCTTCAATAGCAGTTTCTATTCTACCATATACAAAGCATATATCAAAATCATTGAATTTGATAAATTTAACCACAAAAAGACTTGACAAATGGGGGCAGATGTGTAGTAGAATGGTGGAAAGTGGGAGAAAGTGGTAAAATAAGGGGACGAGTGAAGGACTAACAATGTTTTTTGGTGAATTTGAATATAAGATTGATGAAAAGGGGAGAGTGCCTATCCCCCCCAGGTTCAGAAGAGAATTAAAAGAGGGAGTGATATTAACTCCGGGGATGGAGAACTGTATCTCCGTCTATCCACTATCTGAGTGGAGAAAGTTGGCGACCGCACTTACCACCGGTTCAGTTACACGCAGTAAGCTGAGGAAGCTAAATCGGGCTATTTTTGCCACTGCCTTTAGTATCAGCATAGATGGGCAGGGAAGAATAGCTCTGCCGATTTCGCTAAGGCAGTATGCTGAGATTGTAGATGATGTAATTATAGCTGGCGCTAATACTTATCTTGAACTGTGGAATAAAGAGCAGTGGGAATCAGAAAAGTCTATTAGCCAAGAGCAATCCTGGCAGATTATAGAAAGCTTAGAAAGGCACTAATGAATCTAACAATGTTAATCCCCACTCATATCCCGGTTCTAGTGAACGAGATACTGGAGGCACTAGCTGTTCAGCCTGGGGGTCGCTATATAGATTGCACCCTCGGTGCTGGCGGGCATGCTGCTGCCATTTTAGAGCGCAGTTCTCCCGGTGGGCAACTACTGGGTATTGACGCTGACCCTGAAGCCATAAAAATAGCCAGGGCAAGACTTGAAGCCTATAGTGGTTCAAGTCTTCTCATTAACGAAAACTTCGCTAATTTACAGACTATCTGCATTAAATATGACTTCTTCCCGGTGCACGGTATCTTGTTAGACCTGGGGCTATCCTCTCTTCAGCTCAATGGGAGTGGTCGTGGTTTCAGTTTCCAGCACGATGCACCTCTTGACATGCGGTTGAGTCCCAATCAGGAGGTTACTGCCGCCGATATCATTAATACAGTCTCCGAGGCTGAACTAGCTCACCTTATAAGGGAATATGGTGAGGAAGGCCATAGCTGGCAAATAGCTCACCACATTGTTAACCAACGCCCTATAAAAACTACCCTTCAACTGGCTCAGACGATAGAGCAAGCTACTGGTGGGAGACGGGGTAGACTCCACCCTGCCACTAAAACTTTTCAGGCACTAAGAATAGCGGTTAACCATGAACTTGAGCATCTAGAAGCAGCCCTCAAGCAGACAATCGACCTCCTTGGCTTTGAAGGTAGATTGGTGGTCATTAGCTATCACTCCCTTGAAGACCGGATAGTGAAACAATTTATGCGACAGGAATCAAGAAATTGTATTTGTCCCCCAGGTACACCAACCTGTGTTTGCCGACATACCGCCAGTTTAAGATTAATCAATAAGAAGGTTACTAGTCCTTCCCTAACGGAGATTCAACTTAATCCGCGCAGCCGCAGTGCCAAATTGAGAGCGGCTGAGCGCATTGCTAATCAGGATGAGCTCCATATCACCGTTGAAGAATTGGGGGGTTCTACGGAGATTAAAGACAATGGATGGAGGAGACCAGCTTTACTAAAGAAGCTCCGAAGGACATTCTTATCCGCTCAGTTTGGATAAATCATTGAGACTAAGAAAAAGAGGAGGTTGCGAAAAAAATGTAAAAGGTAAATTCAAAAGGGAGCATAAACCTAGCTAAAAAGGAGGGAGAAGATGAAAAAGCGAACCACCGTAGCTTCTATTGATGTTGGCACCACGAAGATATGCACCACCATAGCTGATGTAAGTGATGGAGGTAGCATCCGGATTGTAGGAGTGGGTATTACCCCATCCAGAGGGTTACATAAAGGACTAGTAGTCAACATCAACGATGCCAGAGAGGCAATACACCAGTCAGTGAAAAAAGCGGAACAAGCCAGCAACTATAAAATAGAATCTTCCTATATCGGCGTCACTGGGAGACATGTCAGCTCACTCAATAACCGAGGGGTGGTAGCCATCACTCGCAATGATAGATTGGTACGTCCAGATGACTTAAGGCGAGTACTTCAATCTGCCCAAAACATCAAAGTTCCTAATGACAGAAAGCTGCTTCATATTATTCCTCGGGGTTATGCTGTTGATGGTCAGGTAGGAGTCAAGAACCCAGTAGGGATGCACGGCTTCCGGCTAGATGTGGAGACGCACATCATTACTGCAGCAGTAACTTCCGTCCAAAATCTAATAAAGTGTATTCGCAGTATAGGCATAGATATTGATGACCTCGTCCTCGAACCTTTAGCTGCCAGCGAGTCAGTATTGACTGAAGATGAGAAGCAAATAGGTGTCATACTAGCTGACATCGGCGGTGGTACTACAGATGTCGCTGTCTTCAGAGAGGGAAGCATTTGGCATACCTCTATTCTCCCTGTAGCTGGTTATCAAATCACCAGAGATATTGCTATTGGTTTGGGGTTACCATTTGATGTAGCTGAGGAGATGAAAAAACGGTATGGCAGCGTTATGCCAGTTTACGAAAGCAAGGCAGAAACTAGCAACACAATATCAGAAGACGGACACGGTGTCTCCTATCAAGACCTATGCGACATCGTCAGGGCTCGGGTTGAGGAAATCGTAAGACTTATATTGCTAGAGCTACCACGCTCTGAATACGAGACATTAGTCCCGGCCGGGCTGGTGCTTACTGGCGGCAGCTCTAACCTTTCTGGCATAGAATCCCTGGGACGCGATATACTTCGACTCCCGGTAAGAGTAGGCGTTCCTACCAATATGTATGGTATCACCGATGCTCTCCGCGATCCTGCATACGCCACAAGCGTTGGGCTCCTACTGTGGGGAGCAAAACATGACAGCGCACAGACCCGGCGACCCCGCGGACTGGGCGCAGTTTTAAGGCATTTAACTTTTCGAATTAGGAACCTGTTCCGCTAGCTGTCCCAGGAAAGAATACTTTTTAAATATAGACAAGAAAGGAGGAGAGATGGCAAAAACGAGCTTTGTTTCTAACCCAGCCAACATTAAGGTAATCGGTCTAGGTGGTGGTGGCTGCAATGCTGTAACCCGCATGGTCAGGGAGGAGATTCAAGGTGTAGAGTTCATCGCCGTGAATACCGATGCCCAAGCGCTGGCCATTACCGAAGCCCCAACCCGTATCCAACTTGGAGAGAAGCTTACCAAAGGATTAGGCGTAGGTGGTGACCATACATTGGGTCAGAAAGCAGCCGAAGAAAGCAGCGACGAGCTTAGGCAAGTCGTCTCTGGGGCTGATATGGTATTTATCACCTGCGGTATGGGTGGTGGTACTGGCACCGGGGCGGCACCTGTTATTGCTGAAACAGCTAAGCAAAGTGGAGCCCTCACTATTGCCGTAGTTACCAAACCATTCACCTTTGAAGGTGTCCGCCGCTGTCAAGTATCAGATGAAGGCATTACCCGCCTGTTAGGCAAGATTGATACCCTTATTATTATCCCTAATGACCGCTTGCTCGACCTCTGTGACCAGAAGACACCGGTGGATAATGCTTTTAAGCTAGCCGACGATGTTCTGCGCCATGGTGTTCAGGCTATCGCTGAAGTTATCACTGTCCCTGGGATGATTAACCTTGACTTTGCCGATGTAAAGACAGTAATGAAGGATGCTGGTCCGGCTTGGATGTCCATAGGTACCGGCTCGGGTAAAGACCGGGCGGTAAATGCAGCCAAAGAAGCCTTAGCTAGCCCCCTGCTCGATGTCTCCATAGACGGGTCAAAGGGCGTGTTGTTCAATGTCATCGGTGGTAGCAGTCTCACCCTGTTTGAAGTTAATGAAGCGGCTGAGGTAATCAAGCAAGCGGTGGACCCTGATGCCAACATCATTTTCGGGGTGGCTCATGACCCTACTATGGATAACGAGATAAAGATTACCCTGATTGCCACTGGATTTACTTCCAAGATAGGGATGCCCGGTGCTAACCAAGAAGAGGAGCTTACCCAAATGCTTCAGGGCTTAAAGAGTGAAGAGGAACTAGATGTTCCCTCTTTCCTGCGCCGCCCATTATTCAGCCATCGGCGCCAAGCAGTACCTCCCAATACCAAACAGGTGAAGACACCGTTACGCACTCTGACCCCTTAAAGCTCTCGGGTACCTTCCCCATTAACTGAGGGAAGCCCCCGAGACCAGCGCAAAGGCTGTAAGTGCTAATGCACTACAGCCTTCTTGTTTGTTTACCATCTTATGATAAACCTCAATAGCCCCTATAACCCTTGACAAATACTACATATTGTGGTATTCTAGTTTTAATATCCTATATAATGTGGAATATTGCTATGAATTGCCCTTATTGTAGTTACCATGATTCTAAGGTTGTTGATTCTCGCGATGTAAATGATGGCATACGCCGCCGACGTCAATGCTTAAGGTGCGGCTCCAGGTTCACTACCTATGAGCGACTACAACCGGCTAGTCTCTTTGTTATTAAGAAAGACGAGAGGCGTGAGGAATTTAACCGAAATAAACTGCTAACCGGTATTCACAAGGCATGTGAAAAACGACCATTGCCTATGGGCACCGTTGATAAGCTTGCCGATGAAATAGAAGCTGAGCTTTGCCGCCTGGGTAAGGTTGAGATACCCAGTGCTGTCATCGGTAACATGGTAATGGAAAGGTTAAAGAGCCTAGATTATATTGCCTATATCCGTTTTGCCAGCGTCTACCGTGAGTTTACTGACATCACGGCCCTAAAACAAGAGGTAGACACCCTGGTTAGCAGCGAAGCTGAAACACCTGCGCCCACTAGCCAGCTCCCCTTACTTCCCAGTGAGCAAGTAGGGAGACCCCTTACGAGACAAGGACGAGTCAGAAGAAGTAAATAAAATTAACCTAAACCAGGAGCCAGAAACGAAAACATTAGGAGGAGGAAAATGAGAATAACGCCTAGCCAAAAAGACATCAATGAGAGAAAGGACATTTGGAAAGCAATATGCTGGCGGATGAACGAGAGAAGGATCATGCCACAGGAACTTGCTCGTCTGACAGGATACTCGAAAAACCTTATCGAGAAAGGAATAGGCGGCGATTCTGTACCAGTAACAGAGGATTTTTTGCAGAATTGCGTTACAGCCTTCGGTCTAACAAATGCCAGGGCAAGGTTTTTTGAAGATACGCCTGATATTCTATCACACGACGAGCTGGTGGAACTCATCAAGCCACCACCGGCAATGCCTCCTCGGCAGGGTAACTTTTGGGACTATAATGATTAGGAGTTATTAATGGGTATAGACTACTTAATCGGTAACAGCTTCACTACCCAGGTAGTACCACTATCCGTCAATTTGGATCAAGCTACCAGTCTTATTGTTGAACGAGCCAGACAGTTGTTGAACCAATTGATTAAGGACAGGGGACATGATAAACCGCCGTTTTTGCCCGAAGAATTTGCTCGCTTGCAGGGTATCAAGAAATTTGTTAAAGCTGACCTCGGAAAAGTGAGCGGTGTCCTACTCAGATTTCATGACGGTTATGTGATTAAGGTTAACCAAAACCACAACCCGGCTAGACAAAACTTCTCCTGTGCTCACGAGATTGGGCACACTTTACTTAGTGAGCTGAAGCTAGAACTCAACACAGAGAATATTGAGTTCCGAACTTTCAATCCACAAGCTCATGCAATAGCTCATTCAAAAACTAGAGAACGCCTATGTGATGTCGCTGCTACCGAACTACTCATGCCAGAGTTGGTTTTTAGAGAATATTTGTCAGGTTTTGGTTTGTCCGTACAATCGATTGAGCGATTGGCAAACGTCTTTAAAGTTTCCATTCGTGCCGCCGCCTGGCGGATTGCTGAAGTTAGTACGGAACCTTGCATTGCCCTTCTGTGGAAGCCGCACCGAAGCGCCAAGCCTAAAACGCTTCGGCTAGCCTGGCGTGCAGGCCCAGGGGGAAAATCGAGAGGCAAAGCTAACTATATGCCAGTGCATACACTTGTTAGATACCCCTCCAAATTGCATCAAGCTTATGAAAATGATACCCCTGTTGAGTCTTTTAAACTTTTTAAGCTCAATACTGTTACCAAGCGTTGCCCTATGGAATCCAGAGGTTTTGGACGCAAGGAAACGAGATACGTTATCTCTCTAGCCTTCCTTGATAGATGAACTGAGGGAAAGAAATACTAGATTCGGGGGATACCATGTCAAGTAATAGTAATAAGTATAACAACGGTGAAGGATTTATTAATCGTACCGAAATTCTCAGGGCTGTTGTTGCTGATGCTGAGTCAATCGGTATACGTGATAGAAATAAGATAGAGCAACTCACCGCTCAGGTGATTGAACGCCTAGAACAGCAGCAAACCCTGCCCGGAATGGAACACCTGGTGCCCAAGCCTCGCCTTCTTCAGAAACACCTGCCCACAGATTCTGAAATCCGGGCTGCAGTGAAGGAAATCTTAGCTGCTGAAGAACCGGCTAAGCCGGAGGAGGTTAAACCTAAAATGAAAACCCAAATTAAAGAGATGCCTATTATCCCCACCAAGCCAAAGGTTCAACTGACTCCTGGCATTAATCTTACTGAAAATGCCAGCCGAGTTCTGGAGAGAAGATACCTGAAGAAAGACAAAACGGGGCAAGTTATTGAGAAGGTAGAGGAGATGTTCCGCCGTGTAGCACAGACTATCGCCTCAGCTGAGCTCATCTACGACCCTAAGGCAGATGTCAAGGCAAGGGAGGAGGAGTTCTACCAGTTGATGGCTAATCTAGAGTTCCTGCCTAACTCGCCTACTCTGATGAATGCGGGGAGGGAATTAGGGCAACTGTCAGCCTGCTTTGTCCTTCCCATTTACGACTCAATGGAATCCATCTTTGATGCAGTAAAGAATACGGCGCTCATCCACAAAAGTGGCGGCGGGACAGGGTTTTCCTTCTCCAGTCTAAGACCAGAAACAGATAGAGTAGGCTCCACCGGTGGTGTCGCCAGTGGCCCTGTATCCTTTATGCGAGCCTTTGACGTTGCCACTGATGTCATTAAACAGGGTGGAATGCGCCGTGGGGCAAATATGGCTATTCTTAACATTGACCACCCCGACATTATGAAATTCATCGGCGCCAAAGAAGACCCTGCCGCCTTTACCAACTTTAATCTCTCGGTAGCTGTAACCACAGCGTTTATGGAAGCAGTCAGGTCTGACACCGACTATAACCTGATAAATCCACGCACTAATGAAATAGCGGGCAAGCTAAATGCCATGGAGGTATTCTATAAGATAGTGGATATGGCATGGAAAACAGGCGACCCCGGTATTGTCTTCCTTGACCGGATAAATAAGGATAACCCCGTTAAGCATTTGGGCGAAATTGAAAGCACCAATCCCTGCGGGGAGCAGCCGTTACTCCCCTACGAATCGTGTAATCTGGGCTCCATCAATCTAGCCAGGATGCTGCGAACGACAAACGGAACCACCGATATTGATTATCCCAAGCTAGCTGAGACGGTAAGGATTGCTATCAGGTTTCTAGATAATGTCATCGGTGTTAATAAGTTCCCCCTCCCGGAAATAAAGGACAAGACCAATAAGACGAGAAAGATTGGTCTCGGAGTGATGGGGTTTGCTGATATGTTAATCCAGATGGGCATCCCCTACGACTCAGAGGAGGCGCTAAAAGTAGCAGAGAAGGTAATGGCCGATATACAACACTATGCGACTGAAGCTTCTAAAGAAATAGCACAAGAAAGAGGTGTATTTCCCGCTTTTGAGGGAAGCATCTATGACTGCCCCGATGGTATCAGAGTGAGAAATGCCACCAGAACTACTATTGCTCCCACCGGTACCCTGAGCATAATAGCTGGCTGCTCCAGCGGTATTGAGCCTCTCTTTGCCCTGAGCTATACCAGAAACATACTGGATAGTGACCAGCTTATCGAGGTTAATCCCTATTTCGAGCAAGTAGCCAGGAGCGAGGGCTTTTACTCCGAGGAGCTTATGCGACAGCTAGCCGCAGGGGCTAAACTCCAAGATACAGACGGAGTTCCTGACGATATCAAACTACTATTTGTCACTGCCCACGAAATAACACCTGAAGGGCATGTCAAGATGCAAGCCGCCTTTCAGAAGTCTACCCACAACGCCGTCTCTAAAACAGTCAACTTCCCCCAGGATGCTACCAAGGAAGACATAGCCAAAGTGTATATGATGGCTTATGAAGAGGGATTAAAGGGAATAACTATCTACCGGGATAGAAGCCGTGAAGCTCAGGTTTTAACCACGGGCAAGGTAGAAAAGGTTGAGAGTGCCGGGCTTACCCCCAGGGGGAGAGCTAAAACTACCACAGGGATTACCGAAAGGGTAACCACCGGTTGTGGCTATATCTATGTAACCGTGAACTCTGATGAGCAAGGAATATGCGAGGTCTTCTCCACACTGGGCAAAGCTGGAGGCTGTGCCTCTGCCCAACTGGAAGCCATCTGCCGACTCATCTCCCTGGCATTGAGGTCTGGCATAGATGTCGCCTCAGTGGTAAGGCAGCTTCGTGGCATCCGCTGTCCATCTATTGCCTGGGAAGAGGGTAAGTCTATCCTGTCCTGCGCTGATGCCATTGCCAGCGTTCTGGAAAAACACATAAGCGGTGATAGTGGCAACGGGAAAGAAAGCTCAAAAGTTGAGGATGCTCTAAACAGTAAGGATAGTGGTCATGAGGTAGATATAGCCCGGAACATAGCCGGGCAGTGCCCCGACTGTGGCAACCTTCTAGTATATCAGGAGGGCTGCTTCATCTGCCCCACCTGCGGCTATACGAAGTGTTAAACAGAAACAGTTATCAAGAATTCAGAGTATAAAGGAGGAAAATAATGAAAAACCATCAAGAGCTAGCTAGGGAGTTCGAGGAGACTCTCAAGCTAGGGAGTTGTCTAATAGGGGTTAGGTATAGCGATAAGCCAGACTCCAGGGTAGACACAGAGAGAAAGCTTGCTGCTTGTGAAGCTATCGATATTGTCAGAAGAGAAAAAGCAATGGTTAATCTTTCATCGGAAACTTGCAGTTGCATAGGCGGAAAATACTACCTTGGCTTAGACCCTGTTCCTAAAGAGCAAATCATCAAGGTGGTCATGGATGTTCACAAAATGTTCGCCTCGGAACAACTGGCACGGCAATTCTTAGACAATGTACCACCGCCGAGTGGTCGGGGCAACTTTGTGGTCATAGCGCCCCTCACAGAGGTGACCGTAGAGCCTGACCTGGTCCTTTCTGTCTGTACTGCCGAGCAAGCGAATAGAATAGTTAGCCTTCTAATGTACTCAGGGTTGAAACCTTTTACCTATAATCTGGTCAGTGCTGGATGCACCTCCCTGGCAAATCCTATGGTAACTGGTGAAATAGACATAAATTTAATAACTGACCATGCCAGAAGAAGGGTGCCGAATTTCGCAAGTAATGAACTTATTGTAGCTATGCCCTTTGAGAAATTTAAGGAAGCGTCGGCTAACATACCATATGCTGGTGCAGTAATAAAATGTTAGACCCGTTACTTCACGAAACCTAGCTGGGCAGTGCCCTGACTGTGGCAACCTACTCGTCTATTAAGAGGGATGCTTCATCTGCCCCACCTGTGGCTATACCAAGTGCTGAATAAAACCCTTGACAAAATACACGGAAGCGTGTGTAATCAGACTGACTACCATAGTGGGAAAGTAGAGACGCGGCAGACAAGACCAGAGAGATTATTGCCTAACCTTTAAAGCTTGCTTTGTTGTCAGCTTCCTATTTGACAATATTAATATTAGATAAGTAAAATGGCTTGACTTTTTGCTCAGCACAGGATAAACTACAAAATCGGTGTAGCAGAAAAACAATAGGTAACAGAGGTTGATAAGGCTGGGTACTTTTCCCAAAAGACTCAGCTTTATTATGAAAAGAATAAATCAAGATGAAGATTGCTGTCACTGGTAAAGGCGGAGTAGGGAAGACCTTATTAACGGCTCTCCTTGCTAAGGTATTTTCTGAAGCTGGCTATTCTGTTCTAGCTATAGATGCTGACCCCGATGCCAATCTAGCTGCCACCCTTGGTTTTCCCGACAGTGACAAGATGGTCCCTATATCTGAGATGAGCGCTCTTATTGAAGAAAGGACAGGAGCACGCCCGGGTCAAATTGCACCCTACTATAGGCTGAACCCCAAAGTTGATGACTTACCAGAGAAGTATTCTATAATATACGATGGAATTCGGTTAATGGCAATGGGGCGAATTAAACGAGGTGGAACTGGTTGTTATTGCCCTGAGGGTGCTTTGCTACAAGCTTTGCTTATCCATTTGCTGGTAGTAAGGGATGAGGTGGTTATTTTAGATATGGAAGCCGGGATAGAACATTTGGCACGAGGAACAGCAAAGGCGGTAGATAAACTGATTGTAGTAGTGGAACCAGGCAGACGGAGCATTGAAACAGCCTACAGGATTGATGAACTGGCACAGGATATTGGTCTACTGAATGTCGCCGTGGTAGCCAACAAGGTCAGAAACCAATCAGACAGGAAATTCCTGCTTTCTAACCTTCCCGACTTCAAAATTCTTGGCTTTATCCCCTATGACCAAGCAATAGTGGAAGCTGACCTGGCTAATCTTCCCTTGCTTGATTCCAGCCAGCAGATTATCAATGAAATAAGAAATATTTATCAGGCTTTGCTATCACCGGCTAAAGTACAAAGCCTGATAAATTAGTAAGAAGCATAACTGCATTTTAATAGGCATCAATTATCAGCAAAATTTTAATAAAGGAGGTTTTCTGTGGCTTACGATGCAGTAAAAATGAAGGATTGGCAGATTGCAGAAGCGGCTGAAGTCAACATGCCAACCCCAGACGAGTGGAGGGAGAGACTAAACCTGGAAAAGGATGAGATGATTCCTTTCGGGAAACTATGCCGGCTTGATTTCACGAAAATCATTGACCGCCTCAAGGACAAGCCGGATGGTAAGTATATTGAGGTAACTGCTATAACCCCGACGCCGCTGGGTGAGGGGAAAACAACAACGACAATGGGTATTTTGGAAGGCATGGGCAAGCGTGGATTGAATGTAGGCGGCTGTATCCGCCAGCCCTCAGGTGGTCCGACAATGAATATCAAGGGAACGGCTGCCGGTGGTGGCAATGCGCTGCTTATTCCCATGACCGAATTCTCTATGGGTCTTACCGGGGACATCAACGACATCATGAATGCCCATAATCTAGCCATGGTGGCGCTTACGTCTAGAATGCAGCATGAGCGCAATTACGATGACGAACAACTGGCTAGACTCACCAAGATGCGCCGCCTGGACATCGACCCCACTAGGGTGGAGATGGGCTGGATTATGGATTTTTGCGCTCAAAGCCTGCGCAATATCGTCATCGGTCTCGGTGGGCGTATGGATGGCTTCGCCATGCAGTCCAAGTTCGGCATCGCCGTCGGTTCTGAGCTTATGGCTATCCTATCCATTGTCAAGGATTTAGCTGACCTGCGGGAAAAACTAGATAATATAACGGTAGCCTTTGATAAGAAGGGCAATGTCATTACCACTGGTGACCTTGAGGTAGGAGGCGCCATGACCGCCTGGATGCGCAACACAATTAACCCCACCCTGATGTCAACAGTGGAGTACCAGCCTTGCATGGTTCATGCCGGACCCTTTGCCAATATTGCTGTAGGGCAGTCATCAATAACAGCCGACCGTGTCGGGCTGAAGCTGTTTGACTATCATGTTACCGAGAGCGGCTTCGGTGCCGACATCGGCTTTGAGAAATTCTGGAATGTTAAGTGCCGCTATAGTGGGCTCAAGCCGCATGTGTCAGTACTTACCACCACCATCCGGGCACTGAAGATGCATGGCGGAGGACCTAAAGTAGTAGCCGGTCTGCCCCTGCCTGACTCTTACGCTAAAGAGGACCTGGGACTGCTGGAGAAGGGTATCTCTAACATGATACATCACATCAACATCATCAAGACATCTGGTATCAAACCGGTGGTTTGTATCAACAGCTTTCACACCGATACCAAGGATGAAATAGCTATGGTGAGAAAGGCAGCCGAGGCAGCCGGGGCGTTTTGCGCCTTGTCCAGCCACTGGGCTAACGGCGGCGACGGTGCCCTAGAACTAGCTGATACGGTCAAGGAAGCCTGTAAAGTTGAGAATGAGTTCAATTTCCTTTATCCTGTGGAAATGAAACTACGGGAGCGGGTGGAAAAGATTGCCAAAGTGGTCTATGGTGCTAATGGTGTATCCTGGACCCCTGATGCCGAAGCCAAGGCCAAGAAACTTGAGTCCGATGCTAAATATGATGATTACGCCACCATGATGGTAAAGACTCATCTAAGCCTCACCCACGACCCGGCAGTTAAAGGCGTCCCCAAGGATTGGGCTCTACCCATCCGCGATGTATTGATTTACTCCGGGGCGAAATTCCTCTGTCCTTGCGCCGGGGCTATCAGCCTGATGCCAGGAACCTCATCTAACCCTGCCTTTAGACGGGTCGATGTTGATGTAAACACGGGAAAGGTTACAGGGCTGTTTTAGCGGAGGAAAACTGCTTGAGCTTTAATATTGCTGTAGCTGGAAAGGGTGGTACTGGGAAAACATCTGTAGCTAGTCTCGTCATTCGCTACCTGAAAAAGAATAGCTCGGGACCAATTCTGGCAATTGATGCTGACCCCAATGCCAATCTAGGGGAGAGCCTGGGACTTAGTGTTAATAAGACGATTGGCTTGATGCTCGATGAATTCCAAAAGGACAAGATAAATATACCTTCTGGAATGACCAAGGAGACTTATCTGCAGTATAAACTAAACGAGATTATCGTGGAAGGTAAAGACATTGACCTGATAACGATGGGGAGGGGTGAGGGTCCAGAGTGCTACTGTTACCCTAATCTTATCCTGAGGAAATTCGCCGATTCCCTGGCTGAAAACTATGCCTATACGGTTATGGACAATGAGGCTGGGATGGAGCATCTGAACCGAAGAACCACTCAGAATATTGACCTGCTTCTTATAATCTCCGACCATTCAGTGAAGGGGGTACGAACTGTTGCTCGAATAAGAGACCTGGTCGCCGAGCTAAAACTGGTGGTGAAAAAGCAATCGGTGATAATCAATTTCGCCCCGACCAATCTGGACCCTCTCGTTGTTGACGCACTAGATAGGCTGGGAATTGAGCCTACAGCTATAATTCCTGAAGACAGGGAGGTATATGAGTATGATCTCAAGCTAAAGCCACTGCTTGACCTACCTGATACCTCACAAGCAGTGAAGGTAATTAGTGATTTGATGGCTAATTTGTAAAGGATTAGCTTATTGTGTCATAATATTAAAAAAGGAGGCGAAAATGCCAGCACAAATTATTAGCGGAACCGAGATTGCTAAACAGATTCGCCAGGAGCTAAAGCAGGAAATTACTGAGCTCAAAGATAAGCACAATCTCATACCAGGACTAGTCACTGTCTTGGTGGGCGAGGACCCGGCGTCCCAAGTTTATGTGGGGTCAAAGGTGAAAACATGTGATGCTTTGGGTGTCTATTCAGAAAGATATGACCTGCCGGCTGAGACCAGTCAGGAAGAACTACTCACCCTGATTGACAAGCTAAATAAAGACCGAAAGATTCATGGTATTTTAGTCCAGCTACCCCTGCCCAAGCATATCAATGAAACTGAAGTTCTTTATGCCATTGACCCTAAAAAGGATGTTGATGGCTTTCATCCAGTGAATGTAGGCAAACTAATGATAGGCGAGCCTGACTATTTACCCTGCACTCCTCACGGGATACAGCAGCTTCTAATCCGGTCCGGGGTTAAGATTGAAGGGGCAGAGGTAGTAGTCGTCGGCAGGAGTAATATCGTGGGCAAACCTATAGCCAATATCCTTATCCAGAAGAAAGAGGGAGCCAATGCCACGGTGACTATATGCCACACCCGAACTAAGGATATGGCTTTCCATACCAAGAGGGCTGATATACTAATTGTAGCTGCAGGAAAACCCAAGGCTATTACTGCCGATATGGTTAAAGAGGGAGTAGTGGTGATTGATGTTGGTGTTAATCGAATAGGAAAGACCCCAGAAGGTAAGGCTATACTGTGCGGAGATGTTGACTTTGATACAGTTAAGGAGAAGGCTAAAGCCATTAGTCCGGTTCCTGGCGGGGTTGGACCGATGACTATAACTATGCTTATGTTAAACACCGTAAAAGCAGCAAAAGTATCTGCTGGTCTAGCCTAGGGAGTGAACAAAATGATGGAATATAAAATTGAAAAAAAGAGTGCACCCAGTGGGGAAGATATAGAAGTGCTGGGAGCAACCTTTGAGGAGGGTAAACCCGAGGGTGAGGAACCTGGAAAATGGAGACAAAAGCTAGGCGGCAGGAAAGAGAAGCTCAAATATTTGCAAACTGCCGAGAGATATTGGTATGGAGAAGATTGGTATGGTAGTGAGAAAAGGAGGAACCCAGCTTAGATAAAGAAGTAAAAAATATCGTTTAAAATTCCTAGCTTTGCAGCTAGGAATTGTTGCTTTTGTTATGTAAAATTGATAGTGGAGAGGGAGGAAAAATTGGAATTGGAAATTCCAAAGACATTATACAGCGGCAAAATCAAAGAGATAAAACTGGGTAAGGGGGATAAAGCAGTAACTATTGGCGGAGAGAGCGCTTATCCCTTCTACCTTTTTGAAGGCGAGATGCCAAATCTACCTAAGATAGCCATGGAGGTCTGGGACTGTGCCCCTGAGGAGTGGGCTGAAGCCGCTTTAGAGCCTTTTGACGGTGTAACTGATGACCCTGTTGCCTGGGCAAAGAAATGTATTAAAGATTATGGAGCAGAGATGATCGCCCTACAACTAATAAGCACCGACCCCAATGGACTTAATCGAGCAGCCGATGAAGCCGCCGAGGTGGTCAAAAGGGTAGCCGAGGCTATTGATGTTCCCTTAATCGTTTGGGGAACAGCTAATCATGACAAAGATACTGAGGTTCTAAAAAAAGTCTGTGAGAATTGCCAGGAGAAGAAGCTGATTATCGGACCAGTTGAGGAAGGAGACCACAAAAAGATTGGTGCCGCCGCACTTGCTTATCACCATACAGTGATTTCGTCAACGCCTATAGACATAAACCTGGCTAAACAACTAAATATTCTGTTGGGCAATCTTGGTATCCCTGATGAGCTGATTGTGATGGATCCTACCGTCAGCAGCATAGGCTATGGTATTGAGTATTGCTACTCAGTAATGGAGAGGGATAGGATGGCAGCATTAACCCAGCAGGATGAAAAGCTCCAGTTCCCTATTATTTGCAATCTGGCTAAAGAGGTATGGAAGACCAAGGAAGTGCATATTTTAATGGAGGAAGACCCCAAGCTTGGAGACGCCAAGAAGAGGGGTATTTTAATGGAGGCTATGACAGCTATGGTACTGCTCCTAGGCGGGGCTGATATACTAATCATGAGACACCCTAAAGCAATAGAATTGGCTCGAGAGATGATAACTGAATTAACAGCTTCCTAGAATAAACATGGAAGGGGTGATAGTAAGATGGAAGAAGCAGAAACCAAGAGTATTGATAAAGCTAGTATTAAGATGATAGATAAAGCGGCCAATGATGGGGTTAACACCGTCTTTGATAGGGCTGAAGCAATGAAACCCTGCCCCATAGGGATGGTTGGCAGTTGCTGTAAGCACTGCGGGATGGGACCTTGCCGCGTGCCCCTACCCAAAGGAAAAGTGGAAACCCCAGAGGAGAAACAAAAGAGGAGAGGCATATGCGGGGCAACTAGTGAGACCATCGCCGCTCGTAATTTTATACGGATGGTGGCCGGTGGAGCAGCGGCTCACTCTGACCATGGTCGGGGGGTAGCTGAAGTCTTCCTAGCAGTAGCTAAAGGTGAGGCTCCAGGCTACGAGATTATAGACGAGCAGAAATTACTGCAACTGGCTCTGGACTGGGGTATTGAAATCAGTGAGCGCAGCAACCAGGAAATAGCCGTTGATATTGGTGCAAAGGCTTTGAATGAATTTGGCAAGCAGGAGGGCGAGATTTTGTTCCTACGAAGGGCACCGCTGAAACGCCAAGAATTATGGCGGCGGGAGGGGGTTGCCCCTAGGGGTATAGATAGAGAAATTGTAGAGATAATGCACCGCACCCATATTGGGGTTGACCAGGACTACCAAAATCTGCTTCGCCAGGGAGTCAGGGCATCTATAGCTGATGGCTGGGGTGGTAGCATGATTGCTACCGAACTACAAGACATCCTTTTTGGTACTCCAGAACCGGTGCTAGGCAGGATAAACCTAGGGGTGCTTAATCGGGACGAGGTAAACCTTATCATTCACGGTCACGAGCCACTACTTTCTGAGATGATTGTAGTTACTGCTCAAGAACCTGAGATGGTAGAGCTGGCTAAATCTAAGGGGGCTAAAGGAATAAACATAGCTGGTATGTGTTGCACCGCCAATGAAATATTAATGCGCCACGGCATCCCTATAGCTGGGAACTTCCTGCAACAGGAGCTAGCTATAGTTACCGGGGCAGTGGATGCTATGATAGTAGATGTTCAGTGTATTATGCAATCCTTAACCACTGTAGCTGAGTGTTACCATACTAAGATTATCACCACCTCACCCAAGGCTAAGATTCCCGGTGCTACCCATATTGAGTTTGATGAGCACAATGCTATGGAGTCGGCTAGAGCTATAGTCAAGATGGCTATTAATAATTTCCCCAATAGAGGAAGTAATGTTGATATCCCTGAAGAGCAGACTGACCTCATCGCTGGATTCAGCCATGAGACCATTAACTACCTACTGGGCGGTCTGTTCCGGGCTTCCTACCGACCATTAAATGATAATATCATCAATGGTAGGATTAGAGGGGTAGCTGGTGTCGTCGGCTGCAATAATGCCCGAGTTAAACACAACTACGCTCACATTACCATGATTAAGGAACTTATCAAGAATGATGTATTGGTGCTTCAAACTGGTTGTAGTGCCATAGCCTCTGCTGAAGCTGGGCTAATGACTCCCGAGGCAGCATCAAAATATGCTGGTGAGGGGCTGGCTTCAGTGTGCGAAACAGTCGGTATTCCGCCAGTATTACACATGGGTTCCTGTGTTGATAACAGCCGAATCTTAATGGCAGCGACCGCCATGGTAAAGGATGGTGGCTTGGGTGATGACATCAGTGACCTGCCTGTAGCCGGGGCTGCCCCTGAATGGATGAGCGAGAAGGCAATTTCTATTGGTCAATACTTTGTTGGATCAGGAGTATTTACCGTGTTTGGCGTCAACTGGCCTACCCTAGGCAGTAACGAAGTAAGTAAATTTTTATTCCAGGATTTTGAAGCTATGTATGGTGGAATGTGGGCATTTGAACCTGACCCGCTTAAAGCCGCCAACCTTATGATTGAACACATCGACCAGAAGCGTAAGGCCTTAGGTATTGATAAGGCTAGAGAGAGAATACTCTACGATATGACAATGAGAAGAGAGCTGGAAGCAGTGTAATTACCAAGATAATAAAAAGAAAACGAGGATTGAAATATGTCTAAAATTATTGCATCAGCAGCTATCAGAGGGGCTGATAAAATTGTAAACCGAGCTGAGGAGAAGTGGCAGCAGGCAATGGATAGGTGGGGAATGAATGAACAGGTGGGCTTTCCTAACACTGCCTATTATCTACCAGTAATTTATGGGATTTTAGGTATTAAGGTGGAAAAGCTAGGTGATATGGAACAGATACTAAAAAAGTGTAAATCCCTGCTACCTCCTCCAGTAAGGGGACAATGCCCTTTGCCCTATCTAGCACCAGCCCTTGATGCCGGAATGGCAACCTTCTTTGCCGATGAGATTATTGAAGCCATAAGATACCTAGAGGAACCTGATTTCTATAATAAGCAGGAAGACCCTACTGATACTAACATCTGGTTAGGTGCCGCCGATGATGTAATCCTCAGAAAGAGGGGGATTGAATTCGTTGATGGCACTGCTCCAGGCTTTGCTGCTGTCCTGGGTGCGGTCCCAACTAATGAAATAGCTGTCAAAATTGCCAACGAACTTCAGCAGAAGAACCTATATGTCTTTATGTGCGCCGAGTATAACGGGAAGAGGTTCTCTGAGCAGCTTGTGGAGGCAGGAGTACAGATTGGGTGGTCAGTTAGGTTGGTACCCTTTGGTCCTGATGTTACCGCCGCTGTATTTGCCGCTGGCTTTGCCACCAGGGCAGCTCTTTCCTTCGGCGGCATTGAGCCTGGCGATTTCAGAAAAATCCTTATCTACAATAAAGATCGTATCTTCGCTTTCGCTCTACCTCTGGGTTTTGTTACCGATGAGTGGTACGCCCAGGCGTTGGGCTGTGTCAACTATGGCTTTCCCATTATCGCCGATACTCCGATACCTGAGATTTTGCCTACCGGGGTGTGTACCTACGAGCATGTTGTCTCCAATATTCCCTACGATAAGATAGTGTCTAAGGCAGTAGAGGTAAGAGGAGTGAAGATTATTGTGGCTGAGGTGCCGATCCCAGTAGCCTTCGGCCCCGCCTTTGAGGGTGAGAGGGTTCGGAAGGGGGAATGGTATCTGGAGTGTGGCGGCGGCAGAACACCTATGGTTGAGTGGGTTACCAGCAAGCGGATGGAAGAGATAGAGGATGGGAAGATTGAAGTGCTCGGTCCTGAGATAGCTGATATCCCTGATGAGTCCCGTTTACCTTTAGCTATAGTTGTTGAGGTTGCCGGTAGAGAGATGGAGGAAGACTACGAACCTATCTTGGAACGACAGGTTCACCATTCTATAAACTACGCCCAAGGGATATGGCATATAGGTCAGAGGGATATTGCCTGGCTTAGAATCACTAAATCGGCGAAGGAAAAAGGGTTCAGGCTATATCATATTGGCACTCTTCTCCATGCCAAACTGCATCAGGACTTTGGTCGGATATTTGATAAGATGCAGGTAAAACTCTACACCGAGGAGGACAAGGTAAAGGAGATAATAGAACGAGCCAAGGCAACTTATGCGCTCCGAGATGCCCGCATCGAAGGGATGACCGATGAAAGTACTGATACATATTACTCATGCACCCTATGTCAGTCATTTGCCCCCAACCATGTATGTGTCATTACGCCAGAAAAAACTGGGCTTTGTGGTTCCTATAACTGGATGGACTGTAAGGCTGCTTACGAGATTAATCCTACCGGACCTAATCAACCGGTGCCCAAGGGGGAAACCATTGATGCCAAGCTTGGACAATGGAAAGGGGTAAATGAGTTTATTTATAAGGCTTCTCGTGGAAACCTAGACCACTATAACATGTATAGCATAGTATATGATCCGTGGACTACCTGCGGCTGCTGCGAGTGTGTTGCCGCTGTCCTTCCTCTGTGCAATGGGGTGATGACGGTTAATCGGGAGTATAATGGGGAAACCCCTTGCGGGATGAAGTTCACCACTCTCGCCGGCACTATCGGTGGCGGAGTTAGCACTCCCGGCTTTGTTGGTCACGGCAAGTATAATACCTGCCAGAGGAAATTCCTTATAGCTGACGGTGGCTTATTAAGAATGGTCTGGATGCCCAAGATGCTGAAGGAGGAGATTGCTGAGCGGCTTAAAGCCAGGTCTGAGGAGCTAGGTGTCCCTGACCTACTTGATATGATTGCTGACGAGACGATAGGCACCACCGAAGAGGAGATTCTACCCTTCTTGCAAGAGAAAGGGCACCCAGCACTTACTATGGACCCCATACTAGGCTAAGAAAGGAGTTTAACGGTGCCCCTTACAGGAATAGAGATATTCAAGTTACTCCCCAAGACGAACTGTAAGGAATGCGGAGAGCCTACTTGTCTCGCTTTCGCTATGAAATTAGCTGCGGGTAAGGCAGAGTTAAATGCCTGTCCCTATGTCTCTGAGGAGGCAAAAGTTAAACTAGCCGAGGCATCGGCACCTCCTATTCTACCGGTTACTATCGGAGTCGGGGACAGGGCACTAAAGATTGGCAGCGAGACAGTTATGTTTCGCCACGAAAAAAGGTTTGAGAACCCTCCCGGCTTTGCCATCCTTATCACTGATACTATGGAGGAGGCCGAGGTCAATGCCAGATTGGAGAGGTTCAGCCAACTCCAATATAAGAGGGTTGGACTCACTCTCCGTCCGGAACTGGTAGCAGCAAAGGATGAATCGGGAGATGCCAGTAAATTTGAGGCTTTAGTTAATAAAGTAAAGCAAAATAGTAGCAGCGGCATTATCCTGATGAGCAGTAATCCAGATATTCTGGCTGCTGGTTTAAAGGCTTGCGCTGATTGGAAACCACTAATATACGCCGCTACTGAAGATAATATGGCTAGGGTAGTCGATTTAGCTAAGGAGCATTCGTGCCCGGTAGCAGCCAAAGCCTCAAGCTTGGAGAAACTCGCCCAACTGACTGCTAAATTGACCGAGGCGGGGGCTAAAGATATCATTCTTGATTCCGGGGCAAGGACTGTTCGCCGCGCATTTGAGGAACAGTTAATCATCAGAAACGCCGCCTTAAATAAAAAGTTTCGCCCCCTGGGTTTTCCTACCATCGTTTTTCCCTGCGAGATGACTGGTGACCCGATGAAGGAGGCGGTAATTGCCTCTATGTTTGTGGCTAAATATGGGGGTATTATCGTTCTTTCTGATTTTCAGGGAGAAAGCCTGTTCCCCCTGCTCGTAGAAAGGATGAACATCTATACTGATCCCCAACGACCACTGGCGACCACAGAGGGCATATATGAGATTGGCAGTCCTGATGAAAAGTCACCGGTGCTTATTACCACCAACTTTTCGCTTACCTACTTTATTGTCTCCGGCGAAATAGAAACGAGCAAGGTTCACAGTTACCTCCTGGTAAAAGACACCGAAGGTCTTTCGGTTATGACCGCCTGGGCAGCAGGGAAATTTGTGTCTGATACTATTGCCCCTTTTGTTAAGAAATGTGGTATTGGAGATAAGGTTAAACACCGTAAGTTAATAATCCCGGGATATGCTGCCGCTGAAAGTGGCGGTTTGGAAGAAGAATTATCCGGCTGGGAGATTCTAATTGGTCCCAGAAATGCGGCTCATATCCCAGCCTACCTCAAGACATGGAAGCCATAAGGAGAGGGAAGATGATCCTTATCGGGGAAAATATAAATATTATGTCAAATATTATTGGCCCTGCACTGAGGGAGAGAAACCCCAAACCTATTCAGGAACTAGCCAAGGCTGAGACTAAGACTGGGGTGAATTATCTCAACCTCAGTATTGGTCCGGCGCGCAAGGCAGGGGATGAGTTGATGGAATGGGTGGTAAAGACAGTGCAAGAGGTTACCAATTTGCCCCTATCCCTGGATACGACAAATCCAGTAGCTATGGAAGCTGGACTAAGGGTGCGCCAAGGCAGGGCATTGATTAATTCTATCTCCCTAACCAGGATGGAGGAGGAACTTCCTCTGGTCAAGAAATATAACGCTGACATGGTTGGGCTGCTGTGGGGAAGAGAGGGAATGCCTCGGGATGCCGCTGAGAGAGGGGTTATAGCCGTTGAGCTTGCCTATAGAGCCAATGAAATGGGTATTCCTAATGAGGGCATCTGGTTCGACCCTATAGTAACCCCGGTGGTTAATGTGGATACAAACCAGGTGAAACCCTGCCTAGAATTTATGAATATGCTGCAAGATATTGCCCCCGGGTGCAAATCTACCGTGGGCTTATCTAATATATCCAATGGCACTCCTACCCACCTCCGACCCTATCTTAACCAGACTTATTTGATGATACTTATGAAGTATGGACTTTATTCAGCTATAGTTGATGCCTTTGACTCTGAACTGATAAAGATAGCCAAAGGCGAGAAGCCTGAACTTGTTGACCTGGTTAATCGGGTAATGGATGGTGAGAAACCTGACCTCTCGTCTCTAACCGAGGAAGAGGTAAGATATGTGAAAACGGTCAGGGTTCTGACTGGGGAATCACTCTACTCCCACTCCTGGCTTGAGATATAGTGTCAACCGGCTAAATAAAGTTTACGGTGACCACTGAATGGAAAGCAGACATTTGTCATTACCAAAGCAGCGAAATTATGAATATGGTTATCAGCATGCTTATAAGCTTGCTTGTGACCAACTAACCAAGATTGGTGCTATAGACCAGTTATGCCTCAGAAGCGGTACCCAATACCAGGTAATAGATTCCCAGAAGATAATGTTACTAAAATATCTAAATCAAACCTACCAAATTACTCTTTCTAATATGGACATTTCATTCACAGATAGCAAACAGGAAGTACCGATAAGCGACAAGATATTAATGCTCCACTATTTGACCTCAGCCAAAGGCACCCCTATCAGCAATAAATTGATTGCCTATAAAGAATTGCCAGAAGGGGCTAATTATTTTCCAACATTCGCCAAGAGAGCAATAAAGCCACTTTTAGACCACTTTGGCAAAGAGCCTCATCTCCTGTTGGATGTTGCCCATAAGCTTGGAGGGGATAAAGCTGAGTATGGCGATGTAGCGGTAACCATCAATGCTTTTACCTATGTACCTATAACCCTTGTCATGTGGCGAGGTGATGAGGAGTTTGCTCCTGAGGGTAGCATCCTTTTTGATAGCACTATCTCTGACTATTTGTCTGCTTATGATATAAATGTGCTTTGTGAAACCATAGCCTGGAGATTGGTCAAGTTTTCAAAAGGAGCCTAAAACCCTTCACCTCAGTTTGAGAGTGGTATCTCAGACCAACACTCTCTCAATATCAGCCCTGATTTACTCGGCGGTGAAGTGCCTGCCAGGTTCCAAGGACATCTACCACACATATACCAATCGTGGAGCCTCATTAGAATATGTCACTAGGGAGAATAATTGCTACCGGCAACAGTTTATTTTGAGGTAATACAAGGACTATTTAACCCAATCGAACTAATTCGACTGTAAATAGCTCCTTCCCTGGTTAACTGGCTCCTCATCAGGTTAATAGCACCTACTTCAATGGCATAAACTGCCTCAAGTTGAGTACCGGCAATAAGCTGTCCAAACCTTTCCCGCTCATCCAACGGTGCCCGGTCACGAAGACGAGCCAGGGTTAAATGGGGAGTAAATGGGCGCGACTCAGGGACAAAACCAATATGAGCCAGGTTAGATTCAATGCCTTGCTGAAGCTGACCTAGCTTATCCACATCCCCACTTATCCCTACCCATGCTACTTGGACTCGCCTCACATTAGGGAAAACTCCCAGGTCCTTGACCTCCAGATGGAAAGGGGGTATCCCCTGAGCCGACTCCTCCATTGCCTTGGTTATTTCACTAATCCTAGCTACAGCAACACTGCCCAGGAATTTTAGTGTTAGGTGAATGCTATATGGGTCAACCCACTTTACCCACGGCTGCTTGTCTAATTTGAGGCGAGACTGCAATTGAGCAAGCCCCTGTTTTAGCTCATCAGGTAGCTCAATAGCAATAAAAGAGCGAACTTGCTCCATAGCCTTGCATCCCCCACAAACCGTTTACCAACCTCCGCCCCTTTACTAAACAACCTCACGATTAATACCTAGCAGTCTCTGGGCATTGCCTGATAGAATCAGGGTTTTGTCTGCCTCAGGTAAATCCAGAGAGTTAATTTCTTTTAAATACCTGCCCTGTGCTATTAGTGGGTAATCACTACCGAAAAGAATCTTATCAGCACCGACAAGTTGGATAACCTGATTATATATCTGTGGAGAATAAAGATAAGGCGAAGCTGCCGTATCAAAAAAGACATTGCCCATAGCCTGTTTTACCTCAGGCATTAAAGCATAGAAGGGTAAGCCACCACCCCAATGGGCACAAACTATGGTTAAATCAGGGAAGCTGGTAATAAGGGGGTAGAGTATATCCGGGGTAACGCTCCCCTTGCCCGGATAGATATGACCTACTGGCTCAGAGGAATGAGTAAGCAGAATTAGTTTATGCTTCCTCATTACCTCAACAAAGGGCTCCATCACTTCTTTATCCATTAGGTCAAATAATTGCAAATCTGGCCTCATTTCACCAACCCCCCTTATCCCTCCTTTAGCACAGCGCTCAATTTCAGCTATAGCAGCTTCACATGATTGCGGTTGAACAGCACAGAAGCCTATAAGCCTCTGGGGATAGCGAGCTACTGACTCCAAGATGTAGTCGTTAATTTCAACGCACAACTCATGAGTAGTCCAGCCGTAATTGACAATAACTGAAATATCAACTCCATCCTTATCCATACTGGCGATGAGTTCATCAGCAGTAGCCAGCTTAGCTTTAGGATTGGAGTAGAGGATAGCGAAACAGGGGTCACTATCAATATACTTACTGCGGTTTTTCTTTATCTGGGGTGGAAATACATGGCTGTGAAAGTCAATAATCATAATGCCAGATTATAACAGAACACCCTCAATAACTTCAAGCCAGGTGTCAGTTCTAAGTTAACAGCCTGACTATGCCTCCCGTAAACACCTGATGATTTCTCCCAGTCTGGGTCGCTTACCATACATCAACACGAAGGTTCGGAATACCTTGGCTGCCAGTACCAGGCCACCGATTATTCCTGCTATTAGTACACTTATGCTCAGAACCAACTCCCAAGTCGGAATCCCAGATGTGCCGAGCCGTACGAAAACCATCAGCGGGGCAGTGACGGGAATCATCGTAAAGATTCTACTGACAACATGGTCAGGGTTGTTTAGGAAGAAGAAAAGCCCCCAAAGGGGTATCCACGCAGGCAGAATTAAAAGCATTGACAATTGCTGACTATCTCTGGCGTTGGCGCCAATAGCACCGATGCTAGCCATTAGCACTGCAAAGAACAGATAGACAAGAACAAAATAGACTATACCCAGGACTAGGAAGTTGTCTGGTATCTGGATTGTACTGATGAAACCTCCTATCGTGGTTGAGATCCATCGCACCAGAAACACAGCCGATAGCAGCCAGATAACTACCTGTACCAATCCGGCAGCGCCAAGCCCAAGCACCTTCCCGGTTATTAGCTGTCGGGCTGAGACAGAGGATAGCAGTATTTCCATTACCCGGTTCTCCTTCTCCTCACCCAGCCCCTGAAGCAGAGAACCAGAAGAAGAAAAGATAGATATAATAAGTAGAAAGCCAACCACTAAGGGAACCATAAGAGCCCCAAATCCGCCCTGGTCAGTAGCTACTTGCCCTGTTTCATCTAGTCTTATGCTAACTAGTCCCATCGGAGCCTTGGTTCGCTCTATTACCTCCGGGCTGGTTTGCCCTTCAAGAAGGTTGCTTAATAAAAAGCTTTTTAGTGCCCACTGGATTTTTCCTGGCGGCTCTAGCTCTCTTTCCAGGGTGTATCTGATGATTTCGCCTGTAGCAACATAATCCGAGGGGATGATGAAATACTGGCTAATCTCTCCCGCCAGCAGTGCACTGGTGGCTTCTTCAGGTGTATTGTAGCCCATAAGAGTAACAGTGGGTTCACCAGGCTGCTCGGTGTAGCCGCTGAAGCCTCCCACTTCATCTATATAGCCAATGGATATTACATCACTAGGAACCAGCGGTTTTTCTATCCCCTGAATAAAGCTAAGTATCGCCATGGCGATAAGGACAAGCACAGGCAAGGCGAGGGTCATTATAATAAACGATTTCGTCTTTACCATGTGCAGGAACTCATGTTTCAATATCAGAATCGTCTTATTCATCGCCCCTTCTCTACCACTTGAAGGAATATTTCATTCAAAGAAGGAGTGGAGACCTCAAAACGATTAACGCTGACTCCCCGGCTTGCCAACTGCCTCAAAATCTTCTGGGGTGGGGTTTCTTTATCCAGAAATAGCTCCACATAGTCTCCGTGCTCCTTCTTCCCCACCACCCCCCCTATATCACCGAGCACACCACCAAACTCAAGGAATACAGAATTATTCCTGTATCTCGATTTAATTTCAGCTAGTTCCCCATAGAGAACAGTGCACCCCTTATTTATCATCAAAATCCGATCACAAAGCGCCTCCACTTCATTCATCATATGCGTACTCAGGATGATTGCCTTACCCTGATTTCTTAACTCCAGAATCATTTCCTTAAGCAGTTTAGTGTTAACCGGGTCCAGCCCGGCGAAGGGTTCATCCAGAACCAATAGCTGGGGGTCATGAATAAGAGTGACAAGAAATTGGATAATCTGCCCCATACCACGGCTCAGTTCCTCTACCTTCTTCTCCTTATGAGGCAGCATATCCACCCGCTTAAGCAGCTCTTCAGCTCTGCTTCTTGCTGCCCGGACCCCCAAACCTTTCAACGAGGCTAAATAAACAAGCGTCTCGAGAACTCTAACCTTGCGGTATAATCCCCTCTCCTCAGGCAGATAGCCAACTCTGTTTTTGGTAGCCTCATTCAGACTCTCTCCCAGGATGCTTATCCCTCCTGAATCTGGCTTGGTGATGTCCATCATCATTCTAATAGTAGTTGTCTTGCCGGCGCCATTGGGACCGATTAATCCAAATATCTCACCCTGGGCTACGGTGAAGGAAACATTATTAACTACCAAGTTATCATTGTAGGACTTGCATATATTATTTAGCTCAACCGCGGGCATAATTCATCCTTTTCCTGCTTAATAGACCTGATTAAGAAGTCAGAGCTATTGTTCTGGCTTTTCCTCAGCCTTCTCTTCAGCCTCCTCTGGTGCTTCAGCCTCAACCTCCTCAACTACCTTCTCTTCAGCCACTTTACTGACCTTCACAACCATTCGGTCGGAGTCAGTAATGACCATAATGTCGGGGCTAAGGGCAATGTCGTTAACATAGATTGCCTGTTCTACCTTCTCCAGCGGGCTTAGTTCAACCTCTATTTGATGAGGAAGTCTATCCGGCAGGCATTCAACACTCAGGCTGGTGAGACTGTGAATCAGGACGCACCCCTTCTCTTTCAATGCCGGGGCTTCGCCGACCAAGACAATAGGAACATCTGCCTTCATTCTTTCCCCCTTTAGCACCTGGTAGAAGTCAACATGAAGTAGGGCAGCAGTGCAGACATCTCTCTGAATTTCACGGATGAATACACTTCTGGTGTGCTTATCCCCTTCAATCTCCAGGGTAATAAGTCTGGTGGCTCCTGCCTGAGCTATAATCCGCTGCAGCCTGGCGGTATCAACCTGCAAAGAAATTGAGTCCAGACCATGTCCAAAAAGATGAACCGGGGTGATACCCTGACGGCGCAAGAACCTAGTCTTCTTACCTAAGATGTTTCTTTTACTGACTGGTAGTGCTAAACCGTTCATCTATCTCCTCCTTCTATACCCACCAATTTAAGCAGAGACAGACATAAAATTCAAATCCGCCAGGCTAGTGGTCAACTGAAGAGGGGAGGGACAAGGGAGAATCGCTAAAATTATGTAGACTTAGGTTTACGACTATAGTATAATTAAACCAGTATCGGAGGGTTAATGTCATTGCCTAAATTAGGTAATTCATCATCAACGACCTCGGCAGATAATGTGAAAGCCGAGGTTTTTTCATCATTATCAATAAAGGAAATGGAGGAGATAGCTAAAAGGCTGCGCCGACACATCATCACTATGACCGGAAAGGCGGGTAGTGGTCACCCCGGTGGCTCCCTGTCAGCAGTGGAGATTGTGACCGTCGTCTACTGTAGATTATTGCGACATAAGCCATCAGACCCTCAATGGTCTGACAGGGATAGGTTCGTCCTGAGTAAGGGGCATGCTGCCCCTTTGCTCTACGCCGCTCTGGCTGAGTGCGGCTATTTCCCGGTAGATGAGCTACTTACATTAAGGCAGATGGATAGTCGCCTTCAGGGTCATACTGATCGGGCAGTTACTCCAGGGGTGGAGATGTCAGCCGGCGCCCTGGGACAAGGATTATCCTTCACTATTGGTATTACCCTGGCTGGTCGGCTCAACTCACAGGACTATAGAGCATATGTTTTGCTGGGAGATGGTGAGTGCGATGAGGGGCAAATATGGGAAGGGGCTATGGCTGCCGCCCACTTTAAGGTGGATAACCTGACAGCTATAGTAGATAATAATAGACAGCAGATTGATGGCTGGAACCGTGATGTTATGAATCTTGACCCCTTTAATAGTAAGTGGCTAGCCTTTGGCTGGCATGTGATTGAGGTTGACGGTCACGACTTCACCCAGCTTATCGACGCCTTTAACCAGGCGAAAATGGTTAAGGGGCAACCCACAGTCATCATCGCCCACACTATTAAGGGCAAAGGGGTCAGCTTTATGGAAAATAATCCCTATTTTCACGGTAAAGCTCCCAATGCTGAAGAAGTGGAAATAGCATTAAAGGAATTGGAGTAAAAAGTTACCTCAAGAGGTTTCTATGAGACAGTCCTATGGCAAAACACTGGTTGAGCTGGGTAATGAGAACCCGGATATCGTGGTACTAGATGCTGACCTATCGCGGTCAACTATGACCCAACTTTTTGCTGGTGAGTTCCCCAACCGTTTCTTTGACTGTGGTATCGCCGAGCAAAACATGGTAGGAATTGCCGCCGGGTTGGCAGCCTCAGGCAAGATACCTTTTGCCAGTACCTTTGCCGTTTTCGCCCCTGGTCGTTGCTTTGACCAAATTCGAATGTCTATTGCTCAGCCCAAGCTCAATGTGAAGCTAGTTACTACTCACGGTGGTATTAGTGTCGGTGAGGATGGCACCTCACACCACTCTATTGAAGACCTATCTCTGATTTGCTCTCTCCCTGGCTTTACTGTTATCGTCCCTGCTGATGCTATTGAAACCGCCCAGGCAGTAAGAGTGGCTGCTACCAGCTACGGACCTTTCTATGTCAGACTGTGCCGTCCTAAAGTTCCATTGGTCTATGACCAGGACTATCGCTTTAATCTGGGTAAGGCGGTAACGATGAGACAGGGCAAGGATGTAACCATTATCGCTATGGGACTTATGGTTTCAGCGGCGCTGGAAGCGGCTGACGACCTGATGCGAGAAGACATAGATTGCCATATATTAAATATATCTACCCTCAAGCCCATTGATAAGGTAGCTATTATTAGTGCGGCAGCTGAAACGGGGGCTATCGTTACTGCCGAAGAGCACCTGGAGCATGGCGGTCTGGGGAGTATTATAGCTCAGGTAATAGCCAGACATTATCCGGTGCCTATAGAGTTTGTAGCTATTAAAGACACCTATGCCCAATCAGGCGAGTCTGCCGAGCTCCTGCAGAGGTATGGATTAACGGCTAAAGATATTAAGCAAGCAGTAAGGTCAGTTATAAAAAGAAAGGGCGGATAGGAAGATTTTGCGCAAGGTTAGATATTATGCCCACAAGATATCCCGCCTTTTTGTTAATTGTACCCTCTCATTGAGATACGGTTCCGGTTGCCTCTTTCAGGGCAGCCATTGCCAGTAACCTTGTAGAATCCAATGTTGGTAAGGGTGAACTTTCCTGGAATACTAGCAGCGGTATCTCGGTACAGCCCAGGACAACGGCATCGCAGCCTTGGTTTTTTAATCGGCCGATTACCTCGTTAAAATAGTCACGAGCCGCTAAAGAAAAACGACCATAAACCAGTTCATGAAAAATAATATCATTAATGCACTCTCGGTCCTTCACTTCAGGAATCCTGTAGTCAATACCCATAGCAGTGAGCTTGGCAGGATAAACAGGAGACTCCATCAAAAAGCGTGTGCCCAAAACTCCAAGATACTTATAGTTTTGACGCTTTGCCTCAGCAGCAACTTCTTCAGCAATATGAAGCCACGGAATTGGTGATTTCTTAACGACAATGTCAAATGCCTGGTGGATGGTATTATCGGGGCATATAGCAAAATCTGCTCCCACCTTTGCTACCTTGTCTACTGAAGATAACATTAAACTAGCTATAGCTTCCCAATCGCCTGTTTCAATGTATCGTATATATTGGCTAAGAGGAAAGGTGTGCATGGTGACCTCAGGATGAGCGTATCTCCCCATGAAATTCACCCCTTCTATGCAGATTGTGCGATAACAAAGGGCTGCCCCCTCGGCGCTACAGGCAACTATACCGATGTGTTTAGTCATGCTCTTTCTCCTCGCCTGTGTTACTCCTAACTTCAGTGCCTCCGAAATACCTCGGTAACACCTCCGCTTGGCGCATTACCATATGCCTTCGCTTTACGAAATCGGTAATGCCTATCAGACAAGGCAAGGCAATACTGTAACCAATAAGCGCCCCGGGAAGCCCCAGCCACCATCCCACCAGTGGTAGTGGAATAAACAGCACGCAACTGGCTTTAATTACATTTCTTTTAATTAAGAGTGTGGCTAATGCAGGTCCAGCCAAAATCAGCATTGGCTGAGTAATTATAGTCAGCAGGACACCAATAGCAGTGCTCTCTCCCCGTCCACCCCTGAAGCCAATAAAGACCGACCAATTATGACCAATAACTGTTGCGGCTCCAGTAAGCAGGATTGCTACCAGAGGCAGACTGGCTGCCTGAGCGATAAGAATAGCCAGTGCTCCTTTACCGGCATCAACAAAAAACACCCCTACCCCGGCTTTAGTCCCTAGCTGTCGAAAAGCATTGGCGGTACCCACATTAGCATCCCCCATCTGCCGAATATCCTTGCCTTTAAGTAGACGCCCGGCAATGTAGGCAGCGGGGATGGAGCCCAAGAAGTAACCCAATAATACTATTAGCCAGTACATATTCTAAATGGTGCCGAGGGTGGGACTCGAACCCACAAGGATTGCTCCGGCGGATTTTAAGTCCGCTGCGTCTGCCTATTCCGCCACCCCGGCAAAAGCAGTGGAGGCGACAAGCTGATTCGAACCGCTGAATACGGTTTTGCAGGCCACAGTAGGTCGTCACCCCTAGTGTTTTGTTTCACATAGCCTTGTTATATATTTGATGCAGAATATCCCTGTGAGTTATTATACCATCTGGTGATACCCCACGTCACCCAATCCGTTAGCAAAAATAGGTGCTCTTTCTCACCTGTCATAGGCTGCCAGCGGTGAGACTGAAAGCGGGTAATACCTCCTAGTTCATTCGGGGTAGTGGATAACCTGTTTGCTCGTCTAAAAGGTTAGGATTGCCGCCGACACTCCTATCCATATCAGCCAGCATCTCCCCAAGCTGGAGCGTAAGCCCTAGAACCAAATTTTAGCCCCCCTTCCCGGGGCTTCTGAATGAGGCGGCGGGATACCTTTATGTTTAGAGAGGCGGCATTCCTCTGAGGGAGGAGGTTGATAAACGACTGGCTAACTGTTAGGCTGAGGGACTAGTAAACACTGGTATTTGGAGACTTCTATTATTATTCAGTAGAGTCGACTATATAGTACACAGAAGATGGGATAGGCCGACAGACCTCTATCAAATATTGAAGTTGGCGTGAAATTAAGAGAAGTAAATAAGAAACGACCATAGTCTTTAATGAACCTTAAGCTTTAACCTTGTCAATTTTCTTGACAGCGTCTCATAGCAGTTATTATAATATTTATACAAATGACAGGCTTACTTATGGAACAAACGCAACATATGCAGATGCGGCAGGAACTAAGACAATTCCTCCGAATGGAACAGGCTAACCTGCTGGAGATGCCTGAGGAAGAGTTTAATCGGCTCATCACTGAGATAGAGCAGAGTCCCCTTTTCAGAAGGCTTTACCGGAAGGAAGAGCTAATCCGCTACCAGAGATTTCCTAGAACTGACATTTCCTCTAGCTTCTATCAACTAAAGGAAGAGATGGTAGCTGATAGAAGTTCTCCTGATATTGAATCCCTTATATTAAATAAGGAGCATATCATTCATCAAATACAGAAGCTGGGGCTGGAGAAATTCAAACGGTATTTCTTATTCCCTGAATCAGGGATGGCCCCTGAAGAAATCGCCAGAGAGTGTGACTTGGAGGTCTCGGAGGTTCAGAAGATAAATAACCTTATTGATGAAGTCTCTATTATGAGTGAGTTTTATCATCCCTCCAATGTCACCTCAGGCGGCATTCACTACTCCAAGGTCGCCTCAGTGGAGGAGGGCGAGAAGGGTTTTGTTATTGGCTACTATTCGGCTTCTTTCGCCCGGGGTCAGTATTCGATTGATTATGAGAGGTTTGAAGAGTTAAAGGTGGCTGGTGTCCTCACCGAAGCTGAGGTCAAGGAAGCTAGGCAGTTATTCAAGAGGCTGGAACTAATTAATAGCCGCAAGGACACGCTAAGTCAAATACTGCAAAATATTATTGACAAGCAGGCACTCTATCTAGACTCTGGTGATTTGAAGACTCTTTTACCCTTCAGTCAAAAGGAGCTAGCCGAAAAGATTGGACTTGCTCCCAGCTCGGTCAGTCGCGCTATTAGTGGTAAAAGTATAGACACCCCTTCGGGTCAAGAAGTCCCCCTTAAACACTTCTTCCCCAGACCAAAGAGATTTAGGCAGGAACTGCTCAGGCAGCTTCTTGAAACTGATAAGGAGCTTTCCTCAGACGAGGCAATCCGGAACAAGCTCTGGGAGAAATTTGGCGTAGCCATCTCCCGACGCTCGGTAGCCAACCTGAGGAAAGAACTTAAAATTCCGGCAGCTCAGGGAAAACGACGTTCTGTCCGGGGTAAGGAGACAAGATGAGTATTGTTTACACTGAGAGAGAAAAGTGTAAAGGCTGCTATGCCTGTATCCGTAACTGCCCTGCCCAGGCAATCAGGGGTAGAGAGGGCTTGGCTGAGGTAATAAAGGAACGCTGTATTGACTGCGGAACCTGTGTTCAGCTCTGCATGGCTAAGGCAAATCAGGCAGAGAGCGACATAGGTGTAGTCTGGCAGCTATTGGGACAGCGTCAACCCATAATTGCTATGCTTTCCGCCCCATTTCCTGCCGCTTTTCCTCAAATTAAGCCGGGACAGCTAGTAACCTCCCTCAAGAAGCTGGGGTTTAGTGAAGTTATGGAGGACTCCTTCGGTGCCGAGCTAGTCTGCCGCGAGTATGCTCACCTCCTACGCGAAAATAAAGGTAAACCAATCCTCTCATCTACCTGTCCAGTTATAGTATCCTACATTGAGAAATATTATCCCCAGCTAATTGACAACCTAGCCCCTATCGTCTCGCCTATGATAGCCATGGCTAGAGTGATTAAGCAGCGGTATAATCCACAGGCCAAGGTAGTCTTCATTGGTTCTTGTATAGCCAAGAAAGCTGAAGCTAAAGATGAGAAGGTTACCGGGATAGTCGACGCTGTTCTGACCTTTGCTGAGATGAAGGAGATGTTCGCGACTAGAGGGATTACTCCTGAGACTGAGGAGGAGGGGCAATCGTCGGGTCCCAAGCCCAATCTGGGCCGCCTTTTTGCCATATCGGGGGGATTGCTGAAAGTAGCGGGACTCTCAGATGACATGCTGACAAATGAAATTATCAATGCCTGTGGCCGGGAATATACGCCCAATATCCTTCATGAATTTGCCGAAGGCAATATTACGGCTAGGCTCATCAGCCTATGTTTCTGCGAGGGCTGTATTGACGGGCCAGTTATTGATAATAACCTAAGCATTTTTAAGCGAAGGGAAATAATCAGCAATTATACCATTAGCCAGTCAGACCCGGCTCAAACTGAGCAGGACATTCAGCAGTATGCCGGTATTGACCTTAGCCGGAAATTTACCAATCGAGGTGTCGTCCTGCCTATGCCAAGTGAGGAAGATGTTCAAGGAGTTTTAGAGAAGATTGGTAGAGTGGACCCCGGCTACCGGATGAACTGTGGTGCCTGCGGCTATAGCGGCTGCCGAGAACTGGCAATAGCCGTCTGCCAAGGTCTGGCTGAGACTGAGATGTGCTGGCCATACGTACTTAAGACGTTAAGGACTACCCAAGAAGAGCTAATTCAGGCAGAGAAGCTGACCTCCCTAGGTCAACTGGCAGCATCTATAGCTCATGAGGTAAATAATCCCCTGGCTGGTGTGTTAATTTATACCCAATTATTGGCAAAGAAAATAGCTGGAGACGGTCTTCCCAAAGAAAAAACCTTGGACTATTTGTCAAAAATGGAATCGGAGCTTCAGCGCAGCACCGGGTTGATTCGAAACCTTCTTAACTTTGCCCGAGAATCACCACCAACCTTTAGGGAGGTGAACCTTAATGATGTCGTTAACCGAGCCCTCGACCTGACTGCCCATTCGGCTGAGCTACAGCGCGTCCAGGTGATAAAAGAGCTTACCCCTTCCCCACCTAATTTAACGGCCGATTTTGACCAGCTTCAGCAGGTTAGCACCAATCTCATTATGAATGCCATCCAGGCCGTGCCTCATGGAGGCAGAATAACCATCCGCACTTCAGCCGATAGTAGTCAGGTCAAGCTAGAGGTTCAGGACACAGGTTGTGGCATTCCTCCAGAGAATATGCGTAAGCTTTTTACCCCCTTCTTCACTACCAAGAGAAATGTAAAAGGGGTGGGTCTTGGTCTGGCTGTGTCCTACGGAATTGTACAGCGCCATAAGGGTAGAATAGAAGTACAAAGTAAGGAGGGAGAGGGTACCACCTTCACTGTTTATCTACCCCTGCACCATGAAGAAAAAGATTAAGATTCTGGTCGTTGATGATGAAGCTATTATTCGTGAATCGCTCCTGGATTGGCTTGGCGATGTCGGTTATCAGGCACTTACTGCAGAGAACGGTTTCCAAGCTCTAGAGATTATTGAAAAAGAGAAGCCGGGTGTGGCTATTGTTGATTTGGTGATGCCTGGAATGGACGGAATTGAACTACTGAAGAGGGCAAAGGAAATATCTCCAAGCATTGAGGTAATCATCATCACCGCCTATGGCAGCATCCCTACGGCTATTGCTGCGATGAAAGAAGGTGCCTACGACTATCTTGAGAAGCCGTTCTGTCCGGAAAAGGCAGAGCTACTTATTGATAGGCTGGCGGAGCATCAAAGGTTATTGGAGGAGAACATTTCACTGCACCAGAGATTAGAGGAGCACTACCAATTTGAGAATATCATTGCCAAAAGCCCCAAGATGAAGCAGTTAATCGAGGTCATTAAGGTCGTGGCTAAGAGCAATGCCACTGCGTTGATTACTGGTGAGAGCGGCACTGGAAAGGAATTGGTAGCGCGAGCTATCCACTCCCAGAGCTACCGAAAAGATAAGCCCTTGGTTGCTGTCAGTTGTTCTGCTCTGTCCGAGAGCCTGCTTGAGAGCGAGCTATTCGGGCACGAGAAGGGTTCCTTTACCGGTGCTTACGCTCAAAAGAAGGGAAAATTTGAAGTCGCCAACAGAGGTACTCTGTTCTTAGATGAAATTGGTGAGATGAGCGCCAATATCCAGGTTCACCTGCTCAGGGTCTTGGAGGAGAAGGAGTTTACCAGGGTCGGCGGCAATGAGCCAATTAAGGTCGATGTGAGGGTTATCTCAGCGACCAACAAGGATATGAAAGAGGCAGTAGCCACTGGGCAATTCCGTGAAGACCTTTACTACCGACTCAACGTGGTTACAATTGAGTTGCCACCGTTGAGAGACAGGAAAGACGACATTCCCCTCCTGGCTGACCACTTCTTGAAAAAGTTCGCCGTAGAGAATCAGAAAGAGATTGCTGGCTTCTCTCCCGATGCAACCGATTTTCTTCTGAAATATGACTGGCCGGGGAATGTTCGGGAACTGGAAAACGCTATTGAAAGGTCAATAATCCTAGCTAAAAAACCTCTGATTGAATTTCCTGACCTGCCTCGGGGAAAGCTCATTAGGGCAGGCTCACCGCAACAGGTGCAGACGCTGAAGGAGGTGGAAAAAAACCATATTCTGGACGTCCTCACTCGAGCTCACCGTAATTATAGCCAAGCGGCTAGGATATTAGGCGTTTCAAGAACGACCCTTTACAATAAAGCCAGGGCACTCGGACTGGGTGTAAAGAATATGGACAATAACTGATTAAGTGCTTAGGTCTCAAGGCAAATAATTAGGGTGATAACTATCTACAAGGATATACTGACGAGTCAGTATATCCTTAGCTTTTTGGCATGGAAATTGCGGTAACTGTAAAGAAATTGAACAGTAGCTGACAAATTATTTTACAATTAAACTTCCTACTTAAAGATGAAAGAAGGCTATCTTGACCATTTACGATAGCCTTTCCTTTTGGCAAGACAATTGCACCTATATAGGGTAGAGGTGATAAAAATGAAAAATCAAGCAGTCTTAAAGAAAGAAGAAACCAAGGGAGGTCAAAAGATGAAACCTATATTGATAGTAGAGGATGAAGCTATTATGAGGGAGTCTCTCCAAGATTGGCTAACTGACATTGGCTACCAGGTAGAGACTGCTGTGGAGGGGGATCAAGCGCTAAGAGCTATCGGTGAGCAGGACTTTGGGGTTGCCGTCCTTGACCTGAAATTGCCAGGGAAAGACGGGATTGAGGTATTAAGAGAAGCCAGGAAGAAAAGCCCCCAGCTTAAGGGAATCATTATCACCGCTTACCCTTCAGTACAGACAGCGGTAGCGGCGGTAAAGGAGGGTGCTATCGATTACCTGCCAAAACCCTTCGACCTTAATGACCTGGAGAAATTAATCCGTGAGACTCTGGGACCGGTTCAGGTAGAGATAAAGCCAAAGGCTGTTGAAGAAGCCGTAGCCAAAGCGGCTGAGGTAGAGAAGACTGAGGTTGAGGAGGTCATGGCTATAGCTCCACAGGAAATCCCAGTTCACCTGAAGCAGGGTGAAGCTCATTTTGAGGCTGGTCAGTACCTGAAGGCTCTAACAGAGTTCCAGACCATCCTAGCTGTTGCTCCGGGAAGCATTGAGACCCGGGTCTGGATCCGAAAGACAAAGCAGGCACTAGTGGAGCCGGAAGTTGAGGCAGTAACCGAAGGGGAAGCTGCTCCGGTTGCCAAAGAGGTCAAGCCCAAGGAGTGCGTCTGGATGAAGATGGGGCTGGTGGCTTATCGCCTCTGCACCCATAACTATGACTGCCTCACCTGCGAGTTTGACCAGATGATGCAGGAAAAAATTGCCAGTGGGGAAACCCCGGAGCTTGACCAAGCGCTGGAGCGATTTAAGGAGCTTCCCGGCAGCCAGAGGCTATGCCGCTACGCCCTCAAGGGTGATATCTCCTACCGTCTCTGTACCCGTCTTTTCCAATGCGCCACCTGCGAATTTGGTCAAATGATGGAAGATGCTCTCCAGCAAAAGCTGGCTAAGCTAGCGGTACGACGGGAGGCATTACTCAAAAAGGAGCAAGGGGCTAAAAGTAAAGCATAGCCAGGAACCTTCGGATTGTTGACATATAATCAAAGGGTATTCCATACACTAATGGAATACCCTTTGCATCAAGGAAGGAGGAAAACGATGGAAGTCAAGAAAAGGAAGATTCTGCTTGTAGAAGATGAGGCTGTGGTGAGAGAAAGCGTACGGGACTGGCTTATAGAGGATGGATATATTGTTGACATTGCCGAAAATGGGGAGGAAGCTCTAGAGAAAATTAAAGGTGAAGAGTTTGGTGTTATTGTTGTTGATCTGAAACTGCCAGGTATCGACGGCTTGCAAGTATTTGAGGGAGCCAAAGAGCTTAGACCCAAAACTGAAGGGATAATCATTACTGCTTATCCTACAAAGGAAACATGGGAAAAGGCGAAAAGGTTGGGACTTCTCGATTATTTATCCAAGCCTTTCAAGGTTGAGGACCTGGAAAAGCTGATCTCAGCAGCGCTGGGAGAAGCAGAATTAAAAAAAGTAGGTAAGAAACACCTCTGGTTAGAGCTTGGCGCCGTTTCTTATCGACTCTGCGACCGCAACTATGAATGTAGCTCATGTGCATTTGCACAGGACATACAAGATAGATTCGGAACCATAGCAGTCATCGGTGAAGATGAGATCGCTAAACTCAAGCAATTGCCTGCCAACCAAAGGCTGTGCCGGTATGCATCGGTACATTTTGCCAAGAAGGATAAGCTGGGCTTAGATTAAACACAACGAGGACACTTCACTCAAAAAGGAGCAAAAAGCTGAAGCTAAAGGGTAGCTAAATATTTAAAGGAGGGTAGTGAAATGAAAAAGACTGATGTAGTAATCGTAGGAGGGAGTGCCGCTGGCATTGAGGCAGCGATTACTGTTCAAAAGCAGTACAAGCCTGACAGGATTATCGTCGTTCGAAAGGAAGAAAAGGCTCTCGTCCCCTGTGGCATTCCTTATATTATGGGAACTTTAGGTTCTGCAGAGAAGAATGTGATGCCTAAGGCCCTTTTAGGCGATGCCGAGTTGATAGTTGACGAAGTTACTTCCATTGATAGGGAGGTGAAGAGCGTGGCTACCGCCGGAGGTGAGACTATTAGCTATGACAAGCTGATACTGGCTACCGGCTCACGGCCAATAGTCCCTCCTATACCAGGCGCCGACCTGAAAAATGTCTTTACCATTAGAAAGGAGATAGATTATCTCCAGCAACTGCAGGATGCTCTGAAGCAAGCCAAGGATGTAGTTATTGTTGGTGGTGGCTTTATCGGGGCTGAATTTGCTGACGAGTGCCGCAAGATGGGACTTAATGTAACCATTGTCGAATTACTGGAGCACTGCCTTATCTTGAATTGCGATGAGGACTTCTGCATCCGAATTGAGGATAAGATAAGAGAAACAGGGGTGCAAGTGAATACTACATGCCGGGTAAAATCAATTGTTGGCGATAAGAAGACTGAGTATATTGAGTGTGATAAAGGGATACGTTTCAACGCAGATGTGGTAATTCTAGCCGTAGGCGCAGCGCCCAACACTGAGCTGGCCCGTGATGCTGGGTTGGAGATTGGTAAAATGAAAGGGATATGGGTTGACCAGTATATGATGACTAATGACCCTAATATCTTCGCCATCGGTGATTGTGCTGAGAAGTTCTGCTTCTTCACTGGTAAACCTATCGCCACACGCCTTGCCTCAGTAGCCACCAGAGAAGCTCGAATCGCTGGGGCTAATCTCTTCCAGCCACGGCGGCGCAGAAACCAGGGCACTATAGGTGTATTCGGAACTATGATTGCTGGTACTGCCATTGGAGTAGCCGGGCTCACAGAGAGGGCAGCCAAGGATTTTGGTTTTGACTTGGTTACCGGAGAAGCTATTGCGGTGGATAAGCACCCTGGAGCAATGCCCGGCGCTACAGAACTCCGGGTCAAGCTCATCTTTGACCAAAATTCAAGAAAAATAATAGGCGGTGAGGCCTGTGGAGGCGCAACCGCTGGTGAGATTGCCAATATCATGGCTCAGGCTATCGCTAGCGGGATGACAGCAAACGACATAGCTACCGCTCATGTAGGCACCCACCCTGCACTCACGGCATCACCGTTAGTTTATCAGATTGTAAAAGCCGCCGAAGCAGCAGTAGCGAAGTTATACTATATTGAAGAAAGGGTAAATGCTATACTCTCCCACAAAAGCTGGACAAGCTAGCGTCACGACGAGAGGCTCTACGCAAAAAGGAGTAAAAAGCTGAAGCTGAGGCATAGCTAGGTGGCAATAACACTGGATACATATTCTCACGTTTTACACGGAATCCAGGCAGCAGCGGCACAGCACTTTGATGAGGGTTTGAAGAAATTCGCGGAAAAGCCTTCGGCGGAAAGGATTGGTTAGCAAACTCTACCCCAGTTGGTTCTATCATGTAAATTTTGAACCTAAAACTGGAGGCGACGAGCGGATTCGAACCGCTGAATAAGGGTTTTGCAGACCCCCGCCTTAACCACTTGGCTACGTCGCCACTTTAACCCACGAAAACCATCGATTTCCGCTGGAACTATATTCAATTGGAGCGGAAGACGAGATTCGAACTCGCGACCCTCTCCTTGGCAAGGAGATGCTCTACCACTGAGCCACTTCCGCCTATTAATTTGGTGCCGGGGGGGAGATTTGAACTCCCACGAGCTTGCGCTCACTAGCCCCTCAAGCTAGCGCGTCTACCAATTCCGCCACCTCGGCATATTCTGGCAGGAGTGGGAGGGCTCGAACCCCCGACCTGCGGTTTTGGAGACCGCTGCTCTAGCCAACTGAGCTACACTCCTATCTTACTTATCTTATCATAATTTACCAAAAAAATTAACTGGTACCCCTGGGGCGACTCGAACGCCCGACACGCGGTTTAGGAAACCGCTGCTCTATCCACCTGAGCTACAGGGGCATAATGGTGGAGATAGGGGGATTCGAACCCCCGACCTCTGCGATGCGAACGCAGCGCTCTCCCTATTGAGCTATATCCCCCTTACCTACACTCAAAATTATAGCATATATGAGATTATTTATTAAGGGACATTTTGAACGGGCAAAGCCCCTTTAAAGGAGTAGATATTAAAAGAATCAAAGAGAGGCTTCGCCTCTCTTATATAACCAATTCCCCCTTGTATCTTTAAAAGGTGGTAGTATGGATAATAGGAGCAATTGGGTGCGATAGACCGATCCCCCTCTGGTCCTAAGAGACCGCAGGAGAGCTGGGGTCGTCGCACCCCTATGAGAAGAGCC
>DUEE01000024.1 GCA_011170285.1 Dehalococcoidia bacterium
ACACCAACCGAGGTGTTTAACGCAATACCGGTAGAAGCCACCAGTAGAAGTATGGTAGAATCCTTAATACCAGACCCCTTGAGGATAGCGGAACCCAATCTTAATATAGCCCCTATCCTGTCCTAACCATGGGGTCCACCTTAGATAAACGTGGTAACGAATGAGTTACTAGACTCGCCCTCGAGTCCCATAGAATACATGGAATAACTTGCCCAGGGCATTGCTACACTCGGCTCTCCCAGCAGGCTAAGGACAATAATACCTCCCATTATGAAAAAGGCACCTGATATTACGTTCAATATACCGGCCATTGTAGGTTCCCATGTTCTTAGCATTAGCTTCTCATTCAAAGTTAGTCATCAAAGATGAATAGTTCTTCTACTCTAGTCTTTAGAGTTTTAGCAATATTATGAGCCAATCTCAAAGAAGGGTTATATTTACCTTGCTCGAGAAATATAATTGTTTCCCGCCTAACCCCTACTAGTTGAGCGAGTTTCTCCTGTGTTAAATCGTGCTTGGCTCGAAGTTCTTTTATCCTGTTCCTCATATTGCATACATTTAATGGATCTAATTGCGTTCATTTATGGAAGGCGATAATCAAGCCTTAGTTGAAAGACCTTGAACGAAGATGACTAAGCTGCCGATCAGCCCGACTGTAAAACCAAGAGGTGCTAAAAAGACCGAAATGAAAAAGAACACAGGTTCTTCCACTCCAAAGAGACCGCTGAGTGCGTTGTGTAGAAAGACGCCCAAGATGAACACTGCGACTGATATGCCGGCTGTCATCAGAAATATCTTAAGCATTTTCAACCCCCTTTCACAAAGCTTTGGTTCTACCCGATCATAGAAAATGAAGGATAAGAGGTATGCTAAACCACCCGAAAGCAGTAGTCCCCCGAGAACCTGAGCCGTATCAGGTTTGCTAATAAGTATGGTAGAGAAGGGAAGCATAAGAAAAGCCAAAGCGAAAACAAGGAAGATAAAACCATTCCTTACGGATTTTCCGATGTTCTCTCGTATCCTTTCATCAAATGGAGGTAGCTTTCTCGTTCTCAGCAGAGACCATAGTTCACGGTAGCCAACGAGTAATATTCCGATAACAAGAGCAATGGCAACATAGTATGCCTTTATGGATATGAGCACAACAGTCATCACCAACGCAGTAAGGAAAATGCCTAGAAATACTTTTCGTGTTCTCACTATGCGACCTTCTCAGTTGTACATTTCTAATGTTATATAATTCTAACTCCACACTCGTAGTTTTGTCAAAGTCATTTACGGTTATTTGCAGGGATTATGGACAGTTCAACTAACATCATAATGAAGATAGTAGTATAATTCTAACGTTAGCTTATTCTAACAGCCTTTCTGGCTATTATTAGAGGCAAAACACGAACAGGTGACAAGATGGATGTTTATTAGCTAGATCAACAAGATACTATATTGTTACCTTCGAACATTGAAAATCCAAATTAGATGTACCCAAGAGCTACCAATACTCCGACAATGATAACAATTGCTCCTGCAATCTGGTGGAAACGATGTGTATTCTCGCCCCATAGTATCTTCGAGCGAGCAACTATTAACCGATAGATAATAAACTCGCTTTTTAATCTACCGCAGATCAACAAGAAAAGACCTGCTACAACTATTAAAATCCCCCATAGTAAGTACATCTTTTCCCTCCCTAAGGCGATGTAAAAGAACCACCCCCCTTTACAAGAATATAACTGGTATCGTTTTAGGGGGTCAAATCAGAATTGCTCTCTTTCTCGATTGCCACCAACACACCAAGAATAATACTCCAGGAGTGGCAATCGTTATCGACATAAGACAAGGAACTACAAAGTGGGGATTCAGACTGATCGGGCCTTCAATCAGCGACAGGGTAAGGAATACCAGTTGGGAAACAACAGTAATCGTTCCTCCCAGCCTCTCCCAACGCCAAGCGATGCCTAACGCAAGAGCTCCCAGCACCATAAGTGCTAGCCCTACGTATGTAACAAGGGGAACATCCTCCACTACGTGTGGGTCTGCTACACCAGTTGTCACCCAGTTCCAGCCGTAGCCGATAAGCATAAGTAAAGCGTATACGACGATCAAAGCTCCCCAGATCCGGGCAACCCAGCGTATCCATTTCGTTGCTCGGCCGCCGGTATATTTAGTGTTTGCCACGATTGTCCTCTCTACTTACTCAAAATTGTGACTAACAGCCACACATATGAACCCCGGGGTTGCCTGACCTGCTCCACTTCGGCACAGTATACGATAGTTTGAAGGTATTGAACAGAACGAGCAAATGCTACGCGGCTCAACAAAATACTTTTTGTTACCTTTGCACAAATATCGGGATGTCTGATTTCTTATACTTACGATTACCCTTCCGGTAAAGAGTCTTTAAATCTTCTACCCAGAAGATGCTAGTAGGTTTAGTCATTAAGTGCGAAAGGTGGATAACGGTCGGTGGTCAACAAGAGAGCATACGCACCTACTCTCAAAGACCATCGGTACACACCAACTACGAAGTCAAATAAGCCCCTTGGGTAACGACCAGTAAATAATATGGCAAACCAGGCAATCACTACACACACTATTGCAGCAATCCAGAGGAACCATAGAATAATGCAGTGCGGGATAGCCAGTAACCATTTCACTAATGGCAGCCAACGATTTAGCTGGTTTTCAACATCAGGATATGGAATCTCAATGTGTACTGTCTGGTCTTCGTCAGTTGATGGATATTCATCCGTAAGCAAATCGATATATGCTGAAACACGAGCGCTAAACTTGGTCAGCGCCACGTTCCAATCAAACCACCACTTCGGATATTTCTGCCTAAATAGGATCATTAAGACGATTGGCAGAAATACAAGTCCAGCGGCGGCATATCGGTAAACCCACCCACCTAACTCTTCCCATCCGAATTCAGCACTTGATAGTAAACCTATGAGTATGACGATTGGAATAGCTGTGATAATCCTGAAAAAAGTTGTTAGCCTGTTGAGATTTCTATCAGGATAGTCGATGGACAAGCTAACCGGATACGCAGTTGAAGTTTCGGTCATAATAGTACCTCCTAACTTTCACTACTAATGTATTTAGTATTATAGCACTGGTTGTTAATCATGCGTACAAATATTTAATACCGTTTGCCTCTTCTATTAAGTGAAAATCACCAATGAACGGGCATCGGGATGTTTGCCCTTCCATGCGCACAGACGCGCAGCTGTGGTTGATGCGTAGCCGCGTTAATGTACGGACATAGGGAAAGATCTGAGGCAATCAGTACAGCCCCGACTTTTGTCAGTGCCAGGTCAGAGCAGCAGGGCATACTATGGCCTGGGGCGCCTCTTCTTCATGATGTTGAGGAGGATGATGGCAGCACCGCTGATTGTGAGTGCGCCGGCGATGCCCCAGACAACGACCGCGTATTCCCTGGCTTCGTCCTCCAGCGCGCCCGTGAATAATCCTGACTGGCCCGCAACAGCAAGACCGCTGAGGCCGAGTACCATGGCACCTGGTATCAATGCCCAGCCAATCCTCGATGAAGGCAATCGCATAAGTACATTATAGCACAGCGAAGGAGGGCGTCGGAGACGGGTGGCGGTGTTGTCGTCCGTGTAATCCACAACCTACAGGGTCGCTGCGCGTGTATCGCCTTTCACATCGCCAGACGGCTAGGAGGTCTTATCAATAGGTGTGTAAATGTCAGGCAATGGCGAGTACCTCTTCCTGCTTGGTTTCGGTTTCTTCATTCCTCTCCTGAAAGCCAAACTCCAGGTAGACCTGCATCAGCTTCTCTGGGG
>DUEE01000025.1 GCA_011170285.1 Dehalococcoidia bacterium
CAATCCCTCTATCTTTGGCGAATTCTTCCGTTACTCGCTGCACCCAAGCTTTAACAGCATTTTGAGGAGGAATTTTTATCTGAGAGAAGTCTGGTGACTGTCTCCTTTGATAATCGGCACAGAAACATGCCAGCCAGTAGAATCCAAAGTACCACGGGAGTTCCATCAACTGCAAGGCTTCTAAGCCCACTTCCAATACATTATCCCAACCAACTTCTTTTTCCCACCGGTCGGTCTGCTCTTCCGATTTCAAGAGAGCTGGCTCGAAGTTCAATTTGACTCGAGCTTCAAGGATAAGTTCGCCCCACGGCGGCCACGCATGGAGGGCTCTTTCCAGAGTAGAAGGCTGCACTAGTTCCTCCTCAAAGTAAGGATAACCAATAAGGGCACCCAGATTACCCGACTTGGGCCTAATATGCTAGGCTCCCTTCAGTACCACTGTATAGTTCACCTGGCTGTCATCGTCTCAATAGCCCGAAGCCGTGCAAGGTTTCCTAATTAAGCGCAACTCAATTCTACCCTAGCTGTCAATCCATATCAACGATGGCTCATAGATGGAAGCAACGCCGAAGTGCCCCGCCTAGCTGCTGGATTGTGTGGATTGTGTTTCAGTTGCGTTGGTAACGCTCTATTGGTCCAATCTTTGTATTCCTGTTGAGGCACTTCAGGTCATAGCCTAGCAGTTGGTGGCTTCTGATAATGGGACCTCACCAATCAGGCCACATGTGAAGTGCGCTCTCAAAGGTATCTCTACGCATAACTTGCCTCTTGGAAACGAAAAGCCTACTCGAGTTTCCCCTAGCCTATTTTGGTTTGATTCTGGATGTTATTCTAGAAATCGGCTAAACTTTAAACAGCATGCTGCCAGTGCCGCCTTGATGGCTTAGCAAGGGGTTTTATCAAGACAAGGCGAAGAGATTCTGAAATTTGTGAGATTGTATCAATTGCATCCAATCCCCCTCCCTTGATAAGGGAGGGGGAAGTAGTTATATAAGAGAGGCTTCGCCTCTCTAAAATTCTCCTTCAATTAGTCCTAGCTTAAGTATCTTGACACTTCTCTTATGTCTTCTTCAGGTATGTCGTCAAGTCCCATAACCTGATAAAATCTTTCTCCCATCTCAGTTAACTCTAAGTCATCCGGAACTACATCAGCCCAACCTAACAATGTCCAAAAGGCTCCACCAACTTCATCGTGCTTAACTTTGCAAACCATCAAGCCAGCATCACAAATTTCGTAAGCTTCTTGAAGCATTGACATAGTTTCATTTGAGATAGTTCCATATTCAGAACGTCCGTATAACTTCTTTTCGTCTCTAATGTCGTCAACATAGCTACATTCTCTCAACTTAATTCCGGGAATTTTTTCTTTTCTATGAACAAGCGATAAAGTGCACATTTCCCTATAAGTTAGATTCTCCGCAATTCGCAGCAGGTGATTTGCTTCACCAACAGAAAATCCTGGAAAGAAAGCTGTGTTTGCAAAAATGTTTCCAAGAATTTTCGTTTTCTTCTCTTCATGTTCGTTTTTAGCTTTCAATAAAACCCCTTCAAATATTTCTTCTGCATCCGCTCTTCCCCTTTCTTTATCTTCAAAGAATCCGTCATTTCTTAGCTCATGGCCAGAGTCAAGACGTGATTTAATCTTTGTGAGTGCAAAAGTGACAGTAGCACCGACTCGTATTTTCTCCCTATTTGATAAAAGTCTATCCGCAATGTCAGATAAACCCTTAGAGATAATCACTCCTAATGAGCCTCCAATCGCAGCACCTCCAGGCCCTCCTGTTAAGAATCCTATGGCTCCTCCTGTTGCAGCGCCTGCGATATCACTACCTGTGGAAATCAATGATTTTACTTTATCTTTATCAAGTGGCATTTCTATATTCTCCTAGGCAGCACTTTGACCTTATTTTATATTTGCGGTCTCCTCTTATGCCACTCAGTCGCCTGCTGGAAGGCGTGGGCGATTTTGAGGAGAGTTTCCTCGCTGAAGGGCTTGCCGATAATCTGCATACCTATCGGCAGACTATCGCCGAAGCCAGCGGGAATAGAAATAGCCGGTAAGCCTGCAATGTTTATCGGCAGGGTGCAGACATCGGATAAATACATCTGAAGCGGGTCGTCCACCTTCTCACCGATTTTGAATGGAACAGTAGGCGAGGTTGGGGTTACCAGGGCGTCAAATTTATCGAAAGCCTGGTCAAATTCTTGCCTTATCAGGGTGCGAACCTTCTGGGCTTTAAGATACCAGGCATCATAATAACCGGCGGATAGGGCATAGGTGCCCAACATGATGCGCCTTTTTACCTCATCGCCAAAGCCATACTGGCGGGTCTTCTCCAGCGCCTCCCACATACTGTCGGCGTCTTGATAGGAGAAGCCATACTTCACTCCATCATAGCGGGCCAGGTTAGCCGAAGCCTCGGACGGGGCAATGATGTAGTATGCCGCCAGACCATAGCGGGTATGGGGTAGTGATACCTCCCATTCTACCTTAGCTCCCATCTCTTCAAGCTTGCTAATGGCGGCTCTCATCGCCGTTTCTACCTCAGTCTGCATTCCTTCAACAAAGTACTCCTTGGGGATGCCAATTCTAATACTGTTAAGGTCGGTAGTCAGGCATTGAGTATAATCAGGCGTGGGATAAGGAACAGAAGTAGAGTCTCTGGTGTCGTAGCCAGCAATGGCGTTTAATACCAGAGCACAATCGTTGACATCCTGGGTTAAGGGACCTATCTGGTCAAGGGAACTGGCGAAGGCAACCAGACCATAGCGGCTTATTCTGCCGTAGGTGGGTTTCAAACCGGTAATGCTACAAAAGCCAGCCGGCAGACGAATACTGCCGCCAGTATCTGAGCCTAAAGCGTAGATTGCCTCACCGGCGGCTACAGCCGCCGCTGGACCACCACTACTACCCCCGGGGACACGAGATAAATCCCAGGGGTTATGAGTGGGGAAAAAGGCAGAGTGCTCATTAGATGAACCCATAGCAAATTCATCCATATTGGCTTTGCCTACCATTACTACACCACAGCCATTTAGTTTTTCCATCACCGTAGCGTCATAAGGTGGCACAAAATTTTCTAGCATCCTTGATGAGCAGGTAGTTCGTATCCCTTTAGTACAAATGACATCTTTGATTACCGCCGGAATGCCAGTAAGGGGATTAATATCACCAGCGGCAATAAGCTCGTCAGCCTTTTGGGCTTGCTTTAACGCCAACTCATCGGTAATGGTAACTAGGGCACGAACCTTTGGTTCTACCTGCTGGATACGCTCCAGGCAAACTTTGGTTAATTCCACCGAGGACAATTGCTTGGTCTTAAGTAGCTTATGTGCCTCATGAATAGTCAATTGATTAATTATCTACCTCACCTCCTTTGTTCCATCTACTTGAACCATTGTGTACGAAAAGCAAAACTCCAACAGCCTTCACCGACACATTATATGGGGGCATAGGAATAGTATAATACATCTTGACCTGCGATTCATCTACCTCAATCCTCTCTATAAATGACTTGAGAAAGCTCCTTTCTTCAATGATAATGGAAAGTTCTTTTTCCGCCTGTTTTTCAGAACTTACTCGGGCACAAAGTGCTACATGCGTTGTTTGCCTCCCATATGAAACTTTTACATGCCCAGCCGGCGGTAAATCCGGCAATAGCCTGGAACCAGTCTCAGCATTAATATTTTTTCTGCGGATTGCCTTGATTCCTTTTCGTCCTGTTACCCCTTCCTGCTTGGTTATTATACCTTTTCCACGAAGAGGTGTCTCATTTTTCACCGAAGCTAGCTGTCCGACTTCCATTGAAGCACAATAGCTCCTATGCCAAACACCCATGGATGGTTTTAGTCAATCCTGGCCATTGCTAGCTGGTCAGTTAATTGCTCGGTAATATGCTTGGTAGCCTATAACGCTCATTGGTAAATAGACAGGTTCTTTAAATTGTATCCCCCTTGCTACCCAGCAAACCAGAATGAGTTCGGAAGATAATTAACCTATACCCATAGCTTAACAGTCGGTGATAGAGACCAACGGTAACCTCATCGCCTTATAGAGGTCAACTTCAAAGCCATAGTTCTTAAGCCCCCAAGTAACTTCGATAATAAAACACTCGTTTGGCTGAGAGCTGTAAAGCTGGTCGACAATAGCTGCCTTAAACTTGTCAGACCGGTTTGATCAAGCTGGCTCGCTTGTGGGAGAGATGAGGATAGAAGTAACGATAGCGAGAATCCCCAGGGTAATAATCAACCAGAGAAACCAAGGCAAGCCCCTCTTTTGAGACTTGCCTCTAGTCTGCTTCTCAGCCTTGAGTTGAGCCACTGTTTAGCTCCGAGCCCTGTGCCTTAAGGTAAACCACGTTATTCCGCTAATTAAGAGCATCGCTAGGCCTAGCCAGGGGGCTAGAATCCCCAGCTTGTTTACCGGATAGGCTTCCCCGCCCACACCAATGGGGGCGCTCTCTATAGTAAACTGGTGCCCCGAAGTTGCCCCAGGATTTTCATCCGAATCCGTCCCAGTTACATAGAATGAATAAGTGCCAAGGTCGAGTCCTCCTAGGGTCTTTTCCCAACGCAGTCCCTTGCCTCCATCCATATCGGTCATGGGGTAGCTATCACCGCCAAGGTTTAGAGTTGCATTCTGTAAGCATTCGTTAGCCTCTACCTTTATGCTGACTCCAGAGCTATACAAGGTGGCTCCATCCCTCGGAGCCTCAATGAATTCTATCTCCGGCTCGCTAGGTAGGCTCGGTCTAGCCTGAGGGGTGCCACCACCGCTGCCACCGCTAACCTTTACCTCGCCATTGCGCCCCATGGTTAATAGATAATCATCAGGGCCTGTTATATTCATGGCGGTGACCAAGGAGAAACCGGCGTTGGATTTGAGGCAGATAAGGTTGAGGGTATATTCGGCACTCACGTCGGGGCCGAGATGGAAAACATACTCGCCTATGGCAGCCAGCTCCTGCTGTTGGGTTCCCCCAGCTTGAAGGAGATGAGGGTCCCCATAGACCCAGCTCTCTCTATAGGGGGAAGGAGGAGAAGAAGGAGCAGTAATATTTACTTCATGGCCCCACTGGGTATACTCCTGGGTTACATCAATTTCCCAGCCGTTGACCAATGCAATAGACGCCCAGGGTTCATAGGAAGCTACCCTATCATAACCGTCAGCGCAGCCCTGGGTGAATATATTGTCACCCCGCGTAATTGTGGCTTCCGTCCGCGCATCGTATCCCTTGTAACGAGTCCTGTCAGCCAGGGTGTGCCAGGAAGCGCCATCCTGCCAGTAATAATATGGAAGCCCGCAATCTCTGCCCAGAATTGCGCCATCGCCGGGAGCGCCTAAAGTAAGAACCTGCTCCATGTTAGCGATGTAGTCTTCAGCCTCACCAATCCAGTAAATGTTTACTGTTTTAAAAACGCCTGTAGTAAAATCCCAGACAAACTCCTGCCTTACCAATTGTGAGCCTAAGTGTATATTTTCCCGCTTTGGGTTGGATGACTCATCTGCCGCCGATGTCACAGCAAGGGCTACCGTGAAATAGTATCTCTTCTCTTGAGGAGGATATCCTTGAGGTCTAGCTCTCACCAGAGCACAAACCTCGGTGTCACCCTCTAAAGGCAGGGGTGGGCTCCGCCATGTCCCAGGAATTAACATATCCATCCTGCCCTGAATTCCCAGTGGACTTCCCTGAGCGTCAAGCAACTCGTACTCCACCTCTGCCTCTCTCAGCGGTCCCCCTCCATCAGCCAGGTAGGTTTTCAGCGCAATACCCGAGGCTTCTTCATATGCGGTAACATACATATTTAAGGAATCGGGTATGGCATGAACCAGAGTAGATGACAAAGGGAAAACAACCAGCAATAATAAAATACAGATAATTGCAGTACCAAGAGTTTTACCAACCTTCATCGCTCCTCCTTTGGGGATGTCCATATTATTGCTATCCAATTGGGATTTCTCATTTCAACCGACATTTCCCATTTCAATTCACAATGAGGCATCCTAACCCTCATTGCTCTTATTACCGATAATATATCTATGGCATCTGGTTGTCAATAACCGTCTCTGAATCCTGCAGTACTGAGAATCCTCAATCTACCAGTGCTGTCCAAGCTCGTCCACCCGAAAGAAGGCGATACTTCCCCCATCCTTTTCACCTGATCACTTGTGTGTCCTCTAATGTGCTTACTCTGGTGAGAGGAATAACCGGGTTATCCGCCCCAGAATGGCAGTAAACAGGTCTCTCAACACCGCCACCTCAGCCAGCTGGAAGATAATCTGCTGAGCATGGCGGACAATCCGTCCACCCATCTTGATCAGTTTAACTTGAAGGCCGCGCAATAACCAGTCGTTGGTTGCCTCAGGCAAGCACAGCCTTCGTCCTTCCCTGGAAGGATTACCCAGATTGTAGGCTAGGACAAATAACTGGAACCGCACCTTGTTAGCAACAAATCGGTGGCATGAGAGCCTGGTCCAATTTAGGGCATACCTGCCCTCCTTAATCCACTGCTCCGCCGTTCCACGCCTGTTGTAGAAGTGCACCACACATTAATGTTTAGCAAAGGCAACATCAGACCTGAAGTACAGACGCACCCCAGTCCTTCCATACCGTTTGAAGGTGCACTTCAATGCCTCTCGCCACCCCTCGGCACTATTTACATTACCTGGCCTGAGGACTGCTCCCTCACAATCACCAAACTGGTTGAAACAGAACAGGGGGTGGTAGCAGACACACTCAAAATGGCCGTTGTAGGCTGCTCCCAATATACAGGGCTCTCTGAGCTGTCCATATCCAGGATGATTCTCCGGTGCCCTGTTCGAGCCATGGCCTGGCCTACCCATTCAGCGTTCAGTTGCTCCAGTCCTCTCAGGTTATCCTCGGTAACAAGCACTTCGGTCTCAAACCGGCTCGCGGTATTGTTGCTAGCCGCCTGCTTCTCCAGGGCACGACGACCAACCACTGCTTGCATAGCGAAATCTCTAGTCAGCCGTACCAAGATTACATAACAAGACGCTAGATTGTGCAATATGACATAGACCGAAGCTCGATGGTTCGAATCCAGTCCCCGCTACCAAGAAAATGAGAGGCACGGATTTGGGTCTGTGCCTTTTTTGTCGGTGCCTAACAAACCCACCCTGGTAAATCCTGAGTTTTTTGTCGTCTTGCCTGTCTCCTCAACAATACTTAACAGCGGGATAGGTGACCTGGCAGCCACCTCGTTGAAAACTAGGTGTGGTGTATTTGACGCCATAAGGGCAAAGTCCGCACCTGCGTTAGACAGTGAATTTATTGCTTCACAAAGTAGAGTAA
>DUEE01000026.1 GCA_011170285.1 Dehalococcoidia bacterium
CACAAAGTAGAGTAATCACTTCTGGAATGTTCCCTGATTCGACCAAGCCAATAAATCTCTGAAAATTCAGGCTATACACAATAATCACCGGATAGCGATCCCCCATTCCTCTTTGATGACAAAGGGAAATGATAATACGATAATATTCTATTGTTGACTGTGGAGCCATTCCGCCTAGGATACCTATCTTCTTCATAGCTTCTCCTCTGCTTTGCCTCTTTCAACTTAACAAAACCCGAGCATAGTCCTTATGCCAGCCTTCAGGAACGGTAGCCTCTGGTACCAAAGGACTCGTTCAGCCTCAAGTAGATTTGCGGCTGATCCCCATAAAGTCAGTATCACAGTGCCACCACGCCTTCGTCGCTCAACATAAGGAATAGGGAGAAAGAAACTCAAAATGTTAGCAACTGACCCTTAAACAGATACAGCCAGCGGTCAGATTCGAACTGACGACCGGCGGTTTACGAAACCGCTGCTCTACCCCTGAGCTACACTGGCATTTGAAGCTATTTTGTAGTTTTTACTTGACGTTATGTCTGCTATTGGCGTTAATTTAGCGTTAGAATTTTGAGATACCCCATTTATCCCTGCCGGCAACACATCATCCAGTAACGCCATAGCATCGCTTTGCATACCCTCAATTATATGGCTGTAAGTGTCCATTGTAAAGGCTACCGAGCTATGCCCCAGGGCTTCACTGATAACCTTAGGTTTTGCCCCACGTAGTAACATGAGACTGGCAAAGGTATGTCTCAGATCGTGGAAGCGGACATTAGCCAGTCCCGCCCGTGCTGCCACTCTACCAAAGGCGTGAGTCAGCACACATGGGTCAATAGGCTCACCTTCCACATTGGCAAAAACGATGTCGTCTAAGGTAAACGGCTTACCTAACTCATGGTAAAGCCGTTCACGCTCTGCCTGATATTCCCTCAAGAATAGTGCTAACTTTGGCGTCATGGCCACACGGCGCCGGCTATGGGTTGTCTTAGGCTCTTTGAACTGGCATATACCCCGGCGCTTATATAGCACCTGAGAGACCGATATTGAAAGCATATTGAGGTCAATATCACGCCACCTTAAGCCCAGCAACTCAGCCTGGCGAAGTCCCGTGCTCACGGCAGTATAGATTATCGGGTAGTAACAGTTATTCTTTGCCGTGTCAAAAAGGACTTCGACCTCTGCGGGTGTCAGTGTGCGCATAACCTTCTTACGTGGTGATGGTGGGTCAACCAGCTCGCAGGGGTTTCGGCCTAAATAACCTTGTCTAACGGCGAACTTTAAGGATTGAGACAATACCCGGTGCTGATGGTGAACTGTACGAGTCGATAGCGTTTCACAAGCCGTACCATAATAGCTCTGTATCGCTTGTGGGTGTAGTTGTTTTAGCTGAGTATTCCCCAGGGCTGGTACCAAGTGGCGCTCTATAATGGACTGATAGCCGTCAAGCGTCCTCTGAGAGCAGTTAGTCTTAACATAGCCGTTAAGCCACTGGTGAAGATGCTCGGTCACTGTGATCCGTCCTGGTGGAGTATAAACGCCTTTATCCAGGCTAGTCAGCAACTCGGTTAAGCGCCTTTGGGCATCACCCTTGCGCCCTCTTACCGTCTCAAAGTGTCTGCGTGGCTTCCCGTCCGGGGCGACCCCTGTGTAGATTTGAATTTGCCAGCTATGGTTTCCTTTGTCTCGAATGTGCCCTCTCATCGTGTGCCCTCCTTTTGGTATTTCCCCGACTTAGCAATCTTTTCAGTTTCCTCTATTGATAGATTCAGTTTTTTAAGTTCCATAGGGTCAGCACCATACTCGGTAGCTATACTCCAGATGGCGATTTCCCTATGAGCTGTACGACGCAAGTCTTTAGCGTACTGAGGATTACTTACCATTTTCAAATCGAGTTCTGTAGTATCAAAGGGTTTATTAGTAATCTCAGATAACCATTCACTCATTGCATATTCATAAGCCCAATCCAAAACCAAATCTGGGGGGTCAACTATCTTGTGCAAACGTGCTATCCATTGGGCTTCTCGTACAGTAAGTTCATCTTTTTCTGCTAATGCCTTTTTGTAAGATGACATTACTACCGGCATTGCTTCTGACGGTATCGGATATTCTACTAACGAACCAAAAGACCAAAGCTCATCAAACGGATTTTCAGGATGATTGCGTGCCCAAGATATTTCCCTTATCATAGTTTCTTCGGTAGGTGGCACTTCATTCATTTCCGTTATTAGATTTCTCAATTCTGTTGCGAGTGCTAACCTGAGCGTTTCCTTATTCTGCCTTGCCTTATCATGAATGAGTTTCTTTACGGAAGGCTTCATTCTTGGGCGACCTCTTTTTTCTTTCATTCTTTTAATTCCTACAAACAGTATTAATAAATTCCTCGACAGTATAATAATTATTCTTTTATAATATAACTATAAATCATACATCGATGTTTGTCAATAGGATGGAGGGATAGATGTTCACAAACCGCATAAAAGAATTCCGTGAGAGGCTAGGGCTAACTCAGGTCGAGTTGTCACGCAGAATTCGCATGGCTTCTACGAATCTGAACTCCATAGAAAACGGGAGGCTGGCACCTTGGCCGAAGGCAAAACGAAGGCTGGCAAAAGCACTAAAGACAACTTCTGAAGAATTATTCCCGGAGGGGTAAATGAGTGGAAGTTTAACGATGAATCTTGATGAGTTCGGTAAAGTGATGGGGGTAGGGCGAGGGTTGATTTACAAGTTAGCGAAAAGGAACGAGTTACCAATCAAGGTGATAAGGTTCGGTGAAAAGCGAATGGTCGTTAGCAGGCAGGATGTCATGGCGTTGCTTTCAGGCAAGCAAAGCGAAACAGGCACACCAAAGGATAGCTAGGGGTAGTGAGAAAGAGAGGAGATGAGAGTGAGTGCACAGAGAATTGGCAGTGTAAATGATTTTCTTTCGCTACTCAAATCGGTGAAGGAAACCGGTAAAGGTCAATGGTTGGCTTTGTGTCCAAGCCACCACGATACAAAGCCAAGTCTCAGCATAAAAGAAACTGATGGGAAGATTTTACTAAAATGTTTTGGTGGATGTGGGTTGGCGGATATACTCAGGTCATTAGGGTTGGAGTTTGGAGACTTATTCTTAGTTGATGGTAACAAGCCACCTGCGCAGGCTCGTAAAATTGTCGCCACATATGATTATCAGAATGCCGACGGCAATTTGATATCCCAAGTTGTGCGATATGAACCAAAGGCATTTGCCCAGCGCCGTCCCGATGGCAAGGGCGGTTGGTTATGGAATCTCAGCGGTGTGAAGCCTGTATTATATCATTTGCCTGAAATCATAAAGACTAATTCTACTGATACTATTTATGTTGTTGAGGGCGAAGGATGCGCCGATGCTCTTTGGTCTGTAGGTTTGATTGCTACTACTTCACCTGGCGGAGCTGGCAACTGGCGACCAGAATATAGCAAATACTTTAATGACCGTCGCTTGGTTATCATCCCGGATAATGACCCTGAAGGGTTGAGGTATGCTCGAGCTGTCGCTACATCATCCCGTGGTTTAGCACGGGAAATGAGAGCTATCATCTTGCCTAATCTACCACCAAAAGGGGATATTGTAGATTGGTTTAACGGCGGTGGGTGGGTTGGAGATTTAGAATCACTGGGGCAAGATGTTTCGGCACTATTTCAAAGCAGTCAGCCAGATTACCACAGTGAGGGTGAAAAAATATCCTGGTATTTGGGTAACCAGGTTTGCTTTCATGCCTCAGATTTACACTGGGAGAGGACGGGAACGCATGCCCGACTAGAAATCTACGGAGGTGATGAGCCTTTATCCTGGAGCGTTTGCAACACGGACCGGCATGAAGACCGGGTTCGGCTAGCTAATGCGGCTTATTGTCAGATGGATAAAGGCTCGACTGATTCTTACTCAAAGGAGCAACTACGTAGTGATTTAGACCGATTCTGCCTCGGGTTGTGGGACTATCACCTTTCCTGTTTTATGCCAGAGATGGTAGCGGGTTCAGAAGAAGACCAGCCATTGAAGTTTTTACTTAAACCTTTTGTACTTGAGGGCGGTGGAACCATAGTGTTTGCCCCACCAGGACGAGGTAAGAGCTATGCAGCGCTAATCTTTGCTGTTTCTGTTGATGCTGGCGTCTCTAAGTTTTGGCCAACAAATAAAGCACCGGTTCTTTTCATAAATTTGGAAAGGTCGGCACAATCCTTACGGCGTCGACTGGCAACAGTCAATCGGGCATTGGATTTGGACCTCAAGCGACCTCTTTTGACACTGAATGCGAGGGGTAAGTCGCTATATGATGTTTTGCCTGTTTGCTCGAAGGCCATAGCGAAGCATGGTGTTGAGCTAATCGTTCTGGATTCTATATCGCGGGCAGGTTACGGGGACTTGACGGAGAATAAACCTGTGACGAATATTATAGATTCCTTGAGTGGTTTGTCTAAGAGTTGGCTGTCGTTAGCTCACACACCCCGACAGAACGAGGGGCACCTTTACGGCTCTATTCACTTTGAGGCTGGCGCCGATGTCATTATTCAACTCTTATCCCAGCAGAAAGATGATGGAACTTTAGGTGTCGGCTTTCAGAGCACGAAAGCTAATGATATTCCACCCATTCCCATGTCTATATATGCCATGGAGTTCACCGAAACTGGGCTAAGTGACTTTCGCAAGGCTAAGTCCTTTGAATTCCCCGAAATTGAGGAAAAGCGAAAGAGGGATACGGATGATTTGATAGAGGAATTTATCCTAGACCGAGAGACAGGCGACGCTACAGCGAGTGAAATAGCCGAGGCATTAGGCTTGAACCGAAGTCATCTATCTACTATGCTGCATGGCTCCGACAGATATATTCAGAGGCGCAAAGTGGGAAGGAGTGTGTATTATGGCGTCAAAACTAAGTTGTAGCAATGTGTTGATGTGTTCCCCTCTATATATGTGTTTTTGGAACACATTATATTAAGGGGTAGAACACATCGGAACAAACACATTTTTGTATCTATATCGAGGGGGTAATGAAAAAGCGGAACACATTATGGAACACATCAAAAGGGGGTAATGTGTTCCACGGCATAAATTATCTGAGGAGGTAAACTATGGACCCAAGGCCACGAGCTAGAGGTGAAGACGAATATGGAGTGGTGCTTATTTCTTATAATATGTTACCTGAGTATCCCGAAGTTATTGTTTGGGATAAAAAGTATGAGACTGAATGTGACCGCCTTAGCGAAAAGGCAGCTAGGCTAAAGAAGGGTGTTAGACGATGGGGTCGATGGTATTTGAATACAATGAGTCCTGCTAGCTTGGATACCGAGGTGTGGTCACCTAGCGTAGGTTATGAGCCTGAGCGGTGTATAGAAATTTACGATATTGTGCTGTGTAAGTGTCGCACAGAATCGCAACGTCGGCAGTGGATTGACCATATGGGAGAGAAGTGCTGGGTCGGCACCAATGGACTTGATGACTTACGCCGTGCTTTTATGGATTTGGCTAAGGTTGACTTTGAAATGGTGAAATCGTAAATGCTAACCAAGCGAATGACAAAAGCCTTTAAGCTGAACAACTGTGTTCACTGCAAAAACTGTAATGTACGGGCTCTGAAGCAGGGCTTGCCACACTGCAAGAGACCTAGAGTATCTATCAAGGATGGTATGTGCCAGCAATTAGAGGGAAGGAAGTAAATAATGGCTATAACGAAGTATTACTCGTATTCCGCTAATTTTAATAGCTTCGTAATTAAAAAGGTGAGACTATGGCGCCGACAAAAGAGACTAAAGATTATTGGTTAGATTACGGGGTGGTATTCATCCACCGTGGAGTAGGCTTCGGATTAACCGAGCGCTTAGAAAATATTAGCCTGGGCAAAGAAGCGGACATACTAAAGGCCTTTGTGGCCGGGGAAATAAACGAAAATCTTAACCCTATCCAACGAGATACCTTAATGAAATTATTGGAATATCGAAAGCAGGAGGCGATATTAAATGGAGATACAGAATCAGATATGGTCGGAAAGGGCAATGATGGAGTTATTGGGAGTGACCAAAAAGCAACTAGACGGCTTGCGCATAGACAAGGGCTTGCCGTGCGTTCATCTAAACAGAAGGGTAAGGATTTATTTCGCTGATGAAGTCCTGGGATTCTTGAATGAGGTTAGGGATAGGCGATAAGTATGCCGTCCAGGTGCGTTAAATAGGCTTAAAAACAGTGTCCAGCCACGATATTTTCGGGGAAGGTGTAAAGGTATTAACAGCTAAAACTCAGATAGGGAAATACGGCAAGGATTAAGGTTCTAAAGCTAATGACGCCACAGAATCAACGACCAATATTAAAAGAACAAATTGAAGCGAGGAAGCTGACGGTCGAAGAGTGCACACGTCTTCTTGCTGGGCGAAACCTATCGGAAAGGCTAGACTTTTGGTTATTCAAAAAGTGCAAGTTCCTGTGGGAGATAATACACTGGAACTGGTTTAACCCACTGGACGGATAGGATAAAGACTGAAGTTACAACGATAGTTACACTGAATAATACATTGGGTTACATCACTAGTTACACGCAAGTTGGAAAATGGTTACAGCAGAAGTTACAAATCTTTTTAGCTATAAACCCCTATCTGAAGCTCGGTCCAAAGTCCGTCTTAACTCCGTCATTTATCGGGAGTATCCTCTGGTTTAGGCTCACCGAGAGGTAGAGAACCTGTCTCTTTTTTATCGGTCCCGTCCCCGTTACCTGATGGATTGATTGCCCTCTCTTTTTCTACCCTCTCAGCCAGTATTATTAGCTCGGTGTAGGATAATCTCTCGCCATCAGCGCCGGTGTGTTCCATTTTTTGCCTGGGTGCGCCCAGGTCTTGATTGATAACATACTTACAAACATCAATCTTTCCCCATTCAGGCTTGACCTTTCCCTTTATCACTTCCGTCAAGTATGCGGCAGCCTTCGGTGAGGCATCGGTTAAAATGCGCTGTGTTGTAGCTCTTTGGACTGTTTTAGCTTTCCTTCCAGCACCTCTGGGGTTCTTCTCGGTTATCTCTGCCATTTTTACATATCACCAGAACAAATGTTCAGCCCTATTATATCATAAATCTACACAGTAAGATATATCACATCAGCCTTACAACCCTATTGATTAAACAGGCATCTATCTGTCCCGTAAGCTGGTACTAATCCCTTCACATCTACTAGCCAATCATCTAACTCCTCATTATGGCATCTATACCACAACCTTGACTTAACTGATTCCATATCTTTGTAGCGTTTGTATTTCTTAAATACATCCCTTGTTGGCACACCCTCAAAGTTTCTAGGTTGCCACGCATCCTCTCCCATTATCTCAGGGTCAATCATTATTGCGTAGAACTCTGGATGCTCCATCAAGAACCAATCATCTTCGTAATAAACTTCGCTCGTATTCCTGTCATACCAGTCGTCAGAAGATTTGGGCGGTATTTCGTAATACTCTACATAGTCTTCCACTCGCTCTTCAGGGATAAACTTGCCATAGGCTTCCCTCCGCCTTCGTGCTTTGCGGAACTCAGGATTGTCTCTGAGGATAGCTTCTCTAGCCAATTCTCTTTCAGATTCGGTCCCAATAACATTTTCGTATTCCTCAAACAACTCTTCCCATTCGTGGGATATCACATCATACTGTGCATCAGGCACTTTGTAATCTAAATCAAAGGGCACCTTGTCCTTGAGGTCTATCATAGCCTTATAAAATCCAGTAGGATTAGCAAGGTCTTCGCCACCATTAGCTATTAAATACCGCTCTTGCTCATAGCCTTTTTCCGGTAGGTTATAATACTCTACATAATTTTCTATTTGGTCATCGGGAAATTCATAGCCATACCCCTCTACCCGCCTCATATCATCTCTGAAGTCAGGGTTATTGGCATATTGCTCGTCATATTTAGTTTGTCTTTCCCCATCATCCACAATATATAGTGGTGATTCTCTATTGCCCCAGGCATCCCGTTTGTCACTTTCGTCTCGCCATTTAACTTGAAGTTCCAGCGACTCTATCGGTGTCGTTATAGGCTGAAGTCCTAACCATTTTCTCAACACATCATCTTTTACCAAAGGTAATTTTGCTTCGGCGCTGTTATATCCATATTCATTACCAGCCTCCCGATACTCAAAATAACCTTCTACAGAGCCTTCGGGAGGTAAAGTCATCTCCGGCAGTCCACTCTCTGGTATGTCCAGTTCCTTAATCATCTTTTGCATATAGTCATAGGCTTCTTTACTTAATAGCTTAGCTTTACCCCAAACAGCTAACCTGGCGTTATCCTCTGGATGAGATTTAAGCCATTCATCTCTGTGGTCAATCCCTATTTCTGGATGAGATTCTAAGAATTGTTTTTGCTCTTTTTCTGGTAGTAAATGATACTCAATAAGTAACGCATACTGGCTCTGTGTCATATTGCCGAGAAAGGCATATTTGGTTATATCATCAGCATCAAATTCATTTAGCTTCCCAGTATCACCACTGGCTATTATCTTCTCTCTATCCTGCCACATCTGGTAGTAGTCAGTTAATGTATATCCCTTATTAGGGTCGGTGTTGATAGAGGTCAACTTCACATTAGGCATCAAACCCATTTGCTCAATAATCTTCCTTGCTTCAACTATAGCCCTGATATAATCAGGGTACCCCTTCTCAGCAGTGAGCGTATCAGGGTCTACACCTGTAAATTGACTGGCAGTATCCTTCCAAAAGTCCTTAGTAGTATATTTTGGGTCGTTCAGCCCATAAGCGGTGTTTTCTAAATATTTGGGCAATCCCAATTTCGCCCAATTCTCTACCCAGTCCCCTGTATAGGTCTGCACACCCTCACCAAAAATCGCTGGTATTACTGCTATAGCCCCATGCTTCCAGTCATCTTCGTAAGCCTCCCATATATCTTGAACGGCAAAGGGCGCTAGACGTTCAAGCCATTGTTCCTTATCAGTAACATTAACTTCCTCACCAAGGAAATTTTTACCAGTCCAGAAGTCCAAGATTATACTGCTAAATGGAGCTAAGGAACTTCTAAAGAAACTCTGCAATGCGTTAATAGGATTAGCTTCATATTCTTTACCAGTTACTGAAGAGACACCAGTACCAGTAATCAGCCTGGTATATAGCACCAGAAATTGACGATTGCCAGACCAAGGGTCAATTCTCATATTGCCCATCCTGATACTCATAAATTCAGCATTTTTAGGATCAGTCTCTACATCCCATAAATCTAGCAACTTACCTAACATAACAAATGCAGCAATAACACCAACAAACAAAGATAGGTTTTTCCAGGCGAAAGCTCTTACTCGCGGGTTTTTATCTATTAGTAGCTTCGGTGTAAGAAATCTGCCTAGTTTTGAACGAGCAGAAAAGAATAGAGCATTTAACTCCGGTGCCAATGCTTTCATCTTCCCTAAACTAGCCCTTTGCGTCATCCAGGCTATAGCTTTGCCATAATCATCCATCTCCGTTTGTATGTCAAAGGCTTCACCTTCCTTGAGCTTTATTTGACCACTGGCTATCATTTCCGCTCTACGCATTGTGGATGCAAGGCATTTATCATAAACCAGAATGGTCATAGTGTTAGTACCAGTTACAAAAGCCCTGCCAGCCCATTTTATCCAGGGTATCTTAGCCGTCCATCTTGGTATAACCCTTTCTTGCGTCAGATAACCAAACTCCTCAGCGGCTTGCCATTGGCTAGTCCCTTTCGGTGCTTCATATAGTCTCAGGAAATCTTGCCCAGTTCTTTCCACCATATTGGCATAATAAGGATATGATGGTCTGTTTCTCACCCATATCCCATTGGCCTCAGAGCTCTTCTCACTGAACAAAGATTTCCAAGCCTCAATATTAGATCTATATAATTCCACTGGATTAGCTACAGCGAGTGTCTTAACTTGTCTCAGGAATGACATATCGCAAGAGGCTAGATTGGCTCTAATGGCGTTGCCTATATCTATTGGCGACATAAGTAATTCCTTGAACACTCTATTTATGGTCTGCTTTTCTGGCGTGGTTAGCATAGGCAGTTGTTCAAAAGCATCGTCAATAGGAGGTTCAAACCGAGTAACGGTGGATGGCGGAGGAGCCAGTTCTAACTCCAACTCAGCAGTTTCTTTAGCTATTTGCTCGGCTGTTTTCCTTTCAGATATTTCGGGAGCTACAAATTTCTCCTCGCCTAGTCTAGCTTGTCCAAAACCTGCTCTAGCAGGTGCCTCAGGTCGAGTAACGGCAGGATAAGGGTATATTTTATCTTTGGCGATTCTCGTTTCTATATTATACTCAACCTGGTCTATTCTACCTTCGTCAAGAGCAGCCCGTAATTCTCGTTGGCGACGGTAGTACTCCTGGTCAGCAATACGCCTTACTTCCTCAACCTTTAATTCATTCAAAGGCTTCTCAAGTATTAGCCTGTCAACTTCGGTTAATGTAGCCAAACCTTTGAGATAATCAACTGTTTTTTTGTCTAAAGGTAGGGGTTTCCTTCCTGCTTCAATAAATATTCCCTCAATCATATCCTCAAGCGATTTACCCTTGTCTATAGCCTGTAATATCTGAGGCTGGTCGGCAAATGTTCTTGCTAATCTATCCCACGCAGAACCACCTTGAGGGAAGGCTCTTGTGCCTGTCCCTCTTTTTCTGGATATAGACTTGCCAGCAAGGGCATTGGTCAAAGCAGTAGTAGCTGATATTTCCTCAAAGGTGTCTGGTTCCACCACTTTCCAGTAATGATGGACTTTAGCGAACAGGACATCCCTCATTTCTTGAGTAAGGTCGCTGTAATATTCCGTAGTTACTTCTGGTAATTTGCCAGACATTATTTCTTGCCTGGATAGGTTCATAGCTTCTTCCGGGCTTTTCCCCTCAATGATTAGTGCCTCAACCCTGGCAGCATAATCGTGGGCACGCTGTGCAAGGTGATGCTTGCGTAACTCAATAGTCGCAAGCCTCTGGCTGGCAACATCAGGGCTTGTAATCGCCTGGGCAAATAATTTAAGTGTAGCATCTATCTGATTTATTGATAGGCTTGTTCCAGGTAAGTATGGTTCCACTTCACGGGACTTGACTTCTGGTTCAACAGGAGGCGCTTCTGTAACTGGCTCCCCTGTCAATCTAGCCTCAGCCTCTCGGTATACTTTTACCATCTCATCAAGTTGAGGGGTAATCCAACCACTATAAACTCCTGCACCTGCCCCGCCGTGATAAGGCAAAGACCTGTTCCCCAGTTCCCTTTCAATTTCCTCTCTTGCGGAACGCAATCCTTCCAATGAATCAATCTCAGCAATATCCCTCTCAGCTTCTAATCGTGCCCTCTCAATACGCAGTTGTAACTTGGTTCCTTTACCTTTAGGCAATCTGCCTTTAGTTTCCAATAATTTATCTATCTCAGTTATACGCTTTTCAATCCCACTCAACCCCTCTGCCCGTCTGGCTTGCTCTAACTTTAATTGCTCCTCCATTGAAATCTGAGTTACTTTGCCCTTACCTACAGGTCTAACTTCCTTCGCCTCTCCAAACATCCCTCTCTGCAATCCAGCTTCAGGCATCCCAACTTCGGCTTTGGGGATAGTTGGCTCAACCTTTGGAATAGTTGGTTTAATTTCGGGAGTTACTTTAGGGACAGATGGGATTTCTCTTGCATAACTTATAGCTTCTTGCTCCGTCTTAAATATCTCTCTTTTTAACCCTTTAGTTTGTTGGTTGTAAGAAGGTGTAACTTGGAATGTCCCCTCCTTCAATTTACGGATACTACCTGCATCTAATCCTTCACCTATTATAATACCCTTTTCTGTTACCTTGATTACTCCCTTCTGCAATCCAGCTTTAGGCAATTCCATCTCAGGTGTCTTCTTACTCTCTTTAATCTCTTCAACAAAGTCACCTATATTCCTGTCTACTTCAGGTAAGGCTGGCTGGATAGTCTCTTCAATTTCTGGCACTATCTCTTCATTCTTCACATCCTCCTCATTCCTCATTTCATTAACAGTCTCATCAATAAGTTTAGCTCCTTCATCGGTTTGAGCGAAATTATCCCAAGCCTGGCTTGTAGCCTCCGCCTGTGAAAGACCACCCGTTACGCCCTTAGATACATCGTCTCGGAGCTTTATTCTTTGGTCATCTGTCAGTTTGTTTTCTATTCTGCTTTGTATATTATTATAGACAGCAGAAACACCGGCAAACCCTAGACCTCCAGCTAATCCTAACTTAACATTTTGCCATAACTCTTCATCAAATTTCTGTACATCACCAAGCGCCCCTCTTGTTATTTGAAGTTGCCAACCTTCCTCTAATCCCTCACTAGCCACCTCAAATCCATATATCAATCCTTTAGTAATCAAACTCGCTGTTGCCCCACCAGGAAGCATAAATGCAAGCCCAAACTGCGCTGTATTAGACACGGATAGAAGCCCGGCGTTTTCCCGCATAACCTTGTCAAATACGGCGTTTCTTTCTTCTATTGAATACCCCCTGCGCTTAGCCTCATTATAGGCATCACCAGCTTCCATCGCCCCTTCTCCAATAGTACTGACGGCACCAGCAGTAATAGCCCCTACGACACTTTGCAAAAATGACCCTGCTCCCGAAGCACCTGCGACAGCCATTGCACCCCCTGCGGTTGCTAATGAGGCATCTATAAGGGCAAGCAATGTAGGTGCCATTCTGGTTAGGTTTTTGGCATACCACTCAGGAGTGCCAGGTTCTCCCATTTCTACATCACGAGCTATCGTTTGACCTGCAAGACCAATCTTAGTAAGCGAATCAACAATCCCATTAGCTCCAATCCTCTCTGACACCCCCGCCCCTACTTCACCAATCATTCCTACACCTGACCAGTAAAGTTTCCAATAATCCTCAACAGCATCGGGTAGCCATTCACCCCTAACAAATCCCCATGCTGGTGTTTCTAAGAACACATCTCTAGCAATTTTATTGTATGTATTTGGATATAATTTTCTTAACAGGTCTTCTGTAGCTGGTGTTCTACCTTCAGCCGCCATTGCAAGCTGGAAACCAGGCATATCCTCTTCAATCAATCTCACTACATCCCCAAAAGGTTGTTCCGATATTTTATAACTGCCAATCGGCATTTGAGCCAATGGCTTATGCAGCTTTGAAACAAATGTTAGAGGCTCATTAAATAACTCGCCAATCTCCTCTTCACCTAGCCCCTTAAACATAGTCTTGAGTAACGATTCAGTCTCGGGGTCCCTTCCAACTTCTCTAATATCAAAAAGAAACTCACCCATATTAGCATCGCTCTCGCCGAGCCATTTGTTAAGTTCGTCAATATCCCTATCCGGGAAAACATTCCCCAATACTTCCTCAAATTCATAAGCCTTCTTTTCCCCTTGATACCTCTCAGGAGTCATAGGCGGTAGACCAGTGTATTCTGTCTCAGATGGGTAGTAGCTTTTGGCTAACATATCAGTCATCTCATCCGGCGAATACTTCTCCCCCTCTGGCGACATCCAACTCTGGTCTTGTAATAGCTCCCATCCCTGAGGATTGATAAGGCTGCGAGTAAAGCCTTCGTCATTATCGGCAGGTGAGAGTTTAAGCTGCCAACCCTCTTCAATCTCATAGCCATACTTTTCCTTAGCCTCTTCAGGCGTATAGAATTTAGGGGTATTCAGCCAGTCGAAAGAAGGCTTTTTATGCTTTTTTAGTTTGGGACCACCTTCTTCCGAAATCGGATAGCCATATTTATCTAAGAAGTCTTTTAAGCTATCGCCGTTCATACGCCACCCGTCCTTTTAATAGATATTCGTTGTAATATTCTTTGGCGCAAGCAGTCTAAAGCACGTTCCCGCCTTGCACACTTCAAGCGATAGAAATATCGCACTTGTGCATCGTAACTCTCTTTTATCCGTTTGATACTTTCCCCCAACTCTTTCAGTAGCGCAGGGTCATCCCTAATCATCTGAGTAAGCATTATCCGCTCTAGCTTCTCGTCCCAATCTATCATATCGCTAGCCATCTCTTATATTTTAGCACACCTGTTCTCTGTTGCATACCATCAGATGTTATAATGACTTTCAGTATGCCTGCATACCCTTCACCGAGAAACAAAACCCAAAAAGTATGCGCTCATTGTGGCGGCATGCTTTATTGGGCTACAGATGAACAAGAATGGGTCTGTATTTCCTGCGCCAGGAGATATACCAGTAATTCAGATAACCATAATGGAGAGGGTAATCTAATATCGGCAACCATTGAGGCAGCGAAAGCACATAAAACTATCCGCATCTCCCCGGCGACAGCGGAAGAACCATCCAGAAATGTCTCACAAGAAGCCTTGCCTCTGCCTCAAGATAGTAACACAGGTGCACCACCATCCCAGCCAAAGCCTACACCCAGGGAAGTCCCCGCTAAGGACTGGTATGCCCCCAGTGAGATTTCGTTCCACCGCAAGCACATGCTGTTCCTCTTAAAACACCTCATCTTATTGAGAGAAGGAGTTTACCCACCCGACCCCTATCATTCAGGATACACCGACGAGCCTATATCAAAAAAGAAAAAGAGGATTAGACGCACTCCATCCTTCGCTACTCCAGCCCTCTATACTGCCGAAGTAGAGATTAGGTTAGAGAGAGCCGGCATAGACGGGCTTATCCTCGAGGCAATAGAGGCATGGGGCAAGAGTCCAGCCTCAATATCTGCTCATTTAAGGATACCTGAAGGGTTGGTTAAAAAGAAGAGAGACACAGCGTTGCGCTATGTCTCTGGGTGGAGGCGAAAGAAGAGGACTTATAAGCAGTTTGTCAACCACAAAAAGGGCTAGATTTTAGGTCTATCTCTAAAAGAATAAGAGAAATAGTCAATTCTCTTTGCGGGAGCTGGTCAGGAGTAACTCTGGATTTACTCCCGATTAAGTCAGGAGTAGGTCTGGCTTAGGTCAGGAGTAACTCAGGAGTAGGTCGGGAGTAGGTCGGGACTACCCTTGCTCTGTTACTAGGTATGAGGATTATTTAGGGGTGGAATATCTATTTTGGTGGAAAGGACGATACTATATTGACCACAAGGAATTCCTGAACTGTTGGTAGGGGTCATCTATAGCTACCTTGCAAAGATACCAGAGAGCGGTGATTCAAACCTTCTTTCATAGTCTTTGATATAGATATAACCCATAGCCCCTAGCCTTCCCTTGCCGATTCCCTCACTGATTATTAAATACCATAAGAACAACTGTTCGTAATAGCTTCACTATCTAGCCTCTTGAACGCATAGGGTAGCTCTTACCAGGAATACATCACGAGCCCATAGAATGGAATTTGAGGCTGTCTTAGAGGCTAGCTAATGGTTTGGTATATGCCTTCACCTACGGCAGTCTGAGGTTATCTACCGGGCTAGCCTTGCCTCCTTTCTTTTTTAATAATGCACTAAGTAATCGAGTATGGTTACTTTTTTATACCTAGTTTCGGGGCGTCGTTTAGTTACCGTCCTTTGTTTCTCTACTTGCCTATATTTTGTTACTGTTCTTTCTTTTTCTACCAGACGGTATTCCGTACTATCTGCTGTTGCTAAATCAGCAAGCCAATTCTCGTCCCCTTCTTCTGAGATAGGATAACCGTATCTATCTAAAAATTCTCTGAAGCTATCGCCGTTCTCCCCGTTACCGTTCATGCTATCCCCATTACCTATATTTTCTTTGAGTTCATCCAATCTTCTTTGAAAGGATTCTTCCAGCGCCTGAAAATCTGGCCCCACTGAATATGACCAACTCATAGTGCTATTTGCCTCGTAGTATTTAGCGGAAGCCTTAACTGTTCCCTTCTCATTCGGTTCAAGATATATATTCTGCTGACCATGAGACCAATGTGTTTCCACATAGGGATAACCATAATAATAATCATAATTTAAGGTAGTAACCTGAAAAGAAAAGGACACAGTAAATGTTCCCGCGACATCGTCTGTATTGCGCAAGGTAACATAAGCCGTTTCACAGTTACTTCTAGTCTCAATAACATTATAACTGGTAGCGAATCTATTGGGTGAAGCAGCATCTGTTTGTACATCTGGCGTATCAAGGCTTGTAGTCTGGTCTATAGGCTGTTTTTCATAATAAGTTTCTACGACTTCATATGGTTCATTTTCATAATATGTTTCAGTCTCTTGATAATCTACCATTACATCATAGGCTACAGTCTTAATTGGAGCGAAGGAAATAACCATAGCAATTACGGCACAGGTTAAAAATACAGATAAAGCTATCTTCACTTCAACCTCCTAATAACCTCGATAGATTTAATCACTAATCGGCTCACTGGAGAGCAGGATGGGGAGCTATCCCGGTGCCATCCTGCTCTGTGGGTCAACCGATTAGTTGCGTTGTGGGTAAAGCTTATTCGCCCTTCCAGCCAAGTACGCATCGTAGAACACATGAGCGCTTAACTCTACTTCGCCCATTGTCGGGACGATACCATCGCTTTCTTCGTTAATCATCTCGATAAAATAATTCTTGGCAGCTTCCCTGGCAAGTTGTTTTTGCTCCGGTCTCCCCTTTGGAGATGTATCGTCTTCGCCGATTCCCATATCGTCAAACATGGGATCAAGTAGTTCGGAAATTGCGGGAGTATCGGGGTTCCATTTCATTGCTGTTGTTTTCATTTCCTCTTTCCTTTGAATTTTCTATTTGACCTATGGTATAATAGAACAACCTAGAGTTCCACCCGCGCGGTGTTTCTCTTGGCGTGTCCCTGAAGCGGTCAAACCTTTAGGGACACTTTCTTTTAGTATAATCTCTATGCTTTATCACCCCCTTTCTTTTTTCTTCCTGGTCTGTCCCAGTAGGGCGACCGACATTTAGCGCATGTCTTGGGTTTCATCGGTGTTCGTGGTATCCAAGAGTGCCCACAGCGCAGGCATTTAAGTTCGGGTAAATCATAGCTTTTTTCCACAGTACATATAGTATACGCTTATGTATATCATTTGTCAATACCCCCTCACCTTTAGGGTTAAAATAATCAAAAGGAAAAAGAAAAGAAGATAGTACTGGCTTACGTTCAAACTGAAGCTAGAAAGTTGGCGTTAAAAAAGCGTTAAACTGTAAATAACTGGTTGGTACTAAAAGGCACTCTAGCTTCAAAACAGGGTTTTGGTAATTGACACAAAAGTTCTAATTTGAACGTAAAGGCACTCTTTGGTATACCTAGCCTAGAATTACGAAACCGCTGCTCTACCCCTGAGCTACACTGGCTTCTACTAAGTATAGCACAGAATAAATTAGTTAATGAATGGCACTTATCCAAACCTCTATTAAATCTTATCTAGATTATACTTTCACTGACAACATTTCAGTGAATAGGTAATACTAATCAAGAGAATAAGCAGCTTCTCAGTTGACGCTCAAATAGGCTTATGATAGTATTAAGTCACCTCAACACCGCTAATTATTGGGGTTATGTGAAAACCCCTTTTTATTTTTCCCTTGTCTATCTTGTATTATAACCTATTGGGAATCATGGTCGCGGGAAGGAACTATGCTAGTAGAGGAAGAATTAGCCAAGTCATCAGTCAACAAAGATACGCTATTAACCATCGGGGTTTTTGACGGGGTTCACCTCGGTCATAAATATCTTATTTCACAGTTAAAGAAGCAAGCCAGGCTGCAGAATCTGCTTAGTGGATTAATAACCTTTCGCCAGCATCCCCAAGAAATACTATCACCCCAGAGCAAGCTACCATTCCTGACCGACCTTTTCCAAAGAACGAACCTCCTCAAAAATGAAGGCATTGAAGATATTATTACCTTGTCCTTTACCCGTGAGTTAGCTCAGCTCAGCGCTCGGCAATTCCTCAGTTTGCTAAAGAAATATATTAGAATGCGAGGACTGGTAATTGGATATGACTTTGCCTTAGGTCAAAATAAGGAAGGTAACACTAATACCCTTAGTGCACTGGGACAAGAAATGGGCTTTAGTGTAACTGTGATACCCCCGATAGTAATAGATGGTGAAGTAGTAAGCAGCACAGCTATAAGGAATGCTCTATCTGAGGGAGATATGAAACGGGTGCAGAACTTAATTGGGCGTCCTTTCCGCCTTTACGGGCGTGTAATCCCTGGAGCAGGACGAGGTATAGAGTTAGACTTCCCCACTGCTAATCTGGACATAGACCCGGAACAGGCTCTTCCTGCCGAGGGTGTTTATGCTACCTGGTGCTATATTGATGACAAAACCTACCAGTCAGTGACGAATATTGGCAAACGGCCTACTTTTGGTAATGGTCAGCTCACAGTAGAGATTTACCTCCTTGACTACCATGGTGACCTGTATGAGCAAGAACTAAAAATTGATATCATACAGCGACTTCGCAGCGAAAAGAAGTTTAACACCGTAGAAGAATTGAAGAAACAGATAACAAAGGATATAGAACAAGGGAGAGCTATATTCAAGAGTAAGGTAGAGAACCTATGGATACCGGTGAAAAAGCTATAGTCAGCCCAGATATCAACTACTTGTTAAAAAGAGGGGTAGCCGAAATCATAGTCGCACAAGAGATGATAGAGCTACTGCGCTCGGGCAAAAAACTACGGTTAAAGGAAGGCTTCGACCCCAGTTTCCCTGACATTCACCTTGGTCATCTGGTAACACTGAGGAAGTTGCGCCAATTCCAAGAGTTAGGGCATCAGGTTATTCTCATCGTCGGTGATTGGACAGCGCAAATTGGTGACCCAACTGGTGTTTCTGTCACTCGCCCCATGCTATCTATGGAGCAGGTTAAGACTAATGCCGAAACCTATATGAAGCAATTCTTTAATGTGGTTGATAGAAAAAGAACCGAGGTAAGGTGGCAAAGTGAATGGTTTGGTCAATTTACCCTCACTGATGTCATTCAACTTACCAGCAAATTTACCATAGCTCAACTACTGGCTCGAGAGGATTTCAGTACTAGATATGACACGGGGCGACCTATTGCCATAACTGAATTACTCTACCCTTTACTTCAAGCCTATGACTCGGTAGCTGTTCGAGCCGATGTGGAATTCGGCGGCACCGATCAGAAGTTTAATTTACTGATGGGGAGAGAGCTCCAATCTATGATGGGACAGCGCTCCCAGCAATGCTTTATGTCGCCACTACTTATCGGTACTGATGGTAGCCAAAAGATGAGTAAAAGCTTGGGTAACTATATTGGCATTGTTGACCCCCCCAATGAGATATATGGCAAAGTAATGTCCATCCCTGATAGCCTTATCCTGCATTACTTTGAATTGGTGACCGATGTCCCTGACCAGGAACTGGAGGAATTTAGACGAGAGCTTAGTAATGAAACCACTAACCCTATGACGCTTAAGAAGCGCCTGGCTAGGGAGATTGTAACCCAGCTTTGTGACCAAAAGGCAGCCGACGAAGCTGATTTACATTTTACTAAGGTATTTCAAGAGAAGAAAATACCAGACGAAACATTAGAATACCGCATATCATTCAAAGACATGAGGACAGTTGGTGGGCCAGTTAAAGTATCAGGACGGGTAGAAGGAGTAGCGCCTGTTGCTTACCACCTTGCCAAAAACCCTGATATCAGTCGTCTGCTTGTAGAAATAGGCTTGGTTGAAAGCCGCAGTGAAGCCAAAAGCTTAATTCGGCAAGGTGCTGTCAGCATAGACGGCAAGAAAATCTCGAGTGGCACAGCCCCTATTCAAAGTGGCAGTATTATCAAGGTAGGCAATCGCCGCTTTGCTAAAGTGATTGATTCTGATAGAATAACCCAGTAAAGGAGACAAAATGGAAAACCTACGCATTCCAGGACCTACCCCTTTGCCCAATGAAGTCCTACAAGCAATGACCAGGCAGATGATAAATCATCGGGGTGAGGAATTCGGGCAGATATTAAACGATGTAACAGCTAAACTAAAACAGATGTTTCAGACAACACAAGATGTATTTCTGCTTACCGGTTCAGGGACAGGTGGATTAGAAACGGCTATCGTCAATACCCTATCTCCAGGAGATAAAGTATTATCGGTATCCATCGGTGTCTTTGGGGAACGCTTTGCCACAATTGCCGAACAATTTGGGGCTGAGGTAATCCCACTTCGCTTTGAATGGGGTAAAGCGGCTGATGCTGATGCTGTTCGCCAGGCTCTGCAGGCTGAACCAAAAATCAAAGCCGTTTTGGTCACCCACAATGAAACCTCTACCGGTGTTACCAATGACCTAGCTTCAATTAGCTCTGTAGTAAAGGAATTTGATAAACTACTGATAGTTGATGCCATCAGTAGCCTGGGCTCAATTAGTCTTCCTATAGACGACTGGCACTTAGATGTAACTGTTACCGGTTCTCAGAAGGGATGGATGGCTCCTCCTGGTCTAACTATGGTTAGCCTGAGCCAGGAAGCATGGCAAGCACATTCAAAAGCCAGGATGCCTCGCTTTTACTGGGATTTAGCAAAAGCCAAGAGTTTCTTAGAAAAAGGTCAAACGCCGTGGACACCAGCTATTTCCACCGTATTTGCTCTATCGGTATCGCTAGAAATGATGCTGATGGAGGGATTACCTAATATCATAGCCCGACACGCTCGGGTTAGTAAAGCTACCCGTGATGGAATAAAATTGCTGGGGTTACCCCTTTTCGCCGAAGAAAGTTGCGCATCCAATACCGTTACCTCAGTGAAGTCCTCAGACGGGCTTGAGGTTAAAAAGATGCTCCAGATTCTCAGGGAGGAGTACCAGATTATACTCGCTGGTGGACAACAAACCTTAGCCGGCAAAATATTCCGCATCGGTCACCTGGGCTGGGTAACTGAGAATGATATTGAAACAGTAATATCGGCACTTAAGGTAGTATTGCCACAAGCTGGATTTAGGAGAGCTGGCTGAAAATGAAAGTTTTAGTTGCCGATTCTATCGCTGAAGAAGGAATAGACATTCTGCGTAGCCATGCTGAGGTGGATATTAAGTTAGGACTGAAGCCAGATGAACTCATATCCACCATCGGCGATTATGAGGCACTGGTAGTGCGCAGTCAGACCCAGGTCTCAGCCAAGGTTATAAAAGCTGGGAAAAAGCTACAAGTCATCGCCCGGGCCGGTGCTGGCATAGACAATATTGATGTGGAAGAGGCAACTCGGCAGGGCATTGTGGTAGTCAATGCTCCCACCGGCAACACCGTTGCCGCTGCTGAGCATACCATTGCCCTTATGCTCTCCTTAGCCCGTCATATCCCCCAAGCTAATGTTGTGCTCAAATCCGGGGTGTGGCGACGAGGTGATTTCACGGGCACTGAAGTTAGAGGCAAAACATTAGGTATTATAGGCTTAGGCAATGTAGGTTCAGAGGTAGCCAGACGGGCTCTAGGTCTGGAAATGAAGCTTATTGCTTACGACCCTTTCATTTCCGTTGACTACGCCCGTAACCTTCAAGTAGAGCTCGTTTCCTTAGAACGGTTATTCCAAGAATCAGACTTTATTACTCTCCACCTGCCATTAACCGCCTCAACCAAGGGACTAATCGGAGCTAAAGAGTTGGCTTTCGTCAAACCAACGGTCCGCATCATTAACTGCGCTAGGGGTGGGCTAATTGATGAACAAGTACTGGCAAAAGCGGTGAAAGAGAAAAGGGTAGCCGGTGCCGCTATTGATGTCTTCTCTACCGAACCAACCACAGAGAGCATCCTTTTTGAATACGATAATATCATAGTTACCCCTCATCTTGGAGCTTCCACTACCGAAGCCCAGGCTATGGTAGCCAAGGATGCAGCCAATCAGATTATTGATACACTTAACGGACTGCCAGCTAGATACTCAGTTAACGCCCCCTTTATTTCTGCTGAAACTCAATTAGTGCTGGCACCCTTTATGAAGGTAGCCTCCACAGTGGGTAAGCTTGTCAGTCAGTTAGCTGAGGGGCAAATGAATGCTATCCAGATTAAATATGATGGTGAGATTTCTAATTATGATACTAATGCTCTCAAGGCAGCCGTTCTGGGAGGATTACTTGAGGAAATAAGTGACGAACGGGTTAACCTGGTCAACGCTAGCATAGTCGCTAATCAGCGCGGTCTGACAGTAGTGGAACAGAAGGAGATTACCTGCGAGAACTATACCAGTCTTATTACTGTACAAGTTACCACCAGTACCGTGGTTACTACTGTGGCTGGTACAGTAATACATAGCCAATCACACATCGTTCGGGTTAATAACTACTGGATTGATATTGTGCCCACCGGAGCTTACTTCCTGTTTAGTGACCACCGTGACTGTCCTGGGCTTATTGGAGCTGTAGGTAAGATAACCGGTGATACCGACATAAACATTAGCTCTATGCATTTAAGCCGCCTAAAACACAGAGGTCAAGCCCTGATGATACTCGCCTTGGATGAACCTCTACCTGAGGCACAACAGCAGCAAATACTGTCCCTCCCCGATGTTTACTCCGCCAAACTGGTAAAACTGTAAGAGAGGAAATCTCTGGAAAAGCCCTTGACAATAAGGGTGATTATGCTAATATATAAATGATAATATTTTTCATTTAGAATTGCGAATGAAACTTATAGAGAGGGAAGTAGTAACAGCATTGAGGCGGCATGGTTATAAGCTAACTCCGCAACGGCGATTGGTGATACAGACGGTTGTCTCTACCCAGAACCATCTTACACCTATCGCCCTATACGAGAGGGTACATCAAGTCTACCCTAATATAGGGCTGGTAACTATATATCGCACCCTTGAGATACTTGCCAAGCTCAAACTTATCTGCGAGGTACATGCTGGGGGTAGCTGTGGGAGTTATTTACTCAAGAGACCATTAGAACATCACCATCACCTAATCTGCTCTGAGTGTGGCGCAGTTGTTGACTTTACCGGCTGTGACCTTAGTCAACTGGAGCAAAGATTATCTCTGGAAACCGGTTTTGAGATCAACGACCATCTGCTCGAGTTCATCGGTCTGTGCCAAGCCTGCCAAAAAGAAGCCACTTAGGATTTATTAAGCATTGTTTTTAGTAGTTTTTTATAGCGTGTTAGTGGAAATAATTTTCAATTAACTACGGAGGAAAGTTGATTAGACGGATAGCCAATGAACTCACCGAACATGCCCCGTTTACTAGTTTGGGTGCCGTTACCGGTATTATTCTTATGGTTATAATAGTCTTTGGGGGCTTTCTTCCTCAGGTTTCTCGGATTTCTCCGACTGTTTTTCATGTCCTACATCCAACACATGTTGTATTGAGCGCCCTGGTGACCACAGCTATATACAAAAAAGCTAGTAATGGTAAAGTCTGGGCAGCGATTTTGGTTGGCTATTTTGGCTCCATCGGCATAGCTACGCTAAGCGATTCAATAATTCCCTACCTGGGGGAAATGCTACTTGAGCTACCCAACAGGGGGATTCATATCGGTTTTATTGAAGAATGGTGGGTAGTGAACCCAGCAGCGCTAATTGGTGTCACCATCGGTTACTTAAGACCTACCACCAAATTCCCGCACTCTGGACATGTATTAATAAGCACTTGGGCATCATTATTCCACATCATCATGGCATTGGGCGAAGCAATAAGCTGGTTTACACTTCTTATCATCTTTTTGTTTCTCTTCCTTGCTGTTTGGGTCCCCTGCTGCACCAGCGATATAGTGTTTCCTCTGCTATTCATAAGGAGGAAATTGCCACTCCGCAAGAAATAACATATAATCTGATATAGCACCAGCCTTCCATAAGGAGCTGTCGGTGAACTTGTCAGTTCAACTTGCCCCTAAAAATCAGCGGGGCTTATTACTAGCTAACCCAGTGATTACAGCCTCTGGCACCTTTGGTTACGGCACAGAGGATAGCCCTATATTTGATATTCAAAAGCTAGGGGCTATTGTCTGTAAAGGAACCACCCTCGAACCTAGAGATGGTAACCCTCAGCCTAGACTAGCTGAGACTTCTTGTGGCTTACTTAATTCAATTGGGCTACAGAATATTGGGGTTAACGCCTTAATTAAAGAAAAGGCACCCCTTTGGGCAAGATGGCGGGTACCAGTCATCGTTAATATTGCCGGTGAAACCATTGACGAATACGCCAAGATAGCTAGTAAGCTGGATGGTGTAGCCGGAATTAGTGCTATTGAAGTAAATATCAGTTGCCCCAATATTAAAGCTGGTGGTTCTGAATTTGGGGCAAACCCCAAATCAGCCGCCGAAGTAACCGCCGCTGTCAGAGCAGCCACTTCTCTGCCGGTATTGGTTAAGCTAACCCCAAACACCAGTGATATAGCTAAGGTAGCTATGGCTGTGGCTGAAGCCGGAGCCGATGCCATATCCTTAATCAATACCTTAAAAGGTATGGTTATTGACATTTCCAAGCGCCGACCACTGCTAGGCAGCATAACCGGAGGCTTATCCGGACCAGCCATAAAACCGGTGGCATTATATATGGTATATGAGGTAGCTAGTGCCGTAGAGTTACCAGTCATTGGCTGTGGTGGCATTACTACCGCTAGCGATGCCATAGAGTTCCTCATGGCTGGAGCCAAAGCTATCCAGGTAGGTACCGCCAGCTTTACCAACCCTCGGGCTCCACTCGATATTCTAGATGGGATGGAGGAATTCATGAGAGACCAGGGAATAAAGGATATAGCCGATCTTATTGGCAAAGTAAGCTGATACCCTCTTGTACTATTCTCCTTTATATAGCCGCCTGTGATGAGTGATTAATATAGATATCTAATGTATTCACCTGTGACATCCATCGGGCGAATGAGTAACTCTTTATCAGTGTTTCTGGCTACCGCAATAGTATATGACCTGCCGATTCTAGCCTACCTTGATTAGAAATTAGTTCACTGCACCAAGTAAGCACATGCTAGACTACTGTCGGTTCTATTGACATCTGTCGCCATCTTTGGTATTATTATTATTATGTTTCATCACATAGACTCGCAGAGAAGTTTCGGGTACCAAATGTGACCCACATCCAAAAAAAGAATAAGAGCATCACACAGGAAGATGTGATGAGTACGGGAAGATCTGTAGGAGATGGAGAAATGGCTAAAAAACAGAAAGGAATACCCATTACTAATTATGAGTCAATTAGGAGGCTTCTCCGTCGGAAGCTTTCAAGCAGAGGCTATCAGCGTCAGGACATCAGTAGCACTGACCAGGCTCTCGCTCAGTTACAAAGTAATCCAAATGCTATTATTGCATTGGTCTGCAAACTCGAAGCCAAAGATAGGTATACCAGTGGACATTCGCGGAGGGTCGCCGAAATATCTGTAGCTGTAGCCAGGGAGTTAGGCATACCACGAGACACCATTGAGAAGATAAGGCTTGGTGGGTGGGTTCATGGTGTCGGCAAGATAGGAGTCAGAGAATCCATCTTAAATAAAAAGGGTCGGCTAACCGAGTCAGAGTATCGGCAGATAACATTTTACCCTGAAGTGGGGGAGCGCGTCTTAGCTCCCATTCTCAAAGATGAGGAAATTTTGAAGATAGTCAGGCATCACCATGAGCGCTATGATGGTGGTGGCTATCCTGACGGCCTGTCCGGCGCGCAGACATCGCTCGGTGCTAGAATCCTGCAGGTGTCTGATGCCTTTGATGCCATGACATCCGAGCGTCCCTACCGGGACGCCATAAACACTGATTCTGCTTTTGCTGAGATAGACCGCTGCAAGGGAGCTCAATTTGACCCTGAAGTAGCCGGCGCTTTTCTCAGAATCAGAGAGTTCATATACGAGGTTGTTGGCATTGCCAGACCTGGGACTTACGGAACTCCTACACTAGCTGGTGTTTAAGAATTATCAAAACCGGGGAAGTGCTAGTATGCGAGCAAATGACCTGCTCAAAATAATGGTAGATAAAGGTGCCTATATGTTCGTTGTCAGCATTGATGGCACAAATTACTAATGGACAGTTCAAACAGCCGGATTAACGTTGTCGAACTGCCTCAGCATTACACTTACTAGAGGTTTGTCCCCTACCTCGGCGGTTTTCTCTCTTCTGAGCACAGAAAGTCTGGCGCCCACAGCAAGAAAAAGGGGATTCATATTAATGACTAGCTGTCCCTTTAGATGCTCAAGCAAAGCAGAGGTGAGCAGATTCTTATGCAGTGTGGGTAGTCCTTTGTGGTATACTTATCGTCAGATTTTACATCATATTTGTAGCGCTCCTAATAAATAACGCAGTAGTCAAAGGATTACAATAGATTTGGTTAGGCTATAATACCCTATGTCCAACCTGTTTACTATGTGTGGGCTTCAATCAAAGTCTAGAGGTAGATAAGATTAACTTGATAGAGCTATCAAAAACCGGCCTCGCTGTTTTAAAGGAAAAAGATAGTCATGAGGCAAAAGTGGCAACTTATAATCTTCGGCTTAATCCACATTCTAATCTTTACTATTATATTCAATAGTAACCTCTATGTTGGTGAAGGGAACCACGGTGCCGCTCTCTACTTTAACTATTCAACGAGGGTGATTGCCCTAGGTCAATTACCATACCAGGACTTTGCCGTAGAATATCCACCTCTGGCACTGATATTTTTTACTGTACCACGCCTTATCACCGCCAATCCTGCCACCTATGCTAATATTTTTGCCATCGAGATCTTACTTTTTAACTTACTAGGCTTATTCCTCATATCAGCCCTGGCACGGCGCCTGAATCTATCTCTTTGGAAAACACTTACCATTTATACCCTAGCTCTGCTCGCCATTGGTCCTATCATTGCCCGACGTTATGACCTTATCCCGGCTATAATGGTCCTTCTAGCCCTGTATGCCTTTTGCCAAGGTAAGCACAAGACTTCCTGGGCTCTTTTAGCCGTGGGGGTTATGACTAAATTGTATCCGGTTATCCTTGCCCCTATTTTCCTGCTGTATCACTGGCGGCATCGCCAGAATCGGCAGGCTATAGTCGGAGTTGCCACCTTTGTCATTACTACGGTGGCTATTGTGGTGCCCTGCCTCCTTCTCAGCCCTGACGGATTCTGGAATTCGATTACCTATCACGCTCAGCGTGGTCTTCAATGCGAGAGTACATATTCATCTTTTTTATTGCTGGGGCAAACCTTGGGGCTTACCTCGTTAGAAATAGAGTTTAGTTTTGGGTCATACAATTTAAGTTCTCCCCTGGCTGATATTCTAGCCAGGGTTTCGCCTCTGTTAATATTATTTTCATTAGTAGCCGTATATTGGTTCTTCCATAAGAATCAAGGTGGACGAGCAGTTGTCCAACAGACGCTCTCCCCTATTAATCAGCCGGATACCGCCCGAATAGTAAACTATTCGATAATAGCCATACTTGCCTTTATGCTTACCAGCAAGGTTCTCTCCCCCCAGTTCATCATCTGGCTCTATCCTCTTATTCCACTGATAGCCTGGCGCTGGCGACTCATCTCTTGGCTGATGTTTATTATGATTGGTCTGATGACCTATTTTATTTACCCTGTAGCCTATGGTGGTATTATAGAGGGCGACCCGATACCTCTAGTAATTGGAATGCTAGTCCTAAGAAATCTTTCGCTTATTATCCTGGCTTTCTTGCTGCCTTATGTAGACAACCAACCACAGCCAGACCTGGCTAGGTGAACAGCCAGCCAGAAGAAGATTGCCGAATATCTGTTGATTATACTGTAGATAGATATGACTAGTAAGCTCTTGCCTACAGTATTACAAGATGTTAGGCTACTATGTAATGAACGAACAGCGAATAAAACTAAGAGAAAACATATTATTCTGGACTCTCCTAGCCTTGGTTTTGTCAGTGTTAATCTATTCTCCCTTACACTATGGATTCATTTATCCCACTGGGGGAGATGATACAGCACACCACATAAGATGCCTGAATAACCTCACCGAAAATTTCGGCTATGTAAAAAACATGGGTTATTATGGTCTTACTCTTCTAACACCTTTTACATATATGGGTCTTTCTTCCATAACTGTGTTTAGTGTATTCAACTACGCGGTAATACTGGCAGTCTTTGTAACCTTATGGATATTGGTTAGAAGATTTTATGGTCTTGTAGGCGCAGCTTTAAGTTTCTATATAAGTGTATTTATAGTTATGGGAATCTGGTATTATTTTGATGACGGAACAATCTTTAATATCTTCAATCTGTATGTGGTAGGCATTCTAGCTATATTTAGCCTATGTATATGGTTAGAATCAGGTAAATATAAGTGGCTTTTAATCTCAGGATTCTTATTCATTATGACCTCCCTTGTACACAGTTCTACATACCTATATTTAATGACTTCAATGCTACTATTCATTGCCGGCTTTACTGTCTATCAGTTTATAAAGAAAGATAAAATTATGATAAGGAAAATCCTAAGTTTCGGAGCAGTATTTACCCTCTCCATATTGACTGCCTGGTTTACCTGGATGCACAAAGAACTACCAGCACTTGGGGGGAAGATGGTTAGTTCTATTACCCAGGGGACACCCACCTTTGTAGCACCTTTCAGCTTACCCTTTTGGATTACCCATTACTTAAACATTGGGGTAATATATTTACTGGCACTAGCCTTAGTTATTCTGGCAATTATACTAATCAAAGGAAAATCGGAGGATAAAAGAAATATCATAATCAAATTAAACCAGCCCCTTAGTTATATACTACTATCCTTTATTGTTGTTTTAACCGTTGGTACCTTCACCCTCCTCGGTTATAATTGCGATAGATTTTCCAGAGATTTGGGAACTTTCATAGGTTTTACATCTTCAATACTACTGGGAGTAGCCATAACTAACTATAGACTTAAGTTTAAACCTCACTTAATAATCCTCATGATAGGCATTTTACTAATAACAAACATACCAATACATAGATGGCTGGGAGATTATACGGCACTAAGACCCTGCGATATACAAGCCATTGAGTATCTGAATACTATTCCTTCTAGTCAAGCAGAGGTCCAGGCTCTTCCCACAGTGGCTCCTTGGATATACCAATTATATACCGATGATAATATAAACTACCAAAGAGTCTATGACCTGGAGGACTATGGAGAGGCAGATTATATACTTTACAGAAATAACCATATGACATACTTAACGAATACGCTAGGAATAAAGGACCAAATACCCATGGATAGTGATACCCTGGAGCATTTAGAATCAGTGTCAAAGGTTGCCGAGTTTTATAGTGACAACAATATGATACAGATATACAAAGTTGTGAAATGATAATTTAGTATAATAATAAGTCTTGATTACATATTACTGATGTTATTAACTCTAGGAATATCCCACTTATCCTCCTGGCTTTCTGGTAACCATAATATAAGCAGCAGGTTATAACTTACCAGAGCCCCTAGCAATTATGACTTAACCTCTCACTATCAATCAAAAGATAACGGCGTCAGAATGACAAAGGTAGGCAGGTGAAGGAGTAAATAGGCTGGTTTGCTAGCCTCGCTATCCTTCTGAGCTTGCCCGTTTGCCCAGACCGAACCCGCTGGGCTGGAACTAACTGAGCAGGGATTTGAACAAATGACCAACGAGGGGAATCGATTTATCAATGAGGTTATCGCCACCGGTAGGGTCATTTACAGCCACCATATATGAAACAGAACCAAACTATATAGGCTACGCCACGATAATTGATTTATTTATGTGTTATATTGACCTTCTAAAGATGGTGATTTATCACTACTTAGAAAGAAACGGGCGAGGATATAAAGGGCAATACAGGCTGGCACTTTCCACCAGTATGGCACCGGCGTCAGGATGGCAAAAGCAGCCAGGTGAAGGAGTAAATAGGCTGGTATTGCCAGTCTCGCTATCCTTCTGAATCTGCCCGTCTGCCCAGTCCTTCCAATCTCAGATAATTGGGTTAGCCCTAGAGCAAGACCGATACATATCACCCCTATGGTAGGATAAAAGTAGAAAATATAACTGATTCTATCGGTAATAAGGCTGGCTGGTATCCAGATTAAGTAGGTGCTGGTAAACCACGATATGCTAAAAACAGCAATACTGCTACCTTTTATTGCCCTGAAGGTTATATACAATACCACAGGAATAATAAAAGCCCATATACTCGGGCTGATCATACAGACATAATGAGGGTCTAACCAATAGGTTAGTATCTCAGGGTGTATTATCCAGTCCCAGGGACGGCTGAGCATTTCTGAGGGATATATGGCAAAGGTAGACAGGCTTGATATCCTCAGCATAGTCCCCGTCTGCACAATAGGATTGAGCAACTTGTGCCAGATAATAAAATCAAACAGGGGCATCAGGAGTAAGAATGATACTGGTGCTAATAACATTGAGGTTACAAATTTCCTGGGGCGTACCTTCTTGCTGAAAAACCAGTGTAGCAATACCACTGGCAAGGCTAGAGCGCCACTCAGCTTAGCTAGTGCACTCAGCCCGATTGATAGTCCTGAAATTAGATACCGTCCCTTGAGATAAAGCCAAAACGAGCCCAGCATGAAAGTTAGGCTGTAGACATCCAACATAGCCACACTAGCCTGAACGAAGCTCAGGTTTTCAACAGACAATAAAAAAGTGGCTAAGAAAGATACTTTTTTGGATATGCTCAACTGGCGACAAATCAGGTAGAAAAGAACAATACAAATCGTTCCAAAGGCAACTGAAAAAAAACGCCAGCCAAAGGGATTATCACCAAACAGGAACATGCCAAAGGCGATGAACAACTTGCCTAGAGGTGGATGTTCTATATGCCATGTTCCCTCGCCCTGTAGAATATGTCTAGCGTCAGTAACATAGTATTGCTCATCAAAGAGAGGCTCATTGGGCTGCATAATGGTGCTGAAGTGCATAACTAATGTGACCAGCACTAACAGGCAAAGCCCGGTATATTCCCATCTGCCTAGTCGCTGCACCAGCTGTTTTACTATTTCCATGCCCACAATATACTAAGGGTGTAGTTCCATAAAGTAGCTGCCACTATTCCGCCTAGCTCAGAAACAAGATAGAATATCCCCAAGAAATCGGTAAGCAACCAAAGTACCCCCATGTTGACCCCTAAGCCAGCGACACATACTAAATTGTATTTTAATAGGCGACCGAAGAATGATTTGGCGCCGGGCAAGCGCCGGTCAGGAAAAGTGAAGAAGTCATTAAGGATAAAGTTGGAGATGATAGAGGACTCTATGCTTATGGCTGCCGATAGAAGGTAAAATAGACCAACAAACTCGGTCAGTAACCAAAGCAGTCCCATGTTAACTAGTATGCCACTTAGCCCAACCAAGCAGAACTTGGCGAACCTCACTAGTTCACCCTTTCTCCTCATAAGGCTATATATATGTTTCAGATAATCTATTTGTTGTCGGGCATTTAGTTTGCTTTCTCCCCCACTCCTGGTTCTGAAAGTGTAGCCAACTTCGGCTACGCTCTGAAATTCCCCCTCTATGAGTATTTCCAGAAGTATCTTATAACCAGTTGGCTTCAATTCAGTATTGCCTACTACCCGTCTATTGATCATAAAGAATCCTGATACAGGGTCCTTAACCTTTCTGGTTGAGGGCAGCAGCAGGTGAGCTAGGAATATGGCTCCCTTTGAGATTATCCTCCTCATTAGCCCCCACCCCTGACAGCCTCCACCTTCTACATAACGACTGGCGATGGCTACATCGGCTCCACTTCCTATTTCTTTAAGCAGTTGAGGAATAACCTCAGGTGGATGCTGTAAGTCGGCATCCATTACTCCTATTACTTCACTCTTTACATATCCCAATCCATCAACCACGGCTGAGGCCAAACCTCTCTTATTTTGGCGTATAATTACCTTAACCGGGTATTTAGGTGATAATGCCGCAGCTACCTCAGCGGTGCCATCATTGCTACTATCGTCAATGAATATAATTTCATATTCATAGTTGGATAGAGCCTGGTCAATCCGTCTAACCAGAGCAATAATATTATCCCTTTCATTATAGGTCGGTATGATGATAGAGACAGCCGTACTCATTAAGCGATAACTCCCATAATACCTGTATATCCCATTCCCCTGTGTTAAATTAGGGTTGCTGGGAAATTCTACCACAATTAGCATACTTTATGTGAAGGAATAAGAAGAAAAAGGAATAAGCGGATTTAGCTTTCTAATATACAAAGGTAGTGTTTCGGAACTAGTGGAGAAAGAATACTACAAAGGACAGAAATTGGCTATGGTAAACCTGGGGTTACGCTTGGAGGAACTAAGCAACCAACTACTGGAGTAGTTTGCTCGCGAGGGAACAAGATTATCGCTGAGCATATCCATAGAGGTGAAAGTAGCCTGCTCCTGGAAGAGACGATTCCTCAACTCTATATTGAGGGATTATCTACACGGGATTCTGAAAAGGGCTCTCAGTCCGCTGCGGGCTCGGCAGTGTCCTTAAAAGGGATGTCCCCAGTAGCGTACTCCCATTGTAGTGATACAACCATAATTAATTTTCGCGGACCAGTCTCATTTTCATCGATTCAGGTGGTCTAGCCCAAATTTAGCCCCCTTGGCTTTTCTGGTAATTCAGGTGCTCTGACCCTGGATTTCATGATTATGGTCGGGGTGAGAGGATTTGAACCTCCGACCACCTGAACCCCATTCAGGTGCGCTACCTGGCTGCGCTACACCCCGATTTGCCTTGGCTTTCTTTCCAGCATATTAGCATACTTTTTCCCAGGGAGCAATAGTTATTCCTTGTACCCAATATGCTATTTCGCATCCTGCTCATTAGCCAACTCTGCTCTTTCCGAACATTTGTGAGCTGGTTTCACCTACTTCGGTCTTCGCCTACCTCGAAAGGCTTTGCGTGTGTTGGTTGTAGCCTCTCTCGTTTTCGGGTAAGATGTCCTTCAGTAGTAGAGTCTGTCCCGTTTGTATAGCAATAAATCCGTATTTTTTCGGATGTGGTCAATGGCTTTATTTAATTGCTCCAATCTCTAGACCGAGGAATCCAGCATGTCTAATTGTTTGCCCGTCTCAATTAGGTTTAATACCCCGATACCGATGAGGCGAACCGGTTGCTTCCCCGTCAATAGTGCTTTGCTTCTCTATCATAAATGACTTTGAGTATGATGCAGAAGCTTATCAGAGGCACTAAAATGGCTTCTGAGGGCATCCAGTAGTATACTAGATGGTTTATAATATAGTAATTACACCAAGCCGTTTATAATTCGTTCCGTTTTTTACCTATTCTCGGTAGTTCAGCTATGGGCGATGGTGCCAGAAAGGGTGAAAAGTCAGCCAGGATAACCATGAAGCATGGCTATACTTGGAAAAACTACTCTCTATAAAGTTGGCTTGGGGATAGAGGCGGCAGACAGTAATAAGTGGCATACCATCACGCAAGCCAAAGACTCTGGCTTCGTATGAGGCAGAGGCAAACCCTGACATAATCACCACAACCTTGACATGCAGACGGATGAAACATGGGTATATCATAGGGTTCTTCTTGCTTAATTAGTTTATGAGAGCATACCTGTGCGGCAAGACAGATTCCTTTATTGTACTTTTCGGGGTGGCAATTATAAGGGTTTACTAGAGCTTGCAGGTATTAGTCCTTAGCTTGTCTCTTCTTTTTGATTTTCTCTAGTTCTTCCTCTAGCTCCTCAAGTTCGTGCCACATTGAAGGCGGTGCAGAATGAGCAGGCCATCGCCCTTTCAGGTCGGCTAACTTCGCCTCAATCTCTTTTTGTCTATCAATATCAATAGCTTAGCCACCCCCTCGAGAAATAAAGGATTTAACTCTACGCTCAAAGACACTGCGCTCAAGAAGGACATGGCGCTGGCATTTAAGACATTTAATCCCTATATCAGCCCCAAGTCTGACCACCTGCCACTCATAGCCGCCACAGGGGTGCTTCTTCTTAAGGCAAACTACATCCCCCAGCCTTATATCCATTACCATTCTTTTTACCTCAAAGGATGGACCGATAGTAGTTAATTTGTTCTTGTATTGATAAGGCAACACGCCGGGCTGCCTGGTCGAAATCCTTTTGTCGTGAGGCATATATAATTTTCCTTGACGAGCTAATAATGGCCTTTTCTCCCTGGCTATTAACCCCAAAGCGAACCGTTGATGCTAGGTCTCCCTCTTGGGCACCGATGCCTGGGATTAACAGGAGCATATCAGGGTGATTCTGTCTAATCAGCCTTAATTCTTCAGGGTAGGTAGCGCCAACAACTAACCCTATGTTGCCGTGTGTATTCCACTGCCTGGCTTTTAGGGCTACTATTTCAAACAATGGACGGTAGTTACCCTGTTCTTCAAGGCACAGAGACTGGAAATCAATAGCACCAGCGTTTGATGTCCGGCACAGGATAAATATCCCTTTATCACTGTACTCTATAAAGGGCTCTATTGAATCAAAGCCCAGGTAGGGATTCACCGTAGCTGCATCAAAGTTTAAGTTGGAAAAAATAGCTCTGGCATAAGCTTTAGCTGTGTTACCTATATCGCCCCGCTTAGCGTCTCCTATTACCGGTATATCATCTGGTATATGTTTAATGGTGCGCTTCAGGGCATCAAGTCCTTTAATATCTAGAACTTCGTAGAAGGCAAGATTAAGTTTATAGGCGCATACCAAATCGGAAGTAGCATCAATGATTGCCTTATTGAATTCAAAAACACCTACTTTATCAGGCATTAGCTTCAGGTCGGGGTCAAGCCCAACGCAGAGCAAGCTCCTATTCTTCCTGCCGGCGGCCATCAATTTTTCAGTAAAATTCACATTGCCCCCTGAGGTTGATAATATCAGCCGTCATAAACAATTTCAAGTATATCCTCTCGGGGTTGTATAGCAACCTCTTTCTTACCACCCTAGATAAGTAAACACTCTCTGTTTTTCTTGTTGACCTTCAATCAGCGGTGATATAATTGTCGTAGTGGAGGGTCGTCAGGAATGAATTATCAAGAAGCATTAGATTATATATTGAGCTATCCTGACTATGAAAAGGTACCGATGCCACACGAGGCAGCCAACTATGACCTGAGGCGTGTGGACGAGCTGTTGGCTCGGTTAGGCAATCCCCACCTGAAAGCTAGGTCAGTTCATATTACCGGTACCAATGGTAAAGGAAGCACAGCGGCTATAGTTGCCTCAGCTCTTACTGCTGCTGGTTATACTACCGGGCTTTATACTTCACCACACCTTAATGACTTGAGAGAGCGCATGAGGGTTGGCACAGAATTAATCTCTGAGGAAGAGTATGTTGCTCTGGTGGAGAGACTAAAGCCTGAGGCTCAGGCGGTAAACCAGAAGGCTACTTATGGTGAGTTGACTACTTTTGAGCTGTTAACAACACTAGCCTTTAACCACTTCAACTTAAAGAGAGTGGACTTTCAGGTACTGGAGGTAGGGATGGGGGGGAAGTTTGATGCCACCAATGTAATCAATCCTGAGGTGTGCATTATCACTTCTATTAGCCTTGACCACACCGAGGTATTAGGTAATTCGCTGGCTGAAATCGCTGCTGAAAAAGCTGGCATTATCAAGTCTGGTAGCGTTGTAGTAACCTCCCCTCAGCCTGATGAGGTGGCTCAAGTAATAGACGAAACCTGCCAAAAATGTGGGGCAGAGTTAATTAGGGTGGGTAGTGATATTACCTGGCATTGCCGTGGATTTGATTTGAATAGGCAGCTATTTCAGGTAAGGGGAATATTGGGTAACTATGAATTATCTATTCCGCTTCTTGGTTACCACCAGTTAGACAATGCTGCTACCGCGGTGGCTGCTCTGGAAGTTTTAACTAGAAATGGCTGTAATATTTCCAAAGATAGTATCACTGACGGTTTAGCGCAAGTAAGCTGGCCAGGTCGATTCCAGATTATCAGTCATCATCCCCTTCTGGTGGTTGACGGAGCCATGAATGTTGAGGGAGTCCGGAGGCTGAAACAGTCCCTAGTGCAATACTTCGGGTCGCTTATTAGATTGGAGAGGCAAAGTTCCGTTAACAACAATGACTCCCAGGCTATTTTGGTTATAGGGGCATCGTTGGATAAGGATATAGCTGGTATTGTCTCAGAATTAGTGCCCCTTTTTGATAAGGTTATTGTTACCCATTCTCGCCATCCTCGGGCTATGGCACCGGTATCTATTGTGGCCGAATTTACGAAGTACGGAGTTAAGCCGAAAGTAGTAGATGATGTTGCCCAGGCACTATCCTTGGCTCTGACTCTAGCTGGGGAGAGAGACATCATCTGTGTTACCGGGTCACTGTTTGTGGTAGGGGAGGCGATTGAGCAGGCGAACAGGCTGTGTTTAACAGATGGCAACAGAGTTGGTAAATGAGTATCTTAATATAGTTCGGTATCAATTGGATTTCTGGAAATAGTAACCGACCCCGGGTTCAGTCATAATTTACTTGGGTAGGGAGGGGGCTGGTTCTATCTACTGGCGCAGATGCGCACATAGTCCAGGTCATCGGTATACTCCCAGCCCCGTACCTTTTCCAACAGTTGTTTGTGAGTAAGAATATGGACAGCATTATCTACCAGGACGGCAAACAGGCGAAACTCTATAGGGGTCAGCTTAACCCGTTCTCCATTTACCATAATCTTCCGCTCAGCGATATCCACAGTAAGGTAGTCATCGCTATAGGTGGTCTCCTTCTGTGAACCCACTGTAGAGGGTGACTCAGCGCGGCGTAGCACTGCCCATACCCTGGCTATCAGTTCTCTATTTCCTACTGGCTTAGTAAGATAATCATCAGCGCCATAGTCAAGCCCACGCAGTATGTCATCCTCGGTGTTCTGCTCGCCAGTAAGCATGATAATGGGTGTATCAGACATGTCACGGATGCGTTGACATGTCTGCCAGCCGTCCATCCCAGGCATTACCACATCCAAAAGCACTAGGTCGAGATTATGGGTAAACAGGAGCCACAGTGCTTTCTGACCATTACTCGCCTGGAGCACTTCATATTTCTTCTCAGCAAGAACCTGGTCAACTAGTCTAACAAAGGTGGGGTCATCATCCACGACGAGTATCTTCTTCCCCATTTTACTATCCTCGTTGCCGGACACCGCACAATATTGCGTTGAATTTTAATCAAATTTCCTCTATAATTTGCTCAGTTAGTTCCGTGGTAGGTAGATGAGCCGACTTATAGATAAATTTAATTGGGTTTCACAAACTGCGCCCCAGGCTATGGGATTTGGGGCGATGCAACAGGTATTACCCAAGCCAAGAATGTTGCTTATTGCTGATTTTGCTCAGGCTAATATTGACGGGTTGGCTGATTATATGGCTGGGGCTGATGCTGGACTATTTCACATTTCCAATTTGAGCGAAGGGGTTAAAACCCTTGGGGAAAAATGTCAGGTTTTGTCTGATATTCCCTGGGGTGGCTGGCTAAGAGATGTTGGGCAGGTAGGGATGACACAAATGGTAGAAGCTGGTTGCGATTTTGCCGTCTTTCCACTAGCCGATACTCCGCTGTCAATACTTCAAGATAATAAACTGAGTAAGATTTTGCAGGTAGAGGCATCGCTTAGTGGGAGCTTGTTAAGAGCTGTTGATATGTTACCTGTAGATGCGGTGCTTACTAGTGGCGAGCAGGAGGGGGAGTATTTTCTCACCTGGTATCACCTCATGCTTTTTCAGCGCTTCGCTGATTTGTTGACTAAACCCCTGTTAGTCCCTGTGCCATCAAATGTAACGGCTAATGAACTTCAGATTCTATGGGAAACAGGGGTAGACGGAGTGATGGTAAAAGTAGGGGTTGGACAACCTGAAGGGAGATTAAGGGAATTGCGCCAGGCAATTGACAAACTAACCTTCACATCACGGCGCAAGTGGGGAAGGGCAGATGCTTTGCTACCTTATATTGCTGGAGAGAGACATATAGTGGCTGAAGAGGAAGATGAGTAGCTCTATCATAGCAGCTAAATAAGGGGAATTATTTCCTAACTAGTCTCCTTATCAGGGTGAGTTCATCTATAACCAGTCTGGGCATAAGGAAGTTCCGCCTTATAATTACTTTACATTCTTGCCCCAACCTTTTGCAAATTACTGGATTCTCTAATAGGTACACTGTTTTTTCAGCACACTCCTCTGCGCTATCTACCAGATAATTACTGAGGTTACCAGGCATTTTCATCGGAATACCACCAGTATTACCAGCTATCACTGGTGTCTCTTTTCATAAAGCCTCAGCTACCACCAAGCCAAAGCCTTCCCTAAGCGACTTTTAGATAACTAGGTCGCTGGCTCTCTGAAATGCATTGACCTCAATATTGCCCACTCCGGTTAGATTGGAATAGACAATAATGTCTTTATCTTTATTTGCCTCTTCGCAGGGACGCAAGAATTGCCATACTAAGTTATCTGGCTCTGATCTGTCCACATGACAGCGCCATATCCATTTGGCTTTACTATGTGGTGAATAGTAGCGTAGAGCGGCGGGTTGAGAGTCATTTACAAGGGGGTCGAATTGATGTGGCACAAGCGTAGTCCTCTTAGCTCTTCTCCAAGATTTGCCACCTCATCAATAAACTCCCTGTATTCAATCAAGCGATATTTGTCTATATTACCTGCTCCCAGAGAGACTTTATGTAGCATTCAAACACCACGCATGTATTTAGGTATATTGTTAAGTAGTCCTATGTAGCCTAAATGACTATGACTGCAAGCGTTGCCATAATTTACCTTCAGTAGTAATAGCCGGAGCGATTACCATTTCAACTTGATGCATGTCCTGGATGGTAAGTGCCCCACAGGTGCCCATTGCGGTGCGCAGAGCCCCGACGAGGTTCTGACTGCCATCGGTAACTGAAGTGGGTCCGAACAGGATTTGCTCCAGCGTACCAGCGGTTCCAACCTTTATTCGGGTCCCTCTGGGTAGTGCTGGGTGGGGATGGGACATACCCCAATGATAACCTAGCCCCGGTGCCTCTTCAGCTTGGGCAAAAATGGAGCCCAACATTACGGCATCAGCGCCGGCAGCGAAGGCTTTGCACAAGTCTCCACCATTACTAATCCCGCCATCGGTAATTATTGGCACATACCTACCCGACTGGCGTAGGTATTCATCTCTAGCCGCGGCACAATCCATGGTAGCTGTTACTTGCGGGACGCCGATACCAAGTACTTGTCTAGTAGTGCAAGCAGCGCCTGGTCCTACCCCTACCAAAACCCCGGAGATTCCGTTTCGCATAATCTCTAAACAAGCGCCGTAGCTTACACAATTACCAACCACAATAGGCATTGGTATGGACTCGCGAAGCTCGGAGAAAATTAATCCGCGGTAGCTTTTGGATATGTGACGGGTAGTGGTAACGGTGGACTGGACTACAAATATATCAGCTCCAGCTTCAGCAGTTATCGGAGCGAAGCGTTTAGTATTAGCTGGTGCCACCGAAACAGCACACACATCTCCTGACTTTTTAATCGCTTCAATTCGTTTGCCAATAAGGTTCTCCTTAATCGGCTGTGAGTAGATTTTCTGAAGAAGGGGGGTGACTTCGGCATTGGATGCTTGAGCAATTTCAGTCAACACTTCTTTGGGATTGTTGTATCGGGTTTGTACCCCCTCCAAATTAAGAACAGCTAGCCCACCTAGCTTACCCAGTAGGCTAGCAAAGTTGACATCAGTTACTGCATCCATTGCTGAAGCCATAATGGGGATAGCGAAGGTGAAGCCCTCTATTTTAAAATCAATGTTTGTCTGGTCTGGGTTAGCAGTTATATCTCCAGGGACTATGGCCACTTCATCAAATCCTAAGGAACGACGAAGTTGCTTAAATTGGTGAATAGCCATTTTAGTATCCCTCCTTGACTAGAAACTATATCAAAAGCATAAGTTCAAAGTCAATAAACCAACATTTCATCAGACATCTAAACAGTGTGTTAAATAAGGTGAAGAGTCGGCTACGAGAAGGAAATAAGGGGAGAAACGAGAGCTATTCAAGAGTAGTATATTTTCTCAAGATGACTGAGATACCTGCCAATTGGAAATAGACAAAGTCAATCGGGGTTCTCCGATGGGAAGTATTATTGAACCGGGAATGTAAAGTGATGGGGCTGCGGATACCTCGACTTCAAGACCTCAGTAAGGGCTATGTTTTCCAGGAACTTTTCCAAATTGTTATGGAGTTCTTCAAATATAACCGATACCAAACATGATGGTCGCCTGGGGCACACATCCAAACCCAAACAGCACTTTCTCACCACCACTGGCCCCTGGATGGCATCTACCGTCTGTAGGAGGGTGATTTGGGTCGGACTGCGAGCTAATATAAAGCCGCCCTGAGACCCCCTGTAGCCCTCAAGCAATTCCGCCTTGGTTAATTTCCGAAGGATTTTGTGGGCGAAGTCATTGGGTATGTCCTGGGCTTTGGCCAATACTTTTACCGCCACTGGCTCCTCTTTGCGGCGTATGGCCAGGTAGACCAGTGCCCGCATCGCGTAGTCCGTATCCTTCCTGATTAGCTCCGCGTTCTATACCTGTATCCCAAGAAATTGTGCTGCGGTGTCGATATTGGACTATAACAGTCTAATATCTTCGCTTGGTCAAGTGCCCGAACTTCAGCTAAATGCTTTATTAGCCTCACTCTCTAGAAAGTCTCCTTGCCATTGTAGACGCATAACTGAGGTATAGGTTATAATAGATACCTTGAGGAAGATATAAGGCGATGTCCTCTCTTTATGTGGTGGCTACCCCTATTGGTAACCTGGAGGATATTTCATTACGCGCCCTTCGTATCCTGCGTGAGGTGAAGCTTATTGCCGCTGAGGACACCCGCAGGACGAAGCGGCTACTTAATGCTTATGATATTAATACGCCTATGACCAGCTATCATGAACGCAATAAGTGGACTAAACTGGATTACATTTTAAGTTACCTCAAAGATGGGGATGTGGCTTTGGTTTCAGATGCTGGAATGCCAGGCATATCTGACCCTGGCTATGAACTGATTGTGACAGCTAACCAGCGAGGTATTCCGATAGTTCCTATTCCTGGAGCTTCCGTGGTGGTTACTGCTCTGGTTGTTTCCGGATTGTCTGCAGAGCGGTTTACCTACATGGGCTTTCTGCCCCGCAAGACTAATGACAGGCAGCGTCTTTTAGAATCTGTGGCTGGTGAATATGGCACTGTTGTGGTCTTAGAAACCCCTCATCGACTACTGGCTGCGCTAAATGACATACTACTTGTTCTCGGGGATAGGGAACTAGCTGTTTGTCGAGAGCTTACCAAGCTTCACGAAGAGGTTTTTCGGGGGAAGGTGAGCCAAGCCATAGACCACTTCACTGAGCCAAGGGGTGAGTTCACTCTGGTTATTGAAGGCAAGAGAATTGAGGCAAAACCCCAGTTGAGTGAAGAGATTGAGCGTGAGCTACAATATATGTACTGTACCGGGATGACTGCCAAAGAGGCAATAGCCAGTATAGCTGAAAAAACAGGGATATCAAAGCGGGAGTTGTATCGAGCCTGGCTGAGGATAGGTAAAGCTTAAGCAGGATGTAAAAGGAGGTCAGTAATGCGTAGCGGTTGTATAGCAATTGGCGAGGTTTGTTGCGATGGGTGCGGTCGCATTATGAGGCACCCAGAACGCTATTTAGCCATCAACGAAACAGATGGGGTTGAAGTGGAAGAGGGAAAGACATTGCGCTATTGCGCGGAGTGTAGTCTAAGCCGGGGTTATGCTCGTTATGAAGAAGAAAAGGGCGAATGGATACTCACTTTCTTCCCTAAGTAAATACAAGGCGGTTTATTATCCAAGAGGTAGCTAATGAGTGAAAGAATTTTTATTGGGGTGGCTTGGCCTTATGCTAATAGTCCATTACATCTAGGTCAAATTGCTGGAGCCTATTTACCACCTGACATATTCGCCCGCTACCACCGCACTAAAGGTAATGATGTACTAATGGTATCGGGCTCAGACCAACATGGCACACCGATAACTATCAAGGCTGACCAAGAGGGGAAGAAACCTGAGCAAATAGCCACCCAATATCATCACCAGTTTCTTGACTCATGGCAGAAGCTAGGCATTTCCTTTGACTTATTTACCACCACCAGCACTGCTAATCACACCGAGGTTGCCCAAAATATCTTCCTCACCCTTCTTGATAAAGGCTATCTTTATAAGGCTAGTGTGGCACAAGCCTTTTGTTATCACTGCCAGCGCTTTTTGCCTGACCGCTATGTTGAGGGCACCTGTCCTTACTGTGGCTTTATCGGAGCACGAGGTGACCAGTGTGATGAGTGCGGTAAGCCACTAAACGCTGCTGAGCTGGTTGACCCCTATTGCCGCATATGTGGCACCCCGCCTCAGTTTAATGATTCGGAGCACTTCTTTCTTAGACTCTCTGCCTTCAGAGAGCAACTCCTAGCCTGGGTGAGGGGGCAGACTCACTGGAGACCGAATGTGCTCAACTTTACTATGAGCTATCTGGAGGGAGGGCTGAAGGACAGGGCTATTACCCGCGATATAGAGTGGGGAATCCCCGTACCACTTGATGGCTTTAAGGGTAAATGTCTCTATGTGTGGTTTGAAGCGGTTATTGGTTACCTCTCAGCGAGCAAGGAGTGGGCTAAGTCTGGTGGAGATGAAGAAAAATGGCGCTCTTTCTGGCAGAGTGAAGTAAAGAGCTATTATTTTATTGGTAAGGATAATATTCCCTTTCATACCATTATCTGGCCAGCAATGCTGATGGGCTACGGTGATCTTAATCTACCTTATGATGTGCCGGCCAACGAATACCTAACTATCGAAGGAAGAAAACTTTCTAGCAGTCGTAACTGGGCAGTCTGGCTACCTGACTATCTATCCCGTTACGCTCCTGACCCGTTACGTTATTTATTATCAATAAATATGCCGGAAACAGGAGATACTGACTTCTCCTGGCGTGAGTTTGTTCGTCGTAACAATGATGAGCTGGTGGCTACTTATGGAAACTTGGTTCATCGAGTGCTCACCTTTGTCTATAAAAACTTTGACGGCTGCGTACCCAGGCATAGTAAGTATGATGACATTCACGAATATCTGGATAACTTCGGTAAAGATATGAGCGCCGATTATTTAAATAAAATAACAGATGACCTTAGTTTAAATCTTCTTGAAAGCGCAAAGAAATTGTTTTTTGTAAAAGTTGACGATAATATTTCACAGTGTCATTTTAGGCAAGCAATAATGTGGGCTATGCGTCTCGCTCAAGCTACAAACCGCTATTTGGAAGAGAAGTCTCCCTGGAAGGTGATTAAAGAAGATAGGCAGGCAGCCGCCGACTCTCTATACGTGGCTCTTTGCCTAATTTCCCTCCTGAAAACAGTGCTTTATCCCTTCTTACCCTTCAGCTCTCAGAAGTTACATGAGTTACTTGGTTTTGAGGGCAGTGTAGAAGAAGATGGCTGGCGGCTACATTCTCCATCGCCAGGACAAAGGTTACTTCCTCCTGAGCCCCTGTTTTCTAAATTGGATGAAGGGTTGGTAGAAGAAGAGACTAATCGGCTGGGTTTACCTGATAGTTAAGGGAGGCATTTTGGAGCTAAGCACAATTTACCAGCCTATTGCGGAAGATTTAATCAAAGTAGAGGATAAGATACGCTCAGTTAGTAAGGTTGATTTTCGCTGGCTATCGGAGTTGATAAGCTATAGTTTGAGAGGTGGTGGCAAGGGAATTCGTCCAGCGTTTGTTCTCCTATCAGGTAAGTTTTATAACTACAACCTTGATTACCTTCTACCCATGGCTACAGCCGTTGAGGTTATGCATATGGCTACCTTGGTTCACGATGATGCCATTGATAAATCCCCGCTCCGCAGGGGTAGACCAACGATAAATGAGTTGTGGGGTGAGGATAAAGCAGTACTCCTCGGGGACTACCTGTTTGCCAAAGCAGGGGAGTTTACAACTAACACTCAGAATCTGCGAGTAGTAAAGCTATTTACTCAAACCATTATGACTATTTCCAGCGGAGAGTTAAATCAAGCCCTCAATGCTTTTAACCTAGAACAAACTCGTCAGCACTACTTGCAAAGGATTTCCAGTAAAACTGCCTCCCTTTTTTCTCTGGCTACAGAATCAGGGGCTATTTTAGGCCAAGCTCCGCAAGATTCAGTTGTAGTTCTAAAAGAGTATGGTTATAACCTTGGTATTTCCTTCCAAATTGTAGATGACATCCTGGACTTTATGGGAACCCAGGAGGAGTTGGGCAAGCCAATAGGTTCAGATTTAACTCAAGGCACCCTTACCCTGCCTTCAATAATTCTTTTGGAGCGTTATCCTGAGGATAATCCAGTAAAGAGGCTCTTTCACAACAGGGATGAGTCGGAGAATATAAAACTAGCAATAGAATTAGTCCGTAATTCATCAATTATTGATGAATGCTATGCGATTGCCTCAGACTTTCGTGCCAGGGCTTGCTGTAATCTTAATCTTTTACCAGATATTGACAGTCGCCCGGCATTAATGGAACTAGCAAATTATGTGGTTAATCGAAATAGGTAAACTGGGCTGCGCTCTAGTTCCGATAGATTATTGACACCGAATTTAGAGTTGATTTATAATTCTACTGTCCAAAGCGTAGATTTGCCGAGTTCCAGTGCAAAAGTGAATAATTTAGCTTAACAAGGAGGAGTTATGGGAAAACTGGGGATAGCTCTTGATTTGGGTACGAGTGGCTTCAGAGGACAAGCTATTGATCTGGATGATAGTAACAAGATAATCTCAACAGCCATTACCACCCGACACCCCATGCCAGGAGCCAATGTAATCGACCATCTACATTTTGCCCTGGAGGTGGGACTGGAAACGGCCCACGAGACAGTTATGCACGCTGTCAATCGAGTTATAGACAACCTCAGAATTGACAAAAATGATGTGGTTCGCTTGGCTGTCTGCGGCAACCCCATTCAGCTTTCTCTTTTCAGAGAAATTGAGATAAGAGACTTGGCTTATGCCGGAAAACGAAAGCTTGAACTTCTCGGGGTGGTTCCGCCCAAAAGAGATGCCCTAGTAGTTAAAGCCTCGGATATCACAGGTCTTAACCTGCCGTCCAACATAGACATTTTAATACCACCAGCGGTTCGCCACGAAATCGGAGCCGACGCCCTGGCCATGATGATCCAGTCGCATGCTCTGGAAAAGGAAGAAATCGCTATTGTCACCGATTACGGTACTAACAACGAAATGTCCCTCATAGTAGAGGGTCAAGTCTATACCGGCTCTACGGCTGCCGGGCCCGCTCTGGAAGGGCAACAAATTGAAGATGGACTGTTAGCCCTCCCTGGAGCCATCTCTGATGTCGTTTACCAGGGTCTTGGTGTTGATACCGGATTTCAGTGTTTTATCCTTGATCAGGATATGTATCCCCAAATGGGAGACCGGGTTGACCCTGATTCGGGAAAAGTCCTGGATAAAGGAGAGTTAGAGGCTGTGGGCATTACTGGTACCGGAGTGGTTGCCCTAATCAGCCAGGGACTAAATTGTGGTCTGATTTCACTTCCCAAAATCAATATAAGCAACGGTGAAATTAAACTTGCCAACGGCGTCAAGTTTACCAATCATGATGTTGAGGAGGCGGGTAAAGCTATCGGTGCGGTCAGGGCGGGGCACGTGACCCTTTGCCAAGCAGCCGGTATAGAGATGAGTCAAATAGAAACGGCTTATATGTCTGGTGCCTCTGGAACCTATGTTGATGCCCTTAAGGCTCAGCAAATAGGTATGGTACCGGCTGGGGTTAAGCAAATTTTCCAGGTAGGTAACACCTCACTGGCTATGTCCAGGGATATGATCGCCAGCGAGAATGCACTGTGGGATATGCAAAAAATGGCTACTGAATTACGCCAAACCCATATTATGTTTGCCGATTCTAAGGTTTTCGCTAAGGTTTACATCCTTGAACTTGCCTATTGGACTGAGGGTATGCCCTGGAAGGCCTATCAACAATTTCTTAAGAAATACGGCTTTTCACCCATGCAGGAGGTTGGCGATATTCCTCAGGTTATTAAGACTGTGGCGAGGGACATACCAGACTTAGGGATTATGGGGCTGAAGATTATTCCTGACATCGGGGAGAGAAAAGAGATGCTTTTCGACGGCTGCATCGGCTGTGGGGATTGTGTCGAAGAGTGCCCTGAGGATGCTCTTTTTCAGAAGGATGACGATACCATCGTTATTGACCTGGCTCTATGTGATGGGGTGGCTTGTATGCGATGTGAAAGGGCATGCCCCGAAAAGGTGTTCAACTTGATTAAACTGCTTACTTCAGAAGCTAAGTCCAATCAATAAAGTAGATGTTAATCGGCAGAGGATAAATGAGCATTGACAGGGTGAAGGTAGATACTCTGATGATAGCTAGCTTGAAAAATGTGGAGGGAATTGTAGATGTCAGCCCTCTTTCCGATAAAGATAAGCAGGAGGTCATCAACATTGAATCGAATGCCGAAAAGCAATCCTTGATGGGTTTTGGCAAGGTCATCAGCACCGGGGTAAGGGAAGTACTTAATTATGATTTGGTCTACGTGGCGCTAACCGACATGGAGTTTGAGTGGGGTTGTCCTTCCCTTATTTTAAAAAAGGGTGAGGAGGTGGTGGGCGAAGAGGTTAAGGATGATGAAATTATCGCCAGTCTTTCCAAACAGAAAAATGTCTGGTTTATGCATAAGAACTTTGTTGTTTACAAAGACAAGATATCTTTTCCCCAGGATATTATGGAAAAGCTCTGCCATTTTGAGATCCCGTCCCTCCCAACACAATGGTGTGTCCTGGAAGGCAGCGATTTTTCATGTCAACCTATTATTTACGCTAACCCAGCCACCCCCACTGATATCTTTTTGAAGAATAGCTATTTTGAAGGGCTTGACCAGTGGGGATTGGGTACTATTCTCATCGGGGTCAACTTTTAACCGGTAAGTTACTTGCCTGCGGCTATATCATTACTCATTTAAGCATAGGGCAAATGAATATTAACTCATCTCAACTTTATAAGAATTGAGCTAATTTTTATTTCCTTACTTAATTACTAAAGTGACAATTTTAAGCCTCTTGAGCTGTTTTTATCAGAAACATTGGCAATTCAAGGGCACTAACCGGACCTAATTTGACCTCCCAATCCCATGAGGCCAATCTTCTAATATCCGCAGCCAAAGGGTCGCACAATCCGGGGAGAATGGCTTTACGATGTTTAACTTCATTGGCTATCCCCGATTCGCCTAGCGATTTGTAAACTTCAGAGGGGCTAAAAGTGCCTGCCGTCACTGCACTATCTATGCTGTAGCTCTGACTATCTACAGCTAATAAAAAGGCATCTACATTAGTTTCTTCAAGGATAAGCTTTATGGCGGAAATTGTTTCATGACAATTTCCATTTATCAGTACCATAGAATCAGGTGTTGGATTTCCTATTTTTATGATACCAGGGGTGACTGGCCTCCCTGGTGCGGTATCGCCTATTGAAGGCAGTTCTATCTTAAACACTTTTTCCATCGCCGCTGCTATTTTTTCGTCCAGTATGGGACATTTAGTAGGCAGTGCTTTGCCTTCAATTACTAGTTCAGCAAATTCCACATCACTATCCGCTCCACATTCACTATAGCTCACATCTGGAAGATAATTAAGCAAATCTTCCTCATCAAGTGGACGAAACTCTTCGTTTTTTTGCTCTCCAGCCATTCTATTATTCCTCCTTTAAGACTAAGACTTAGTTAAACGTTAATGGGATATTCTTGTCATATATGGCAAATCTTCCTATCAAACCCACCAATGTAAGATAGTACTATAATAAGGTTTTGATTGACATATTAATCCTATATACTGAATTATAGCAATCTCCTACTATGACTAATAAGCAGAAAGAGAGGCACACCAACTGCTTTCATATCATTGCTTTTATGTTATGCAATAAGGTCGTGGGTGTGCCTCCCTATGTGCTTTAAAATGGCAGTTTTCCCATAGCCAACAGCGTGAAAGCAGGCCACCACAGACCGACGAATGTCCATATGATTAGTGACCAACCTAATGCCTTGCCGGAGAACTTACCGTATGCGTTGAGCCAGACCATTATATAGAGAACTAAGTATCCAGCACAACCCAGCGCCATGTAGCCGTTCGGGGCCCAGACGGTTAAAAAGAGAATTATGTAGACAATGGTTATTAAGCCTACCGTGGCACTGGCATTGCCCACTGATCTCGGGTCTGTCAGCCCGGCATATAGGGAGTACCCCACGATATTGTAGAAGAACCCGTAGGTGAAGAGCAAGCCGCCAACAATCGGGTCCGCGCCCATGGTTGCAATAATGACGGCGCCCACAATCGTAAGTGTACCCACCATGAGGGTAAGGGCACCTGTCCCTCTGGCCTCTCCTTTGCCTAGGAGAAGTAATCCTACGGGAAACCACATAAGACTAATTCCTAAAAGTACTGGGACTACCATATTCCCTTCCTCCTTTTCTTGATTGATTAAAAATGTGCTATAACTCTAATATTAACTCATAAAAGTGACAAACATCACTCCTAATGAGTGTTTATCATCCTCATACGCATTCCCCCTCGCTCAAGCTTTCTTGGGAATTCTCTAAAGTTGCCTCCGAATAAATTCACCGTCCCATCTACTTTTGGTAACACGGGGCGGTAACAATAACAGGGTCAGGAAATAACCTTCTAACCGCTCATCCCCGCTAAACAACGGTTGACCGCAGTCCCAATCAGTTCCTTTTTTAGGTTTCTCCCGATAATTGAGATTTTGCTTTTTTGGGCACTTTTAACCTCTTGCCAGGAAACTTCTCCTGAGGCAAGTTGTCCCACCACCCATTTGTTATCAACCCTGAATATTCCTTTGGCTCTGACTATTTCGTCCCCTAAAAGGTTAGAATTTAGCAAGTCTTGAAACAGCTTTTCTAATTCTTGCTGTTCAAAAGAAAGTTCATAAGTACAACCAAAAGATTCATAGCCTAAAGTATCTTCATCCTCGTGGATATGGATAAACCCCATTTCTTCTACTTCCTCTGTCGGGGAAGCCGTTTCCGCTTCATAAGCAGCGGACAAATAAGGGGCGGCGGATAGGGCTGATTTGTATTCTTCCCAGTCCACCGCCCCAAACTCAGTTAAAATAACAGGAACTTGAGGATTTATTGCTAATATAGCCTCTTTGATAACCTCGGCTTTTATTTTTTTGATTCTATCACATTTATTTAGCAAAACCACTTGCGCATTTCCTACTTGGGACTCGACAAAATGCCGATTACGCTTATAAAAATCCATGAAATTTGTAGCATCGGTAATCAGAATATTATGTACTTCTTCTATCCTATCCTGGAATAATTCGGCGTTTACGATGTACATAATCTGGGTTATTTGGGCTACACCCGTCGGCTCGATTATAACCCTTTGTGGATTGATGGTTTCACTTATCTCCAGCATTTGGCGTCTAAAGTCCACTTGAAGGGTACAGCAAATACATCCGGCAGGCATTTCTACTGTTTCAGCACCCTGACTGGCTAACAGTTCTCCATCTATACCCACCTCGCCGAATTCATTTACCAACACTACAATTTTTTCATCCTGCCCCCATTCCCTAAGGATATTGGCGATAACAGTGGTTTTTCCAGAACCCAAGAAACCAAAAACAATATCAGCAATCATCCTCTACCTTTTCTTTATCTCGTTATCCGTTCCACTTGGATCGCATATCCTCCCAGCCCATACCGGCTAGGGCATCCTCAGCCAATCCGCATGACCAGCCATCCTCTTTACCCCAGATACTCAGTGGGAAAGAGGTTGACCATTCTTCGGCGACTGCTCCCCCTCCCGAGATAAAGGGGATAACTATTCCCGCTGCCTCAAGCTGGTGGCAAATCTTGGGAAAAGCAGTCATAGTAGTGGTCATTAGGGCTGTTCCGGTGACCATGATCGGTTTCTCCGCCTTAACTGTGGCTACAACCGTATCTACCGGACAATCACACCCCAGATTGATAACCTCAAAACCGCCAGCATTGAGAAGGGCGTTGGCGATAACCTGACCGATGTCGTGAATATCACCCTCGGCAGTATGGGTTACCACTTTGCCCTTTCTATCCATAGCCTTACCCATCTTTGCTTCGCAAAGAGCGATACCAGCGTTCATGGCATCGGCGGCTAGAATAACCTGGGGCAAGAAATAGACACCCTCATCCCACAGACGACTCACTTCATTCATACCCTTGACAAGACCATCATTAATAACGTCCATAGGCGCTTTGGTCTCTAAAGCCTTTTTGACTGGGGCCTCAATGTCTTCCGCTTCACCTTCAACAACGAATTTGCCGATCGCGTCCAAAACGGGGTCATCAGAGATTTTGCGCGCCTCCTGCTTCTTCACCTCAGTATCAAGGTCATAGCGCTTGAAGATATTAGAAAAATCACTCAAGAATTTCATGCTTTCCTCCTTTTATCAATTGATTCTGACAGCCTCACTTACTCTTAGCTACTTACACTATCACCAAAACTTTTAACTCGGTGCGTGCCTAAGAGTAATATTTAAATGTTCCCCGTTTTACTTCAATCCATAGGAATCCGGATTAAAGCCTGGCACTAACTTCTTGTATTTTGGCATAGCCATATCTAAGAAGTTTCCTTCGTCCTCAGGAAGAGCCTCCATCTGTTTCATTGCATCCTCTAGGGCTTCTTTTTCAAAGGCGGTCAATTTAAACTTGGTGTCAGCCAGGATGATGCTACCTGCCTTCATGGCCCCGGCTCTGGCTCTGGTGTAGAATCCCTTAGATGTGTTCTTGACAATTTCATTACCTATCGCCCAGGCATTATCGGGTACCAATATAAGGCTGTGCGAATCCCGATAGGCATCAGAGTTAACCAGGATGGTTTGCATCTCTTTAGCCAACCCCAAATCTATGGAGCAGTTAAACTGAGCGCAATCGTAACCGAGTATCTCAGCGAAAACCGAGGTGGTGGTGGCACCGAACATATCGTGATATTCCACAGCCTCGTTGCTCCAGAGGTCACATACGGCAGCAATCAGGTTGCTGGCCAGGTCGGAGTGCCCACAAGCACTAGTCTTTCCCTCGGTGGTGATAGGAACCCCCGTCATAGCTTTTACGATGGGGTCCTCATAGGCGCAGTCCTTGGTGGGTCCAGTAGCACCACACTCATAGGCTACCATAGTCCTTGCCGCCGAAATGGCTCGGGCTAGAGCAGCATATACATGAGGTACATCCTTGGAGACCAAACCCCCTGCCATGAACATAGCTGTGTTTGCCTCTGAACAGTTAGTGTCCCCGCCGGGAATACAGTTATTCTTCTTGCAAATATCTACAATCTGGTTCCAACACCACTCCATGTCTATAGAGCCCAGATAACCTATGCCCATGAGAATACCTGCCATATCCTGGCGGATGAGGGCGTAGTCAAATACTTCCTTCCCGCCCATAGACTCGATGGAGACATGGTCGGAATACTTGGAACAAGCATCAAAGGATGCCATCATTTCATGGAGATAATCGGATGTCCGCATGTGGACGCTCTCTGGCCTGCGCAGGTCAGCTATAGTCGACGTATGAGCCGACTTCAGCCCGTATTTAGCCAGCATATCATCCATCTGCCTAGCTACCTGAGCAGCAATATCTCCACCCCAATCGGGAGTATGAGTCATCTGGTATACATGCTCATTCTCGACCACCAGAGTGGGATGTCCCACGACGACCATTCTTTCCAAGGCATCGAAGTTCATCCTTTCATACTCACGCATAAGCGTCTTCTTGGTCTTTTCGGAGCCCGGTCTGGGATGAGGTTTTACTGTAGGATGGACATAGCCTCCACCATACTTAATTCCCCTCTTGCTGGTAACCGGGAATTTAGCAGTTCCAAAAATCATCTCATCGCCGCTTTTAAATGCCATTTCAGTTCGTGGTTTTCTTGCCATTTTTTTCCTCCTTTTTAATAAATAGCTTGCTTCTATTTATCTTTTCGTTTAATCTTCTTGGGTATCACCTCCTTTCTTATTTAATTATAAGTCTGGGGAATAACAAACCAAGTATACTCTACCACACCTCACTTATTTTGCAAACTGTTATTACAAGCTCTGTCATCCTTCATACTCTTCTTTTCTGAATCTTACCTCTTCATACTCCTCTTCTCTCAACCTTACCTTCGTGTGGTAATACTGCTAAAGGCTAACGATCAATTAGTTCCGGCCAAGCCGGCTATGGTTCTAATTAACTTGTATAACTTTTGGCAACTTCCACCATAGCTATAAGGTTTTCTGTGGGGGTACCGGGGGCTACGGCGCAGCCTGGAGCCAATATCTGAATACCCGCCTCTACCTGCTCTCTACAAGCCGCCTTTACTTCATCCGGGGTTTTCATAAATAATACTTTAGCCGCGTCTGCCCCACCCATAAAGATAGGCTTCGGTCCAACTATTTCCCTGGCTAGCTTTAGATCAGTGGCAGGTTCTAAACTCAAGATATCGGGGCCGCTCTTCCCCTCCCACTCTATGATGGAGCCGACATCACCACAAATATGGAGTATCGTGGGCACATTTATCTCCTCAAATTGCTTGGCTTGAAATTGATATACCAAGTCATGGTAACTCTTGGGCATTATAATGTCGGGAGAAGCCGTCATATCCTCATTGGCGATGATATCGGCACCGGCATCAATAAGGGCGTGGGCTAACGCGGTTCCTGCCTTTTCCGATATTTCCAGAAAGGGGAGGAGCTTATCCGGCGCCTTAAGGGAGGCTTTCAGTGTTTTTGTCACCCCTAACAGATAAGCGGCAATGGAAAAGGGTCCGATAATTCCAGCCTCAATGAGTACCTCATCGCCCAGTTCCTTCTTCATGATTGTAATTGCCTTGAGTAGTTCCGGTATTCTTGCCCGTGACAGATAGTCGGCGGGAAGCTCCTTCGGTGGGATATCATCTATTGTATACACGGGTGGCTCTGCCGCACCAGGGATACCCTTTTCGCCGCCAGACTTTACCTTAGCCCCAAGAGCCTCAGCCTCAGTCATCTGGTCAAAGGGGGCCCTTACCACATCAAAGCCGAGAATGGTATAGGCAGCCATAGCCTGTTTAGCCATGGGTTCTGCCTGGTCGTGCCCTTCCGGCCAGTAGGCGCCCACCTTTTCCATTTGGTCGTAAGTTACAGTTGAGTTGGCAGTAAAGCAGGGCATACGGTCCGGTTTTTGATGGTTCAGTACCGCCAGTACGCGTTCCTTAGAGTTCATACTAGTCCTCCTTTCTTTATATTAATAATAATGATTATAAATTATAGTGTCTAATTAGGTGTATGTCAAGTATGCGAATTTTATCGGTAGTGTAACGTATTGTGTGTAAAAAGAGAGGGGCGTATCCTTTCAATTAGAGCAAAAACTAAAAGAAAGGAGGGAAACGCCCCATAGTCATGGTAAAAGACCTGACCCAACTAACCATAAAGGATTATTGGAAAGAGGTCAAGGAAGAGGATGATTGGTGGGGAGACTTGAAACAAGAAGTGGTGAGAGCGCTGAAAGGATTTCTTGAAACTACTATGGAAGTGGATATAGTAGAACAACTTCAGGCAGGTAAGTACTGGCGCACCGAGTTGCGTCGTGGCTACCGAAATGGTTACCGATGTCGGAGTCTGCTCACCGAGTTCGGTCTAGTAGAGTGCCTAAAAATACCTCGTGACCGGGATGGGTATTATCAACCGGCAGTGCTTGCCCGCTATCAGCGCCGCCAGCGAGAGGTAAACCATTTGGTGAGAGAATCATTCCTGGCAGGTGTTAGCACCCGCCGGGTGAGGGAAGTGCTTGCTCCGATACTGGGGGAGACATTAAGTCCTCAGACGGTATCTCGAATTGCCTCAAGTCTTGATAATGAGGTACGCCGATACCATAGCCGGTTAATCGGTGATGGATATTGCTACCTCTTTCTAGATGGTATCACATTGAAGGTCAAGACAGTGACAGGAGCGAAGAAACGCCTGGTACTCTGTGCCTATGGCATTACCCCAGAGGGGAAACGGGAACTACTAAGCTTCTGCCAAGCTACCGCGGAGAGTGAGGCACAATGGGAAGCTTTCCTCCAAAACCTATACCGAAGAGGATTGGAGGGTAATAATTTGAGCCTGATAGTGACCGATGGTTGTCCCGGTCTCCACCGGGCACTGGATATGGTCTACCCATACGCAAAGCGCCAGCGATGCTGGGCACACAAGTTACGGAATGTTGCCAGTAAACTGCCAAGAAGGATTCAGGAAAGCTGCCTGAAAGGGGCAAAAAGTATATACCAGGCACAGACCAGGCAGGAAGCGAAAAAACGCTTCTTTGAATGGGCGGGATCCTGGCGAACCATAGCACCAAGAGCAGTAAGCTGTCTTGAAGATGATATTGACGAGCTCTTGAATTTCCTGGCTTGTCCCGAGCAGCACTGGAAGAAAGTTCGGACTACCAATGTCATAGAACGAGCCTTCCGTGAAGTGCGCCGCCGTACCAGACCAATGAGTTCTTTTAATAATTCAGCAAGCGTAGACCGTATTATCTATGGAGTTATTAGTCACTTGAATAAAAACTGGAAGGAGAAACCCCTTAAAGAATTTACACACAACAATTGACATTACCAATTTTATCATCAAAAATGTAACCGAACTGAAAGATTGGCGACAAGGATATTTCGCTTTGTCGTACAGATGATATTGTCCGCTGTGATACTTGGTTAAGCAGTAGCATTACTCCCGGGCAGGAAAGTTGCCGACCTGTGTAACATCTTTGGCATAGCATAGGGGAATAGAGCCAGGCTAGAAAGACCAACCTGCTTAATTCTAGGTGGTTAAGGGGATTGATGCGGTTTCAGGGGAAGTTTCCGCAACCGGTTCGTTAAATAGTGCCTCCAGGCTTTCACCCTCTATGGTCTCCAAGGCGTGAAGTTTCTCCGCAATCTGGATTAACTTTGGCTTATTCTCAGTTAGAATCTTTTGAGCTGTTTCGTAAGCTTGCTGAATAATGTCATGAACCTCTTCATCAATCTGTTCGGCTACCTTATCACTGTAGTCCCGCTGCTCAGATATTTCACGACCGAGGAAAACTAGCTCTTCCTTGTGCCCAAAGGTCCTTGGTCCTAGCTTGGCACTCATTCCATAGTCAGTTACCATCTTACGAGCTAGTTTAGTAGCTTGCTCAATATCATTTTGAGCCCCGGTGGTGACTTCATTGAAGATTATTTTCTCAGCAGTGTGCCCACCCATTAATGTAGCTAATATGTCCTCAAATTGAGAGCGGGTTAGCAGATATCGGTCTTCTATAGGCAATTGCCTGGTGTGACCGAGCGTCATCCCTCGAGCCACTATGGAAATCTTATGTACCGGGTCAGCATTAGGCAACATTCTGGCGACAAGGGCATGACCTGTTTCATGATAGGCAGTAATTTCTTTTTCCCTAGGACTTATTCTTCGGCTCTTTCTCTCGGGACCGGCTATTACTCGGTCTATAGACTCCTCAAGCTCTTGCATCTCAATAGCTTTCTTGCCCCGTCTGGCAGACAGAATAGCTGCCTCATTGACCAGGTTGGCTAGGTCAGCACCACTAAACCCGGCTGTCCCTTTAGCTAGAACCTCCAAATCAACTGTTTCATCTAGTGGCTTGCCATTGGCGTGAACTTTCAAAATGGCGCTTCGACCGGTAATATCCGGTTGGTCCAGGATTACTCTTCGGTCAAAGCGCCCGGGTCGAAGCAAAGCTGGGTCAAGTATGTCAGGTCGATTGGTAGCGGCAAGAACTATTACGCTAGTGTTAGTGTCAAAGCCATCCATCTCTACCAGAATTTGGTTTAGTGTCTGTTCCCTCTCATCGTGGCTACCACCTAGCCCAGCGCCCCGATGACGACCGACAGCATCAATTTCATCAATAAAGATAATACAGGGGGTATTGCGTCTAGCTTGGTCAAAGAGGTCACGCACTCTGGAAGCCCCAACACCAACAAACATCTCCACAAATTCACTACCGCTAATAGAAAAGAAAGGCACCCCGGCTTCACCGGCTGTTGCTCGAGCCAGTAGGGTCTTCCCCGTGCCTGGCGGACCTATTAGTAGCATACCCTTCGGAATGCGTGCCCCCAGACTCTGAAACTTCTCACGCGACTTGAGGAAATCTACTACTTCATACACCTCTTCCTTGGCTTCTTCAACCCCAGCTACATCATTAAAAGTTACTGTTGGGGTATTAGCCGGAAACAAGCGGGCTCGGCTACGACCAAAACTCATAGCCTGGCTGTTAGCTCCCTGTGCCCTGCGGAATAGGAAGAACAATAAAGCACCAAGGAGCAGAAGGGGGAGGAAGCTAATCAGTAATCCACTCCACTCAAATCCTGATGGTTTTATATTAATAATATCAGAAGTGAAACCAAGTTCCTGAAGCTCAACTAAAGTCAGATTACCGACAACAGTCTTTAGTTCAGTGCCCTCGGTAGTAGTAATAAGTAGCGTATCACCATCTACTATAATCTGCTCTATCTCATTGTTTTGTGCCATAGCTATAGCTTCACCAGGACTGATTTCGGTCGGTTTTGCCGACATGGGGAAAAGGAAAAGGAAAAAAACCACGGCGGCAATTATAATAGCGACATATATAAAGCTGCTACGCCTCCAACTTGACTTCATCTCTTACCTCAAACAGTAATCATTCCTTAATTACTAAGTCTTACTATATATTATACCAGAAATCACAGCAAGTGGTAAAACAGAAACTTAATAGTAGTCTGTTTTCACTGCTATGGCAAATTCCATCTACATGCAACCCGCCATTTATTTCTTTCCACCAGCCTTTTTAAGAGACTTGTTATATAAGTAGAGCACAGTGTTTAGTGATAGCAGTTATATTAAGATTTGGTACTTCTGTGATTGTGATATGATATAATGTAAACTAAGTAGTTCTACAAGGGGGTATTTTCTGGAAGCGATAGAAGTGGCACGCAAGGTAGTAGAAGTTGCTAGCGCTAAGCAGGCAACGGATATTGTGCTACTGGATACCCGAGAGGTATGCAACTTTGCTGATTACTTTGTGATATGTAGCGGTGATAGTGATAGGCAAATTAAGGCTGTTTATGATGAAATTGAGCACTTACTAAAGAAAGATGGTATTTTGCCTCATCATCATGAGAGAACGGTAGATTCAGGATGGCTCCTTCTTGATTTTAGTGATGTTATTGTCCACATCTTTGCTCCGATTGAGCGGGAATACTACCAGTTGGATAAGCTGTGGAGTCAAGCAAGCACGTTGGTCAGGATTCAGTAGCTAAAAATTTCATCCTCGGAAAAGAATATTTTTATTTCCTCCCCAGCAGTCTCTACCGAATCAGAGCCATGAATAGTGTTGCGTCCTATATCCAGACCGAAATCGCCCCTAATAGTTCCGGCTTTAGCCTTGGCTGGGTCAGTCAGTCCCATCATCCCTCTGATTACCTCTACCGCCCTTTCCCCCTCAAAGATAATGGCAATTATCGGCGCCGAGGTAATGTAATCAACTAATCCTTCAAAGAAAGGCTTATCTCTGTGAATAGCGTAGTGCCTTCTAGCGACAGCTTTGTCCAGGTGAAGCATCTTGAGTGCCACCAATTTAAGCCCCTGGCTTTCTAATCGAGTAATAATAGTACCAGCTAATCCTCTCTGTATGGCATCAGACTTAATAAGAACTAATGATCTCTCCATTTAAAACTCCTTCTGCCATATTATATTAACTCCGCCTCCTTATTGAAAGACTGATTATCAACCATACCTCCGCCTAGGGCGGAATCTGTCGACCCCTTAGTCCCCGTCTCCGAGTCGAGCCAAGGACTACTCAAGGCAAGTCTGCGACCTCTCCTTCAGCCGTGGTGTGCGTAGGGTTAAACTCTCACAGTTTCCTCAGAAACGCTATGTGTGGACATAGAAACAATATAATACATGTTGACTTTAAAATCACTCACCTCAATCTTCTCCACAAAGGATTTGAGGAAGCTCCTTGGCTCACTTATGGAAGACTTCGCCAACAAGTTTCTAAGGTTACCGTCATAGTCCCGAACTATCCTGTCTCCGGAGCATTGTATGGTTTACCCAGTCTGCTATCGACTTGGGCAATCTGACCTTAAAGAAACTCTAGCCTCGCCCCCAATAGCTTCTTGGTCCGTAAAAACAGAAGTGGGACAGCTCAAGACTCCTTGAACATATTGAAAGTCGTAATCCGTATTTGTCAGCTTCCTGGTCGTTACTATCTTACTCATTAGTCGACTTGTGATACTCTCTCGCGGTATGCCTTCATTATGTCGTGGCGGCGCAATATCCCTATCAAGCGCGTTCTATCATGCCGTTCCACAACGGGGATACGCCCGTAATCTTTGTCAGTCGCTCGTAACATCTCATATAAAGTCTGGTTGGGATAAGTCACGAAAAGTTCCTTAGTAGCGATATCGCCTACCTTAAGGTTAGTCTTCCCACTTCGCACAGCACTCGCCAGGTCGGCTACTGTAACACACCCAAATAGACGCCCCTCCTCGTCTAGAACCGGGAAGCCATGATGACCTGTATCACGTAATCGTTCTCTTAATTCCTCCAGAGATATAGTGGAAGAGACTGTAGGGAAATCGGGGGTCATTACCTCTCTAACCGTGATTGCTTTCATAATATCCTCCCCGACTTCTTCCCGATAAATGTCCAATAACTGCTCTTTTGGAAAATCAATCTGCTCGATAAAATATTCATTGAAATCGAGCCGGGAGGAAAGCTCAACATGTTCAATAAAATGGCCAAGCTCACCAGCCATCTGCCAGTAACGCTTGGATAAAAGAACCATGGAAGCCCCGGTACTGGCAGCATTACCTAAGGAGGATATAATCCGCCGATTAACATTGGGAATAAGTCCGATGCGCACAGCGCAATTGGGATTAACATAATTTCCAAGTGCCCCTGCTAGATACACATGCCCAATGTCCTCGGTCCCGATACCCATTTCGTCCATTAGAGTTTTTACACCGGCTGCTATAGCCCCCTTGGCGAGTTGAAGCTCGCGAACATCTTTTTGGGTAAGATAGATTGGTTTACCATTGTAGCTTTCCTCTGCGGAAGCGATGAGGAAGTTATTGACTGCCAACCCATCGCCAATTACTCTTGACTTCAGATTCTTTGCTGCTTCTACTTGAGGGGGACAAATTAGGCCTTCGTAATCGATGATGCCCAACTCCAAGAGCACGGCAACCAGTTCTACTAATCCGCTTCCGCAAATACCCTTGGGCTTTATATTACCAATTACCTGATAATGAAGGTCGCCTTCTTCGAAACTGACGGCTTCGATGGCTCCAGCAGCAGCAATCATCCCGTAAGAGATCCTTGCGCCTTCCAAGGCAGGACCGGCAGCGGCAGAGCAGGTCATGATTCTTTTCTGATTACCAATAAAGATTTCTCCATTGGTGCCGAGGTCCAATGCTAGAATTAATTCATCTTCTTGCTCCGCGGCACCTGAAGCCAGTATGACACTCAGCAAGTCCCCGCCAATATACCCAGATTTTACTGGCATAATGTAAAAAAGTGCCTCGGGATTCAATCGGAGACCAACATCTGATGCCCTCACAATTAGACCATCGGTTAAAACAGGCGCAAAGGGTGCCTCGGCAATTCCCGATGGATCCAGCTTCAGCAAGAGGTGTTGCATAGTGGTATTCCCCGCAGCAACGGTAACAAAGACATCGTCTGGGTGAAGCCCCACTGTTCTTAGAAGACGGTCAGTTATATGATTCAAGTCATCGATGATAATTTGGTACAGATTCTCCAAACCATTAGGATGTTCTTTGACATATTGATGACGAGCGATAACATCCGTGCCATACTTACTCTGATTGTTGAGACAAGAAACAACGGCAACCTCTGTCCCATTCAACAAATTGAAAAGCTTGCCTACCAGAGTGGTAGTGCCGAGGTCAAAAACCAGTCCATAGAGTGAGTGTATTTCCTCCAGTTTCTGCCAGGTCATCAGGCGATTCTCATGAAGCACTGCCGCTCCACGGAATTGGGCTTCCTTTAACATATGGGGTAAGGCACGAAGACAGTGAAGCGAGGCTTTCAAGTCCACATATTCGGGCCCCAACGCTATTTTGACCCGGTCTAAATCGGAAATCCCTTCATCCTCAGGAATTGAGGATAAGGTGACAACCCGCTGACCAAGAAGGGGATTAATATGAAAATGGGGGGTATAGCCAGTTTTGAGGATTTGAGAAAACTCTATCTCAGACTCAGGTTCCGTGAGGTAGACCACTAAATCCTTACCCACTGTGGTGCGGCAGGCAAGACGAAAACCTTGTTCTATCTCCTCATCGTCAAGGAATTCCCTTTCTTCATTGGATAGGGGACCTATTGAAGAGAGCATCTTGACCTTGCATTTACCACATTTACCCAGTCCCCCACACTCCCCCAGCTTTATACCTGCCTTTCGCAGAGATTCCCAAACGGCGTCACCCTGACGAACCTTCAGCCAGAGGTCGTCAGGCAGAACATTCAACGAGAAGTATTTCTTTTTCTGTTTTTCTAATGGAATAAAGCCAATAGGGCTTTTTTCCTTAAATTTGTGGTTCTCCGTCTTCTCCATCTTCACTACTCCCAACGTAGAAGCTAGATTAACTCGATGAGCTTTTTTTCAAGCTCCGAATAATTCACGTCTCTTATCTCCAAAGATAAATTTAGGAATTCGGCTAGTTTCCCAGCCTGGAATATGAGGTCGGGGTCTTCTGGTTGCCGCACATAGAGCAATCTCCGGTAATGTTCAAAACAATATTTTCGCATTTCCTGGTCATAGAGTTCCAATGGATTCATACAATATTCTTCAAAGTTTAGAATAAGTTCTTTTTCTAGAAAATAAGTTCCCGCAGTATCGTTAATAAGTTGCTGGAATAGCTCAGCACCGAGAAGCATTTCATAGCAGTAATGCCCGGGTACTTTGATAGCTCCGTGAAGTCGGCATAACTCACTTATGCCTGGGAAACATTCTCCATAAAGGCATATGACCCGCTCATTCCTTTTTTTAGCGTAAGCAATTACTTCTAGCAGGCGACCTTTTAGCTCTTGCGGCTTCAAATGTAGGTTGGGTGGTAAATAAGTTAAACGCAGTTCGGGATATCTCTCTCCCAGACGAATATGTTCAAGGGCTGGTTTGAAAACCGAGCAGGCAATGATGCGCGTCGGTCTTTTATTTGCCTCTCTTATTATAACCTCCTCAAATATATTGGCTACCAGAAAAAGCTTTTTTTATATCGTCAATCAGGTCCACATCTAAGAGACCCTCTTCACTCTCTTCAAGGATTTTGCCAACTAGTTCATTGGCACGGCTTAACATGTCTGGATGCCCCATTTCCTCCCAGATGTCGAAGTTGCAACGCACCTGCAGGTTAGGATAAAAGAATTCGTCCATCATGTGGTTAATAGTATGCTCTTCAGCAACGAAATTTCCGCCGGGGCCAACTTGCTCGATTACATCGTAAGCTAAGGTATCTTCGTTCACTTTAATTCCCTGCAATACTCGCTGAGTCATTCCGATAATTTCATTGTCAATAACATACTGTTCGTAGGAGATGGAATTGCCCGAATCAATCACTCCGGCCGTCAGGTGAATAAAGTCTGCCCCAGTCATTGCCACCGTCAGACTTGAAACACTTTTCTCGAAGCCAGCCTGGATATCAGGCCTTTTGGCTTCAGTTACCCCTCCGGAGGCATAAATGGGCAAGTTATAGAGCTTTGCCAATTGAACTGCGGCTGCATTCATCATTCCCATCTCCACTGAGCCCATTGTAAATTCCATTTTTCGCAAATCCATGGTCGTAGCGACCGCGCCATATAGCACCTTGGCTCCTGGAGCAAAAACCTGAGCAATAGTGACTCCGGCTAAAGCTTCAGCATGCATTTGTGAAAGAGTCCCTGCCAGGGTAGCAGGAGCAGTGGCTCCGGCTATGGGCGCAGGTGCACAGGTAGTGGGAATACCATGGGTGACGCAGAAACGGAGAATCTCCAGTGTTTCGGAATCAATAGTAAGAGGACTTATCGGGTTGGTTATTACCGAAACGAAGGGCTTTTCTCGAAGGCGTTCTTCTCCTCTGGCAATGATACTTGCAAGTTTCCACATCTGCTCGGCTCCATGCAGGTCGTCACAGCCCCCCATCACGTGTTTGGTGGTATGGTTGAGAGCGTAATAGAAATCGAGCAGATGATAATTTGCCGGTTTTATGTCATGAGCCTGGCAGGCAATGATATAAAAGCGAATGTTATCTAATTTATCCACTAGGGCAGCAGTATTAGCCACATCCCTTAGCAGGGTGAGGCGATATCCGCCTGTTGACATATCGAGGATACGAAATACCCTTCCGCCGTTGCCGAAGTAGACATTACCTTCTCCCAGGTGAATGTCGTTTTTACCGTCACGGGAATAAAGGGTAAAGCACGAAGGTGCTCGACCTAGAACTTCATCAAGCCAGCCTTCTTCAAAGCGGACCCTTTGATTATCAGAATCAACCTTTGCCCCGGCTGCTTTCAGTATGTCTCGAAAGGCGCTGTCAGCAATCCTGACCCCAATGCGTTCCAGTATGCGCCGCCCCGTCTGGTCAATCTGTTTTAAATTTTCCTTGGTAAGTGGTCTGTAGAATGGCGAGCTGTCTCCCATAGTTGAACTCCTTATCAGTGCCCTTGGAGAACTCCAGCGATTTCCTGGAGTACTTCGGCAGGTTTAGGCTCTACCTGATGTTCGGAGAGGATTCTTCTTGCCTCAATATTGCAGCGCTTGTAAAGGTCTTTAGCTCCAGCTTCTTCCCAGGAATCGTAGCGAGAGCGATCTAAAAGCTTGGGCAGAAACTGGGCTTGCATAAAATACTTAAAGGTGTGATCATCCGTAAGAAAGATGGAACCAGGCCCCCCATTTATCACTCTCTCTATCGCCTCGAGAGCCAGCGTTTCATTATTAACAGGAATTCCCTCAGTGAAGAATCGGCTCATGGCTACCAATTCGTTGACCATGGTTACCATCTCTAGCGAAGAGGTGCTTCCGTATTCTAGAAAACCTATATCGTGGATTAGGTTACAGCGAGAGAGCATAGCACTCAGGATGGAGAACATGGCTTCGGCTCCTGCCTGAGCATCCATTACCTTGGCGTCTGAAGCTCCGGCAAAAGCCCAGATGGGCAGACCATAGACTTCATCACGCATATCAGCGAGTGCCGCTTGGGTGAGACTCCACTCAGGACCACCATAGGAGACAACGGTGGATTTCATGTCCAGAACGCTGACATTGGGTCCAAAAAGGAAGGGCGACCCTTTGCCAGCCAGTTGATGAACTACCAGTCCTACCAGGTTTTCGGCGATTCCTAAAGCCATGGCTCCGGCAAGGGTTACCGGCGCTCCACCTCCAGCGTTGGAGCCAGAAGGAAGGCAGATGGGTATCTTCTTTTTGGCACAGAAAATGAGTTTTTCCACCACATTTTGGGGAAAGCGTAATGGACTGATTGGCTCGGAATAATTTAGAATAAATGGTTTGCTCCGGAGTTTATCTTCACCTCCTGCTACCAGGCAAGCCATCTCATAGATTTTAGCGATATCCTTACCACTATCGGCAATGAATACAATAGGCTTGTTGGTATTTTTGACCATTTCAGCAAAAACATGAACGTAGATGTTCTCGACAGGAACGTCTTCAGGGTTAGCCATAGACATAGCAAAAGCGATGTTTTCCAACCCGTCAACTAGCTTAGCAAAATTGGCGACGTCTTTTAAGATAGCTCGACGGCGCTCACCAGTTCCCAAATCCAGAGTAAAAGTGGCATCCGAACCTGTGCCATAGAAATGGTTTCCGTTTGTGAGAGGCATCGCTTTTTTGCCCTTGTGGTCATAGAGGGCAATCTGCCTGGGTGCTGACCCTAGGGCTTCTTTAACAAGGTGGCCGGGTAGCCTGACCCAATCATGGGAAATCTGGCAACCAGCGTTGGCGAGCATCTCCAGAGCACCAGGGTGCTCCATCTTAAAGCCTATCTTTTCCAGGATTTTCAAAGCGGCAGTATGAATTGCTAACGCCTGTTCTCGGCTCAAAACCTTGAGTTGAGGTTGAAAAGTGGGGATATCTATCGGTTTCATTTTTTCTCCTTTCCTTTTGAGCTGAGAATCACAATGCCTACCTTCGAATTTAAAGTATTCCAAGCAATTCCTTGGCTTTGCTCACCGCGGAACCGGCGTCGGATGCATAAGAGTCCGCCTTGATTTCCCGGGCATATTTTTCGGTAACCGGTGCTCCGCCAATCATCACCTTGACTTTATCTCGGATGCCGGCTTTCTGCATGGCTTCGATAGTCCGGGACATGGATGGCATGGTGGTGGAAAGTAACGCCGACATGCATACGATGTCCGGCTCCACCTCTTGTATCTTTTGGACGAACTTTTCAGGAGGAATATCCACCCCTAGGTCAGTTATATCAAATCCCGCTCCCCCCATCATCATGCCAACCAGGTTCTTACCGATGTCGTGCAAATCTCCCTTTACAGTACCGATCAGCACCTTCCCCTTGGAGGTAACATCACCCTCTTGAAATAACGGTTGTAGCAGCTTCATGCATTCTTGCATGGTCTTAGCGGAGCGCAACATCTGAGGGACAAATATCAACCCTTTCGAATATCTATCACCCACCTTATCCATAGCCGCAATGAGTCCCTTATCAAGAATGCTCTTAACTTCGCTTCCAGCATCTAAAGCTCTCTGCGTTTCCGCCACCGCTGTCTTGATATCGCCCTTGCTGACAGCTTCTTCCAATGCCTCAAACTCATTCATCTTTAGCCTCCTTAAAAAGTCTATCTCATTAAAACCCAAAAAGCAAAATCAATTCCCAACTATGCGTCCGCTTTGGTAAGCGTCAATAAAGTTTCCGCAATATTCATCCCGTCCTAGGAGCATCTCAACCGCAAGGAGGGTTGACATAAGCTGCTTGTCGAGCGGGTCTAAAATAACTGCTGACAGATTATGAGCAATGCAGAGAGCCAGGAAGTTGCGATTGATTAAGCGGCGTTCGGGGAGACCGAAAGAGATGTTGGAAAGCCCACAGATAGTATTCACGCCTGGGAAATCGTTCATGATTTTGTGGATAGCTCCCATAGCGGCCGTTCCCATACTAGTATCCACTGAAACAGGAAGCACCAATGGGTCTACATAAATCTTTTCCAAAGGGATTCCTTCGTTAGTAAGCTTCTTTATCAGTTCTGAGCCGACATCGACTCTATCTTCTATAGTGGTCGGCATCGAGGCCTGGCCCATGCAAAGGGCGACTACATGACAAGGCTGGGAAGTGATTATGGGCAGAAGGGAACGAAAGCGGTCTTCTTCTAGTGAAATGGAATTTATCATCGGCTCGCCCTTGTGTTTTTTAATGGCTTCCGACAGAGCCTTGGGATTGGGGCTGTCTAGGCATAAGGGTAGATCTACTTCGGCTTGAACTGTTTCTACCAGCCAGCAGAGGTAGTCAACTTCTTCGTCCAGAAAGGTTCCGGCGTTAACATCGATGTAATGGGCACCCGCTTCGGCTTGCTCTCTGGCAATCTTACAGATGAACTCGGCGTCCCGTTTATCCGCAGCTTCCCCAATGCTCCTTCGACTCGTATTTATCTTCTCTCCCACAATAATCATCGTAGATCCTCTTTTTGAATCTTTCAAACCTAAAACCAGTACCTAGATACCCGGATAAAGATTCTTTCTTGCACTACTAACATAACACAAATTGCAACCTATAACAAGGTTACAGGTTGCCTCTTTGGAGTGCTGGCGGCGGAGTGAAAAAGCACCAATGGGGCGGGGTAGGCGATTCCCTACCCCCTCCGAACAAGGGATGACCAAATAGAATACGGACATCGTCAGTCTAATCCCGAGTACTCTAAGACTACAGCGTGCCGCTCCCATACAAGATAAATGTCTCATTATGTTGTTAAGTCTTGGTGTCGGTTTATTCTAATTGGAAAATGAGCCTTAATAAAAGGGCATTAGGCAATTCGGTTAACCAATCTGTCGATTTGTTGAAATAGACTGGTTGTTGACAGTATGGAGGTACGGTTGTAGACTTTAACCAGGAGGAGAAATGAGTTTTTTAAACCAAACTGACCCAGAAATTAACCACGCCATTGATATGGAGAAGAAGCGGCAAAGGGAAACAATAAACCTTATTGGCTCTGAGAACTATACCAGTAGGGCTGTGCTTGAAGCTGAGGGTTCATTCCTAATTAACAAATATGCTGAGGGTTATCCGCAGCGTCGCTACTATGGCGGCTGCGAGATTATGGATATAGTGGAGACTTTGGCTATTCAACGGGCTAAGGAGCTGTTCCATGCCCAGCACGCTAATGTCCAGCCCCACAGCGGATCTCAGGCTAATATGGCAGCATACTATGCTTTACTAGAATATGGTGATACTGTTATGGGTATGAGACTGGCTCATGGTGGTCATCTTACCCATGGTGACAAGGTGAGCTTCTCAGGTAAGTCGTATAATTTTATACCCTATGGTGTAAATAAAGAAACAGAGAGAATCGACTATCAGGAGGTGGAGAGACTTGCCTTAGACCATAAGCCTAAGGTAATTATGGTTGGAGCCAGTGCTTACCCCAGGATTATTGATTTTGAGCGCTTTCGGCATATCGCTGACCTAGTCGGGGCAAGGCTTATAGTTGATATGGCGCACATTGCCGGTATAGTGGCTGCGGGACTACATCCAACTCCTGTGCCCTATGCCAATGTGGTAACCTCAACTACACATAAGACACTACGCGGTCCTAGAAGCGGGTTTATTTTGTGTCGCAGCCAGCTTGCTTCCTCAATAGATGCGGCTGTCTTCCCCAGAATGCAGGGTGGTCCTCTAATGCATACCATTGCTGCCAAAGCCGTTTGCTTCCACGAAGCCTTACAACCAAGCTTCGTTGACTATCAACAGGCTATACTGAATAATGCCCTTACTCTAGCTAGTGAGCTGCAACGACTGGGGCTGCGCCTTATATCAGGCGGAACTGATAACCACCTGGTTTTAGTAGACCTCACCGAGACAGGAACCACCGGTAAAGAGGCTGAGGACTCCCTGGGAGCAGTCGGCATTGTTGTCAATCGTAATGCCATTCCTTTTGACCCCCGCCCACCCCTGTTAACCAGTGGCATTAGACTGGGCACACCAGCCGTGACCACGCGCGGCTTCGGTAGCGAAGAAATGAAGCGCATTTCGGCACTCATTGTAGAGGTAATTACTAATATTGATAACCAGAATATACAAAACCAGGTGAGACAAGAGGTCAGCCAGATATGCTACCGCTTCCCCATTCCGCGAATTGACGACTGATATTGCCCAATAACCCCATCCCCTTTATTCCCTCTCCTTGAAAGGAGAAGGGAATGAATAGGTTCTGAAGGGGTCGACAGAGTCGCTCTCCAGAGGCGAGTCGCCGTGGCGACCTCTGATGAGTTGCGCCCCTCCAAACTCCCCTAACCTAAGAGACAAACTTTTCTACCGAAGGGTGAGCTTGGTTAAAAATAATGCTATAATAAATCTAGTTGAATTAAAAGCGTTAGTTAAAGGGAGGTAATAATTAATGAATGAACTAAAGGTATTCACGGGAAATGCTCATCCTGCCCTAGTCCAAGGAGTTACTGAATACTTAGGTATACCATTGGGCAGGTGCGAGGTCTTTGAGTTCAGTAATGAGAATATCTTTGTTCGTATTCTGGACAACGTCCGTCAGCGAGACACCTTTGTTATTCAGCCCATCTCCTCCCCAGTCAATAAGAGCCTGGTTGAGCTGCTGATTATAATTGACGCCCTGAAGAGAGCATCAGCTGGTCGTATTACCGCAGTAGTTCCTTACTATGGCTATAGTCGCACTGATAAGAAGGACCAACCCCGGGTGCCGATAACTGCCAGGTTAGTGGCTGACTTACTCACCGTGGCTGGTGCCAATAGAGTACTGACAGTAGATTTACACGCAGCGCAAATCCAGGGCTTTTTTAACATACCAGTTGATGAACTAACCGCTCTTTATCTATTAAGTAATTACTTTAGAGAGAAAGATTTTACTGACCTGGTAGTGGTTGCCACCGATATAGGCATTAGCAAGCGGGCACGGGACATAGCGGCTAAGCTTGATGCCCCGTTGGCTATCATGGAGAAAAGACGGGTGGGTAATGCTGGCCGAACTGAGACACTAAATGTTATTGGGGAGGTGAAGGGCAAGGTGGCTCTTACTATAGACGATGAAATAGACACGGCTGGCTCTCTGGTGAACACCGTCTCTGTCTTAGAGAAGCACGGGATTAAGGAGATATATGCCTGCTGTACCCACCCCATATTTTCTGGTCCAGCTATCCAGAGGATAGCTTCTTGCTCGCTAAAGGAGGTAGTAGTTACTGACACTGTTCCCGTCACTGGTTATAAAATGTTAGACAAGATTACTGTTTTGTCCATTGCTCCACTGCTGGGTGAAGCCATCCACCGTATTCATACTGGACTATCTATAGGAGCTATGTTTGAGCAATAACGAAGAAATGGTAGAGATATATCGGATAGCAGGTGAGATAGAAGCTCAGGTTATCAGGGGCTTGCTGGAAAGTAACGATATACCTTGCCTTTTGAAATCTAATGCAGCTTTCTCAGCGCATATGTTTGCCATTGATGGTATGGGCGAAGTTAAAGTTATGGTCTTGGAGTCAATAGCGAATAAAGCTAAGAGACTGATTGAGGGGAAAGATTATGTTTAAATGGCTGGGCGGTCTGGTTGATTCCAATGAGAAAGAGTTAAAGCGATTACATTCATCAGTAAGCAGGATAAATGAGCTAGAGACTAAATTTGAGCGACTCAGTAACGATGAGCTTCGTGCCAAGACTGATGAGTTTAAGTCTCGGCTTAAAAGCGGTAGCTCGCTTGATGAGCTTCTTCCCGAAGCCTTTGCTGCTATTCGTGAAGCGGCAAAAAGAACTATAGGTCAGCGCCACTTTGATGTTCAGTTAACGGGAGGCATTGTCCTTCACCAGGGTAAAATCGCCGAGATGAAAACTGGTGAGGGTAAAACCCTAGTGGCTACCCTCCCTCTTTACCTAAACTCCCTTATCGGTCAGGGCTGCCACCTGGTCACGGTTAATGACTACCTGGCGAGGCGAGACCCCTACTGGATGGGACCTATTTACCACGCCCTAGGGGTAAGTGTAGCTAGCATTTATCCCCAACAAACCCCGGATGAACATACCCCCTCACGCCTTTATGACCCCGGTTTTGACTCAGGGGATAAGCGGTGGCCCCATTTTCGCTCTGTCTCCCGCCGTGAGGCTTATGAGGCTGACATCATCTACGGGACTAGTAGCGATTTCGGTTTTGACTATCTACGAGACAATATGGCTATAGACCTAACTCAGCAAGTGCAGCGTGAGCTAAATTATTCCATTGTTGATGAGGTAGATAATCTCCTCATTGATGAAGCACGCACACCACTTATTATCAGTGCTCCTGATGTGGAAGCGGGACAAATGTATCAAATATTTGCCCGCCTTGTTCCCCACCTTAAACGGGAGCAAGACTACGAGGTGAAGGAAAAGGAGCACAGCATAGACCTGACTGATGCTGGCCATGCTAATGTGGAAAGGATGCTCAGGCGAGAGGGAATATTAAAATCACCCAACCTTTACGACCCGGCGAATGTTGACCTGCACCGCCACCTGAGAAATGCCCTCAATGCTAAAGAGTTATACAAGCGAGACCAACAATATATGATCAAGGATAAACAGGTTATTATCGTTGACGAGTTCACTGGTAGGTTAATGCTTGGTCGCCGCTACTCTGAGGGACTGCATCAGGCAATAGAAGCCAAGGAGGGGGTTAAGGTTCAGCAAGAGAGTAAGACCTATGGCACTATTACAATTCAGAACTACTTCCGTATGTACCAAAAACTAGCTGGTATGACCGGCACCGCCCTCACCGAGGCTGAGGAGTTTCATAAGATATATAACCTTGAGGTGATGGTTATTCCTACCAATAAGCCAATGATTCGGGAAGATTCCCAAGACCAGATTTACAAGGATGAGGAAGCTAAATTTAAGGCGGTGGTGCGTGAGATTGAGCAATTTCATAGACAAGGACGACCGGTGCTAATCGGCACCACATCTATTGAGAAGTCGGAGTACCTCAGTGACCTGTTAAAGAGGAAAGGAATACCCTATGAGGTGCTCAACGCCAAGTATCATGAAAAGGAGGCGTATATCATTGCTCAGGCGGGACAGCCAGGGGCAACCACCGTTGCCACCAATATGGCTGGGCGCGGTGTTGATATAGTACTCGGTGGGAAAGAACCCACTGACGGAGATGAGCCAGAGTGGCGGGAGTGGCAGGAAAAGCATAACAAGGTGGTTGAACTTGGCGGGCTTCATATTATTGGCACTGAGCGCCATGAATCCAGGAGAATTGATAACCAGCTCAGGGGTAGAGCCGGACGGCAGGGTGACCCCGGAAGCTCCAGATTTTATGTGTCTTTGTCGGATGATATTGTGCGCCGTTTTGGTGGCGACCGAATTAAGACCTTTATGGAGTGGACAGGAATGGATGAGGATACCCCGATTGAGAATGCACTGGTCAACAAGACTATTGCCGATGTGCAAAAACGAGTTGAGGGCTATCACTTTGATATGCGTAAACACTTGGTTGAGTATGATGATGTAATTAACCAACAGCGTGAGCTAGTTTATGGTGAGCGAGGGAAAGTACTAGGCGGCGCCGACCTTAAGGCAAACATCCTATCAATGGTTCAACAAGAGATTCAAGGTATAGTGGCAGCTCACACAGGTGATGAGCAGGACCTGGAGGGTTTAATAGCTGATGTTTCTTCCATCTTTCCCCTGCCTCCAGCAGTTAATGCCAGTGCCCTTTCCCAGATGAAACCGGAGGAAAGAAAAGACAGGCTAATTGATTCAGCCCAGGCTCTATATGAAGAGCGGGAGAAGGAACTGGGTTCAGACAATATGAGAGTGCTGGAAAGATTGGTAATGCTTCGCACTATGGACAACCTGTGGGTTGAGCACCTGACCATGATGGAGAATATGCGCCAGGAAGTGGGACCATATGCTATGGGACGGCAAAGAGACCCGCTGGTAATCTATAAAAACGAGGGATACAAGCAGTTTCAGGTACTGCTATCTACTATTCAGCATGATGTAGCTCACACTATGTATCATGTCGGCATGGTCACTAGGGAGCCCCCGCAACGGTCGCCTGTAGCCGCCCAAGTTGGCACTGGCGGTAACAAGCAACGACCAAAGGTTAGCGGTAAAAAGATAGGTCGCAATGACCCCTGCCCCTGTGGCAGCGGCAAGAAATACAAACACTGCTGCGGAAGGTGAGAGGGGAAGATTAAAGCCAATGAAAAACAGTGAGATTGCCAAGGTATTTCAGGATATTGCTGACCTTCTTGAGCTTAAGGGGGAGAACCTGTTTAAAATTCGGGCTTACCAGAAGGCGGCTCGCTCCATTGAATACCTACCAGTGGAGGTGGAACAACTGCTGGCAGAAAATAGGTTAAAGGAAGTCCCCGGGGTTGGAGAGGCTATTACCAAGAAGCTTACTGAACTGTTAACTACCGGACACCTTGACTACTACGAGAAGTTAAAGGCTGAGTTCCCCGAAAGGAAGTTGTAGCCTGTCTGATGTCACAACTAAGAGTGGTGATAATAGTGGCAGATTTAGATAACCAATTACAACCTTCTCAGTTGACTCCAGCAGAAGGTCCTGAGGTAATAGAATACTTAGAGCAGGCTATTACCGGTGGTAAGCACTGGTATATCGCCTTACTTGAGGCTATTGGATTATGGACTACGGCAGAGGAGAGTCACAATGGGCATAGCTACCGTTACCTTATCGCTGGTGAAGCCTTTGACTGGCTGCTTTTAGCTGAACGCCTATGTGATACAGTAAACGGCTTATTGCCTGAGGGTGAGAAGATTGCCCTCCTGTTCCATAATGAACCGCCAATCAGGCTGACCAAGGAGAAATTCAAGGAGCTTATTGGTAGTAGTAAGTATCATCAATATCTTAACTACTTCTATGGCATTACTTTGGAGGAAGTTTTAATTTTGGCAGTGCAGGAGGAGGTACGTAAGGAGCAGCGGACCTTGGGCTATGGAAATGAGCACAGGGTTGTTAACGAGGTTTATCGGCGAATATATGGGGCTACTAAAAATATATTACTTAAACGCTTCAGGCGTGAGAAGGGTTATCCCCAGCTCAGATATATCAGCTTAACTGAGCTAAAGGAATTTACCTACTGGCTATTTAAGTATCGGCTAAAGCTGTGTGATAAGGCAAAAGTGGCTAGCGATACCAAGAAGGCATTAGAGCGTCTACGGCGACAACAGTCTCTGTTTACTTTACCCTCTTCAATGCTCTCACCATAAGTACCGGCACATTTGCTCCCCGTAGTACTTTGTCAGTAACACTACCGAAAGCCCAGCGAGTAAGACCCGAGCTTCCATGTGTTGATATAGCAATCAAGTTGGCATTTATTTCATTAGCAGCCTTAATAATTTCCTCAGCAGCATTGCAAATTCCCATTCTGGTTTTTACCCTAGTCCCAACCACAACACCTTTACTTCTTAAACCTTCACCAGCCTCACCCAGGTAATCTATAGCTTTCTTTTTGATTTGCTCCATATCTTTCTTCGTGTAGGGAATGGAAGCCCTCGCCTCCCCGGCAACAATACTGGGAGTCAGTGATGACATTGCCTGGAAGAGAGTAACTTCTACCTCTGCCTCTGGTAACAAATCGGACAATAACTCCTCTACATAAGCTAAGGCAGCCTCACCTACTTTGGAACCATCTAATGGGACGAGTATTCTCTTGTACATTCTTATCCTCCTAAAATTTGATTTGTTGTTTCAGTCTTTCTAGTTTATCGGTTAGTGTGTAGAGTTTCTGGCGTTCCTTATCTACGATGGCTGCTGGCGCCTTGGTCAGAAACGCTTCGTCCCTGAGTCTGGCTTTAAGCTGAGCCACCTCGGCTTGGCTTCGCTCTACCTCCTTTTGTAGTCGTTTTCTCTCAGCTTCCAGATTAACCATACTCTCCATAGGTATGACTACTTCCGACTCTTTAAGCACTAATACCAAAGCATTTTCAACGGTTGCAGCTTCTCGTCTGCTATCTAAGAAAGTAACCTCTCCTACCCGAGCCAGAGTCTGGATAGCCTGAGAATAAGGGATGATGGCTGATGTAAGCTCTCCAGTATAGATTTGTGCCTCAATCCACCTTGTGCTCTCCACTTTATATTGAGCCCTAGCATTGCGGATGGAATGTATTATTTCTATCACTGATTTTACAATTCGCTCTGCCTGTGGGTCAATAGCCGTTTCATCACCTGCAGGGTAAGTAGCTACCATTATAGAATCAACTTGTTGCCAGTGTGACGGTATACGATTTTTAAGGTTCTGCCATAACTCTTCGGTAACGAAAGGCATATAAGGATGCAATAGGCGAAGCGAGGTCTCCAGAACATAAACTAAAACCGGAATAGGTGATAGTACCCCCTCACTAACAGAGTGGAAACGAACCTTGGCTATTTCAATATACCAGTCACAGAATTCACCCCACAGGAATTCATAGATTTGCCTTTGAGCTTCTCCAAACTGGAAGTTTTCCATCAGGTTGGCTACGCTAGATATGGTGCTACTGAGACGGGATAGAATCCAGCGGTCCTCTACCGGGAGCAAGTCCCTCTGAATTTTCACATCAGTGCGGTTTGGCTCAATGCTTCTAACTACAAATCGGGTGGCATTCCACAGCTTGTTAGCAAAGTTTCGTCCTGCCTCTAGCCTTGATGTAGTTAGCTTGAGGTCATTTCCTGGTGATGTGCCAGTAGATAGAGCAAAGCGCAGGGCATCGGTGCCATATTTCTCCAATGTCTCAAGCGGATTAAGCACATTACCCTTAATCTTGCTCATCTTCTCCCCCTTCTCATCCCGTATCAGACCGTGTAGGTAAACAGTACGGAAGGGAATATCACCCGTGTCCTCCAGACCCATCATAATCATTCTAGCTACCCAGAAGAAGATGATATCGTAACCGGTTTCCATTACTGTGGTTGGGTAGAAGTAGCGCAATTCTGGTGTATCATCAGGCCAGCCCAAGGTGGAGTGAGTCCATAGCGCCGAGCTAAACCAGGTATCCAGAACATCGGGGTCTTGCTCTATATTGGGCGAGCCACAATGGCGACAAGATTTAGCCTCTTCAATGGTTACCGTTAACTCATTACAGTCCTGACAATACCACACCGGGATTCGGTGTCCCCACCATAGCTGGCGACTGATGCACCAGTCACGAATATTCTCCATCCAGTTGAGATAAACTTTGGTAAAACGCTCAGGGATAATATTGATACGCCCATCAAGGACTGCCTTAATGGCGGCGTGAGCCAAAGGCTGGGTAGTGATAAACCACTGTTTACTGACTATAGGCTCAATAATTGTCTGACAGCGCTGGCAGTGTCCTATTGAATGGATATAAGGCTCAACCTTTACCAGAAGCCCATCTTTTTCCAGATAGGATACTATAGCCTCTCGGCAAGCAAATCGTTCAAGCCCGATATAAGGTCCAGTATTTTCATTCATAGTGGCATCCAGGTTCAGTATATTCACCAGAGGCATTCCCTGCCGCTGAGCTACCTCAAAGTCCACCGGATCATGGGCCGGAGTAATTTTGACCGCCCCGGTGCCAAAGTTAGGGTCAACTGCCTCATCAGTGATAATGGGTATTACTCTGTTCACTGCGGGAAGGATAACCTTCTTGCCTATCATAGCCTTAAACCGCTCATCCCTGGGGTTGACGGCTACCGCAGTATCACCAAGTATGGTCTCCGGTCGGGTGGTGGCTACGGTGATGAAACCGTCATCTTCAGCCAGATAGTAGCGAACATAGTATAGATGTCCCTGTATATCCTTATGGTCTACTTCAAGGTCAGACAGGGCGGTAGCACAGCGGGGGCACCAGTTGATAATCCGTTCCCCGCGGTAGATTAATCCTTTGTTATACAGGCGGACAAAGGCAGTGCGCACCGCCCGGACTGGTCCTTCATCCAGAGTAAAGCACTCTCGGCTCCAATCGCAGGAAGCACCCAGCCTCTGGTGCTGCTGGGCAATAATCTTACGCCTGCTTTCCGCCCATTGCCTGATTCTCTCCTGGGTTTTTTTCTTACCCAGTTTGTGCCTGTCCAATCCTTCTTTAGCCAGCATCTGTTCCACCACCACCTGAGTAGCGATACCTGCATGGTCAACTCCAGGGAGCCACAGAGTAGGGTCACCCTTCATCCGATGCCAGCGGGTCATAATATCTTCCAGCGTAGCGGTTAAAGCATGCCCGATGTGAAGCTCACCGGTAACATTTGGTGGCGGCATAATGATGACAAAGGGTCTCTTTTCCGGGTCTATCCTGGGTTTGAAATAGCCCTTCTCCAACCAGAACTGATACCACTCAGCCTCAACCTTGAGTGGCTCATAGGCTTTGGGCATTTCATATTGAATGCTCGGTGCTTCTGTCATGATTATTCTACTACTCCCAAGGCTTTTTCCCCGTCTGCTTCTCTCGTGAGGTGCAAGGCGTTGGTATTCTAAGAAACATGGGTAGCTTTCCGCAGACGCAGTAGTACATAAATTTGACTAACGGCTTGAGCCACTCTGCCTTCCCTCTAGCAGCAACACAAATCGGGCACTTTGAGTCACAAACCACACCAATTCCCTCTACTTGATTGTTCATTGCTACCTCCTTACTGAAACTGGATTCAATTCCTAGATTACTTACCAACCTCACCCCCTTAATACCCACTCCTTAATTAAATCCCTCTCATTCTCCCTTTAAGAAAGGGAGAAGTTCTCCCCCTTTGGCAAAGGGGGACTTAGGGGGATTCCCCAATGGCTTCGCCCCCTCTCATCTCAACTCCTTCCCTGCGGTGAGATTGTGAGTAATTACTCGTTTATTAATCACCAAGCGATTGTAATAAGGGTTGAACTTTTTCCCAAATAGACCATGCTGTAGTAACGCTTGGTATCAAATTGCCTAGTCGACCCAATACCTGTTTTATTACGCTCTTGTTTCGTGTATCGTTACTTGTTGACCCTTCGGATGCTAAAAACTGAAGCAGTTCAGTAATTTCTTTCTTTATATCGTCTTGGATGTCCTTGCTGTTTACAACCTCTTGAGTTAATTCCTTAATTGCTGCTGCGAGTTCACTGTCCCCACGATTCTGTATCACATCAATACTAGTGCTTATGGCGTATAAAGTGCCGGGATTGATAACGCCTACGGCGCTATCAGAAACTTGAATGTTACTGTAAGTATAGGTAATACCGGCTGACGGCGGTTGCGGAGTTGCCATGAACTTTGGCGGAAGTAAACCTCCTGTACCAGCACTTAGCGCTTGCTGTATGAAGTTTTGCTGACTTGCCAGCCAACTAAGCTGGTTATGCCTAATCTGTTGCTCCATGAAATTAGCCTGTGTCATCTTATAATAGCAGTCTACACAAAGAGGCGTGTTTCCGTATCTCCCAATAGCAAGCTTCCCACACTGATTGCATTTCTCTTTCACTATTTCTTTACTCCCGTCCACCGAGTAACTCCACCACCTTATCCAATATCTTGTCGGCTACCTCTCTTTTGGTTAAGAGGGGCAGGCTGTCTACCTTACCGTCTCGGTCAATAAGGGTCACCTTATTGGTATCAGCGCCAAAACCGCTATCAGCATCGGTAATATCGTTAGCCACAATGAGGTCAAGCTGTTTATTCTCCAATTTCTGCCGGGCACTGGCTACTATGTCCTGGCTTTCAGCGGCAAAGCCAACCTTGAGGAAGTCGCCTTTTACTTCACTCAGAATATCCGCTGTTCTAACTAGCTCCAGGGTCAGTCTCGAGGTTTCTTTCTTAATCTTAGTCTCGGCTACTTCTTTCGGCTGGTAGTCAGCCACAGCGGCTGCCATAATCAGACCATCAGCTTGAACCACTGCCTTGGCTACTGCTTCCTTCATCTGAGTAGCCGTTTGAATATGGACAACCTCCATACCCACTGGTTCTGGAAGGGAGTCGGGGGCAGTAATCAGGGTTACGCTCGCTCCTCTATCCCTGGCTGCCTCAGCCATAGCATAACCCATCTTCCCAGAGGAACGGTTACCAATGTGGCGGACAGGGTCAATGGGTTCCTGGGTGCCACCGGCAGTAACCACGATGCGTTTACCGGCCAAGTCTCCGCCCATGCCCAATGCCTGCTGAATAATGCCAATAATTTTATCAATCTCAGCCAGACGCCCCAAGCCTATCTTGCCTGAGGCTAATCGACCGTGGGTAGATCCAACAATGATAAAGCCTCTTGCCTTAAGTTTATTAAGGTTATCCTGAGTGATGGGATTCTCAAACATATTAGCATTCATCGCCGGTGCTAGAATGATTGGAGCTTTAGTCGCCAGCACCGTGCAGGTAAGCACATCATCAGAGATGCCCGCCGCCATCTTGGCGATGATGCAGGCTGTAGCCGGAGCAATAACTACTGTATCAGCCGCCTCAGCCAAGGCTACATGCTCAATGCTGAACTCAGAGCCTGGCTCAAACATGTCGGTTACCACCGGTCTGCCAGTAATGCTGCGAAGAGTTAATGGGGTTATGAACTTGGTAGCCGATTCGGTCATAACCACCTCAACCCTAGCTCCAGCCTGATTTAGCTTGCTGGCGATGTCGGCTGCCTTATAGGCAGCTATACTTCCGGTTATACCCAGTACTACAGTTTTGTTGGCTAGCATTATTTTCTCCTAATCAGGATAGGCTCTATTCATCAAGTAGATGAGCCTTAAACCAATTAAGGTTAAATTGGGGTTGACCGCATCAATTACCTTTGTTTCTTTAGCTATCAGCTCAGCATAGCCGCCGGTAGCCACCACCTTTGCCTTCTCTCCTAATTCCTGCTGGATGCGAGCCACCATACCCTCAACCAGGGCTGCATAGCCGAAGACAATCCCTGATTGCATGGCAGTAATAGTATTGGTACCTATAGCCTGTTGGGGACGGACCAATTCCACTCGGGGTAACATTGCCGCCTGCACAAACAGAGCCTCGGCAGCAGTGGCAATACCGGGGGCAATAGCCCCTCCCAGGTAATCACCCTCTTTAGATACAGTATCAAAGGTGGTAGCTGTTCCCAGGTCAGCAATGATTAACGGACATCCGTAGAGATGATGAGCAGCGGCTGCGTTTACAATGCGGTCAGCCCCAACCTCTCTCGGGTTGTCCGTTCGGATGCACACCCCAGTCTTCACCCCAGCCTCTACCACCAGTGGCAAGATATGGAAATATCGTTGAAATAGCTCCTCAAAAGTGGCTACTAATGGTGGGACAACACTGCACAGGACTGCCTCTTTAATGTCAGCTATGTCTAAACCCTGATGATGTAGCAAATTAAGCAGTAAGGTAGCATACTCGTCTACCATGCGGTGAATACCGGTAGCCGTATGCCAGGTAGCACGAAGCTCCTCACCCTCAAAAACTCCTAAACTAATATCAGTATTTCCAATATCAATGGCTAACAGCATAACCTTCCTATATAACTTTATGCTTCAAAGCACTATCTACGCTTTTAACTGCTTAATAATAAGTGGCAGTGCTGGTAAAAGATCGGTAGCAATCATACCAGCATCGCCCAGCCTTGCCTTAACCATCTCACCGGCTTCACCGTGGAGATGTACACCGAGGGCAGCAGCATCAAAAAGCGATAGACCTTGTGCCACCAATCCAGCTATAGCCCCGGTTAGAACATCACCACTTCCGGCTGATGCCAACCCCGGATTAGCAAATGGGCTAATTCTAACTTGCCCATCTGGTGCCGCAATAACGGTATAAGCACCCTTCAGGACAATTGTTTTATGCCAGTCTTGAGCTACCCTTTTAGCGATACCAAACCTGTCTGACTGCACCTCATCCACTGATACACCGACCAGCCTTGCCATTTCACCAGGGTGTGGAGTAAGTATCATATCGTTGGTTAGCTGCTGCCACCAGTTCGGGATTTTAGCTAGAATATTGAGACCGTCAGCGTCAATGACCAGGGATAGCAGTGCTGACTTAGACCTAAAAAGCATAGCCCTGATGAATCTCATGGTTGATTTACTCTGTCCCAGCCCACAGCCTAGAAGTAGGACATTATAATATTTCAATTGTTGGCGCATCAGCCTGGCTGCTTGGGCGGAGATGATGCCTGTCTGGGATTCCGGTAGGGGGAGATAGGTTACCTCAGTGAGTTTGGAAGCCAGAATAGGCTGTAAGCTGGTAGCTGTCGCCAGGGTTACCAATCCTGTCCCCACCCGCATGGCACCGCTACAAGCTAGGTAGGCAGCACCAATATAATTGATTGAACCAGAAGCAACCAGAACTCTACCAAAGCTTCCCTTATTAGCTCCAAGCGGACGCTGGGGAACAATTTCTCTTGCCCACTTATTGGTAACAAGCTCTGTAGTTACCGCTTCAGCCAGGTCGCTGGGTATGCCAATATCGACTATAGTAATTTTGCCGGCTCTTTCTGCCCCGGGAAAGTTAAATAAGCCTGGCTTGGGAAAACCAAGGGTAATAGTATTATCGGCATAAAGGCAAGCAGGGTCTACAGCACCACTATCGGCGTTGAGCCCGGAGGGCAAATCCAAGGCAATAATGTGAAGACCTGCCTGTTTCTTTTTAACCCTACTAACCCTGTCCAATGCTTTCAGGAAGATGCCACTAAGCGGGCGACTCTTACCAGTGCCAAATAGGGCATCAATAACAGCGTTAGCTGATAACAGCAACTCATCAATCCTGTCCATGTTTTCATCTTGAGTTAGTTCAATACAAGTTATGCCCCGTTCTTTAACTAGCTTAAAATTTAGGTCATCTGGTGGTCTTTGTCTAAGCAGACAAAGACTGACCCTGGCTCCCCAATCATGGAGGTATCGAGACGCCACCAATCCATCCCCACCATTGTTACCTGGTCCTATCAGGACTAGGATGCTTTGCTGGTCAACAGTGCCCAGAATTTTTCTCACCTCTTCAGCTACCGCTTTCCCAGCATTTTCCATAAGCACGCTCGTAGGCAAGCCAACCTCAGCACACCGTCTATCAATTTGCCCCATCTGTTCTGCAGTTACAATTTTCATCGTAATTTGAAGTGTAGCAATAACCTAAGCTATGGTCAACTTTTCGTAAATTTCCCCAGCTTCTTGGTCATTGCCTGCCAGTGGGTCCCTCTCCAGTAGATTCGGTGGCAGGCAGGGCACTCCATATATTGGCTTTGGGTCTTAAAGACATATGGTGGCACCAGGTCTTTCACCTGCTGTTTGCTCCTTTCCACCAGAGGTTGGTTACATTCCAGGCAAATAGTGAACGACTTGAATTGCCAATCCAGATTTAGACTATCTATTACCTGACGCATTTGTCGCTCAGGTTCATCACTCTGGATAAGAATGGCTTTGAGTTGACCTCTGGTTACCACCCGTCTTTTTATAATCTGGGTATCTCTGGTTAGTATTACTCTATCTTCGGCTAAAGCAATAGCAATCATACCAGAGTCATCACTGCCATTGAAGAACAGAGTATCATACCCCATTATCCTCAACCACTTGGCTAGCTTTCCCACATTGTTGTCAACTATAAACTTTAGATTACTTATTAACCTCACTCCTTCACAGGTGAATTTGCATCCCCTCATAGGCTAGGGTGATTGGGTTATTTAAGTCCCTGGCTACAGCGGCTATTTCAGCCGCTATCTCCTCCTCCAGATTAGGATTTATATGAACTACCACCACCTGCGGCAGGTAACCTTTTACCTCCTGGAAACTAATTAGCTCCCGCTTCAACAGAGCCGGAGTGAGGTGGCCCAACTCTTTGGCAAATTCTTCATAGCTATCTGGCGCAGTAACCTCAATAAAGAGTAGCCGGGGTGATACATACCTCCAGCAGTTAGCCAGACCTGGTCCCGTATCCCCGGTATAGAATACCGCTTTGCCATCGGGAGAAGTGATTTGGTAACCAACGGTGGGAACAGTGTGATTCACAGGGATAGCCAGAATATCATAGCCTTCCACTTGCTTAATCTTATATGCTTGTACTATGGTAAATTTAATCGTCGGATTCTGTGGCGGCTGTTCCAAGAATTTAGGGTATAGTTTGCCATCTAGCAAATGAGTGGAGAGGGCATCATACACAGCTTGTATTGAATAAATATTGATAGTAGCATTCTGGAGAGCAAGGTGCAGAGCTAAAGTTGGTACATCTCTAATATGGTCATAGTGCTGGTGAGTAAGCAGTATTGCCTTAAGCCTTTGTTGAGCCGGGAAGGATAGGCTGGAGGTAAGACAACCGGCATCTATCGCCAGGGTATCATCAATTAATAGGCTCATTAGCCTTGTATTTTGCGATTCCAAATTGTGTGTCCCCAAAACCTGAATATCCATCGTTCTTTAGCTAACCTCCTTCCGCAAAGAAAATCCATTCCTAATCTGAAACGAGGAAAGGGTTAAACCTTGTCTTATAGTCATAGATATCAACAGCCTCTTTTCTCTTCAAGAAGTTAACCATAGCGTAGGTGAACGGAGTAGCAATAGTTTCAATGACGGTCTTCGCCAGCCAGTGGTATAAAATCATTATAGGTGCAAATAAGGGAGTGCCGACAAAAGACAGGGTAATAAATATTGAGGTGTCCAGTCCTTGCCCCACGATAGTGGAACCAATGGTTCGGCTCCAAAGCCAGCGCCCTTCGGTCAAAATCTTCATCTTCGCCAGGACGAAGGAATTAGCGAACTCACCAGCGAGGTAGCCACAGAAGGAAGCGGCGAGTAGCCTCGGTGTGTAGCCTAAGATGCTCTCATAAGCCTCCTGCCACTCCCAAAACGGAGCCGGGGGCAGAATCTGTCCCACCCAGGCAAAGATAACAAAGACGAGGTTACAAAAGAAGCCAAGCCAGATTACCCTTCTTGCTTGGCGATAACCATAGACCTCAGTTAGTATGTCGCCAAAGATGTAACTCACGGGGAAAATAATTATGGCTGCGGGCAGGATGAAGGAACCAAGGCTTATTAGCTTGACAGCAATAATGTTGGCTGTAATTAGACAGGTAACAAAAATGGCAGCAATAGTCACAAATCGGTGTGAAATCATCGGTTAGATCCAGCGCTGGCGACGGAAGAAGTAGAGCATGCCGATAATAATAGCCAGGCAGATAAGGGCTACATAAAGAGGGGAGAGCGGGTTATCTTTAAAAGGACCCAACGGGATGTTCATTCCGAAGATACTAGCCACTACGGTAATAGGTAGAAGGATGGTAGCAATGATAGTCAACATTCGCACGACCTCATTGGTACGATTAGTGGCCAGCGAATCATGGGTATAATTTAGCCCCTCAATTACCTCCTTATAATCATCTAGCTCATCCCAAATCTTATCTACATGGTCAACCATGTCACCAAAGTAAACAGACATATCCATCTTGGTAAATCGACGAACCTTTAACTCCAATCTACCGATAACGGCTCGCACTGGCCAGATGATACGGCGAAAGGAGATAATATCACGCCGGAGTACAGAGATTTCTCTTACCGCGTTGCGTATCCCCTCGGAGAAGACACTGTCCTCAAGAGACTCAATGTTGGCACCAATCTTGTTCAATATGGGTAAACAGTAGTCAACCAATCTATCAATTATGCGATAGAGGAGATAGCCAGAGCTCTGGCTGAAATTCTCTTGCCGCGATTCTTCATCAATCTGACACTCCCTGAATAACTTCACCAGTGGCTTAAGCTCCCCTTTATGTAAGGTAATCAGGTAGTTTTCACCAATAAACACCGATACCTGACTGGGCGAAGTTACTCGCGCCTCTTTATTATATACAGGAAAGTGAAGGACCAAAAACAGATAGTCTTTATATTCGTCTATCTTGGGTCGTTGTATCCGACTGAGGCAGTCATCTAAATCCAGGTGATGGAAGGGATAATTTTGAGCTAGATATTCTGTCTCCCTTTCCGTTGGACCTTCAATATTAACCCAGGTTAGATCACCCCAGGTAAGCGACTCTATATTTAGTTGCTCTTCTCTGCTAACATCATAGACAGCCATTACAAATTACCCCTCATATAGCCAAGACATTTTACCACAATTATTGCCATATAGCACCAAATCTGATATTATTAATTTCGAAAATGAAGCCAGTAAAGCCTCCTTGGACACACAAGATTAAGGTCAGAATAAAAAAAGCGCTAGGAATGAATATATTCCTGTGTGATAGTTGCAAATGGGACTGGCGCGGAGCCTGTCACAACCCGGAACGCCCCAATGCCACCTGGTGCCCAGACTATGAAAAACGGGGATAGCTAAGAAAAGATAGCACTTCTACCTTCTTGCATTCAATATCCCAATCCTTGCATTGGAAGAGACTGCTTGTTGACGATATGCATTATTAATACTAGTATATTGCCAAGAGTCTCTTATAATCAGGTTAGAAAGATAATCTCTAAATAGTATATGTGGTCCAGGATGAAAGACCAAGACAAAACAAAAGACCAACTTATAAATGAACTGGACGAAATGCGCCAACGGGTCGCTGAATTGGAAACAATGGAAGGCGAGCGCAAGCAAGTAGAGGAGAAGCTTGCGGAGAGTGAGCAACATTTTCGGTCTTTGACGGAGAGCACAAGTGACTGGGTCTGGGAAACGGACATCGATGGCGTGTACACCTATGTCGGTCCGAGAGTCAAAGAGCTGCTGGGATATAGACCAGAGGAAATTATCGGTAAGACACCGTTCGATTTGATGCCCCCAGAAGAGGCAAAACGTGTCGCTGCTGAGTTCCAAGCGTACCTGGAGTCCCAAAAACCTATCATAAGATTGGAGAATACCAACCTGCACAAGGATGGCCACTTGGTTGTGCTGGAAACCAGCGGTGTGCCGATATTCGACGGTAACGGTAGGTTGTGTGGCTACCGGGGTATTGACCGTGACTGTATGTAGTCAGTAAAAGTGGGACAGTTCAGGCCATTGAGTTAACGGACACTCAAAGGCCATTGCCCTGCTCCCTGACGACTCTATTGTAATCCTTTCTTCTCTGTATTATCTCAAGATGTTTGCC
>DUEE01000027.1 GCA_011170285.1 Dehalococcoidia bacterium
ACCGTTAAAATGATTAGGCAGCCCCAGCCTGAACGACATATTGTGGCTTGATAAGCTACGAAGGGATGAATAGGTGTTAACCTGGTAGAACTTGACAAAGTCAGCGTTTTCAGGGATGAGTTATTGTTTACTACTGTAGATGTGTTTGATTTTTGTGATACCTGCAAAGCCAAAGGCATTTTGGTTGCCCGGTTTTACATTGATGTTGGAGGAGCCTTAACCTTGTATGGTAATGTTGACAGTCCCTATTCCCTGTGATAGAATAATTCTAAATAAAGTTGAGTACATAAATCATGTTAGTTTATAGTAGCTGGCGAGGATTATATTACGCATACTTTACATTTCCGAGGCGCATCAGGTGCGCTTGGGAGGCTTCAACATGAAAATATAACTACATATTAAGATAACAAAATGAAACAAATACAAACCCTCCCAAGCGGGAGGGATTTTTTGTTTTTGGGTGACCAAAAGGATTACAATCCAAAAAGAGATTGCACCGAAAAAGATGGTGCTTAGGTATTGTAAGATTATAAATACAGGGAGGAGAAAAATGATAATAATGGAATCCAAGGCAACGCAGGAGCAAATAGAGCAGGTAATAAAAGAAATAAGGAGATACGGATTAAAAGCCGATGTTTCCAAAGGAGCATACCGGACCGTAATTGGACTAGTCGGGGATGAGAGCACAATACCATTTACTCATTTTACCGATCTCCCCGGAGTGAAAGAGGCTATAAGGATTGAAACCCCCTATAAACTGCTCAGCAAGGAATATAGCAAATTCTATGAGGGTATAAGTGAACGCACTATAGTCGAAGCGGGAGGTATTGGGGTAGGTGGTGATGAACTAGTCTTCATAGCCGGACCTTGTGCCGTGGAGAGCAAACAACAGCTATTTACAATTGCCGAAGGGGTAAAGAGGGCTGGGGCTCATATTCTGAGAGGTGGTGTTTTTAAAGCTAGAAGCTCGGTTCACTCCTTCCAAGGGCTGGGAGCTGAAGGTTGGGAAGAAGCAGAAGAAGCTTTGTCATGGCTATATGAAGCTGGGAAAAAGTTCGAAATGCCAGTGGTAACGGAAGTAAGGGGGGAATCACAAGTTGACTTAGTGGCAAAGTATGTTGATATACTCCAAATAGGAGCCAGAAACATGTATAATCAAGACTTGCTCACCAAGGTGGCAAAGAAAAATAAGCCCGTTTTGTATAAAAGGCATTTCGGTGCCGGCGTTGAGGAGTTTTTGTCGTTCGCTGAATATATTGCTGCTGAGGGCAACAAAAATATCATTCTATGCGAAAGAGGAATAGTACCTATAGGCAAAGGCAAACAGTATAGCCGTTATACCCTGGACCTTATTTCTATCCCGGTCATTCAGCAGGAAACCTACCTACCGGTAATTGTTGACCCAAGTCATGCCGCCGGTCGCCGGGAACTTATCTTCAATATGAGTTGTGCCGCTATAGCCTCAGGAGCCAGTGGATTAATAATTGAAGTGCACTATAACCCAGCCGAGGCGCTGGTTGATGGGCGACAGATGATTACCCCCGATGAACTTAAAGATGTCATAGATGCCTGCCAAAGAATTCGCAAAGTGGTTCTGCCTAAGAGAAATGAAAGTTAAGACAATATGCGATGAGAAAAGTTAAGGTAAGACTTGGCACCAATAGCTATGATATCCACATAGGTTCGGGACTACTTACGCAGACTGGGCACCAGCTAAAAGAAAACGGGTTTGTAAATAAGTTAGTAATTATCACTAACCCCACGGTCAAAGGGCTATATGGCGATGCTCTAAAGCAGAACCTCATCACCGAGGGCTTTAAAGTAACCATTTTACAAGTCCCTGAGGGAGAAGAGCAAAAATCATTAGACGCTGCCGGTAGTTTATACGGTGAATTGACTGACTTCTACGCTGAAAGGATAACGCCTATTCTAGCCCTAGGTGGTGGAGTTATTGGGGATCTGGCAGGATTTGTTGCTGCTACCTATTTACGAGGGGTGCCACTCATACAAATACCAACAACCTTACTAGCACAGGTTGATAGTAGCATCGGCGGTAAGGTAGCAGTAAATCATGGACAACTGAAAAATAAAATCGGAGCCTTCTATCAGCCCAGGCTGGTAATCTCAGACATCAGTACCCTGACGACCCTCCCCACCAAAGTGCTTATTGATGGATTAGCTGAGGTCATAAAAAGTGCGGTGATTGGTGATAAAGACTTTTTTGCTTTCCTTGAGAAAAATCTTAATAAGGTAAAATCTCTAAATGTCGAGGTATTAGAAGAAGTTGTTTCCCAATCAGCCAAGATTAAAGCCGAAATAGTGGAAAAAGACGAGACGGATTTAGGGTTAAGAAGTATTTTGAACTATGGTCATACCGTAGGCCACGCTATCGAATCGACCTCAAATTTCAAGGTGCAGCACGGTGAGGCAGTCGCCATCGGGATGCTGGCTGAAGCCAGCATCTCAAACAAACTAGGCATACTTAACAAAGATGAGTTAATCAGGCTAAAGAGCGTTATTAAAAGAGCTGAACTACCAACACAAATGCCAAACCTTGAGGTAGAAAATATAATCCAGGCTATAGAACATGACAAGAAGGTTTTGAGAGGCAAGATAAGATTTGTTTTACCTCAGTCAATAGGAAGTGTATTTATTACCGATGAAGTAAGCCTTTCCTTAGTAGAAGAGGCGTTGATTGGTGAGGATGAAGCAACCTAGAATTTGTGCCGTCATAGTAAATAAAGACCTAGAAGCTATAAAGAGGGTCGAACCATTCGTTGAACTATTCGAGGTGCGAATAGACCTTGTCGGTAATGGATGGCAGGAATTGGTTAAGCAGATCAAGAAACCCTGGTTAGCTTGTAATAGACTTGCTGATGAAGGAGGCAAATGGAAGGGGAGTGAGAAAAGAAGAATAGAGGAGCTTATTAAAGCAGTTGAGCTAGGGGCGAGCATAGTTGATATTGAACTAGCTACAAAAAACTTGGCGGAGGCTATGCAAGCAATTAAGAGGGAACCAAAATGCCTTTTGTCATTTCATGATTTGGAGAAAACGCCCCCCCTCATCAGGATGAAAGACATAGTTCAGCGGGAATTAGACGCCGGTGCTGATATATGTAAAGTTGTTACCACAGCGCAAAGGTTTGAGGATAATCTGACTATTTTGCAGCTAATCACTGAATTCCCTGAAATAAAAATAGTTTCGTTTGCCATGGGTCACTTAGGTTTTACTAGCCGAATTCTCTGTCCGCTAGTGGGTGGAGTTTTTACCTATGCCTCAATTGAGAAGGGCAAGGAATCCGCCTCGGGACAGATAACGGTAAGCGACCTAAGAAAGCTATATGAAATGGTGGGGAAATGGAAAACAGGGTAATATCAGGAAGAACAAGGCTTTGTGGGGTAATAGGTGACCCCGTAGAGCATACTATGTCACCAGTAATACATAATGCCGCCTTTGAAAATATGGGGGTAGATTACTTCTATGTTCCATTCAGGGTAAAGAAAGACCAGTTAGCCAAGGCTATTGAGGGTGTAAGGGCCCTTAATATAAGAGGGCTGAATGTTACTATACCCCATAAGGTTGCCGTCATCCCCCTCTTAGACGGATTAGACCCTTTAGCGGAGAAGATAGACGCAGTTAACACAATAGTCAATGACGAAGGGATTTTAACAGGTTACAATACCGATGCCACTGGATTTCTACAAGCTCTACTTGAAAGGGGCATCAAGCCAGAACGAAAAAACATAGTCATTCTGGGAGCTGGTGGCGCCTCAAGAGCAATCTCCTTTATCCTGGCTGAGAAGGGCTCTAATCTGGTTATCCTCAATAGGTTATTGGAGTTGGATTGGGCAGAGGAGCTAGCTACCAGGCTTTCGCACATTTTCACCAAAGAAGTTGAAGCCTTAGAACTAAATGAGGAAAACCTGACCGTGGTATTAGAACAGGCTGATATTCTGGTTAATGCTACCAGTGTAGGCATGGCGCCTAACATTGATGAAACTATAATTCCATTCAACCTGCTCAAACCCGGTCTGGTTGTCTTTGATGTCGTGTATAATCCAATTAAAACAAGATTACTGAGAGAAGCTAAGCAGGCTGGTGCTAAAACCATAAGTGGGATTGATATGCTAGTCTGGCAGGGAGCTTTAGCTTTTGAGAAGTGGACTGGACTGAAAGCCCCTATTGAGCTGATGCGAGAAAAAGTAATTAAGGTGCTACAAAGATATGAAAACTAATGTGGCGCTAATAGGCTTTATGGGAGTAGGGAAAACTGCAGTTGGAGAGACTCTAGCTAAAAAGCTAAATAAGGAATTTGTCGAGCTGGATTCTTTAATTGAGCGCAAGGCTGGAAAATCTATCACCGAGATTTTCGAACAGGATGGTGAAATAGCTTTCCGGGAGCTTGAGATTGAGGTTACCAAGGAGGTGGCAAAGAGCAAGAATCTGGTTATCGCTTGTGGTGGCGGGATAGTCCTCAATAAAATAAACATTGATAGGCTGAGAAATGAATCTAGAATAGTTTACTTGACCGCATCACCAGGAATAATCCTAAGGCGGACTTCAAATGATGGCGAGGAAAGACCCCTTCTAAAAGCACCTGATAGAATTTTAAAAATCCGTGAGCTTTTGAAGTTCAGGAAGCCCTTTTATCAGCGAGCTGCCGATATCAAAATAAATACCTCAAAACTGGATATTGTTTCCGTTACCGAGCAGATAATAAGCAAGTTGAAACAAAATGAAAACTTCAATTTATAAAAGTGAGGTAAAAGGGAAGGTGAGAGCTCCTTCCTCTAAAAGTTATACTATTAGAGGACTACTATGTGCCGCCCTGGCAAAGGGTAAAAGTGAACTAATACATCCCCTTAGCTCCGACGATACCGAAGCCTCAATAGAGGTATTGAGTAATATTGGGATTCGCATCATTAAGGGCAAAAATTCCTGGCAAGTTATAGGAGGTGATTTCCACAAACCGGATACAGACCTGTTCTGTAGCGAATCGGCGGCGACATTAAGATTTATGACCGCTATTTGCTCCCTAGTCCCGGGAAAGTGCCGATTAGTAGCCGGAAGTTCTCTCTCTAGGAGACCAGTCAAACCACTAATCCAAGCACTTAGGCAATTGGGGGTAAATTGCTCCTGCCAGGGTGAAGTAGCCCCGGTAATTGTTGACGGAGGCAGACTAAATGGTGGGGTTACTGAATTACCCGGTAATATAAGCTCTCAGTTTATATCGGCCTTACTTTTTATATCTCCATTGGCTGACAAGGGTACCATAATCAGGCTTACCACACCATTAGAGTCAAAGCCCTTCGTCTTAATGACCTTAAAATGCCTTGAGGAGTTTGGGATAAAGGTAGAATTCTCCTCAGATTTAGGGGAATTTGAAATATTAAAGCAAACATATAAGCCAGCCAAATATAGGGTAGAAGGTGATTGGTCGTCGGCTTCATACCTCCTGGCCTTGGGAGCCGTTTGTGGAGAGGTTGAGGTTGAAAATCTGAATCCCCAAAGTTGGCAGGGCGATAAGATAATATTAAACTTGCTGAGAGATATGGGTGCCTCAGTTATAATCAACAAAAATTCGGTCACAGTGAGCAAGTCAAGATTGAATGCTATACGAGCCGATTTATCCGACTGTATAGACCTTCTGCCAACTATGGCAGTTCTGGCAGCAGCGGCCAACGGGGTAAGCGAGTTCCTTGGAATAGAGAGGGCACGGCTCAAGGAGTCAAACCGGGTTTCCGCCTTAAGAGAAGGACTGGAAAGTATGGGCATAAAAGTCGGAGAGGAAGCAAATAGATTAACCATCGCTGGTGCCGAACCGAGAGGTTCAGTTATAGATACCAGAGGTGACCACAGGATTGCTATGGCTTTCAGCATACTCGGCTCAGTAGCCGGGGAAACAGTAATAGATGATGCTGAATGTGTCTCCAAGACATACCCCGAATTTTGGGATATACTAAAAAGCATGGGGGGCAAGGTAAAGATAGATGGAAAATAGCTTGGGCAGGCTTTTTACCATAACCAGCTTTGGCGAAAGCCACGGTAGATGCGTAGGTATCATCATAGATGGATGCCCTGCCGGTTTACCTATCACTGAGCAAGACATCCAAAGAGACATAGATAGAAGAAAGCCGGGGATAGTTATGGCAGCCACCCGGAGAACGGAGGAGGATAATGTTGAGATTCTTTCCGGCATTTTCAACGGAATCACTACCGGCGCTCCCATTTGCTTGCTAATATGGAATAGGGATATTGATTCTAGCGAGTATGAAAAAATGAGATTCCTGCCCAGACCAGGTCACGCCGATTATACCGCCTTTATGAAATACGGAGGGTTTAATGATTTCAGGGGTGGAGGTAGATTTTCGGGAAGAATCACCGCCACTTTGGTCATGGCTGGGGCAGTGGCCAAGAAGTTGCTCAATCTAATCGGCATTGAGGTTCTGGCTCACACCGTTGACATAGGAGGGATAAAGGCTGAGCCAAAGGAATTTGAGGAAATAAGAAAAAATGTCGCAAATAACTCGGTCAGATGCGCCGACCTGAAAGCCGCTCAAGCTATGTCTAGAGTAATTGAGAAGGTTAAGGAAGAAGGCGATAGCATTGGGGGGATTGTAGAAGGCATTGCCCTCAATATGCCAATCGGTTTGGGAGAACCATTCTTTGACACATTAGACGGAGAATTAGCCAAAGCTCTGTTCGCCATCCCCGCCGTTAAGGGGGTTGAATTCGGCTCAGGCTTCTCAGTCGCTGGGAAAAGGGGCTCGGAAAATAACGACCCGTTCATTATCAAAAATGGCAAGATAGTCACTGCCACCAATAATGCCGGGGGTATACTTGGCGGAATAAGCAACGGTATGCCCATAGTAGTCAGGGTGGCCATTAAGCCAACATCTTCCATAGCCAAAAGCCAAGAGACGGTTAACATCAAAAACATGGAAAGCGCCAGTCCAGCCGTCAAGGGAAGGCATGATGTCTGCATCGTTCCCAGAGCAGTTGCTGTTGTGGAATCTATGATGGCGGTAACCCTTTGTGACTTCGCTATGAGGGCGGGACTACTACCGAGGGTGATAAAATGAGATTAGAAGATTTAAGAAAGAAGATTGACGAAACTGATGCCAAGATAGTTAAGCTTATTGGTGACAGGATAAGAATTGCCGAAGCAGTAGGCGAGGAGAAAAAGGAACAAGGAAAACGAATTGAGGATTGGGAAAGGGAACATAGAGTCCTAGAAAATGTCAGGGGTATTGCCCAAGACGAAAACATAAGTCAAGAAGATATAGAGAATATCTATAGGCGAGTATTGACTGCATCCAGAAGGATACAGGGAGGAGTGGGTTTTCAGGGCGAAATTGGTGCCTATAGCGAAGAAGCCGCCTTCCGTTTTTTTAGTTCCTCCATCCAGACCAAACCTTGTGAGAGCCTGGACGAAGTGTTTAAGGTCGTAGGACAGGGTGAGGTAAACTTTGGAATTGTTCCCATTGAGAATTCACTTGAGGGAAGTATTAGCCGGGTATATGACCTGCTTCTAGACTCAAGTCTCAGGGTATGTGGTGAAATAGAACTCAGAGTTATCCATTGCCTGATAGCTAATCCAGAAGCAAGACTGGACTTGATAAAAAAGGTTTACTCCCACCCACAGGCTCTGGGGCAATGCCAGGCTTTCTTAAAACATTTAGACTGTGAATTAATCCCAACTTATGATACTGCCGGCAGCGTAAAGATGATAAAAGAGAAGGGAATAATGGACGGCGCTGCTATTGCCAGCGCCAGAGCCGCTGATATTTACGGCATGAAAATCATTACCACCGAAATAGAGGATAATCCTAATAATTTCACCAGATTTTTTATTCTATCCAAGCAAGATTCTCCCCCATCGGGAAAGGACAAAACCTCTGTTGTCTTCTCGGTAAGGCATAAACCCGGAGCACTGTTTGAATTCCTAAAAGAGCTTGCCGACAGAAATATCAATTTAACCAAGATTGAGTCTAGACCAACGAGACAAAAGCCCTGGGAATATAATTTCTATCTTGACTTTGAAGGTCACCGGGAAGATAAAGCCCCTCGTCAGGTTCTAGAGAACCTAAAGAATTTTTCAATCTTTGTAAAAGTCTTGGGTTCATATCCCAAAGCAAAGTAGCCGTTTTAACCCTTACCCCCTGTCCTTCTTGGGTAAGATAAATAAAAGAGGACTACCGCCCTTTTAGACTCCTTTCCAGTTCAAATCCAATTTGGTCTACCAAGTTCCGTTATACTTACTACCAATTCAACAAACACAGCTATTACAAGCTACCTCCCACTATTCCACGAAATGCTCTTCTAGTATATAATAGATGGTGCAGGAGTATAAAAGCGTTATCTGTGAAAAGAAAGGAGCTTATTAAATATCTGACTAAACAAGGTGCTTTTCTAGCCAGAGAATGACGGCGGCATAGCATTTATTCAAAAGGCAAATACAGAACGGAGATTCCACGTCACAATGAGATAGTGGACGAATTAGCAAAGAAAATCTGTAGAGATTTGGATATTCCTTTTCCTAAATAAAGGGGGGTATTGGTTAATGCAATACAGAGCAGTTATTAAAAAAAGCGATGACTGGTGGATTGGTTGGCTCATTGACCTACCAGGCGTGAATGCACAAGAAAGAAACAAAAAAGAGCTAATAGAATCCCTGAGGATTGGCGCCGAGGACATGTTGAACACTCCCTTTGAGCCGACAGCCGAAGAAGAACTAGTAAGCATTGAAATCTAATCCGCTTGTAAAGGCTGTTTGTTCGAATCCACCTTGGACTACCAAGCAAAGTAGCTGTTTTTTGATAGCCTTATTTTTAGCCTAAAGTTTAACCCTCACCCCCTGTCCTTCCCGGGAAGGACCTGTGTCCCCCTCTCCCAGAGGGAGAGGGGGAAGATAAATAAAAGAGGGCTACCGCCCTCTTAAACTCCCTTCTAGTTCGAACCCAACTTGGGCTACCAAAGAAATTAGAGGCATAACGAAGAGGCTGCGCCTTTTTTTACTTGAGCAGGGTTGTCAATAGTGGGGATCAGTAGGTTATCACTAAAAAACATTATCTCAGCTCCTTCATAACGGTTGGCAGCACTGTAATTAAGCTGATAAGGCAAACTTCGATATCGTTGATACATACCTCTTATTTCTGGTGTATCGTCGTATGACACAATCCATTTTTGAATTACGTTAAATAGTAGATTTGAGACTTCAATATGGTCATCGTGCCTATAGTGGTTCTCGTATAAACCACGGCCTTTATTATAATAAGGTGGGTCTAAATAAGTGATAGATTGTGCTGGTAACGCGGGAATTATTCCGGTAATGAATTCAGTAGCGTCTAGGTTGTAGACACTGATGTGACCACTGAACCTAGATATCTTTTCTATCCTTGAAATAAGGTCAGTTTTATTATAACGTGCGTCAATTTTCCAAGGCCCTTCTTGGCATTTACCACCTATTACACCGCCACTCAAAATACCTGACCGATTTGTCCTATTTAGGAAAAATGTGGAAAAACCGAGCTCTAACATCGAGTGTTGCTTAGGATGTGCTTGAACTTCTTTCTGCCTGAACCAGTTATTAATATCAACTGAGGTATCATGGATAAGACGGCATAGAGGTACAATCAAAAGGTGTGGAAATAGTTAGCGGTAGCGAGTACCCTTTCTGTAGTGAGAAAACAACAGAAGGAGGTACTAACCACCGCCATGGGAAAGCAAACCACAACAGGGAACCAAGCGTC
>DUEE01000003.1 GCA_011170285.1 Dehalococcoidia bacterium
CACAAAGTAGAGTAATCACTTCTGGAATGTTCCCTGATTCGACCAAGCCAATAAATCTCTGAAAATTCAGGCTATACACAATAATCACCGGATAGCGATCCCCCATTCCTCTTTGATGACAAAGGGAGGTGATAATACGATAATATTCTATTGTTGACTGTGGAGCCATTCCGCCTAGTATGCCTATTTTCTTCATAGCTTCTCCTCTACTTTACCTCTTTCAACTTGACACAACCCAAGCATATCCAGTTAGACTCCATCCTCAAACTGACAGTACGCCTCAGCAATGGTGGGATTAGAAACTGTTTAGGATGCGTTGCCTAGCATTGTTCAAGGCAAGCTATAAATCTTCCTCTGGTATGATTTTGACTCTGCTTCTCCTTAATAACGCAGTTGTAACCCCATCGCCATCTATCAGTCTGCCTGAAAATGAGCCATCATGTATTCGGCTACAACCACACGATGGGCTTCCGGACTTCGCTATAAATTCCTTGATACTTAGTTGGCGGGCAATCTGTAAGGTCTCTTCGGCGCCTCTAGTAAATTCCCTAGTAACATCTTGCCCATTCTTATTCACAACACTACATTTGCCGTTAAGAACATCATCACCTGTACCACCTTGAATTTCTTGAGGTGCTCTGGGAGTAGACAGCCCACCTAGTTGCTCAGGACAGACAGGAATCAAAGTCTCAACCTTTGAAAGTTCAATGGCTCGCTCGTTCCTATATTCGTCATCGCCACGCCAAGCGCACCTTATCCCTAATAAACACGCACTAATAAGTTTCATCTCACTCGAACCCGTGCTACTCTCTCGGACCATTCAGATATCACATCGATTTCACCACGAGCATAGGCCTCATGCCAGCCGTCAGGAACAGGTAGCCTCTTGTACCAAAGGACTCGTTCAGCCTCAAGTATATTGCGGTGGAGCCCCATAAAGTCAGCAACACAAACTATCTTATGTCCCGCAAGGGAAGAGGCATAATCCAGCCACTGCTCTCCCTCCTTGGAGCGCATCACGTGATGGTCAAGAATCAGGGTATCAACTTTTTTCGCCAAGCGCAAAGTCCTGCGTAAAGCGTCTTCCTGCTCCTGCAAGGTTAAGCTTGGTAAATAAATGGGAGGGCCAGCGGCAAGCACTATGTTGGGATGCCAGGCAATAATTTTATCAATTGCCTCATCGCTAAGCATCTGAATATCTGAAGCATGCACAAACACTTCATCATCCTCTTCAATTCGGGTCATCATCAAAGTGCCACCACGCCTTCCTCGCTCACCATGCGGAACAGGGAGAGAGAAACTCAGTGCTTCGTTACTCATTCCTTCCGCAACTGGCAGAGTCCGACCAAGAGCTTTAGCCAGAGCTTTCGCCCGATGAGCCTGATTATATGAAAGGTCTTTCGTCCCCTTAGTCCAGAAGCGGGGGCGGATACATAGCTTGGCTACCCGTTCAACAGAAAGCTGATAGGGATTAGCATCAACCAGTGGAATGTGGTCCCCATGATAGTGGCTGATGACTATATCGGTGGCATCTTCTAGAGCCTTTTCGACAAGTCTTTTGGTTCTTTCAGAAGCTATCACTTGGGCTGGGTGTGGCAGTAGACCATGCCGCCTGAACCCCAAGGCAATCCCGGGGTCAATAACTACTTTGCGATTGCTGGTCATAACTACAGTGCATAGGCTACGAACCCCCAAGGATTCGGCGCCAAGTATCTTTATTTGCATTGTTAAGATTCTTTCAACTTCAAAGCTATACTACCACTGATGATTGGCGAAGGTAAAGCTACCTTCCTTTTAACTTATAGATGAAATATGATAATCTGGGTAGGGCCAAGCTAAGGCGGCTTATAAGAAATGATAACTATAAAATGTGCTAAATGTAAGCGTAAGGTGTTTAGATATGTGAAGGTTGGCAAAGGGCGAGTGCTACACTGTTGGAAAGGTCGGATAATCAAGGATTATAGCATCCGTGACGGAAACGAAGTTAAGTGTCAGTGCGGTAATCTAATTGCGATTGACGAAGGGAAGTGGATAAAAATGAAGCAGCACTCTTTCATTTACTGAGGGGGTCGCCAGCAATACTCGACCGCTAGGAGGCAACCAAGGGCCATCCCTTTTCAAATTGGCGGCACGAGGGGAATACAAGCATAGCAGATATTACGAAATTCTGCTATAATTCCAGCTACAGTCGGGTTGCCATTACACGACGGTTGTCCGGGCAGTGATAATCCTTCTGGCAGCATGCAGAATATGAGTTCAGGAGAATCTCTAGCGAGCTTAATAAGGCAGTTTATGACAAGCAAGGCGATTCTCACTGCTTGTGAGCTTGATATTTTTACCATCCTTGCCCAGATGCCCAGGGCCGCCGCCTCTCTGGCAGAGGAGAAAGGCTGCGACCACCGGGCACTCACCAGGCTTCTGGACTGCCTCGTGACCCTGGATCTACTTGTAAAGGAGCAGGGCATCTACCGACCAACCGAACAGGGGGAACTACTGTCCTCCGGGCACGAGGAGAGTCTGCTGCCTATGGCCATGCACATGAATCACACCTGGAACAACTGGCATCATCTTACTGAGGCTGTGCAAAAGGGGGAGAATCCAGCGATGCACAGGGGCTCCGAGTTCGAGGGAGAGGAGCAGAAATCCTTCATTGAGGACATGCATGCCGGGGCCCGGAGGATTTCCCGGAATATTGCGCGGGAATACAATGCCGACAGCTTCCAGCGCCTTCTGGATATCGGGGGCGGCTCCGGTGCATATACCATTGCATTTCTGGAAGAGAACCCTCATATGGAGGCGATACTCTTCGATCTAGAGGGAGTGATACCCATTGCCAGGGACAAGGTGAGACAAGCTGGGCTTGAGGCTCGTGTGCAGTTTACTCACGGTGATTACTATAATCAGGAGTTGCCGAGAGGCTGTGACCTGGCTCTTCTCTCGGCCATTATTCATCAAAACAGCCCGGAGGAAAACCTGGACTTGCTCTCAAAAATCTACAGAGCCCTGGAGCCAGGCGGCAGGCTCCTCATCCGGGACTACATCATGGATGAAGACCGGATAAAGCCGGCCGGAGGAGCTATGTTTGCCTTGAATATGCTGGTGAATACTCGAGGGGGAGACACCTACACTTTCGCGGAAGTCGAAGCAGGCCTTCAACAGGCCGGTTTTCGCCGGATTCACGCTATCCGGACGGGGGCGGAGTCCCACGGGCGGATGGATTATCTGGTAGAGGCCAGAAAATAGTCAGCTCGGGAACAACTACCCTGATAAAGAAAGCCAAGGCCTGCCCACAAATGATTGTTCGCTCATTTGACAAACGCATACTAATAAATATATTTTTGAACGCACTTCAAGATACCGGCGTAGTTCAGACATCTTGACATATAGGAGTGACTTCAATGATGCATTACTCGACTCAGGCTCCTCTCTGTCATATCCTGTACACAGGTTGAGTGTGGATGCCTGTTATAACAATCCCATGGGGAGCCACCAAATTGTTGCAGTCATTTTTAGGAGAACCTGGCTTCATTCCTATAAACAGGTAATTGATACCTTTAGACCGATATCCCTTATTTCTAGAGCTTACCAAACAATGCACATAACTCCATTCAGCAGCATTGTATTTTCCATCCAATGGCACCGTAAAACTATATTCAATTGTAGGATATGGCATTGTGCCTTATAATTGATGATAAACTCTAAGAAGCGAGGTTAGCCCCTAGAAAATCGGTGCAAAATGACCAAATATATATGCTTCTCACGATGGATTATGTACTAACAAGGGAAGATATTTTAAAGATAATACACTCAGACTTAGAGAAGTAAGTATCTATCGATAACAATTAGATGTAAAGGTTAACGGAAACAGGCCACGGATGTCTGAAGATGTTCGGATATCTCAGCAGGTACGTTCTATTACCGGCGGAGATTTGGTATAATTCTTTACATGAGGCCTCTTTTACCTAGAGTTCTGAGGTTGCTTTTCCCGGGTACAGAAGGTCCATTCGTCTTTGACAAGCAGCAAGTTATATGGCCATCAAAGCCCGCAAGCCTAAACCTTTACATCCACCTACCTTTTTGCCGCAAGATTTGCTCTTTCTGCCCGTATGTGAAAGAAGTCTATGATCCAGTGGTGAGCGCTGCCTATCAGGGCGCTCTTCTCAAAGAGTTGGACAGCTATCGAAGGTTATGGGGTGATGTTAACATCGAATCAGTATATTTTGGCGGCGGTACGCCGTCTTTGACGCCCGAGATAGTAGAGAGCACTTTGTCCTGGATTGCCAAGAATTTTCACCTGGGGCATGAGGTAGGAGTGGAAATTCACCCGTTAGACGCTCATAGTACTGTTCTCGGCTCCCTTAAAAATAGTGGTGTCAGTATGGCAAGTCTAGGTGTGCAGACCTTCCATAACCGCCTCCTTAGCATGCTGGATCGAGGCTATGACGGAAAGCTGGCCAGGCAGGCTTGCGAACGACTTGTTCAGGTTGGTTTTACTACCACAGATGTTGATTTGATTTTTGCAATTCCTACCCAGAATCAGGAAGAGGCAGAGGCTGATATCGAGACAGCCTGTAAGTTAGGCATAAGCCAGATATCCACTTATCCATTGATCCTTTTCTCTTATACGCCCCTCAGCAGGCACCTGCATAAAGCGAGAGCAACCATGCCTTCCTGGTGGGTAGAAAGACAAATGCTGAGAGCAGTAGTGAAGAAAGCGCAGGATGCTGGATACCAGAGGACTTCGATTTGGAGCTTCAATAGGCCGGGGACAATTCGCTACACGACAGTTACTAAAGATGCCTTTGTAGGCATCGGTGCCAGTGCATCATCCAGGACAGGAGACTACTTCTCACTTAATACCTTTTCAGTAGCTGATTATATCAAGGCTGTGGGAAAAGGCTCACCGATGGCTCTGGCTACTAAGTTAAATACCGTAGATAAGATGGCCTACTGGCTCTTCTGGCAATGCTATAACCTAACTATTAATACTGACATCTTCCGGTCTATTTTTGGCAGAGACCTGCCATACCGAATCCGAGCTTTCTTGTCTCTGCTCAATCTCCTGGGTATGACTCATCGAAGAAGAAACACCATCTGCCTAACTGACGCAGGAGCATATTTATTCCACCTTATTGAGAAAGAATATACCCAGGCATACCTTAAAACCCTGTGGAAAGCTTGTCTTCAAGAGGCTTGGCCTTGCAGGGTAGTTATCTAAATCGGGTTCTCGACAGGTATGACAAGAGCACAGTTTGGCTGTTTGTTCAGTACGTAGTGCCAAATCTCCGCCTAGCAAACTTTGTCATTTGCGTTAGCCCAAGGCTACTTCACTCTTATGCTTTGCACCTTGGATTGCCTGTATTCGCTGTAGAAGAGGCGGATGAGAGTAGTTCAGAAAAACATAGAAAGGATGCGGTGTCAAATTCGATAGGTTTGTAGCAGAGAGTTTCTTCAAGGCATCGACCAGACTACATGGGTCATCTACAGTCTCCGCCGCAAAGCGATCGGCTTCGTACTCATTCTTTCTGGAAAGCATCTGCATTACTATTGACAACACTAGCTCTATCGGAGTGTAAAGCAGGCCGAAGAAGAGCAATCCGACATATATAGATTCCTGTCTCATATAAAAGGCTTGGTATAAGTCCGGGCTACCCAAGAATAGAGACAGTAAAAAGAAGATCACTCCCGTGTGTAATATACCGATAATAGTTCCCTGAAGAATATGTTTTTTCTTGTAGTGCCCGACTTCATGTGCGAGCACGGCTACCATTTCCGGAATAGTGTGTTGCGCTATCAACGTATCAAAGAGGGCAATGCGCTTGTTACGGCCAAACCCGGTGAAGAAGGCATTTGATTTGCTGGACCGCTTAGAACCGTCTATAACGAAAACATTTTTAATAGGGAAATTAACCGAACGGGCATATCTCAGAATAGCCTCTTTGAGCTCTCCTGACTCCATCGGCGTGAACTTATTGAACAGTGGCATTATCCATGTCGGAGCTACGTACTGCATGGCCAAGGAAAATATGACCACTGCAGCCCAGCAGTAAAGCCAGGCATAAGAACCAGCATACTGGAACAACGCCAGGATACCTGCCAGAAGCGTTCCGCCTAATAGTAGAGCAAGGCCGAGTCCTTTCACCCTATCCAAGAAGAACGTGCGTGGAGTGGTTCTGTTAAAACCGAAACGCTCCTCAATCACAAAGGTGCCATAAATACTAAACGGTAAAGTAAGGAGGCTATATGCAAAGACAAGCATGCCAATGTACAGCAGCCCGCTCACAAGGGGAATATAATTCCACACTCTGACAACTTGGTCGAACCAGTTAAAGCCTCCGGAGAACCAGAAAGCTAATAGAAGGAATAACGCAAAGCTGTTGCCCACTAAACCAAAACGTGTGGTTGCACGGATGTATTCCTGAGATTTGCGGTAATCTTCTGCCTTGTATATTCCTTCTAAAGCTGTAGGCAATTCGAGCTTTAAGGCCTTTAGATTCAGCAGGTTTCCAAATAGCTCTAGAGCGAACTCTAAGATAAGAGCAACAAATATTATTATCGCTAATGCGTTTATAATCGTCCGCCTCTTACATTCTTCTATACCATCGGTCAATCTCTAGCATAAGGTGTCTATTCTCTATAAGCAAGTGTTGTTCATAGATTGCACATTTTGACGACTCGTTGGGTGCTTAACAAAAGGGACTTTTGTTATATCAGAGGAAGCAATTGCATCCTTTTACCATCCCCTGAGACGCAGGATTGCTTAAGATAAAGGTTGAATAATGCCAGTAAGAGGCGATAACCGATTACTGGCGGGAGAAAGTGGCGGAGAATAGGAATAGCGGATTATTGAGCTAAGGCCTGATAATTTTATTCAAATACTCGTGAACTAACAAACTGGAGTTGACATACATTAGCAGATATAATGGAAGTGTTGTAAGCTTAAAGAATTATGACATAATCTATTGTAACCATGCTGACTAGGAGACGTAGCATGAGGGATGAAGATAAGACAAAGGAGCAACTTATAAGTGAACTGGAAGAATTGCGCCAACAGCTTACTGAAACAGCGCTATTAAAAACCGAGTGCAGGCAACCTGATGAGGCGTTGTGGCAGAGCGAGGGAAAACACCGTGTCCTGGCAGAATCTCTCTTTGATACAGTGTACCAGTTTGACCTGGAAGGAAAATTTGTTTATGCAAATGAGGCCACTACTCGCATGTTTGGTTATTCTATGGATGAAATCCTCAACAGTATTAGCGTAAATGATACGATAGATGAAAAAGACTTCGTTGTTTCAAGAAGAGACATTGATGAAATCCTAAAGGGGAAAAGTGTTGTAGGAGAAAGAACATTTATCCGTAAGGATGGAACGAAATTTGTTGGAGAGATTCATTCCGGCCCTGTTTATGAGGGAGAAAAGATTGTTGGGGTCAGCAGTGTTCTTCGAGACATCAGCGAGAACAAGCGGATGGAAGAGGTGCTCAAGGAATCGGAAGGAAAACTCAAGACTATACTAGAAAACGCTCACGACGTGATTTTTCAACTCTCCCACTTAGGTATCATTCAGTATGTAAGCCCTAGAGTAAAAGAAATTTACGGTTATAATCCCGAAGACCTTATTGGAAAACATTTCAAGGAAACAACCCCCGTAAGCGAATTGCCCAAAGCTGTGAAAGTATTGAAGAGTGTTTTGTCCGGAAAGAAAATTGATAACTTTGAGATAGACCAGGTGAATGCTCACAGAAAGATTGTTCCGGTGGAGATTAATGCTGCTCCAGTGATAAAAGATGGCAAGATAATTGGTGGTGAAGGTATTATGAGAGATATCACCAAACGTAAGCTGACGGAGTATGATTTAAATAAGCGGGTTAAGGAACTCGAGTGTCTTTATAGTATTACTAACATCGTGGAAAGGCCAGGGATTCCTCTAAATGAATTATATCAAGAAGTCACCAATCTGCTTCCGGTGAGCTGGCAATATCCGGAGATTGCTTGTGCCAGAATTATCATTAATGACAAGGAGTTCAGGACAATAAATTATGCGGAAACCCAGTGGAAGCAAGCATCAAGTATCAAGGTAAACGGGGTTAAAACAGGTTTGGTAGAGGTCAACTACCTAGAATTAAGACCGGAGATTGCTGAAGGACCATTCTTAAAAGAAGAGAGACTTTTGATTAATGCTGTTGCGGGGCGATTGGGAAGAATAACCGAGCGCATGTCGGCGCAAGAGGCACTGGTAAAAGCGAAGGATGAGTTGGAAATACGGGTGAAAGAACGTACTGCTGAAATGGCGATGGCAAACCAAAACCTGAGTTTGGAAATCATCGAGCGCAGACGAGCTCAGGAGACGCTAGAAGCAGCGCACATGTACCAGCAGTCCGTCATAGATGGTGTAGCCGAGTCGATTATGGTGGTCGGTGTAGATTACCATGTCAAGCTGATGAATCGAGCCGCACGCCAGTTTTCATCGGCACTCACCGACACAGCGAAACCTTTGTTTTGCTATCAAGTGTCCCACCAGCGTGAGACTCCTTGCGATGGGATAGAGCATCCTTGCCCGATGGAAAAGGCACGCCAGTCGGGCCTGACAGTCACAGTGGTGCACGAATACTACCAGACGAATGGAGAGCGGCGATTCTTCGAGGTAATTGTCTCACCGTTATTGGGAGCTGACGGTACTTTCCAGGGAATCATCGAGTCCAAGCGTGACATCACCGAACGCAAGCGTACGGAGGAGGCACTGCAACAATATACTGAGCGCCTCCGCGCCTTGGCTGCGCAGTTGGCTGAACTTACAGAAGCTGAGCGGTGGCGACTAGCGCGGGAGCTGCACGACCAGGTGGGGCAGAATCTGACCGCTCTCGGCATCAATTTAAATATTGTTCAGACACAGCTGCCTAAGGAGGTAACAGACCTGCTACGGTCCCGCCTTGAAGATTCGCTGACTTTGGTGGAGCAGACGGCAGAACGAATTCGTGATGTGATGGCTGACCTGCGGCCACCAGTACTGGATGACTATGGGTTAGTGGCCGCTCTGCACTGGTACGGGGACCAGTTCGCAAGGCGGACCAATATTGCTGTTGCCGTAGAAGGCAAGGAGCCTGTCCCCCGGCTGGACACGCGCGTCGAGAATAACTTGTTCCGTATTGTACAGGAGGCGCTGACCAACGTAGCCAAGCACGCCGAAGCCACACTAGTAACGGTTACCGTGGAGGTAGACAACGGAACCCTACGCTTGGTCGTTGCTGACGATGGTATCGGTTTCGACGCTGTACACCTGCCTGCTCCAGATGGATGTCAGCACTTCGGGCTGCTCATAATGAGCGAGCGGGCGGAGGCTGTGGGTGGTGTCTTTCGTATCGAATCCTGCCCCGGGAGCGGTACAAAGTTCATTGTGGAGGTGACCCGATAAGCATCACCGTGCTCCTGGCCGACGACCACGCCGTGCTTCGCGATGGACTGCGGCTCTTGCTTGAGGCGCAGCACGATATCAAAGTGATTGCCGATGTAGCAAACGGTCGTGACGCAGTGCGTCAGGTGGCGCAGCTCTGCCCAGACATAGTGATAATGGACATTGCCATGCCCGAATTGAACGGCATCGAGGCGACACGGCAAATCCACGAAGTCTGCCCATCGGCCCAGGTCATTATCCTTTCCATATACTCCACAAGTGAACACATCTTTCAAGCGCTGCAAGTCGGAGCGCGCGGCTACTTGCTAAAAGAATCAGCCGGAATTGAGGTGGTCAACGCTGTTCGCGCTGTCCATGCTGGCCAACGCTACCTGAGCCAGAAGATTTCGGATAGTGTTGTTAACGAGTACATACTGCAACGCAAGGTAGTCGAAGTGAAAAGTCCACTGGCATACCTAAGTCCGCGCGAGCGGGAAATCTTGCAACTCGTAGTTACGGGCAAATCCAGTGCAGATATCGCTAAAGTCCTGTACCTATCCTCTAAGACCGTGGAGACCTACCGTAGCCGCCTGATGAAAAAACTAGAGGTCAGCGATATACCCGGTCTGGTTAAGTTCGCCATCCAGCACGGTTTGACCCCACTGGAACCGCAAGTTCCTCCATCTGCTAATAGCACTATCTAAGAGGCGCCCCGCATCCTGAAGTCCGTGTCCTGGAAGCCTCCTCTAGAAACTACCGAACTGTTAAACTTTCCCCACATCAAGAGTCAAGCTCTCCTGACAAACAGGTATTACTGTTCCCTGTTAGTATTTGCGTTAAGTACAAGTAACGTTGAATACGATACTCACATCATGTGGGAGACAGGGAAGGGGCAGCTTGATAAATCCGGTAATTCTAATCGTCGAGGATAACAATAGCGTGCGTAAATCACTGCGCCAGTGGCTGGAAGGAGCTTTTCCCAAATATCAATTCATTGAGGCAGCCACTGGGGAGCAAGCTATCGCTATTACGCAAGAGCAAGCACCCTGTGCTGTTATCATGGACATCCGCCTGCCCGGGATGAACGGTATTGAGACGACAAGACACATAAAGGCCACCATGCCAACCACGCAGGTTGTGATATTGACCATTCATGAAGAAAAAGCCTTTCGCAATGATGCAGCATCGGCTGGAGCAAGCGCCTACGTGCCGAAACGAATAATGCGGAAGAAACTCCTGCCTGCGCTTGCGGCAGTGCTGGCAGCTCAGGAGAAAGCGGAAAACTAAAGTCTTAAAGGAGAGGGCAATGAAAAAAGCAATAATGGCAGTATTGGTGGTGGTACTCTTAATAATGGGATTGGTGACCGGTTGCACGGGAATTAAGGTTATAGGCTCCGGGGACCTGATAACTAAAACGTTTGATTTTAGTGATTTTACCGGGATTAAAGCGGAAAATGGCATGCATGTGGAACTGACCAAGTCCGGTACTTTTAGCGTAGAGGTAATAGCCGATGATAACGTGATGGAACATATTCAGGTCAGCAAATCGGGTAACACGTTGAGGATTAGACCGAAGGCGAATGCCGCCTTTCGTTCGGCAACCCTGACAGCCAAGATTACTATGCCCGATCTCTACAAATTAGAATTATCTGGTGGTTCTCATGCCAGTTTTTCCGGTTTTGACACATCACACGACCTGTCGGTTAGGCTCTCCGGCGGAAGTCACTTGAGCGAGCCTTCAATTCCAGGTGATATATCAGCAGGAAATGCTGACTTTAATCTGTCGGGGGGCAGTCACGTTAATCTTTCCGGCTCGGCTGATGGCCTCAAAGTCAAATGTTCGGGCGGTAGCCATATAGATCTAGAGGGCTTCTCTGTAAACAATGCTGATATCAATCTCAGCGGCGGCAGCCATGCCACCGTCAATGTAGACGGTACTTTAGACGCTAAACTTAGCGGAGGTTCAAGAGTTTTTTGTGTTGGTGAGCCTACCATGGGCGAAATTGATATGGACTGGGACTCAGACATAATACAAAAATAAGATAATAAACTGATTTGGAGAAACAAGATGGGAAAAACACTCTATATAGTTGGAATGGCTATAGCGTTGTTAGCTGTTGGACTTTGCGGATGCGGTGGGGATGAGATCCCGGTAATGGAAGTGACAGGACCACAGTTCGAGACAATTACATTTCAGAATGGTGACATCACGCTTGCCGGGACTCTCGACCTTCCCGCAGGTGAAGGTCCGTTCCCTGCCATCGTAACTATTCATGGCTCCCCACCCCTGACGCGTAATGATTGGTATAATCTGTACATCAGCCATTTCTTTGTACAGCATGGATTTGCCGTTTTAAGGTACGATAAAAGAGGAGCCGGTGAATCTACCGGAAAGTATCCAGAAGTAGGAACCGAAACCAGTGGAGTTAACATCGACATCCTGGCTGACGATGCGCTTGCCGGCGTTAAATTCCTGAAAAATCATGACCTTATTGACCCGAATATGATAGGCGTGGCAGGTTTTAGCCAGGGAGGCTGGATTGCTCCACATGCTGCTTCAAAGTCGCCTGATGTTGCCTTCGCGATTGCATTGTCCGGGCCGACCTGTTCGATAGGTCAGGAGATTTATTATAGTGACTTGGTCGAAGGTGATAATAGGAAAGTAAAAGAAATCTCACTGACAGATGCTTCAGATATGGCGCGTGATTACACGGGACCTCACGGTTTTGATCCTTTACCTTCGTTACAGAAAACCGATGTCCCCTGCTTGTGGGTACTTGGTGAAAAGGACAGCAGCATACCCGTACCGCTCACTGTAGAGATTCTGGATTCCTTAGTTACCGATCACGGTAAAGATTTCGGCTATGTCATCTATCCAAATGCGAATCATGGACTAGTAGACGAAGATACTGGTGCTTATTACCCTTTCTTACTTGATACGTTTAACTGGCTGAATGAAAAATTTGGAGATTGAATGAGAAGTTATACCGTAAAGAAGTCATAATAAAACCACTAGCAGCGTGTTTCAACTGAGTAAGAGCAACCGTAGTTATGAAAGAGAGGTAAGAACCATGAAAAGACCAGACTTATTGGTGCTAGTAGCCATTTGGGCATTCTTAAGTGCTTTCTTGTACCTTATCGGTATAGCTGGTATCGCCATTTTTGCTTTACCTGAAGCTCTAGGCTTTGGGTGGGGGCCGGCTAACATTGGTGGTATCTTTGGTATGAGCATCGGGATGTTTGTGCTTCTGTGCGGTGCCGGATTATCCCTGGCTGGCGGTATAGGAATACTTCAGGCAAAAAGCTGGGGTAGAATTATTGGCATTGTTATTGCTGTACTTAGCCTTTTTTGGATTCCAGTAGGCACCGTTCTCGGGGTACTCGTATTGATTTATCTGGCAAAACCTGAAGTAAGAGAGTATTTCGAAGGCAGTAACTAATACTATTTCCATTTTAACAACTAGGCAGCAAAGGAGGTATCTATGAAGAAACTAATAGCGGCAGTACTGGTGGCGGTACTTTTAACCTCGGGACTGGTGGGGGGCTGTGGTAGCATATTGAAAGGCTCGGGAGACCTGGAGACCAAGCAGTTCGATTTTAGTGATTTTACAAAGGTTGATATCAGCAGTGCTTTTAAGTTTGAGGTTATCAAATCCGATTCGTACGATATCAGTATTACTGCGGATGATAATCTATTTGAACATATCCTAGTTTTCAAAGAGGGCGATACGTTAAAGATAGGGCTTAAAACAATATCCATTCGATGGCCTGCAACCTTGAAAGCTAAAGTCGCCATGCCCCAGCTACGCGGTGTGGAGCTTTCCGGGGCGACACGGGGTACTGTTTACGGCTTCAGTTCCACGGAGAATCTTGACATTGAAGTGTCAGGAGCAAGCTCCCTGGACTTGGTGGACATCTCGGCTGGCGATACTAAGTTTGACGTCTCTGGGGCAAGCAAGGTTACCGGTAACATAACAGCTGGTGATGCGGACTTTGACCTGTCTGGAGCTAGTACCATTCAGTTGGAGGGCTCGGCCAGCGACATATTAGTCGATGCTGATGGCGCCAGTCGTGTTAAACTCACCGGTTTCACGGTTAATAATGCCGATGTCAATCTCGGTGGTGCCAGCACTGGTACGGTAAACCTCAGTGGCAAACTGGATGCTGACCTCAGTGGTGCCTCAAAACTTAGTTACATTGGTGAGCCCACCATGGGGGACATCAATACATCTGGTGCGTCTACACTTAGTAAGAGATAAGAAACTTCGCTTCCTATTAGAAATGAGGCTGAAGAAGAAATAAAAGGTTGCATGAATATAGCATATTGAATAATGGTACACAAAATGGAGCCTTGATAGACAAATAAATACGTTGACTATCCGTATATAGGGAAATCTATACAGGAGGCATCGAAATGACAACCGGTACAAGTGAAGAACACATCTATGAAGAGGCAAGAAAGAGGGTTAAGGCAAAGAGAGGCTTCTGGGGTAACTTAATCTTCTACGCAGTGGTGAACATCATATGCTTTTTAGTATGGGCGCTTGGTGACAGAGGTTATCCCTGGTTCCTCTGGGTTCTGGGCCCCTGGGGTATTCTTATTATATTGCCCCATTATTTGCGTGTATTTGTCTTTGAAGGTGGAAAATCAGAGAGGAGAGCAATAGAACAGGAAGCGGAGCGCATAAGGAAAGAGCAGGGTTAGCCATAACGTCTTTTATATATAACTGGGTAAAAAGCGTAAATAGCGTTAAGACGGAGGTGACTCACATGTCAACAAATGCTAAACGGGCCATTGTTGGTCTGATCGGTGGACTGGGATTCATTTTTCTTCTAGCAGGTGCGATCGGACACGTATATGCTACTACCACCGGTGTTATTATCATGTTTGGCTGCTGGTTGGTAGCTGGAGTACTGGCAAAATTTTGGGGACTTAAGAAGGAAAAACCGGAGTAAGGTGAGACAATGAATGTAGCACGAACTATCTTTGGGATAATTTTTCTTCTTGGAGCTTTAGCCAATATTTTACTGGCTTCGATAAACGGCGTAGAGAGCTACCACGCTTTTGCCGACGAGACCTTTTTCCCCTGGTACCTGGACGCCTGGAAAACGATAGTAGTAACCTACATGCTTTTATTTATCGTACTCACTGTAGCCTATGAGATTACCACGGGGCTCTTATTCATTATCAACAGGAAATATATGAAGATAGCCTTAATCATGGGTATCATTTTCTGCCTGGGGACAACGCCCGTAATGATTCAGGCAATATATACCAACGTACCTTTAGCCCTGATACAGGGATTTCTGCTCTGGAAGGAATTCCGCCGTGGTGTTGCTGTGCAGAGTGCCTGAAAGAGTAAGCAATAATAACAGCTGGGGGTAATATGAAAGCAATTGTATACACAAAATACGGACCACCGGATGTTCTTGAACTAAAAGAGGTGGTCAAACCTATCCCCAAGGACAATGAAATACTGGTAAGAATAAACGCGACAACCGTAAACGCAGGGGATGTAAAAATGCGAAGTTTCACAGTCCCTCCCCTGTTCTGGTTCGCCGGGCGAATGGCTTTGGGTTGGACAAAACCAAAAAGAAATATACTGGGTATGGCGCTGTCCGGGGAAGTGAGATCGGTTATCGATAGATCTTATCCACTGGAGCAGATTTCCGAGGCTCACAGCTATGCTGAGCAAGGCCATGCGAAGGGTAAAGTGGTGATAACTTTGTGAGATCCAAATAGATAAAGGAGAAGAACATGGCAACAGATAGAACTGACCAAACAATCAAGCTAAAAGACGGGCGATTACTGGGATACGCTGAATACGGCAATCCAGATGGCAAGCCCGTCTTTTACTTTCACGGCTTTCCCAGTTCGCGGATTGATTGGGTGCTCTTTGATACTGATGGGATCGCCGCACGACTTAATGCCCGCATCATTGCAGCTGATCGTCCCGGCTATGGTCTTTCCGATTTCAAGCGTAGTCGAAAAATCTTGGATTGGCCAGATGATGTAATCGAGTTGGCTGACACCCTGCAATTGGGCCGGTTTTCCGTGCTGGGAATTTCGGGGGGTGGACCATATGCACTGGCATGTGCCCATAGGATTCCCGACCGCCTATCCACAGCCGCCATAGTATGCGGTATGGGGCCCTCCGAGGCGCCAGGAGCCAAGGATGGAACAGCTATGTTGCTCCCCGGTAAGTCCACCTTGACGAGGAAATTACTTTTAATACTGATGGCCATGGGCTTTCACCGCAATCCAGATCGCTTCTTATCAAAGATGAAAGACACAGTAGCCGATCCAGACAAGTTGCTGATGGATCAAACTAAGTTTGTGCAAGCGTTCACAAATAGTATGCTAGAGGCGTTTAAGATGGGAACTCGAGGTGCATCTTGGGATGCGGTACTCTATAAACGTCCATGGGGATACCAGTTACATGACATTTCTATGCAACTACACCTCTGGCATGGGGAGTTGGATACCCAGGTCCCCGTATCTGTAGGACAATATGTAGCCAATACTGTCCCAGACTGTAGGGCCAAGTTCCTCCCAAACGAAGCCCATCTTTCCCTAGCTCACAACTATATAGAAGAGATTCTAAACATTCTGGTTGCCTGAACATAGAACCAGTGTACTAAACTTAAAAGGGAGATACTATTATGAAAGCAATTGTATACACAAAATATGGGCTAAGATGATCTATGAACCCAATTACTTACGTTTCTTCCAAGCGCGTTTTGAAAAGATAAAGTAACTTGAGGAGGGAAACAATGACAAAGAAGCGCCTGCTCCTGGTATCTATAGCAATCCTGGCTATATTCCTGCTGGCCGGCTGCGCTGCCGGCACCAATCCAACAGTAGGCATCCCCGACGTAGACGGTAAAAGTGTCGGCTTCTGGTCGGGCTTGTGGCACGGTGTTATTTCACCTATTACCTTTATTATTTCTCTGTTTTCCGACAATGTTAACATCTATGAGGTGTATAACAGCGGCAATTGGTACGACTTCGGTTTCATGTTCGGTGTCTGCCTTATCTTCAGCGGTGGGGCGTACGGGGCGAAGCGGAAATCTAAATAAGTACCATTAGTAATAACTGTGGAGCACAATAACAAAACCTAACAAAGCTTGGTCGTTAGGTTGCCATTACTAGAAGATACAATATCTGGAAAACGATAAGCAGAAAGGAGGGACACTATGACAAAGGAAAAATTCTTTAACGTGCAGGGTTTAGTGACACTCCAGTAAAGGCATTAACAAACCTTGCTCCAGTGTTATAAGTTTACCCATTCACATTATTCAAATTTGGTTAGGAGAAGGAAACAATGAAAAAGAAGCTACTATTAATCCCGCTGGCGTTGTTGTTAGCCCTCAGCCTGGTGGCTATCGGCTGTCTGGCAACGCCAACACCACCGTCACCTCCAGCCCGGGCGATTGACGCTATTGTCTCCACCCAGTGGTTAGAGGATAACATTGATAATCTAGACCTGGTTATACTTGATGTCAGGGAGCCCGACTACTATACAGCCGGCCATATTCCCGGTTCAGTAAATGTCCCCGCCTTTCCCAACTGGATGGTAAATCTCTTCGGAGAAGAATGGCCCTGGATGGAACTGCCCGAAGATGAGGCTCTGTTTACTACTATTGGCAACGCGGGGATAACCGCCGATTCCACGGTGGTTGTTATTGCTAGAACAGTTGATTCACCGTCATCAGGACCGGCCCCCAGTGGCGTCACTTTTGCTAATAGGGTTACCATTACGCTCATATATGCCGGGGTTGAACACGTGGCTATGCTTGATGGAGGATACGACCTGTGGGCAGTAGAGGAAAGAGCTATATCTACTGAACCCGTTACGCCAACCGCAGTAACATACACTGGAGTAGTAGATGAGACAATTTTTGTTTCCAAGGACTACGTTGAAGATAAGGTTGGGAAATCAATCTTGGTAGACGCTACAGAGCCTGACGTTTACTTTGGTATAGAACAGTGGGCGGGGGCGGTAAGAGCCGGTCATATACCAACTGCTAAAGATTTGCCCGCTCCCTGGTTCTGGGCTACTACAGTGGATGAAGCCGGAGTAACAACTTATATAACCTGGAAGGATACCAGCACAATCAGGGAAATGGCCATTACTGTACTTGGTGAAGACGGGGACGAAGAGATCATTGTCTATTGTGGTGTTGGGGGGTATGCCAGCCCATTGTGGTATGTGCTGACACAGGTGGTTGGATATAGGAATGTAAAGTTTTATGACGGCAGTATGCAGGAATGGTCAGCAGATCCGAGTAAAGATGTAATCAAATATAAGTACGAGTAAGAGTATTCTGGCTCACCACACGAATAGCTTTTGGTCTCATAAGACCAAGGAATCCTATACTAGGGAATGAGTTAGCCGGGGAAATTGAATCAGTAGGCAAAGATGTGAAACTATTTAGGAAAGGTGCCCAGGTTTATGGAGCAGGACAAATGGGCGTCCATGCCGAGTATACATGTATGCCCGAAGAAAAGGTGACAATGAAGCCGACCAATATGACCTACGAGGAAGCCGCCGCAGTTCCTTTCGCGGCCCCCGTATCACTGCAATTCCTTAGAAACAAGGGGGGTATTCAGAGCGGTCATAAGGTTCTGATAAATGGAGCTTCTGGTGGCTTGGGTACGTTTGCGGTACAACTAGCCAAATACTTCGGAGCAGAAGTTACCGGGGTATGCAGTACAACGAATCTGGAATTAGTGCAGTCTATTGGGGCAGATAGAGTGATTGACTATACCAAAGAGGATTTTATAAAAGAGGGTCAGACCTATGATATTATTTTTAATGCGGTAGGCAAAAATTCGTTTCCAAAATGTAAAAGTTCACTGAATCAAAAAGGAATCTATCTTTCCACTGTTGCTACTATTCCACTGCTTGTGCTAATGTTATGGACTTCAATGATAGGCAGTAAAAAAGCAATATTTATGATGGCACCATACCGCATAGAAGATCTCATCTTTCTTAAAGAACTCATTGAGGCGGGAAAGATAAAATCGGTCATTGATAGAAGCTATCCGTTGGAACAAATTGTCGAGGCTCACAGATATGTCGAAAAAAACCATAAAAAGGGAAATGTAGTCATCACTGTGTAAGGTAATACTGTCTTTGAGGTGAATATGGCGATAGATCAGGTGGAGGTGTCGTATTTCTGCCGATTATATTGATAAGAGATTGAAGCATATGACGGAAAGCATAAAAGACAATCATTTTGCCATTCAGACATTCAGCATTTCCAGGAGATTCGGGAATCTTGTAGCGGTAGATAGCATAGACCTGTCCGTTAAGGAAGGAGAGCTGTTCTCATTGCTCGGGCCAAATGGCGCCGGTAAAACAACCGCTATTAAAATGCTGTGCTGTCTGCTCAAACCGAGCAGCGGTACAGCCACGATAATGGGTCATGATGTACAGAAGGATCCCATAGCAGTGAAAACAGTTATAGACGTCTCGCCACAGGAGACAGCAATCGCTGAGCATCTTAACGCCTGGGAGAACCTGAGCTTGATGGGGGGGATACACGGAGTTGGGAAAGAAGAGGTAAAAAAGAGGTCAGAGGAACTGCTGGAGATGATGGGTCTAACTAAGCGGGACAAAGAGCAAGTGAGGAAATATTCAGGGGGGATGAAAAGAAGGCTCAGCATCGCTATGGCTCTTGTTTCTGACCCTCAGGTGCTATTTCTGGACGAACCTACCCTTGGCCTGGATCCTCAGTCGAGAAGGAGCATATGGGAACATATAGCGGAGCTCAAAGGGAAAAAGACGATAGTGCTTACAACCCACTACCTGGAAGAAGCTGACTCCCTGGCGGATAGAATAGCGATAATAGACGAGGGTAGGATAGTAGCCCTTGGGACTCCCCGTGAGTTAAAAGATAGCATCTCTGATATGCAGGTGATGGTTGTCAAGGCAAAGAACCTGACTAGTGACGCCATTGAGGGTCTCAGGGAGATATACCCGGAAGTAAAAGAAATAGAGGACGGGATTGAGATTAAAGCTAAAGAGGTGAATTTCTCAGAAGTTGTGGATTATCTACGACCCAGGGGAGTTGTTATCGAATCCACATCTCAAAAAGAGATCACCTTGGACGATGTATTTCTGCATCTTACCGGGAAGGAGCTAAGAGAATGAGATTCATGGGACTGGCGAAAAGAAATTTCAAGGAAATGTTCCTGGACTACCTATCCTTAGGTCTGGCAATAGCGTTCCCGCCAGTTTTGCTGCTGATACTATCCCCCATCGGTAGGCTTGAAAGCTCTTTCACTCCTACCAATTTAGCACCCGGAATAGCTCTCTTCGGTTTCGTTATGCTGCAATTCAGTTCAGCGATGATACTTGCTAAAGATAGAGACAGCGCATTTTTATCACGGTTGTTGACTGCCCCGCTCAGGGCTAACGATTTCATTTCAGCCTATTCCCTGCCATACATACCGGTAGCGCTCATCCAAATGGTTCTTATCTTTGCACTAGCAGCTTTGCTCGGACTTGAGATAACTGGGAATTTAGGCCTCGTTTTTCTCGTCCTTTTTATCATGTCTATGGGCTACATAGGCCTGGGAATGGTTGCGGGTTCGCTCTTTACCTACAAGCAGGTGCCCGGTTTTTATACAGCAGTACTCCTCCTGACCATATTTTCAGGAGCCTGGTTCGATTTAGCAGTGTTCGGAAGCGTATTCCAGAGTATAATGAATGTTTTTCCTTTCGCCCATGCTCTTGATGCAACCAGAGATGTTGTGGTGAATGGCGTTGGTTTCAGTGATATCGCCATAGATTTCTACTGGGTTCTTGGCTATACCTTAGTGTTCTTTACATTGGGTATTTTCCTGTTTAGGCGGAGAATGGTGGAATGAATAATAGGACAACTTATAATCGTCAACACAAAGTCAGGTGACAAATATGGATGGTTAATAGGAGGTATCATGTCAACACAATCAGATGATCAGAAGAAGCAATGGAACATAACTGGAGTGGCGATACCTGCAGGACTCTTTATCGGAATGGGTTATGGTTTTTTAGTGGATAATATTACTGCAGGTATCTTCTTTGGTCTTGGCGGTGGTTTTCTCGCCATGTTCATCGGTATGTTGATTCTCCGGTTCAAAAGATGAAGCCTTCCTTAGAGCCGGTACTTAGGCGGAAAGATTTTCTGGGGGCTTAAACTTTACACAGAAATGAGCTTGTATTGAGTGAGTGAGAGGGATGGTCTCCCCCACCTCCACCAGGAAGAGGAATCCCTCTGCACTATGAGGTCTAGAGGGCTTTTGTAATCGAATAAGGTGCGTTCTGTGTGGTATGTATAATAGCATTCCTTAAAAAAGCTACTTGAAATCACCAAATCAAAGTAAATTAGGAGGAATAATTATGAAAGCTATTGTATACACCAAATACGGACCACCGGATGTTCTTCAGCTCAAAGAGGTAGAAAAACCTACTCCCAAGGACAATGAAGTGCTTATAAATATTCACGCAACAACAGTAACGAAATACGACTGTTGGCAGCGAAGTTGCACAGCCCCTACCGGGTTCTGGCTCTTCATGCGAATATCAATAGGGCTCAGAAAACCACAGAAAACTATACTAGGGACTGAGCTAGCCGGGGAAATTGAAGCAGTAGGCAAAGATGTAAAGCTGTTTAAGGAAGGTGACCAGGTTTTTGGTTACCCCGGGATGAGTTTAGGTGCTAATGTCGAGTACATATGTCTGCCTGAAGACCTAATTTTCCTCAAAGAGCTTATTGAGGCGGGGAAGATAAAATCTGTCATAGATAGAAGCTATCCGTTGGAACAGATTGCCGAGGCTCACAGGTATGTCGACAAAGGACACAAAAAGGGAAATGTAGTCATAACTTTGGAGCATAATAACAAAACCTGACAAAGCCCTGCAGTTGACGGCGGGGACTGGTGGTAGACTGTTTGGAGGCAACTCAAGGAGGTGACAAAATGCCAGAAAATGCTAAAAGGGCAATTGTTTGGCTAGTATTTGCAGCAGGACTTATTCTTGGCATAGTAGGCTGGTCGACACCTGTATATTCATCCTGGACAGGTACTATTGTTTTCCTTTGTTTCTTGTTTGCTAGTATCGCACTTAGAATATTGTGGGGGCTCAAAAAGAAAGAAGGGGAATAATGGCAACCATTGATATGCAGCACTATAACTGTATAGTGGGTTATTGGTTATACAAATAACATAAACCACTTTGCCCGTAGTTATCACAACATTAGTTGAGCTGGGAAATCTAAAATTATTTAGAATATCTAACAGATAGGAGGGTAACAATGAAAAAAGTAATAATGGCAGTATTGGTGGCGGTACTTTTAACCTTGGGATTGCTGGCCAGCTGCGTAGACGGCGTGGTCAAGGGCTCCGGAAACCTTGATACTCAGGAATTCAATTTTGGCGATTTCGCCCATGTCGAAGTTGGATATGCCTTTGAGGTTGAGATTACCCAGTCTAGTTCATACACCGTCAGCATAACCGCCGACGACAACCTGTTCGACTATATCCTGGTTTCTAAGCAGGGCACGACATTAAACATACGTCTCGAACCGGCCCTACATTACGCTTTTACCAAGTTGCAGGCCAAAATCACCATGCCCCAGCTTCGTGGCCTGGCTCTTTCCGGGGCGACACGGGGTACTGTTTCCGGCTTTACTTCCACAGATAATATTGATATTGAGGTATCTGGAGCAAGCTCCCTTAACTTGGTGGAAATATCAGCCGGCGGTGTAGAGTTTGACCTCTCTGGAGCCAGCAGAGTTACCGGTGACATAACCGCCGGTGATGTCGACTTTGATGTATCCGGAGCCAGTACCGTCCAATTGGAGGGTTCAGCCAACGATATCGTCGTTGATGCCTCTGGAGCCAGTCGGGTTAAATTGGCTGCTTTCCCGGTTAGCAACGCAGATGTCACACTCAGCGGAGCCAGCAGTGGTACGGTAAACCTGAGTGGTAAACTGGATGCTAACCTCAGTGGTGCATCAAAACTATCGTACATTGGTGAGCCTACAATGGGCAACATCAGTACATCTGGCGCGTCTACACTAAGCAAGAAATAATAAATTTCGTTTCCTATTTGGTATGAGGCTGAAGAAGAAACCTTATTCCCCAACAAGTTAAGGTTGAAGGGTTGAGCTGTCACTATATTCGACTACGGGGGAAAGGTGCATATAAAAGTTTTGTCTTTCGTACTTCTCGACTAAAGGGGGGGAGTTCTTTGGAGGGGCTTCGCCCCTCTAAAACTCCACTTTAATCATTAAAGCACAGCCCGTACCCTAAAGAAGTCGCCTTCTTCTCGGGGGGCATTGGCTAGAATCTGGCTCCGTGGTAAGGAAGGGGAAGCTTCATCGAGCTTCATTACATTCTGGAGAGGAATAGATTGTGCTGTAGGCGGGATACCACTAGTATCCACCTGCTGTAGAATCTCGAAGTTCTCCAGGATGTTAGATAATTGCTCTCTGAGTCTATCCACTTCGGCATCAGTCAGCCCCAGCCGAGCCAGGAGGGCAATATGTAACACTTCTTCACGACTTAGTTTCATTTTTCAACCTCACCCCTTTGGTTCTTCTTTAGTGACCCTATCCCCCTTTATCCCCCTTCCCCTTGTTAAGGGGAAGGGGGAAGTAATTTCTTTAGAGGGGCTTCGCCCCTCTAAAACTCCCCTTTTCTATTACTCCTGAGTAAGGAGAGGGAGGAGATAGGTTTTGAAGGAGCGAACCCATTAAAACCTTCCCTGATAAATGACTTCTATGATAATTATGTTTGCTAATTATAGCATTCATATTTAAGTATCGGCAACAGGAGCAGTCCTGCTATAATAAAATGGCAGGAAGATGACCGGCAGACTCATATTGGCTATCATTAGCACTATACTTGAGGAGGCAGCCATAGTCGTGATTGTGCGTTGGGGCTTGCCTCAGTTAGACATTCATATACCTCTATGGGGTCTTATTACCTTGATGGTGGTATGGGCTGCCTACGCAGTTATTACTTATCGGATGGGCAGCCGAGCAATGATGAGGAAACCCGAAATAGTTCTGCCTCTGATTAGCAGCCAGGGTAAGGTAGTAAGCCCATTAACCCCAGAGGGTCTCGTTAGAATTAAGGGTGAGCTTTGGCAGGCTACCTCGGTAGGCGAGAACATAGACACCGGCGAGGAAGTTACCGTAGTAGGACAGAATGGACTCAAGCTTATATGTAAGAGCAGTGCTGACGATTTAGAGGGGAGTGAATGATACATATTGATGGAGCTCAAAAATCAGGGAGCGGCACTATAGTTCGTTTTGCTTTTGGCTTAGCTACCCTGCTTGGTGAAGAACTCCACCTGACCAATATTCGAGCTAAGAGAGAAAAACCGGGATTAAGACCCCAGCATCTTAAATCAATACAGGCACTCAAGCAAATATGCCAGGGTACTATAGATGGTGGTGAAATTGGCTCTATGGAGATACGGTTTAAACCCGGTGGAGAGGTTAAAAGTGGCGATTATGAATGGGATATAGGAACAGCCGGGTCGACCACTTTGCTGGCTATGACCCTCCTGCCTGCTGCCTGCTTTGCCTCGAGAACTATGAGCTTCAAGATATGTGGAGGGCTATTCCAAGACTTTGCTCCTTCTGCCTATCATATGCAGTATGTCCTTTTTCCTGTGTTAGAGAAGATGGGTATAACGGCTAGGCTCAGTATTATTCGTCCCGGCTATGTCCCCAGTGGAGGTGGAGTTATACAGGTAGAGATAGAGCCGGTAACGGGAAAATTAGAGCCAATCAGGTTATCCTGTCAGGGTGAGGTTACCGGAATTGAAGGGTTTTCCCTTTCTTCTCATCTCAAGCAGAGGCGGGTGAGCGAGCGAATGGTGGAGAAATGTGCCCAATTACTTAAAGCAAATGGATACGAGGCACAGATAGAAATTGTCAATGACACCACGGCACTTCAGCGTGGGGCGGCTCTTACCATATATGCTAAGACTGGTTCTGGTTGTATTATTGGCGCTGATAGAGCTGGCAAACCAGGACTAACTTCGGAAGACATCGGTAAATATGTGGCTAAAAGTTTAATAGACGATTTGGCAACAGGAGCTACGGTTGACCGGCATTTAGCCGACCAGCTTATATTTTATACCGCTTTAGCCAATGGAGTTAGCCAGTATCGGATACCAATGTTGACAGAGCATGTAGAGACTAACCTGTGGCTTGTGGAGAGTATACTCGGAGCCAAGACCGAGGTTAATAAAAATATGGTCACAGTTCAGGGAATAGGCTACTATCCATCAGGGCACAGGGAGTCTTCTGTGTGATAACAAAAAGAAAAGAGGTAAGCCTTGCTTTATATTTTGCTAGGTCAAGATGATTTTTCTCTTAGTCATTCGCTTGAGGAGATAAAGAGAAGTATAGGTGACCAAACACTTTTAGTGGCCAATACCACTATACTTGATGGGCAACAGATCACATTAGACCAATTAAGGACCGTTTGTGAGACGGTGCCCTTTATGGCTGAAAGACGCTTGATAATTGTCACCGGTCTACTGGAGCGCTTTGAACCTAAAGGTAAAACCAGCCGACGGGGGAAAAGCACACATATAACCAATCAACAAGACGAGTATAAATCATTAGCTGCTTATATTACTGAGATACCTGATAGCACAATACTAGTATTAACAGACATTAGGGTAGGAAGTAATAATCCTCTGTTCAGGGAGCTTTCAGCCAAGGCAGAAATAAGGTCATTCCCTCTACTAAAAGATACTAAACTGCGTCAGTGGATTCAAGGATATGTGGTCAAGGAAGGGGGCAGCATATCTCCTCAAGCAATGAACTTAATAGCCAAGCTTGTAGGTAGCAATTTGCGGATTATGGCAAATGAAATTAACAAGCTACTCCTATTTGCTTCAGGTCGCCGTATAGAAGAAGAGGATGTCAACCTGGTAGTGAGCCAAGCTCAGGAGGCTAATGTTTTTACTATGGTTGATGCTATACTTGATTTCAAAGCTAAGGTAGCCGAACAATGGCTTCAGCAGTTATTACAAAGAGGAGCTGCCCCGGCTTATCTTCTGGTTATGCTATCACGGCAGGTTCAGATGATTGTTCGAGCTATAGAATTAAGAAACCAAGGAAAAGCTAGGACGGAGATTCAGAATAGGTTGGGTTTAACCTCGGAGTTTGCTTTGCGTAGTATATTGGAACAAGCTGATAGGTATCCTTTGCCACGACTTGTACAAGTATATCATAAACTTTTAGAAGCTGACCTCTCTATTAAGACCGGGAGATATGATGCTGAACTTACACTGAATATTCTAATTGCTGAACTATGCCAACAAGGTATAGGAAGTTCACCTCAAGAAAGAGTTTAATGGCATTACCTTATTATATTGGTACATCAGGCTGGCATTATGACCACTGGCGGTCTAGATTTTACCCCGAGAAGTTGGCTAAGCCGAAGTGGCTTGAATTCTATGCCGGCAATTTCACTACAGTTGAGCTCAATAATAGTTTTTACCGGCTGCCTTCAGAGACTGCTTTTACTACCTGGCGCGACTCCTCACCAGCCCACTTTACCTTTGCCGTCAAGGTGAGCCGTTTTATTACTCATATTAAGAGGCTGAGAGCTACTGAGGAAGCGGTAGACAAGTTTATCAATAGGGCTCAAATTTTAGGGGACAAATTAGGTCCGCTCTTATATCAGCTTCCACCCAATATGCATCGTGATGACGACAGGTTAGAATCATTCCTGTCCATTTTACCGCAGGGTATGAAGCATGTATTTGAATTTCGGCATCAATCCTGGCTTGAAGAGCCGGTTTTTAATATTTTACATAAGTATAATATCGGGCTCTGTGTCTTTGATATGCCCTCCCTAAGTTGCCCCTTGGTGGCGACGGCTGATTTTGCCTATATCAGGTTTCACGGCAGTACCGGACTCTACTGGAGCTGTTACTCTGATGAGGAACTAGCCGATTGGGCAAAGAGACTGGCTGATTTAGCTGTGAACCTGAAAGCAGTTTATATCTATTTTAATAATGACGCTGAAGCCTTTGCCGTGAGAAATGCCATGACGCTTCGTGATTATCTATAAACATAGGGAGACCTGTGCATGTAACTAGTTAGAACTTTTCGTAATTGTAAGCTAGTCTACCTTAAATCTTGCCGAGTAAACAAATGCACCAAATCCACCAACGACGAAGGCTACAGCTATGAATATGGTAATAAAGTTTGCTTTAACAATAGAAAGGCCAGTTGATCCAAAGCAAATCCCCACGATATATAACCTAGATTTTCATACTTAGCCCTTTTGATCCTCTCTATCCTCTTAATGATATTTATCGATTTTATCATTTATTCTAATTAGTTCTTCTTCGAGTTTCATATTGCCCTCCTGCTTTCATTATACCATCACTTTAAGGCAGAAAAATGCTGAAGGTAAGTCACAGAGAGGCGAAGCCTCTCTTACATACCAGACTCCCCTTCCCCTTAATGAGGGGAAGAGGATAGGGTTTCCTACAATTCCATTTCTCTTTGTTGGACAGAATTAAAGGTAAAGACTATAATCTCAAGTAGCTATGGGTTCTCAACCTAAACTCAGTATTTTTTTGACCAAGGACGAGATAGAGGCTGCGGTTAAGAGGCTGGCGGCTGAAATCCGACGAGAGTATCAAGATAAATATCCCCTTCTAATATGTGTCCTTAAGGGCTCGTTTATGTTTATGGCTGACCTGATTCGACATCTTGATTTTCCACTGGAGGTGGAGTTTATCCGTTTATCCAGCTATGGTCGGGGTAGGGAGAGTTCGGGAAAGATTAAAGCAGTGCAGGGCCTTCGGTCTAAAGTTAGAGGCAGGGAAGTATTGGTTGTTGAGGACATAGTGGATACTGGTCTTACAACTGGTTTTCTTTTGGATCATCTACGCCAGAAAAAGCCCACCTCCTTGAGCCTATGTGCTCTGACTGACAAGCCTTCCCGGCGGCAGTTTCCGGTTACTATTGACTATCTGGGTTTTACCGTTCCCGATAAGTTCCTGGTGGGTTACGGTCTGGACTGGGGTGAGAAGTTCCGTAATCTTCCCGATATATGTCTTTTGGAGGTTGAAGAATAATGTTATCCAAAATGGCTCACTTAATTTCGGTAGCTAAGGGGGAGCTTCCTGCTGACTTGGTTCTGGCTAATGCTAGGGTGGTGAATGTGTTTACCGGTGAGATTGAGTCAGGCAATGTGGCTATTTGTGGGGACATGATTGCCGGAATAGGGGACTATCACCAGGCTAAGCAGGTAGTGGACTTAAGAGGCAGCTACCTGGCACCTGGTCTTATTAACGGACATACTCACATAGAAAGCTCTATGCTTGATGTAGGTCAATATGCTCGAGCGGTAGTGCCGCGAGGCACTTTGGCTGTGGTTACTGACCTCCATGAGATATCTAATGTCTGTGGATTGGGAGGCATAAGATATGTGCTGAACTGCGCCCGCCGTTTACCCTTTGACCTATTTCTGATGGCTCCTCCTTGTGTGCCAGCTACTCCTTTGGAGACATCAGGAGCCAGCCTTGAGCCTGAGGATATTCAGCGGGTTCTCAGGTGGCAGGGCTGTATTGGTTTGGGTGAGGTAATGAATTTCCCCGGCGTGCTCAGTGCCGACGCCAGTATATTGAAAAAAATCAACCTTGCTAGCAGAAAAGTTGTTGATGGTCATGCTCCCGGCGTTACCGGGAAAAACCTCACTGCCTATATTGCGGCTGGTGTTTATTCTGACCACGAATCGGTGTCTCTGGATGAGGCTAGAGAAAAATTCAGACAGGGCATGTGGGCAATGATTAGAGAGGGTTCTTCAGAGAAAAACCTTGATGCCTTACTGCCTTTGGTTACCGATAAAACCTATAAACGGTGCTTCTTTGTTGTTGATGACCGTAATTGTGTTGACCTGCTCAGCGATGGTGATATTGATGCCGTAGTGCGAAAGGCGATTCGTCAGGGGCTTGACCCGGTGCGGGCTATCCAGATGGCTACCATCAATACCGCTGATTATTTTAGACTAGCTAGAATGGGAGCAGTGGCTCCTGGCTATATGGCTAATCTAATTGTGCTCAGTGAATTATCTAGCTTGCGAGTAGATATGGTCTTTTATCAAGGTCGCCTGGTAGCTAGGGAAGGAAAGCCCTTATTCTCTTCATATCAAGGCGGGAGCAAAGGGCTGACCGACACGGTAAATATTAAGCCCTTCAGTAAAGAGGCATTGACGCTTTTTGCTTCAGGGGAAACCGAGCCGGTTATTGAGATTGTCCCTGGTCAGATAATTACCAAGAAGAGAATGGAAAAGGTTAAGGTTTTAGATGGAATTGTTGTGCCTGATATTGACAGGGATATTCTGAAGGTGGTGGTAGTGGAGAGGCACAAGGCTACAGGCAATATTGGTCTGGGGCTGGTTATGGGATTTGGCTTAAAGAGAGGGGCTCTGGCCTCGTCTATTGCCCACGATTCCCACAACATCGTTGTCGTCGGGACTAACGACGAGGACATATTCGCTGCCGTTAAGGAAATTGAAAGACTGAACGGTGGTCTGGTGGTTGTTGCTGATGGCAGAGTATTAGCCAGCTTAGCCCTGCCTATTGCCGGATTACTATCTGATGAACCATTAGAGGTGGTAGTAGATAAACTGGAGAAGCTTCAGCAACTAGCCGTAGATTTAGGCATAGTTCTATCTTCGCCCTTCGCTACACTTTCCTTTCTGGCACTACCGGTAATCCCCGAACTAAGGCTAACCGACCTCGGTCTGGTGGATGTTAACGAATTTAAGCTGATTAAATAAGGAGGAGAGCGATTACATATTCTGCTGCACACCGGTCTATCTTTGACAACCGACATGATGCCGGCAGACGGTTATCCGCCGAGCTAGGTGAATATAATGACCAATCCGTTGTCGTGCTTGCCATCCCTAACGGGGGTGTTCCGGTGGCGCTGGAGGTAGCGAGCGCACTTAAAGCTGACCTTGACCTGGTTATTTCCCGTAAGATTCCCATGCCTCTTCACCCCGAAGCTGGCTTTGGCGCCGTTGCTGACGATGGAACAATCATCCTTAATGAGGAAGTGGTAAAGAGAATCGGTTTGACCCGTCAACAGATAGAGTATGAGGCTAGCAGGGTAAGAGTCGAGGTTAAGCAGCGGAGCATGCTCTACCGTGGAGACCGACCCCTGATTGGAGTGAATGGCAGAACGGTGATAATCATAGACGATGGATTGGCTTCAGGCTTCACCATGATGGCAGCGGTGGAATCGGTGCGCCATCGCCAACCGAAGGAAACAGTTGTAGCGGTGCCCTGTGCCTCGGCATTAGCCGTTAAGAAGTTAGAAAGGGTCGCCGATAAAGTAGTAACCGTCACGACAGGGTTCATGCCAAGATTTGCCGTAGCTGACTTCTATCGACAATGGTATGACCTCGGCGATGATGAGGTAGTACGATACATCAAACACTGGCGGATGCTGCATCTTCACTAAAATCAAGCCATGCAAAATAGGTAGCTGGTCTGGTTAATGTGGGGATAGTTTAGGTTGATTGGGTGAGGGCTCTCATCTCAGATGTTTCCATTCCGCTGGCGAAATCTAGCTTGTTTTATAATTCCTGCTTCTTCTTAACTGGATACCTGATGATAGTCTTGACGACTTTGGCATCAGGCGTGGTGAGGTATTCCTCCTCGTGGTCACCAGCTATTTCACATCCGCTGTCTTCAATAAACTTATTCAAGCGTTCAACGGTGTGTTGCTCTTGGTCATAAGCTCCGATATGCAGAATTTGGGCTACAACTCCATATTCCCAGGTCTCAATTTTGACCTCAGTGTCAGCTACCTTCTGGGGCAGGGAGGTGGTATCCTCAGGAATGGGCAAGCCGATAATATGTGTCCATTCATCCATAGGGACAAGATGGGCATCAGGATAGCGGGCGCGTAGTCCGCTGACCTTGAAGTTAGGCAGTCCCCTCTTCTTGAGGTCAAACTTCAGAGTGTAAACTGAGCCGTAGAGGGCAGGCATAAGTTGAGGGAAGACCTTATCCGGGGCGCCCTTGGCATAGACCACTGCCATCTTTTGCGGGGGCATTTCCAATATTTGAGGTTCTTTAGCGGATGATTTTCGTGGCGCCATGTGATTACCTTCCTATTACTGATTATTTTTAGCGTAGTATAACACGCAGCCAAGACCTGTCAATAGAAATGTAGGGTAGACTATTTATCTACCTCACCCCCTATATCCTACTACTTTACATAAGATGGGGTGGAATAAATTAAAAAGAGGGGCGAAGCCCCTTAAACTCCTCGTGATAAATAGCCGTTATCCCTGCCTCATCTTCTGCTCCTGAATTAGCTTTTCACCATACTCAAGCAGAATTTTGGCTCGTTCCGGAGTGAAATTTGATTCCAAATAGGTTTTCAGGGCATCAGGAGGGGTTATTTCTTCGGCTGTCCCCTTGCCCAGCCTGAGACGGGTCTCTCGTTTTATGTCCTTGGCAATGGTAAAGTAGTGGGTCTCTTTTAGTGCAATCCTGATGTCGTTATCCCTAAGCTGACCCTCAATCTCCGCCGGCAGGCCAATTTGGACTCGGACTATGGCATCCCTAACCTTGTCTTGTTGTTCTGTAATAGCCGTGAGTACGGTTGATGTCGGGTTGGCATCTTGTGGTTCAATATTAATGTAGATGGTGAAAAAGCGACGCCCGGTTACCGGATGAAATTCAAACGAGACCCGTCTTTTACCTTTTTCCAAATCAGGCTCAATTTCTACCAGGTAGAAGCCTTTATCGTCCTCTTCGTCACTGAAATCTAACCGCTCCAGACTACCGGAGTAAACTACCGGTGGATTATGGGATAAGACCTGGTGCTTATGAATATGACCTAAGGCAACATAATCAAAAGCAGGATTAGCTACATTACTCAGTAGCAATACATGCTCTTGCCCTATGGTCATTGACCTCTCTGAGCCTACCTTGGCTCCGGAGACCCAGACATGGGCAGCTAGCATAGATGGCAGTTCTGGGTCAAGTTTGGGTACATTGGCATCGATAATATTGGTTAAGACCTGCTGTAATTTTTGATTAATCTGCTCCAGGCTGAGGTTTTTAGTCGCCTCTTTGCTTAATACGGCACTGCGCCTTAGCCAAGGGAGGGACACTATTTGAATTGTGCCGCTTTTGGTCGGGATGCGGTGAATTTCGGGGCGGTTGGAGACATAAACATTTTTAATAGCCAGGGTATCAAAAATTTCACAAGTAGTAGCCCTGCCTATAGCATTAGGTAGGTCATGGTTGCCGATAAGGAGGAAGATGGGGATACCACTGATGGATAGACGATTAATGCGCCGGGCAAATTCCCTCTGTTGAGTTTGGCTCGGTTCGCGACTCTGATAGGCATCACCGCAGAAGAGGACAAGGTCCACCTTGTTTTCCAGTGCATAGTCTATAACCTGGTCAAGAGCAAACTGGATATCGAGGAAACGTGAGGACAATCCCGTAGCCCTGTCAATACGCCCGTAGCTCTCAACACCGAGGTGTAGGTCGGCAAAGTGGAGAATTTTCAACCTCTCCCCCTTTACCCCATTAGGAAATCTAACGGGGTATATCCCCCATACTTAATATAGACCGTTTGGCAACTCAAATAGTCATTGCGTTGAGCCGAAGCCCTGAGCGAAGCGAAGAGGAAGCGAAGCAATCCCACTATTGCTTTCAAAGATTGCTTCGGTCGCCTAGGCGACCTCGCAATGACAACTAAACAGCCTCTAATAAGTAGAGGCGAAGATTTATATTAAAGAGGGCGAAGTCCTTTCTAAAACCCCAGATGTTGCTTTGGAGTTGCCTTTCCTACCTTTCAATCTTCCATATACTGCCGCCGGGGGGTAGGACGAGTAGTGGTTCGCCACTCAGCTTGGCTTGCAAGGTATTCTTTATCTCACTGATGGGGACTCGTATTTGGTTCATAGTATCACGCTCGCGGATGGTGGCTTGCTCATCTTCAAGCGATTGGAAGTCAACGGTAATACAGAAGGGAGTGCCAATCTCATCCTGACGCCGATAGCGACGACCGATACTTTGGGCATCATCATACTGCACCATCCAGCACTGGCACAAGTCGGTATATACCTGTTTAGCTACTTGAACCAGTTTCTCCCGTCTACTTAAGGGCAATACGGATACCTTGATTGGAGCTAGAGTGGGGTGAAGGTGGAGTAGCACCCTTGTTTCTCCCTCTTCTAGTTCTTCATCATAGGCATCGCACAAAAAAGCCAGTGCTGAGCGGTCTACCCCTGCCGATGGCTCAATGATATAGGGGATAAAATGTTCTTTAGATTCCTCATCAAAATAGTCCAGGCTCTTGCCGCTGGAACTGGTATGTTGAACCAGGTCAAAGTCACCGCGATTGGCAATGCCCTCAAGCTCAGCCCAGCCCATTGGGAATAGGTAGTCAATATCATCGCACTCTCGGGCGTAATGAGCCAGTTCCTCTTTATTGTGCTGTCGCAGCCGAAGGTTGTCTCTTTTAATGCCTAATTTCACATACCAGTTAAGTCGCTCCTCAATCCAGTAATTAAACCATTCCTTATCAGTGCCTGGCTTAACAAAGAATTCAATTTCCATTTGCTCAAACTCCCGACTGCGGAAGATAAAGTTACCGGTGGTAATCTCGTTTCGGAAGGCTTTGCCGACTTGAGCGATGCCGAATGGCAGTCTCTTCCTAGTGGTGTTAAGCACATTTTGGAAGTTAACGAATATGCCCTGTGCTGTCTCAGGGCGCAGGTAAACTACGCTAGCTTCCTCCTCAATAGGACCCATAAAGGTCTTGAACATCAAGTTAAATAGATGAGGCTCAGTTAATTCGCCACCGCAAGAGGGGCAATTCTTGTCCTCTAAGTCATCACTGCGCCACCTCAAATGGCAACTCTTACATTCTACCAATGGGTCACTAAATCCCTTGATATGTCCGCTGGCTTCCCATGTCTGGGGGTGCATCAAAATGCTGGTATCCAGACCTACCATATCATCGCGCTCCTGAACCACAGCTCGCCACCAGGCTTCCTTTATATTGCGCTTCAGCTCTACTCCCAGAGGTCCATAATCCCAGCAACTAGACAGTCCGCCGTAGATTTCGCTACTAGGGAAAATGAAACCACGTCGTCGGCAGAGGGAGACAATCGTTTCCATATCAACCTTTGTTGATGCCGGTTCAGTCACTGCTAATTCTCCTCGGATGTTGCCTTGCTCTGTAGACAATAGAAGCAAGGAACACTATTAAAGCAATGGTGGCTAGTCCCAGAATAATTAGTAGAAATATCCACATAGGCATAAGTTGTACCTGATATGAATTGTAGCTGAAAACATTGAGCATTGCAAAGAAGACTATAAGCTGTGGCAGAGCAGTCATATTACCCATAAATGATAGAATCCTCTGCGGTTTTATCCAGGTGCCCTCTGTTTGACCAAATAGTTTGCCCAGCTTTGTTACTCCCCAGGTGATGCCTCCTGCCATCAGGGTTAGGAGGAGCTGTGGTATCAATACCCAGATAATAGTTATTTCACGGCTAAGCCACCTATCAGGTGTCCCATCAAGCTTAAAATGATAAGCAACCTCAGTAGGAAGTAGATGGTAAAAGTAGGCTGACAGGATTATGGACAGGGAGAAAAATACTAGTGGAAGCACAATATAGCTCCAGCGAAAGGTTAAAATCTGCATTGTGGCGGTTTCTTTAGCTGGCTGTTTGCTTTTAGCTTTTTGCCTGTGCCTGAAGACAAACCACATAGCGGCTCCGCAACCCAGACCGAATAAGAAAATTATAGACAGAATGAGGATAGGTATAATCATCTAATCACTCGTCCCTAGCTTCTAGATTAGGCCAGGAAACCCGGCTAATACTGGTGCTAGAACTAGGGATATTATTGACATTAGTTTTATCATGATATTTAACGATGGACCCGAAGTATCCTTCATCGGGTCACCAACGGTGTCACCGATAACGGTAGCTTTGTGAGCATCCGACCCCTTACCACCGAAAGCACCAGTTTCTATCCATTTCTTAGCGTTATCCCACGAGCCACCGGCATTGGCAAAGGTTATAGCCAAGATGAAACCAGTAGCTATAGCTCCTAGCAAGAAACCACCAAGGGCAAACGGTCCCAATATAAAGCCTATGAGAATAGGGGTAGCTACCGTCATTAAGCCAGGAGCAAGCATTTCCTTCAGTGCTGCTTTGGTGCAGATATCTACGCACTTCCCATATTCAGGTCTGGCTTCCCCATCTATCAGCCCTTTTATCTCGCGGAACTGCCGGCGAACCTCATTAATTATGGAGAAGCTAGTCTTACCCACTGCATTTAGTGTCATGGCGCAGAATATGGCTGGTAGCATAGCCCCAAGGAATAAACCGACAACAACATGGGCATCAAGCAGGCTGATATGAGCGAAGAAGTCGGTCATTTCCATACCTGCTGCCTGGGTATAGGCTAGGGCATAAGCTAGCATCAAAGCCAGGGCAGTAAGAGCGGCTGAACCAATAGCGAAGCCCTTGCCTGTTGCCGCTGTGGTGTTACCCAAAGAATCCAAGGCGTCTGTTCGCTGCCTAATCTGCGGTGGCAGTCCTGACATTTCAACAATGCCACCGGCGTTGTCAGCCACAGGTCCATATGCATCAGTAGCATCTTGTATGCCCAGAGTTGACAACATCCCAACCCCGGCAATGGCAATACCATAGATATCAGCAAAGTGGTGGGCAACTAAAATGGCAATTGCCACCAGAATAACAGGGGGCAAGGTGCTCATTAGACCATTGGCAAATCCTCTAGTTATAATTGTCCCAGCTCCGGTCTGAGATGCTTCTGATATGTTAAGTGTTGGCTTGTAGACATAGGAGGTAAAGTAATTAGTGCTTTCCCCAATTAGGACGCCAGCAATGAGACCAGCTAGGATAGCCCAAAATATGTTAATACCGTAACCTTGAATCCCGCAAAGAAAATACACTGCCAAAAATGAAAAAATAGCAGTCAGGATTGATGCTGAGAATGTGCCTCGGCGGAGCGCATTGAGCAAGGCTCCCATCTGCGGTTTTTCACCAACCCTCACCAAGAATATCCCGATAAGAGAGGCTACGATACCCCCAGCCGCTACCATCATAGGTAGAAACCAAGCAGTAGCCATATCCGGCACTAATGACTTATCCAGGGTGATAGAGAAAGTGGCTATCATCCCCAGCGTCATAGTGGCAATAATTGAATCAACATATGATTCAAACAGGTCGGCACCCATACCAGCCACATCGCCAACATTGTCACCGACGAAGTCAGCGATAACAGCCGCATTTCGGGGGTCATCCTCAGGGATTCCCTTCTCAACCTTGCCTACTATGTCAGCCCCGGTGTCGGCTGCCTTGGTATATATGCCACCACCAACTCTAGCGAATATAGCCACCAATGAAGCACCAAAACCAAAACCGGGGATTATCTTCAGAAAGTCAGGGTTATTATGAAAGGCGAGGTAGAGGATGCTTAGCCCAAGGATACCGATGCCAACGACACACATTCCCATTACGGCTCCACTACGGAAGGAGACTCTTAAGCCTTGATTCAGGCTCTTTTGGGCGGCAGCGGCTGTTCTGCCATTAGCCCTGATAGCCATATTCATCCCGATATAGCCAGCTAGTCCAGAACAGATAGCGCCAAAAACAAAGGATAGGGCTACCCACCAACCCAGGTTAGGCACCACGCCTAGAATGATGCCAACTACCACTACGAATATAGCTAATATGCGGTACTCCCTGCCCAGGAAAGCCAAAGCACCTTCCTTGATAGCGGCTGATATTTCTCTTATCCTCCCCGAGCCTTGCTCTTGTCTCAATACATAAGAAGCCATAAAGCCAGCAACACCAAGCCCTAGGATACTAGCTATTACTGCGATTACTATGATTACTATTGGATTCATTATTTAGTCTTCTTTCTATCTAAAGTATTTTGTGTTATTAACCTACTGAATATCACTCCCAAATTTCCCCAACCTATCCTTTAAGTCCTTTTGGCTTATAACTAATGTCAGGTCACTGCGTGTCCTTTCTAGGACGCCACGAACCATATCGGTAGTACGGCGTAGCCCACCGGTTATAGCATCAGGAAAGTCCATAGTAACTAAAATACTGTAGATGTCATCCATAGCTTCTAGTAGTTCTTCACACCGAGATAGGTCACCTCGTCTCATACTATCCAAAAGGTAACGTCTTAGCTCGCCGACAGCTTCACCTAAGCCGTTCAGGTAAGCTGCGGAGTCAACACCCAATTCACCAGGGTCGGGAGGTTGCCTTCCTGTTACCAAGGCGAGAGTAATACTGCCTTCAGCAAACTCCTTTTGAGCATCCCTAAAAAAGCCAGTATTGATAAGCTCACTACAAGCTGTGATAGCCCGTTCAGATTCATCAAGGAGATTATTAGCTGATTGGAGCAGTTCTTTAGCCTGGTCAAATTCCTGACGGTGTACGGCACGGATAGCCTGGCTACAATGACGAATTGCTTCACGACATAGAGGCAGTGCCTTTTCTCTAGCTGCATCTTTGGCTGAGAAGCTTAGCCTAATCTGGTCAGTAATTGAATCTAAATTATCAGTTAATCTATTCACTTTCATACCTCAAGTATCTCTGCTATTTCTCGAGTTGCTTCTTCGGGTGACTCGGCTTGCAGTATAGTGCTGATTACTGCTACCGAGTCAGCGCCGGCGGCCATAACCTCAGCCACATTATCCTTAGTAATGCCACCAATAGCAATCAGGGGTAAGGTTACTGCCTGTCTAATCTGACATAGCCTTTCTAAGCCAACTACCTTTGCTGTTTCTTTAGATGTGGTTGGGTATATTGAGCCGACGGCAATATAATCAGCCCCCTCAGATTCGGCGATAATAGCTTGTTCTATAGTGGTTGTTGAGCAGCCCAGGATTTTACCTATTGGCAGCAGCTTGCGAGCTACTGCTATAGGCAGGTCATTTTGTCCTAAGTGCAGTCCATCAGCATCAGTGGCTAGAGCTACATCGAGGTAGTCATTTACTATAAAAAGCACGTCATGCTCAGCACATAGATTTCTTAGCTGTTGAGCTATAGGTAGCAGCTCCTTTTTACTTTGGAGTTTATCACGCAACTGAATTGTGTTAGCTCCTCCCTGGAGTGCCTTACTGGCAATATCAATGTGGCTACGCCCCTTTACTAGGACCTGGGTATCGATAATTACATAGAGCCCGGGTAAGCGCTTTATCTTATCCTGGCGCATTAGTTTCGAAAGCAGTGCTTGCTCTATTGTGTAGAGATTAAACCTGGCTCGCTTGAACTTCTCTGGGTTTAATTTAACCCCTGGGATTTTGGACATCTCCTCCAGGACTCTCAACGATTCCTGAACCCTTCTGGCGTTAGCCACAATCATTATCGGTAGCTCCCTCTGCTTCTCCTCTCCAGGGACTTCAATACTAATACCAACATCACCTTCTGAGTATCGAGCTTGAAGCAGCTGCCGCTGGAATGACCAGTCGCTCCTTAGCACCTCATGTCGCATAGTTTTTAATTGCTGAGTTAGAGCGGCATCATTAAGCAGTAATCGGGCAAGTTCTTCAAGAAAGCGAAGCCCCTCACCAATGCGGTTCAAATTGGCATCAATAATGCGTAGTGTTTGTCTTGATATTGTTTCTGGTGGAGTCATAAGACGGCTAATTTTAGCACAAGCCCCATTTGTTAGTAAAGCTGGGTAGCTCTCAGACTTCGCTTACTGCATTTTCAATGAGTTTAATTCGTAATAGCTTCCCCTCTTGGTTTAGCTCTACGGCTACTACATCAATGCGCCACAGCGCTGGCAAATCATTATGGGTGTGTCGGTAGCGAGAGGCGACAGTCATTAATCTTTCCATTTTAGTTGGTGTAATTGACTCTTCAGGACTACCGAACTCCAGGCTCTTTTTAGTTCTTACTTCAATAAAGACCAGAAAATCTTTATGCCTAGCTACAATATCAATCTCACCCTCACGGCAGCGGTAGTTAGTTTCCTTAATATGGTAGCCCCACTTTTTTAGGAAGTCCTTGGCTAGCTTTTCACCCAGAATACCAGTATCTTTGCGCTTCATTTCTCTATTAACTTCCAAAGGCTAACATAACTGCGGCTTGGATAGAAAATCCCCCCAGTATGAAGTAAACGCCGACAATAGCACTAAGTCGAGACTTCATAAGTTCCGCAAACAGCTTAGGATTACCACACAATCTTGTCATACTCATTAGCCTCACCCCCTTAATCCCCTCTCCAAGTCGAGTCTGCGCCCTCTCCTTCTCAAGAAGAGGGGGAGAGACTTTAGAGAGGGGCGAAGCCCCTCTCTTACCTACATTCCCCCTTCCCTTAATAAGGGAAGGGGGTCAGGGGGATAGGTTGCTAAACGACTTTGAATTACCTCCCTGACTGGTTTGAAGGACCGGCGATGGATAGGGGATGGTCCCAGTTGATGCAGACAGGCGAGATGCTTCTTTGTGCCATAGCCCTTGTGCTGGGCCAATCCATAGCCTGGATAAATTTTATCAAACTCTATCATTAGCTGGTCTCGGGTCACTTTAGCCATAATGGAGGCACAGGCAATTGAGAAGCATAACTTGTCACCATTGGTTATTCCCTTTTGGGGTAGTGGCACCTCAGGAAGGAGCATATAATCTATAAGCAGGGATTGAGGCGCTAGCGAAAGCTGGTCTATAGCTAATTGCATAGCTAATCGTGTTGCCTTGATTATACCCTGAGCATCTATCAATTCATTGGCAGCCATACCGATTCCTACTGAGATGGCTATTTCATGGATGTGATGAAATAAAAGTTCCCTGGTGGCTGGGCTTAATTGCTTGCTGTCTTTCACCTGATTTAGCCAGGGGGTGTCTATATGGCAGGGCAAGATAACGGCAGCAGCTACCACTGGACCAACTAGGGCACCACGTCCAGCCTCATCAATGCCAGCGATACGCTGGTATCCTTGTGCCTCAAGTAATTTTTCTTCAGCAAAAGATGGTGTCTGGAGATTGTTTGTCAACCTCACCCCTTTCAATCTACCCCACCTTCTATTATTCCCCCACCCAAGACGCAATCACCTTGGTAAAATACTATGGTCTGACCGGGAGCAATCGCTTTCTGAGGTTGATGAAAGTTTACCTCTGCTACCCCGTCTCTAGGGTGGAGTTTAGCTACCATATCAGGCGCATTATATCGGATTTTAGCTGTTATATTTACAGGCTCTTTAGGGGCTTCCCCCGATGTCCAGCTTAGCTTACTGGCAATGAGAGTATTACTTAAAAGCTGGTCTTGAGTGCCTGCCACCAATCGGTTACTGGCAACATCAAACTTGAGCACATATAGGCGCTCGTCTGACGCGAGCCCCAAACCTTGCCTTTGCCCCACCGTATATTGGGCTAAACCCTTGTGTCTGCCTAAAACCTTGCCTTCAGTGTCAACAATGTCCCCTGGTTCAAGGGAGATATGCTTGGCTATGAATGACCGATAGTCGTTATCAGGGATAAAGCAAACATCCTGGCTGTCATGCCTTGAACTGGTAGGCAAGCCGAGCTCATCGGCCAAACTTCTAACATTCTTTTTACGGAGCTCGCCCAAAGGTAATAACAAGTGTTGAAGCTCACTCTGTCCCAAGGTGTAGAGGAAATAAGACTGGTCTTTACCTTGGTCAACTGCTTTTAGCAGGCGATAGTTATTTGGTAAATGCTCAACTCTGGCATAGTGACCGGTGGCTAGGTAGTCTGCACCCATCTCAAGTACTTTGTTTAGGAGGAAACCAAATTTGATATGCTGGTTGCAGACAATGCACGGGTTTGGTGTGCGTCCCAGGCTATACTCCCGGCAGAAGTAGTCAATAACGAGGCTCTTAAAGTCTGCCTCAAGGTTCAACTTATGGAGGGGAATTTCTAGTAGCTGGCAAGTGTGCTCTAAATCTGAGGTACTATAGCTATGGTCTGCCCATAACTGCATATAAACACCGCCAACCTCATAGCCAGCTTCCTTTAGCAATGCGGCCGCCAGTGAGGAGTCCACCCCACCACTCATAGCTACTGCAACTCGCCCCTTACTCATGTTTCAAATCTCGTCAGCGTAGCAGTTGGCTTACCCTTCGCCAGATAATCTGGGCTATTTCTGCTTTGGATTGGCTGGCATCCACTACCAGCCACCGCTCTGGGTCATTATCTGCCAGCTTGAGATAACCCTGCCGCACTCGCTGGTGAAAGGTTATATCCCCCTTCTCAAAGCGGTCTTGCTTTTTGCCCCTTTTACGAGCGAGCCCTTCATCTACTGGCATATCTAATAGAACTGTAAGGCCAGGTTTCAATCCCTGAGTGGCAGCATTATTAATAGCCCTGACCATTTCTAAATCTAGTCCTCGCCCATAGCTTTGATAGGTAATAGTAGAATCATCATAGCGGTCACAGATAACCACTTTCCCAGTCGCTAGATTAGGCTGGATTACCTTAGTTACTAATTGGGCCCGAGAGGCATTAAACAGCAGTAGCTCGACAATTGGTGATATATCTATACCTTCAGCCCACTTCAGCCAACGACCTATCTTATTACCGAATGGGGTTCCACCCGGTTCGTGGGTTAAAATTACGGGAATAGCTAACTGCGATAGTCTTCGGTAAAGCGATCTAGCTTGGACACTCTTACCACACCCCTCCCCACCCTCAAAGTTGATAAATAAAGACATAATTAACCCTATCCCCTTTTTCCCCTTCCCCTTAACAAGGGGAAGGGGATTTAGTTATAAAAGAGGCGAAGCCTCTCTTTGCCTCTCTTTTATAGTATCCTTCCCTTCATTGGCTCCCATTCAGCTATGGTTAGCATTCGTTCACGATAATCATCCCACTCGACGTGCTCATTCTGGTTCATCATAACAAGATAGCTATACTCTATGCTTCCCGTAGGGTTAACCTTTATGCGCAGATGTGGCAGTGTTTTGCCGAGGACTCTCTTTGCTCCACTTTGTGGCTCGTATATCACTACCACTTCCTCTTGTGGCGCGACACCTCACTCTTTGTACACTTCCCACAAGTGTCGAAAGTCCAGTCTGTGAAGCACAGGTAACAACAATTCCTTGCCCTCACATTTGAAATCAGGGTCATATACGCGCAAGCTTGCATACGGCATGAACTTGACGGCTTTCTTTATTTTGCCCTGTTCTATGTAGCTGAGGTGCAAAAAATGCTTCACTCTGAAGAAGTGCCACTCAAATTGTTTCCAAGGCACGTCTTTGCCAATTAGTAGACTTTGTGTCATCTCATTTCCCATCGCCTACTCCACCTTCCACTGACGTGCGGGGCTTCGCCCCCTTTCAATTCCCTCCCTAGTCTTTGTATCAATCCGCTTAAGGATCTGAAGAATATCGTCGAGTTTCCGAATAACAGTACCGAGAGATTCTTCAACCCTACCAATCGAGCTTTCCACCCCCTCGAGTGAGTGTTTTATTTCAACGACCCACTGATTAATATCCTTCCACTCTATTTCAGCCATTATTCCCCTCCTTTACTCCTTATAAATCCTCACCCGTCTATCAGGGCCTTTGCCCGTACTCTGAGAGGATAGGTCGTTTCTTTGGGCTATAAGGTGTTGCAAACGCCGAATGTAGGCGCTCCGGGGACTGAGTTCTATTGCTTCCTGACCGCTCATTACTTGGCTAACGGCTTCTTCTGCCTCACTGAGGGCAATCTTAAAGGGGTCTGCTTTGTCTGTGCTCTCGATGGGGTAGATAGTATTTAGAAGATGCCTGATTTGGGGTGGAGTGTTACTTTTAAGGACATAGATGGATAGGTTAGCCGCTTCGGCGTCCTTAATCTTTTGTGGTCTTCGCCGATAGTAGCTTTTAGTGGTTATAAACAGGTTGGCCAGATTTGGATTGTTAACTATATCCAGGCTCAATTGCATCTCTTTTGCTCCCTGCTCCAATCGCCCCCGGTTTACACCGAAGAGGTAGAGCTTGGGTAGATTGTTCTCTTTGGTCAGGAGCTTACTTTTAGTTACTACCTTAGTGGTAGTAACTGGCTCTCGTCTTTCTATTCTGACCTCTCCTGTCTCATCTAGCCAGCGAATCTCAGTGGCTGTAGGCTGACCACGCAGGATAGAGTCAACCGCCTCGCCGACATCAGGGTGAATGGCTACTTTGTCCCAGTCCTGAATTTCAACGACAATACTAAAGGTAGGTGGTGACATACGCTCCAGTATGGATTTCTGGGTGCCCCTTCGCTTAGCCTCTTCATCGCCCAGGGTTACTGTCTGGATACCGCCAATAAGGTCAGCTAGGGTAGGGTTCATCATCAAGTTATCTAATGTATTACCGTGAGCGGTGCCAACTAGTTGAACCCCACGCTCGGCAATGGTTCTAGCTGCCTGAGCCTCAAGCTCAGTGCCAATCTCATCAATAATGATTACCTCAGGCATATGGTTTTCTACAGCCTCAATCATTACTGCGTGTTGTTTGGAGGGGGTGGTGACCTGCATTCTACGGGCATGCCCAATAGCTGGGTGGGGAATATCACCATCGCCGGCAATCTCATTTGAGGTATCTACAATAATAACCCGTTTATTGAGGTCATCAGCTAGCACCCGGGCTACCTCACGAAGCATCGTTGTTTTACCTACCCCGGGGCGACCCAGCAATAAGACACTTTTGCCTAACTCAACGAGATCCTCTATGACTTTGATGGTGCCAAAGACAGCTCTGCCTACGCGGCAGGTCAATCCCACAATGCGCCTCTTACGGTTAAGGATAGATGAGATGCGATGTAAAGTGCGCTCGATTCCAGCCCGGTTGTCATCTCCGAAGCTACCGATGCGGGAGACTACATACTCTATTTCCTCCTCGCTAACTTCTTTAGAGTTAAGAACTACTTCCTGATGAGGGAAGCGAGCTTTGGGAGGGCGACCTAAGTCCAGCACTACTTCCAGTAGCTCACTAATATCATCTTGCTGGCATAATGGCTGGCGAATATGCGGTGGCAAAATGTCAAGCAAAGCCTCCAAGTCATCAGTAATTACTTTCTGCAAAAATATCCTCCTATGTATGCTTTATTCCCCACCAGGAATAACTAGCCCGTCCAATCCCTTAAGTTCATAAGGCAAGCGGACGGGCAAAGCTCTACTTTCAATTGGCCTAATATAGCTATGTGTTTAACAAAGGCTCCTTGCCAGGCAAGGATACCTATTCTCATCTTACCATCCTCTAGATGCTAGCAGTTCCTCAACCGGGATTTGCTTTATATCCAATCCGGTCATAGCTTCTCCCAAGTTTTTGGAGACCTCAGCGATAATTTTCGGGTCTTGAAAGTGAGTAGTTGAATTGACAATAGCCTTGGCTCTAGCCTCTGGGTTGCTGGACTTAAATATACCTGAGCCAACAAATACACCATCGGCTCCTAATTGCATCATCAGGGCAGCATCGGCTGGGGTAGCCACTCCACCAGCAGCAAAATTGACTACTGGTAGTTTCCCTATTTTATGTATCTCCTCTATCAGCTCGAAGGGCGCTCCCATCTCTTTCGCCTGTGTCATCAACTCATCCTGGGGTGTGTTTACCAGTTTACGGATGCTACCCATTACCGCTCGCATATGCCCTACCGCTTCTACAATGTTACCGGTGCCAGCTTCACCCTTGGTTCTAATCATAGCTGCCCCTTCACCAATACGACGCAAGGCTTCACCCAAGTCACGGCAACCACAGACAAAGGGAACTTTGAAATCATACTTCCAGATATGGTGTGCTTCATCAGCCGGGGTGAGAACTTCAGACTCATCTATAAAGTCTACACCAAGCGCTTGTAGCACTTGAGATTCCACGAAGTGACCTATGCGGCACTTAGCCATCACCGGTATTGTAACTGTTTTCATAATGGACTCAATAATGGTAGGGTCAGCCATACGAGCCACGCCTCCGGTAGCTCGAATATCGGATGGAACCCTCTCCAGTGCCATCACTGCGCAGGCACCTGCCTCCTGCGCAATCTTAGCTTGCTCAGCACTAACAACATCCATAATTACCCCACCTTTTAGCATCTGAGCCAGTCCAGCTTTGACCTTCCATGTGCCAGTTTCCATATTATCTCCTTGCCCTCATATAAGCTCGTGACCTATTAACTTTATTTTACTATTGTCTAGCTTGTTTATCAACCTGGTTTTAGTAGCTCTTTCGGTAGATTTCTCTACCCTGGTTATCATAAAGCGCAGCTACATCAGGTTCAGTGTTATTCCAAATAGCCTGACTATATTCAAAACTAAATCCTCCCCATTCAGGATGATATTCGTCAGTGTAGATCCTGATGCTTTTTCCCGGAGCCAAAATACAAGATGGGAAAGTGAACGATGGATACCCTTCTGATATATCCGTTAGCACACAGCCAGTTATCTCTTGTGGATGGTCTCCACGATTGGTGATTTCTACATATTCGTCGGACTCTACACGAGGAACCAGCCCATCATAAAAAATGTAGGTAATTTGGACATTCTCAACTATTATAGGTAATAGCGGTTGAGTCTCTTGCCAAACCCCTATTTTGTCCTTCTTGGCCTCTGCCTCCAGTTCCTCCAGATAATCCTGGTATTTAGTGTCAGGAGGATAAGATATAGCCCAGGCAAGCCCCTGTCTTACCAGCTCGGCATTAACAAAGGTATCATCAACATAAACATAGCGTAGAAGCCGTCCATATTGGTCAGTTTCGGAGATATCCTTCTCCAAGCGAATAGTTTTTCCTCCCACTAGCTGTCGGTTATATCTAGTGGCTTCCTGAGCCAGGTCACACAATCTAGCTTCTTTATCGTCTAACTCAGGCGTATCTATGCCAATATAGCGAACCTTGTATATTGCACCAGCAATGTCAACCTCAATGGTATCGCCGTCAATCACCCTGGTGACTAGAGGAGCAGTAGGCGCGGCACAACCAGTGGATAAGATTACAATAAGCAAGCCTAGGATACTGATGGCATATTTCATAGCTCCGAGCTTAATATTTTCTATAATAGTCGTCATTATATCATAAGCTATCTCAATATATTTATTTGCATTTTTGTTCAGCTTATGCTATATCTAACATAAGTTTAATAGGTTTTACCGCTAGGGGTGCATAAGGCTGAGAGGCGGTTTGATGCCAACCCTCGGAACCTGATCTCGATAACGCGAGCGTAGGGAAGCGGCTGTTTTAGACCAAGGGTTTATTATTATCAGCCGAAGCCCTTGGTTTTGTTTTTGTGGAGTTAGATATGACTCAACTGGAATGGGCAAGAGACACTATTATTTCACCTCAAATGGAACTGGTGGCACAGCATGAAGGGGTGGAGGCTGAGCTTATTCGGCAGGGAGTAGCCTTAGGCACGATAGTAATTCCAGCTAATACCAGACATACAAATCTTGTTCCTTGTGGTATAGGACAGGGGCTTAAAACCAAGGTCAATGCCAATTTCGGGACTTCTTCCGACTTTGGCAATATTAATACCGAGCTGGAAAAGTTGCGAGTGGCAATTGACTCGGGTGCAGATACAGTTATGGATTTAAGTAGTGGCGGTGATATAACTGCTATTCGGCGAGCAATTATTACCTCTAGTTCACTACCAGTAGGGACAGTACCCATTTACCAGGCGGGGATTAAGGCAATAGCTAGACACGGTGCTATAGTTAAGATGACCGTAGATGAATTATTTGCCGTGATTGAAGAGCATGCTCGGGATGGTGTTGATTTTATAACGGTGCATTGTGGAGTAACCCGCTCGGCTATTGCTCGGCTTAAACAGCAAGAAAGGATAGCCGATGTTGTATCTCGTGGTGGTGCTTTCCTGATAGGCTGGATATTATACAACGAGCGGGAAAATCCTCTTTATGAGTATTATGACCGCTTGCTAGAAATAGCCAAGGAGTTTGATGTAACCCTGAGTCTTGGTGATGGAATGCGTCCCGGTTGCTTAGCTGATGCTACCGACCGGGCTCAAATAGAGGAGTTGCTTACTTTAGGGGAGTTAGTCAACCGGGCTCGGCAAGCCGGAGTTCAAGTCATGGTTGAGGGTCCGGGACACTTACCACTGAATCAAATTGAGACAAATGTTCATTTACAGAAGGCTATCTGCAAGGGGGCTCCATTCTATGTATTGGGTCCACTGGTAACTGATGTCGCTGCTGGCTACGACCATATCACCGGAGCTATAGGTGGTGCTATCGCTGCCGCTGCTGGAACTGATTTTTTATGCTATGTAACGCCAGCAGAGCATCTCTCCCTGCCTGACTCTGAGGATGTAAAGCAAGGGATTATAGCCTCGCGCATTGCCGCCCATGCCGGTGATATAGTTAAGGGAGTAAAGGGTGCTCAGGAGTGGGATAGAGAGATGTCTGTGGCTCGAAAAAGGCTTGACTGGGAGGAGCAAGCCAGACTGTCCTTCGACCCTGCGTTGTCTCGCCAGGTTCACAGTAGGCATGCTTCGGCTGGGGCGGCTTGCAGTATGTGCGGTGAGTTCTGCGCTATGGCATTAATGGAAAAGGTCTTAGGTATATCAGCACCGAAAGGTTTTTGATTAAGAGGAGAAGTTGATATGGCACTATTTCACCCGGTAACAGAAAAGGAAGTGACTAAGGCTATTGTCGGTAGTTTTTTGCGCCAGTTGGAAGAATATGTTGATAGCGATGTTATTATTATTGGTGGTGGACCCAGTGGACTTATAGCTGGGATGGAACTAGGTAAGGCTGGCCATAAAGTCCTGGTTATAGAGAGAAATAACTATCTGGGTGGTGGCTTCTGGGTGGGTGGTTATTTTATGAATAAACTTACCCTGAGGGCGCCGGCTCAGGTGATTCTCGACGAGCTGGAGGTGCCATACTCGGCGGCTAGCGAAGGTCTCTATGTAGCTGATGCCCATCATGCCTGTGCCAAGCTTATTACTACTACCTGTGATGCCGGGGTTAAGTTCCTTAGCCTGACCCTTCTGGAAGACCTGGTGGTTCATGACGACAGGGTAGCTGGGGTAGTGGTCAATTGGAGTCCTATTGCCTATCTGCCTAGAGAGGTTTCAGCTCTTGACCCAATACCATTGGAAACAAGCGTGGTAATTGATGCTACTGGTCATGACGCCTGTGCGGCTAGAAAGCTAGAGCAGCGGGGTGTACTCAAGCTAGCTGGAGAGGGAGCTTTATGGATTGAGAAATCAGAGGAAACCGTGGTAGAGCATACTGGTGAGGTCTATCCCGGATTAGTTGTAGCTGGTATGGCAGTAGCCGCCGTTTATGGTCTACCCCGTATGGGACCCACTTTTGGTGCTATGCTCCTTTCGGGGAAGCGAGCGGCTGAGGTCACTATGGAGGCTCTGTCGCGGATTGGAAAAACATAGTAATTAAAAATGGGCAGTGCATTAAATATAGGCAAGCTGTTTGGTATACAACTTAGACTCCACTATACCTGGTTCATAATATTTGTTTTCTTAACCGTCCTGTTGGTTTCACCTCACTGGTTATCGCCACTTTGGTGGATTACTGGTATAATCACCTGCCTGCTATTTTTTGCCTCGGTAATTGCCCACGAGCTAGCTCATAGTCTTGTGGGTAGAGCCAATGGCATTCCGATAAAAAGCATAACCCTTTTTATATTTGGTGGTGTCGCCCAGATGACCAGGGAGGCAACGCGACCAATTGCTGAGTTCAAAATGGCAGCCGCCGGTCCCATCTGTAGCCTAGTGATTGGTTGCTTGTTTGGTCTGCTCTGGCTCTTTACCCCAATCACAATCGAACCCATAGCTATCATGGTTCAGTGGCTAGCTTTTATAAATGTGGCACTAGCAATATTCAATTTCATCCCGGGTTTTCCTTTAGATGGTGGGCGTGTTTTCCGTTCCCTTCTTTGGCATTTTACTGGCAACTATCAGCGCTCTACTCTAATTGCTACCCAGGTCGGGCGGGTCGTAGGCTATCTATTTATTCTAGGTGGCATTTTAATAGCTTTCCTGCGTCCATTTGGTATGAGTTGGTTTAACGGTCTGTGGTTAGTATTTATCGGTTGGTTCCTGGAAAACGCTGCCTCAGCTAGCTATCGTCAGTCTCAATTCCGAGAAACGCTACATAGGTTTACCGCTTCACAGGTGATGACTTCTGATTATCCTGTGGTTCCTTCGGATATTACTATTAGTCGATTGGTTCAGGAATATGTCTTGGTCAGCGGGCGTCACTTCTTGCTGGTAGCTGATGAAGGACAATTAAAGGGGATCGTAACTTTACATAATATCAAGACTATTCCCCAGGGAAATTGGGGTGTTACTCAAGTGAAAGAGATAATGATCCCAATTAATAAGCTAAAGGTGGCGTATCCTGACCAAGATGCCCTAAGCATACTGGAGCAGATGGATGATGATGATATGAACCAGATGCCGGTAGTGAGTGAGGGTAGGGTTATCGGGTTGATTGCACGTGATAACCTGATAAGGTTCCTCCGCATCCGTTCTGAATCGGGAATATAATCAATTATTTATCAACAGAGGTTGCAATTTGTATGATGTAGCAATTGTAGGTGGTGGACCGTCAGGGAGCTATGTAGCATATAAGCTGGCAGCGATGGGCTACGCGGTGGTGGTGCTGGAGCAAAAGGAAAAGCTAGGGGAGCGTGTTTGCTGTACCGGTATTATAAGCCAAGAGTGCGTTGAATCTTTTGCTATTGACAACAATGTTATTTTAAGGCAGGTAAATAGTGCTAGATTCTTTTCACCTTCCGGGAGGTTGCTTAGACTGTGGCGGCAAGAATCTCAAGCCTGTATTGTAGACCGAGCCGCTTTTGATGTTGCTGTAGCTAATAGGGCTCAGGGCAAAGGGGCAGAATATGTATTAAACTGCTCGGTCAAGGATATAGAGAGTAAAGATGATAGGGTTAATATTGAAGCAATTCTTTTTGGAGAAAGGTTAGACTTTGAATCAAGAGTGGTAGTCATTGCCACTGGCTTTGGCTCAAAACTCAGTGAAGGGTTGGGTCTAGGCAAGGCTAGCGATTTTGTTATAGGAACTCAAGCCCAGGTAGAAACGATTGGGGTAGATGAGGTAGAGGTCTTTTTCGGTCAGGAGATAGCTCCTGGTTTTTTTGCCTGGCTGGTACCAATTTCACAGTCAAAGGCTCTAGTGGGGCTACTATCGCGCCGGAGCCCGGGGCTTTATCTTAAAAAGTTACTGTCAGCCTTGCTGGCTGAGGGGAAGATAGCTTCAACTGAGGCTGAGCTGATTTATGGCGGGATTCCTCTGAAACCGCTGGCTAGAACTTGTAGCCAGAGGCTAATAGTAGTCGGAGACGCCGCTGGTCAGGTGAAGCCAACCACTGGCGGCGGCATCTATTATGGTCTATTATGTGCTGACATAGCAGCTAATACTCTACACCGAGCCTTAGAAAACGATAACTTATCAATTAAAGGTCTGGTTAGCTATGAGCGCCAGTGGAGGAGAAAGCTAGGACAAGAGCTGAAAATAGACTATTACGCCCGAAAATTTTTTGAGCGCCTGAGTGACAGGCACACTGATAGGATATTTGACATAATAGAGTCTAATGGCATTGATAAGGCTCTACTTAAAGCGGAGGATTTATCCTTTGACTGGCATGGTGAGGCTGTGTTGAGATTGATGGGGCACAGGGCACTTTCCAAAGCCCTTAAGACGATGAAGATACCGTTTCACTTAGGAGAGAGGGGTTGAAGAATTTAAATAAAGGAGTTTCTTTGAGGTGAATAGTAGTAGCCAGAGTCTTAGCCTGGGTGAGGCAGCTAACGATTTTCTAGCTAGTTTATCTCCTGAAGAAAGAAAAACAAGCCAGCAGGAGGTATATAAGTTTATTCGCTGGTATGGCTGGGAGAGACCATTTTCAAGACTTACCGCCCCTGAAACAGCTAACTATGCCGAGCGGTTATCATTATCGGATACTGATTATATTAAAAAGCTCGAACCAATTAGAGCCTTTCTGATTTATGCCAGGAAGGAAGGATGGACTAAGAACAATCTAGCCACTCACCTTAAGATTAAGAAGAGGAAAACTCGGCTTCAGTCTCCAATTAGGCAGGGTTTAGCTGAGACTATTTCTTTAACCAGACAAGGGTATCTTGAATTGGAAGCTGAGTTGGCTACCCTCAAGAGTAGGCGTCTTCAGGCTGTTGATGAAATGCGTAGAGCAAGAGCAGACAAGGACTTCCGCGAGAATGCGCCTCTGGAGGCGGCTAGGGAACAGCATGGTCAGTTGCAAAGACGGATCAGACAGATAGAAGAAACCCTGAAGTCAGCGACTATTATTGATGAGAAGCAAGAGGTAGCACTCAAGACAAGTATTGGAGACAATGTTATCCTGAGCGACTTGATTTCTGGTGAAGAACTGCGCTATACAATAGTCAGTCCCAGAGAAGCCGACCCAACCAGAGATAAAATTTCCACTGCTTCACCTATAGGCAAATCCTTGCTGGGGCGAGGTCGGGGAGAGGTAATAGAAGTAATAACACCAGCCGGCAAGTTGCGCTATCAGATTAAGCAGGTTAAACGTTAATAAGGCATACGGTTGAACTAATGAGTGTTAACATAGGCATTATAGGTCTAGCTAAAAGCGGCAAGACAACTATTTTCAATGCCTTAACCAGAGGCAAAGCGGATATAGAAAGTCCGGCGGCACATATTGGGATAGCTAAGGTTCCAGAGCCTCGCCTTAAACCGTTAGTTAGTATGCTACAGCCAAAGAAGGTAGTCCCAGTCGAGGCAAGTTACACTGATATAGGGGCTTCAATCAAGGGTTTGGGTAAGGAGACAGGTATAAGTGGTCAACTCCTGAATCAACTTAGCAGTGTAGATGCACTAATTAATGTTGTCCGAGCCTTTACCGATGAAAGTATACCCCATGTTGAAGGTAGCCTGGATGTAAAGCGGGATATTGCCACTATAGATTTAGAGCTTGCCTTTTCTGACCTGGCTATCATTGAGAGGAGGCTGGAGAGGATAGAAATATCGTTAAAAGGAGCTAAGCCACCTGAGCGCCAGGGTCTTCTCCGTGAGCAAGAGAGTCTAATGAAGATTAAGGCTGATTTGGAAAAAGATGTTCCCATCCGGGAACAGAGGCTAACTACTAACGAAGCCAGAGCTATTACCAGCTACCAGTTTCTCACCGCCAAGCCAATACTAATAGTGGTAAATATTGGTGAAGAACAGTTATCCCAAGCAGCATCTTTAGAAACAGAGTTGAGCTTACACTATTCACGACCAAAGTGCCGCATTATTACCCTATGTGGCAAGTTAGAAATGGAGCTGGCTCAATTAAATAATGAGGGTGCTGAGGCATTCCGCAGTGAGTTTGGTGTATTAGAATCCGGGTTTGACCGCACTATCAAACTGTCCTACGAATTATTAGGGCTAATTTCGTTTTTCACTATAGCCTCGGATGAGGTTAAAGCTTGGTCTATTCATCATGGCACCAGCGCAGTTAAAGCCGCTGGTAAAATCCACTCTGATATGGAAAGGGGCTTCATTCGGGCAGAGGTAATCACCTATGATGACCTGATGAAGTGTGGCAGTCTATCCGAATCTCGCAAGAAGGGGCTACTACGACTAGAGGGCAAAGATTACATAGTCCAAGATGGCGATGTTATCACCTTCCTGTTTAATATCTAGAGATAAAATCCTCTCAATATCCTCTAATACCACTACTAATAATCATACCTTGACAGGAAATTGGCCTCAAGTCATAATAAAGCTAATAGCGGGAGTAACTCAGTTGGTAGAGTCCCTGCCTTCCAAGCAGGTTGTCGCGAGTTCGAGTCTCGTCTCCCGCTCCAAGGGCTCGTAGCTCAGTGGCAGAGCGGTCGGCTCATAACCGATTGGTCGCAGGTTCGAATCCTGCCGGGCCCACTTATTTTTAGCCCGCTCAGTTTTGTCAGTAGGTATGGGACTAAAAGATGAAACTGGCACTAACTATCCTCTTATCTGTTGTGCTTCTAGCAGTAATAGGTGTTGGGTTATGGGTAGATGCAAACCTGATTGAACAATGGTCTTACTTACAAGCATACGGTTATAGCTTTCAGGAATGGAGGTTAATTTCCTTTTTTGTTTTGTGTGTAATAGGGAAGTGTCATAGGTGTAATTATACCTGAATTGTCATTTATCTGACATAACATATATAGTGCGTCCCAACATTCAACTATATTATGCTAGTTTACATAATAAGGTAAATAAATATCATTTTCTCTTATCAATTCTATAAGCATTTATCCAAGCCACAACCATAACTACAACCCCTATTGCAACTACAAAATAATAAGAGCAATCTTCTACAATAGCTAGGGAAAGTCCCAGCAGTGCTACCGCGGCGCCAAAGGCAGCGAAAGTAAGCCAATTACTTTTTTTCATTTCATTGTCTTGTTGTTTTAAGTGCTCTTCAATATCCTTCAGGTTTGGTTTATTGCTTCCCGTGGCTTCGCCTTCTTTAGACATGTTCTCTTCCTTCTTTCCTATATCTCTTGTCTTTATTTTGACGGCTTCTTCTATTAGGACTTCTGCACAGTAATCTAGTGACTTCTTATACTCCTCTACCTTCTCAATGTTCTCTTTAGCTTTTCTGGTAAGACAGTCCCCCAGTATTTCTATAGTTTCATCGAGTTTCTGGATAATTTTCTCTACAGCAGAAAGAAGGTTCCCTCCAAAGACCTTAGCAATGGCTTTTTCCATATATGCACCTTTCTTGTTAAGGCCTTGGCACTTATTCCATAATCGGAGGAATTCCATCTGTGGGTCTATTTGCATGAGTGGATTACCAAATATCATTTTACTTGGATCAATAGATTCTAAGCTGCTTTGGCGAATATCTTCTGCCCACTCGATAATCTCATTTAATAGTCTTTCCCTGCGTTCCCTTATTTGTAATTGATGGTTTTGCCATATAGCCCAGAAGGCGGCGATGGCAAGCAAAAAGGTAGCTCCAGTACTGGCAGCAAAAAACCAATAACTATTCATACCTTCATTATATCATAATATTATCTTTATAGTGTTATGTTAAATTATAACTTATCCCTTTGTTTGATACTCTTCAACAAAACCGAACCGGGGGCAAAGAAAGGAAAGGGAGCGTTTAAGAGGGGCGAAGCCCCTCTTCCTCTCCTTCCCCCTCCCTAGTAAGGGAGGGGGATAAAGGGGGAGAGTTGTCAAATAAAACTTAAAAAGAGGGGCAAAAATAGGGGGCTGATTGACTCTCACTGCTTTAAAAGGTAGTATAAACCATTCAGAAGGATTTTTAGGCGCCTAGATTTTGATTACAGAGCCTGGTTTTGAGAGGGGATTTTAGTTAAAAAGGGTGAGCAATTTTGGTCAATGTGTGGTTGACTAACTCTAAAAGTTTGGTTAATCCCCACCTCTTTTCGGCTGAAATGAGCACCGTATTTTTGTTCATACCAGCACGCCAGTCTGACAGATAATTTATGGCTGTCGCCTCATCGCAAGTCTTGTCATCTACCAACAAATCAATTTTATTTAGCGCCGTAATCCTGGGCTTATCCATAAGGTTGAGGTCACCAAGAATATCCTCTACTGTTTCGCACTGCTCAGCAGCGTTATGTGAAGTTAAATCAACTACATGAATGAGGGCACTGGCTTCGGTTAGCTCCTCAAGGGTTGCCCTAAACGCAGTTACGATGGTGGGTGGTAACTTTCTGATAAAGCCAACGGTATCGGTAACCAGCGCTGCACTTTTATCTGGTAAAGTTAGCCGTCTAGTAGTTGGGTCCAAAGTAGCAAAAAGCTTATCTTCCACAAATACATCGGCGTGACTCAGAGCATTAAGTAAAGTGCTTTTCCCCCCATTAGTATAGCCAACTAAGGCTACAATATGGATGCCACTCTTTTTGCGTTTCTGGCGATATAGGGTGCGGTGTTTCCTCACCTCTTCAATCTGCATTTTTAGATGATGTATCTTCTGGCGAATCAGGCGTTTATCAGTCTCAAGTTGTGATTCACCGGGACCTCTGGTGCCAATACCTGCACCCAGTCTTTCCAGGTGACTCCATTGCCCAGCAAGACGAGGCAGCAGGTATTGATGCTGAGCCAGTTCCACTTGTAATTGACCTTCGTGGGTTCTGGCACGCTTGGCAAAAATATCCAGGATTAATGCAGCACGGTCAATTACCTTTACCTGAAGGGCTTCTTCCAGGTTCCGCTGCTGTAAAGGCGAAAGCTCATCATCAAAAATTACTACATCATAGTTGATACTATCCTTTAGAGATAGTAGTTCACCCAGCTTGCCTTTGCCTAGATAGTGTGTTTTGGATGGTTTGGGTAATCGCTGGGTCAGTTTTCCAGCTACACTAACTCCTGCTGTGTTAGCTAGTTGAGCTAGTTCCTCTATGGAGTCTTCTACCGGCCATTTATTACTGCTTCCCTTGACGGAGACAGCTACCAATAATGCCCGTTCTGTAGGTGCTTTTGTAATAAGCGTGCTTTTAGTAATAATATCTTCCTTGTTTTAATAGTGATATTTTATGTCAAGTTACTTAGTTGCTTTATGTTTGTTTCTTATATTATGCCATCCTGCTAGCCGTGACAATCCTCTGGCTAGTTCTGCATCCGGGATGGTTAACGACAACCGTACATAGCCTTCACCATTCTTGCCGTAACCTACCCCCGGAATAACTACTACTCCGATTTCTTCTAATAAATCGGTAGCCAGGTCTACAGAGGTATAGCCTTCAGGAACCTTAGCCCAGATATATAGACCTGCCTTTGGCGGTTTGGCTTCAAGACCAATACTATTTAGTACTTTAATAATAAGGTCGCGGCGTCTCTGGTAAATGGCGTTATGCTCCTGGATACAATCTTGGGAAGCGGTTAAAGCCTCAATGGCAGCATATTGAATAGCCTGTGGAATCCCTGAATCCAAGTTTGACTTAACCCTCTTCAGGGCATCTATCATTTCAGCATTGCCTACCACCATCCCAATTCGCCACCCGGTCATATTATAGCTCTTGGACAGAGAATGAAACTCCACCCCTACCTCCCTGGCTCCATCAGCTTGCATAAAGCTAACCGGCTGATAACCATCAAAGGCAACCTCTGAGTAGGGTCCGTCATGGCAGACAGCCAGGTTGTGCTGATGAGCAAATTCAACTATTCTGTTGAAATAATTAAGGTCGGTTGTGGCACTGGTTGGATTGTTGGGGTAGCTTATCCATATAAGCTTAGCCCTTTTTATAATGTGAGCCGGTATAGCATCCAAATCAGGTAGAAAATCATTCTCCTCAATAATTGGCATGTAGTAAGCTTTCCCGCCAGCTAGTATGGTGCTTATTGAGTAAACGGGGTAGGCTGGGTCAGGCACCAGGGCTATATCCCCGTGGTCAATGAAACACAGGGCAATGTGGGCAATGCCCTCCTTGGAACCAATAAGAGGTAATACTTCTCTGTCGGCATCGAGAGGAACACCAAAGCGCCTGTCATACCACCCAACAATAGCCTGACGTAATTGAGATAGACCGACTGTCTCTGGGTAGCGATGATTAGCCGGGTCTTGTGCGGCTTGGCATAGCCTATCAATTATGTGGGGTGGTGTGGGAATATCAGGGTCACCTATAGCAAAGCTAACTATATCCTCTCCCTTCGCCCGTTTCTCAGCAATCTTCTTATTAATTTCCACAAAAAGGTAAGGTTGTAGATTTTCAATCCGTTTAGATAATTTCATCTTGGCTATACCTCATTTAACCATTCCCCGGTATATACTACTTCAGCCGGACCGCTAAGGAATATCTCTCCTACCCTATCCCATTCCACTTCCAGTATACCTCCCGGTAGTATTATGTCAACTTCTTTATCAATGTAATCATGAAGCTGGGCGGCAACAGCTACTGCACAGGCGCCACTGCCACAAGCCAGCGTCTCCCCTACCCCTCTCTCCCATACCTGAGCTTCAATATGCTTTCGGTCTAATACTCTGGCTACCTCAAAGTTTACCCGGTTGGGAAATATTGCCAGTTGCTCTACTTCTGATCCTAGCTCGGATAACGGGAAATCAGATACCTGGTGCGAACAAAAATAAACGGCGTGTGGATTGCCCATAGAAACAAGGCTCAAGGATAAATCCATATCCCTTATAATAACAGGATAATCTAATATTGGTTTTATGGGCAAGAAGAAATTTTCTATCACCACTGGGATGTCGTCAGCCCCAAATTTTGGTTCTCCCATGCTAACCTGAATTCTATCGACTTTACCTGCTACTTTGTAAAACTTGACTATCCTTATACCTGATATTGTTTCTACTAATATTTCCTGAGCCACAGTATCAGCTAACTCCATATCTGGCGATTCTTTATCAACCTCACCCACTTCAAACTTTGTTGACAAAAGACCTTTATCTGCGACATATCTAGCCACGCATCTTAATCCATTACCGCAGGCTTCTGCCTCGGAGCCATCAGGGTTAAACATACGCATACCAAAATCAGCTACATTTGAAGGCAACACCAGTAGCAAGCCATCGCCGCCAACACCAAAATGGCGGTCACACATAGCTATCGCCGTCTGTGACCAATTCCGGCTCAGGTTACTGGCTTCAATCAGTATAAAATCATTTCCGGCACCCTGCATCTTGGTGAAATTCATAATAATACTATCACCTTCATCCCCTTCCCCTAATTGACGTCCTCAATTTACCATTATCTTATGAATTTAGCCACTAGGGTTGTTATTTCTGACTCCACTTCGTCCAATATATCAAACCACTTAATCCTGTCATCGTCTAATCGAAACCAATTATACTGGTGGCGGACAAAGCGATGAGTCTCAAACTTGATTTGCTGAATGGCTGCAGCTAGGGTTAATTCAGCTCTGAGAAACATACCCATTTGCTTGTAGCCGATACCAGACATAGCTGGCAGAGCAAAGTCATAGCCCATATTCACCAGACCTTCTACCTCAGCTACTAAGCCTTGCTTTATCATTTCATCAACCCTTAAATCAATTCTACGATAAAGCTCCTCCCTGTGTGTAGTTAAGCCTATTATAAGTATATTAAAGGGTGGTGCTTTCTTATGCTGAAGCTGAGAAAGTGAAGTTTCGGCGCCTCTATACACCTCAAGAGCCCTTATGGTGCGGCGCACATTACGCCGGTCAATCCTCTGCGCCGCTACTGGGTCAACCTCCAGAAGCTCCTGATAAAGCTCATCCTTGCCGACCCTGGCTGCTTTTTCCTCTAAACTATGTCTGAATTCCAGGTCAGGTGGAACTTGCGGTATCCCCCAACCCTCCAAAACTGACCATATATGTAATCCGCTGCCACCTACCAACAGGGCTAATTTGTTTCGGCGTTGAATATCGTCAATAGCCCTGTAGGCTAGTTCTTGATATTGAGCGAGACTAAAATCCACATTGGGATTAACTATATTAATTAGATGATGGGGGACAAGAGATAGCTCTTCCGGGCTAGGTTTAGCCGTGCCAATACTCATATGGCGATATACCTGTCGGCTATCAGCACTCACTATCTCCCCGTTAAAAGCCTGAGCTAGTCGAAGAGCTAGTCGGCTCTTACCTACACCAGTAGGACCAACTATAGCCACTAGATGATTCACTTTTAATAACGCTATCCCCTTTATCCCCCTCCCTTACAAGGGAGGGGGAATTTGTTATGCAAGGGAGGCTTCGCCTCTCTCGGGAATCTCCTTCAAACCTTTCCTTGTTAATAAGGAAAGCATAGTTTTTGAAGGGGCTTCGCCTCTTCAATCTACCCCCGTAGGGAACCTTTAATTTCTGATGTCAGCCTGACAATACTTAAAAATTCGTTTGTTTTCAGGCTGGCTCCACCAACAAGGGCGCCATCTATCTCGTATTGCTGGACAAAATCACTGGCATTGGCAGCAGTGACACTACCGCCATAGAGAATACGCACATTCTGAGCAATCCCTTTGTCATACAACTGGGAGATAGTTTGGCGGATAAAACCAATGGTATTATTCGCCTGCTTACCAGTAGCCGCCCTGCCGGTGCCAATAGCCCAAATTGGCTCATAGGCGATAATCATTTTGCTAAGGTCATCTATCCCGACTAGAGCCGACCTTAACTGCTTGGTTACTACCTCTGCGGTCAGTCCAGCCTCATTTTGTTCTAATCTTTCCCCTATACATAATATGGGCTTCAGGCCAACCTTAAGCGCCGATTGCCCCTTCTTATTAATGATTTCATCGGTTTCGTTGAAGTACTGCCGGCGCTCAGAGTGTCCAATAATAACAAATTCACACAACTCAGTGAGCATTAGCGGCGAAATCTCCCCAGTGTATGCTCCCTTCTCCTCAAAGTATATATTCTGTGCCCCCAATTTTATTGAGCTTCCCTTAATCAGCTCCTTCACTGTAGCCAGAGAAATAAAAGGGGGGCAAATTACCTTGTCAACATTATCTATCTCGTCAAGCCGTGAGCGCATTTCGTTGACTAATTCTATAGCTTCACCTACTGTGGTATTCATCTTCCAATTACCAGCAATCATTGGCATACGCATTTTAGCCTCACATAACACTTATCCTTTTGATTTAAATAACTTTGGGAAAAACATGCCCACCTTACGCTTATATTCACAATATTCACTGCCAAATCGCCGTTCTAACTCTCTTTCCTCCCACATTGATGCGTGCAGATAGGCTGCTATTAAAGCAAGAATCGCCACCATTAGACCAGCAGTGGACTTGAAACCGATAGCTGCACTAAATGCCAGAAGGACGCAGGACAAACAAATGGGATGCCTTATGTAAGAATAAATGCCGTCTGTAACCAGTGCAGATCTATCACGGCCACTGATGACCCTTAAAGGACAGGCCTTCATCCCCAGAGCAAGGACCGGCATGCCTAGGATAGCTAGAAGAGCGCATACTAAATAACTTAACCACTCCGCCAACGGCAACAAAAGCACTGCCGACCTATTAGCAAAAAAGGATACGAGAATTACGAGTATGACCCAAGGCACTTTTAAGTAGCCTCCTAAGCACCAAATTTATCGAGCTTCAGGGCATTGGCCATTGCCAAGGTCATAATCTGCTGGCCCGGAAACCTTCCTAGTCCTCCACAAACGCAAGCTGACTCGGAAAATTCAGTTTCTCTATCAGGACGGCACCACTTGGAATACAAAAGAATAGGCACCGGATGCCAGCTATGCCCTTTGAGCAACGCTGGTGTTGAATGGTCACCGGTAACCACAATGACATCGGACTCAAGACTGGTCAGACTGGGTAGAGCACTATCAACCTCTTCAATAACCCTGACCTTCCCCTCAAAGTCACCATCCTCACCAGCCGAATCAGTTCCTTTTATATGTAAAAAGAAAAAGTCATAGTTGGCGTAGTTCTGTTTTAGGGTGATGAATTCATCTTCAATAGTACTTCCCGTTTTGAGAACTTCCATACCAACTAACTTAGCCAATCCCCGATACATAGGGTAGCTAGCAATAGCTGCTGGCTTCAATTTATAAATCTCACCCATAGTCGGAAATTGAGGTCGCTGGGAGAAGCCACGGAGGAGGAGCATATTGGCTGGATAATGCTCAGCCAGTGTTTCCTTGGCTTGAGCTATAAATTGGTTGATAATACCAGCCATCTTAGCTGCTTCTGGTCGTAGGGCAGTAACAATCTTCGGAGCTAATCCTATCTGCTGGGGGTCAGAGTCGCTGATATCAGAGACAAGTCCCTCTCCCCGGAATACCGCAATAAAGCGGTGCTCCTTAACCGGATAAACAAAAAGTTTGACCCCCTCTATGAGCACTCCGTTAAGCAACTGGCACAGCTCAGCGCACTTCTCAGTAGAGATACGACCTGCCCTGCGGTCGGTAATCAAGCTAGTTTCATCCACAGTACAAAAGTTACCCCGGGCGGCTATGTCCCCATGTTGAAGGTCAAAGTCTACCCCTATTGCCTCCAGCACACCCCGACCAATATTAAAGGTAACAGGGTCATAACCAAACAGAGCCAGGTGACCGGGTGCGCTACCTGGGGTTATCCCCGGGCTTACCGGGTCAATAAGACCGCATATCCCTCTAGTTGCCAACTTATCAAGATTTGGCGTGTTAGCTGTCTCAAGTTCTGTCTTACCTGTTTGGGGATTGGGTAATCCGCCTAACCCATCAATAACTAGTAACACAATTCTGGTAAGTGAAGACCTAGAAATGGGCTTTATTAACTCTATTATGTCACTTGTTAACCTCTTCTCCTTCCAATCCTTGTCTAACTTTTTATCAAGTAATACCTCTACACCGGGCAGTTTTTTATCACTTAGGTATCTAAGTGTAGCCCCTCCCCCGGTAGAGACAAAGGTAATCTTGTTAGCTAGTTTCATCTCAATTACTATTTCAGCAGTAGAACCTCCGCCAATAATAGTAGCAGCATCAAGACCAGCCAAAATTCTAGCTATGGCTTTTGTTCCCTCAGCAAATTGAGGTATCTCATATATGCCCATAGGTCCATTCCAGAAAATTGTTTTGCACTTCTGCAGTTCTTCAGAGAAGTTCTTAATAGTTTGGGGACCTATATCTACAATCTTCGAACGGGGTGATACATTTTCTACAGATACGACCTTGACTTTGGCTTCAGCGTCAAGCCCATCAGCAACAATCACATCAACTGGTAACAGTATGCGCACCCCATTTTTTGACGCTTTGTCTATTAACCCAACAACAGTGTCCAGACTATCTGCCTCAATCAACGATAGACCTACCTCATAGGACTTAGCTTTTAGGAAAGTGGCTGCCATACCGCCGCCAATTAAGAGAGAATCTACTCTATTCAGAATATTTTCCAGCATTTCAACCTTGTCGCTCACCTTAGCCCCACCAAGAAGCCCACAAAAAGGGCGAGCCGGATTCTCTAGGATACTACCCAGGGTTTCGAGTTCCCTCTCAAGCAACAATCCGGCTACCGAAGGGAGGTAGTCAGCAACCCTTACTATTGAGGCATGACTTCGATGAGAGGTGCCAAAGGCATCATTGACATATATGTCAGCTAACTTCGCCAAGGCTTGAGCAAAGACGGGATTATCCCTCTCTTCAGCAGAGTGAAAACGAAGGTTTTCCAGAAATATAACATCACCGCTCCTCAAGTTCGCTACTGACTTCTTTGTTTCAGAACCAATACAATTCTTGGTAACTCCAACCTGCTTACCCAATATTTGTGATAAACGCTGAGCAACAACAGTTAATCGCAGCTTATCAACTACCTTTCCCCCAGGTCGGCCCAGGTGAGAGCAAAGTATAACCTTCACTTGTCGGGCGATAAGATATTTAATAGTAGGTAGGGTTGCTCGGATACGACTATCATCAGTGATTTTCCCTGTCTTCTCATCTAAAGGAACATTGAAGTCAACCCTGACTAAAACTCTTCTACCACTAACATCAATGTCTCTGATTGTCAGCTTGTCCATATCCCTCCTTTAGAGATCAAGATTGTTTATCCGCCTTTGTCCGCCTATGGCTAGACTTTGGTGAGATTTGTTAACCTCATATCTATAAGCTTAAATACAAAAACCAGGTGTGATCTACAACACCTGATAGCCCGCCCTCGAATCTTCTCGATATATAGACCGCTGACTCTTAGCGAACACATTTACTCTCATAGAGACTGTTTATCAACCCTGAGATGACTTGTTTCGGCATCAGCTTCACCCTTTCATTCTCCTCTTGATGAAGAACCTCTTGCTATCTCTGTTAGCAGAGAAGTAGAATCACGGTTAGGAAATAAGGCTAATACTTGTTTGGTTATCCCTTTGGCATCAAGACCATACTTGGAGCGAAGGATAGCTTGAGTGCCTTGCTCCACAAACTCGTCAGGGATACCAATGCTTTTCACCTGAATATCACTTATACCTGATTGTCGAAGAAGCTGGACTACGCTACTACCAAAGCCACCGCTTAGAGCATTCTCTTCAACTGTAACCAAGCGCCTAGTATAACTAGCCACATCTGCTATGAGTTCCGAATCCAATGGCTTGGCAAAGCGGGCATTAACTACTGTAGCTTCAATCCCCTTTGAAGCTAACTCCTGGGCTGCCTCGAGGGCAGGAGCTACCATATTCCCTATGGCTAATATCGCTACATCTTTTCCATACCTCACACTCTCCCCTTTACCTATGGGAATTTGGCACAGTTCCGTATCCAATTCTATCCCTAGCCCTGGGTTGCGGGGGTATCTTATAGCCATAGGATGCTCTGATTTCAATGCTGTGAAAATCAAGTGCTGAAGCTCATTTTCATCCTTGGGGGCAGCTACAATTAGATTAGGAATTATCGTTAGATAAGAAATATCAAAAACACCCTGATGGGTCTTACCATCATCACCAACAATACCACTACGGTCAACGGCAAAAATAACCGGCAAATCTTGAATACAAACATCATGTATAATCTGGTCAAAGGCGCGCTGGAGGAAAGTAGAATATATAGCTACAATAGGTATGTAGCCCTGAGTAGTCAGGCCGGCAGCAAAGGTAACCGCATGCTGTTCACAGATGCCAACATCAAACACACGCCCTGGGAACTCATCCTGAACAATGCTCAAACAATTTCCTTCAGGCATAGCCGGAGTAATCACCACCAACTTGGGATTCTCACGAGCCAGACGAAGCACAGTTCGAGCAAATACCTCACTGTAAGTTGGGGGTGCCTTAGAGCTTGCACCTTTGGCTGGCACACCATGGTAGTAAACAGCGTCCCCCTCAGCTGGATGGTAACCTTTGCCCTTGGTAGTAATAACATGAACTAAAATCGGCTCGATATGATAGTCTCTTGCCTGGCTAAAAGCCAGTTCTAGTTCATAAATGTTATGCCCGTCGACAGGTCCGATATAGGTGAAGCCGAGTTCCTCCCAAAGCATTGTCGGCAAAATTAAACCTTTAAAGCTAGTCCTAACCTTTTGGCCCGCTTGCCATAGCCTATCACCTAATGGGAGGGTGTTAAGTAGCCGTCTGCTTTTCTTCTTTGCCCGATAGTAACGGTAGTTAAATCGTATCCTAGTTAATAGTTTAGATAAGGCTCCAACCGTAGGCGAAATTGACATCCCATTATCATTTAGAACCACGATAAGCCTGGAACCCAAGTGTCCTGCTTGATTTAATGCCTCCAAAGCCATACCGCCGGTTATAGCACCGTCACCGATAATAGCCACCACATAGTAGTCATCGTCGGAGAGGTCACGAGCAACAGCCATACCAAGGGCAGCCGAAATTGAGGTGCTGGCATGACCAGCACCAAACGGGTCATGCTGACTTTCGTTACGGCTAGTATATCCGGATAAGCCTCTATATTGACGGAGAGTGGCAAAACGCTGTCTCCTGCCAGTTAGCAGTTTATGGGTATAGCTTTGATGTCCCACATCCCATACCATTTTATCTCGTGGGCTATCAAATACCCGATGCAAAGCCATAGTAAGCTCAACCACCCCCAGATTGGAAGCTAAGTGCCCCCCCTTAGCAGTTATTGTAGCCACCAGTTCCTGTCTAATCTCAGAAGCTAATTGCCTGAGCTCCGGTTGCGTTAACCCTTTTAGGTCTGCGGGACTATCTATCCTGTCTAACAATCGCAATACTTTAACCTGATGACCAATCAAATCTAAAAGCTGACCTCATACTAGCAATGCAGATAAATATTGTCAAGGCTCTGTCTAGTGCATTATATTAGTGATACATCTTCCCTATAAGCCGATTTCCTGATTAGCGTATTTGTTCCATTTGAGATATCAGGTAAGCATACTCTGGCACATAATATATCATTCGTCAAGATTAACGCCTCCATAAACTGGCTTGACCCCATAGTGCCAGTTTGCTACCCTACTCAAAGTAGAATCTTTAGGCATTTTAGGTAATATCCACTAAGGAGAAACATGTCCCCTGACGAGCTCCTCAGTTTAGGTTTTTCTAAGGAGCTAGTGGTGCTTATTATTTCTGCTCTGCCTATAACCGAACTCCGCGGAGCATTGCCGGTAGCGATAAACCTATTTCACTTCCCGTGGCATTACGCCCTTCTGTTGGCTGTCATCGGCAACCTCTTGCCCGTGCCCCTCATCCTATTATGCCTCAACGCCTTTTCCAAACTTCTAAGCAAAATAGGTATCTTTCAAAGAACACTCGACTGGCTCTTTGAACACACCAAACGGCGGGGGAAAGTTATCGAAAGGTATGAGCGGATTGGTCTAATGCTATTTGTTGCTATTCCCCTCCCGGTGACCGGTGCCTGGACGGGTTCGCTTGCTGCCGTTCTTTTTGGGCTAAAATTCAAACATGCCTTCTTATCCATTTTCTCTGGGATACTTATTGCTGGTGCCATTGTCACCTGCCTGTGCCTTCTTGGCTGGACTGGAGCTATAATTGCCGGTATTGGACTCACCAGCCTAGCTGTCTTTACATTGTGGAGAACCTGAATATCGTCGTGTCATAGCCAGCAGATAAACACAGCGCAACTTAGTGAATAAAAGCTCTCTTGACCTTCACTTCACCCTGTGCTACATTTGAGAGGCCAATAGCTTGTCCCTGTAGCTCAGTTGGACAGAGCGGCTGCCTTCTAAGCAGCGGGTCGTGGGTTCGAATCCCTCCAGGGACGCCATAAGGCAAATTTAGCTTCAAAACCGCTTAAAAACCGTCCTTAGAACAGGGTGGGTTTTCCGTTTTTAAGCGAAGTTGTCACGCTGCCTGGTGGTTTTCTTCGCTAGCGTTTTTTCATTTTGAGACTATTGAAATTGAAGGATCCCCTGATCTCCCCGTCTATTTAGGATGGTTGTATATCAATTGGGTAACAAAATACTTCTTTGTTACCTACTCAGGCTCCGAAACAATTGTTATGTCTTGCTTGTTACAAACTCCTTCTGGTCATGGTTGCATATAATCTGAGTTACATACCGGCCTGATAGAACTGTAGTGGGCAAACCACCACCAGGCATAATCCATTGCCCTGCCATATAGAAATTAGCGATTTACATTTAGAGGTATTTATGTTGTAGACAACTTAATATAGATACGCATATTTGGTAAGAAATAGGCAATATTTATCCTGAATAAAGGCAAAGGTATCATACTATGTCATCATACTGTGATACATTTGCCTGCAAAACTGCCCTTATTGCGTCCATTTTTGTAACTTTCTAGTAACTTAAGTTACTTTATAGACCCGCAAAAGCCTTCGAAATGTTTGTTTACAGCGAATTAATGCCCCATCAAAATTTTACAATAGTAATTAGCATACTGCAAGTCCTAATAAAATTGAGACTCGATTCAAATCACGGTTACACTATATGGAGGTAGGAGGCTCAGGGAAACAAGTAGCCATGAACTTCGGTTCAACTTGAAGGAACAAATAACTACCAATCGTGGTTACTGTTCATGGTTACTGTGCAACAATTCGATTCCCCTTAGGCTCACCATCGTAGACAAAAGGTAAAACTTTTCAAAAGACTTTTCCTCTGGTGTATTGACCGGAGTGAAGGTTTCGCTTAGAGTAGATAGGCTGGGCTGACAGACCGGCCTATTCTACGTCTTGGGGGCGTGACACTACACAAAAAGATGGAATGTATTCCCTGAAAGGTAACTATCCTTCTGGGAATAACCTTGCCCACTAATAACCGCCAGCGTACAATAGAAGCTAGTAGTCAAATCTTAAACCACATTTTCTTGATCGTGTTAAAACTTGGCAAAATCTAGCGAAAGCCTATAATCTAGTAGCTGGCAAATATGATGGATTGGTAGTGATGAAAAAATCTATTCTCAAATGGGAACTTTTTGGCATTATCTTCGTATTTCTTCTTGGGGCTTTGCTACACTTTCTTTTCGAATGGTCAGGCGAGTCAAAGGTTGTTGGCTTAATCGCATCAGTTAACGAGAGTGTTTGGGAGCATTTTAAACAGGGATTCTGGCCCATGTGTCTTTATGCTGCCATCGAGTATAAATTCATACGTGGCTATGTCAATAACCTTCTAATGGCAAAAGCTATAGCTGTCTACATAATACCTGTTATCACGGGATTGGTTTTCTATGGATATACAGCGATTACCGGAGAAGAGATTCTGATAGTTGACATCCTTATTTTTCTGGTTGCTATCGTTGTGGGTCAGCTAACGAGCTACAAGATAATGACTCTATCCAGGCTACCCAAATACGCGAACATAATATCTCTCATTTTCATAATACTGCTGGCATCCATTCTAATGCTCTTTACTTTCTTCCCACCACACCTGCCCATCTTTCTTGATGGTAATACCGGGACATATGGAATCCCATGACATAGATTGATGATTCCTCGTAGCTTTCTTCCGTTGCGGTTGGATTCACATCCAGATGTTCGTTCAACGGTGCTTACATGTGACAATTCTGCATGGCGTCACATTGACTAAAAAGCGTAGGTCCAAATCACGGTACCACACATCCGGGTATAAGACCTCTATCTGCGATCTCCAGGAGCCTTATGCTTCCGGCTTCAGACAAGCCAAGACTATTCGTCTCTTTTTCAAGATTCTCCAGCGTGCCATAGCCGCCAACATAGCCGTTTACCCTTGCTACAGCTGTCGAGGATATGAAGTCTTCAATCTTCGGATATATGGCGCGGAACTCTTTTAGCAGGTCTGCTTCCTGCCTTAGATAATACTTCTGATGATAGTCTTCAGCCAGATAAAACTCGGAAAAGGGGATTATTTCTGTGATAACACTAAGTCCTGAC
>DUEE01000004.1 GCA_011170285.1 Dehalococcoidia bacterium
CCTGGTATCGTAATGATAGGCTGCATCAAGCGTTGTGGTATAAAAGCCCGCGGGATTATGCTAAGATGACATTTCAGAGTAAACTATTGGTGGCCTGATTTGGTCCAGTTTAAGAGGGTTCACCTCAGTTTGGATTCTAATCCACAACCAAGCTTACTGGAAAAGGGGTCAGGGAACATTTTCACTGACCCCTTTTTTGTCCTCAATAGGTAACGAAATGCATCACGCAGACTAATATTTGGGTAGGGCTGGAATCCGTCAGTCCATTCGAGTCGACTTCTTGATATCTCGCACCCTGTCAAATGGTGCCCAATGAATTAGCTGTGTATAGTGTAAATTTAACTGTATCGCGATATTAGCCATTCGTTTCATTCCAGACTCGAAAGACTCCTCTGTCAAAGTCTCCTGGTCCCAGGATAATTCACTAGATATTGGATCTTCCTTTAATCTCGGATTTGACCGGATTAGTCCAAGAACCTCGCCACCTGCTTTAAGCTCAATGTATGCTGAGTGAATCAAATTGTTTCGATACTTGCGGAGAGAGTGCGTTTCCTTAACAATTGCATCGAACGCCCTTTTTCGTTTCTCAGCGTCTTCAGGAGCGATACGATTGATTAGTTCTGAATAAATCTTCTGAACCTTACCTATAAGCTCACTGAAACTCTCCGTCCTAAGGGATTTCGGCGGCCATTCTGTCCTCTTTGGGTCAAGAATAAGCCAGCCGATTTCCCTAAAACGGTTTTCCAACCATTGGAAAGACACCATAAATTCGCCGAGTTTCCGGTATATTGAGTCTACGTTCATTATCTACTAGATAACTCTACTTTACTTTGCAGGCCGTTCGTACGGTCATATTTCAGCGTACCACTAGACGAGGATAGGCGTTCGAGATATAGGGTGTTTCCTCACTCGTATTAAGTCACCCCAATTCTGCGAGACCTGAGCAGTATTTTCGAACAACATATCCTCATGATGAGGTTGAGGTATCAGCAAGAAGGCCACATGAAAAGTGCAGTAGGAGATTACATTACGGATACCTTTGAGAGCTTTGAACTGTTGGGCCAAACTACGAATAAATGGCTCACGCGACTTGCGAGGGAAATGCTGGTAAAGTAGGACCGAGTGCCCTGACTCATATGATGCTTCTACCTCACACCAATAAATATATTTCGAGGATTTCTTTTTGCCACGAGGGACGGATTTCACTCCAAGTCCGTTGTCTGGATCAAAGAAGACTAGGTCAGCACCTTCGGCAAACTTGAAGAACTTGTCAAAGTATTGATCCCGCAGGTGCATGTTATCCTGAATGACCTCGTCGTAGAAGCGGCAGTTTCGAATTACGTTAGCTTGCTCAATAATATTTACGTGTCTAACACCCTTATCAAGAACGTGCTCTCTTAAATGTTCATACAATACTGGGTCATATTTTCTCCATGTTTCCGGTTGCTCTAAATACCTGGTCCGTCTTCCGTCCGTCCCGTTATCATCTTCAGTCAATACCCAGCAGACTACCGTATTAATTTGTCCGTTTCCACCGAGAAGCCTAAGTAAACTATACTTCTTGTAATCGTTAATATCACCAAAATACTGATTCTTCATTACATACCCATTTTAAATATAGAATAATACTAAGGCCAGATATGCGCTAGTTTTTCAAACTCCGGCTTTTCGTAATTGATTCTATGAGCTATCCATCTTTTAACAGAAGTCGCTACTTCAGCGATGTTGGTAATCCCTTCCTCTATAACCAATTCAGCAATATAGGGAGCATTGTAGTCAGATATTTTCTTGAACGTTTCCCGACCACGAGTATGAGGTCTGTCATATTTTTCAGGGTCGTAGTAAGTACTACCAGAGTTTATACTCGACAATGTAACTCGGCTTGCGTAACGTTCTAGTAATAGGCGGGCGTCTACCGTTATGACCAGTTGAGGGCTATTCTTATACTCTTTTGCCGCTAAGAATATCTCGAGGCTTTTCCAAGTTGCCCAGAAGAAAATCCTCCCATTTATTAGCCCATACCATTCTTTGGGGGACATTCCTCCTAAGAGACATCTCTTTAGTACGTCCGGTGGCATCGGAATTTGATCACGTATGATCGCATCCTCTAACCCATCACATGAAATTATTGTTTTTTGGGGACGCCATTCGGATTCGAATTTTTCACGCTCTGTACCGCAATACCCATAGAGCGTGAGAATAGCAGAAGTACTTAGGAGACCATACCTTTGAATATTTGGCCAACTACCATCTTCCGCCATATGGTATAGCTTTGGTGAGCACTTGATCAAATCCTCAGTTCTCATAAGACACTTACCATGAACGTCGGTCAATAATACTCCGGCTATTAAATCCGGTCGAGATTAGTGAAACGGGAGCTCTTGCCACACGTTCAACCTCCTGGATGAAATTAATGGTTTCCTGAGTTAGCTGATCAAATCGTTTTGCCTGTACGTTCTCTTTTCTAATATAATCTGTGAAAGTTAATGCTATGTCAGTGGTGCCATTTAGAAGAGCTGCACGATGAAGAAGTTCCCAATCAAACTCGCCTATACGTCGCCTCCTGTTGGTTGTCGTAGTTTTCTCAGCTTTCCGTAGCCTTGAAGCACTATACCCAGACCTACGAGCAATCTCTTCCCAGCTGATGTCACGCAAAGGTCCAGACGTTTCTTTTTCTGGACTTTCTACTCTAATAGGATATGTGCGACATACCATAATTACTTTACGCACCCTATTTGGAGGTATACCCGACTCCGCTAAACAACCTAAAACAGTCGTATCCCTAGAAGTAACATAAGGGTATATACCATGATAAAGGCTTAGCCCTGTACCCTGAGTACCTTCAAGTAGTACCTTCTGATTCTGTGAATAAGCATCTTCAAGTAAGTCCAAAGCATTGCCCAGAAAGGGTTTAAGTTCAGGAATATGTTTTGCCAATAAGGTATCCTTGTTACGTTGCATTATGCGCCTTGCTGTAGCAGCACCGACACCTTGCCCCGTCGAGCCAATATTCTTTACCAGTTCATCTTCCGCACTGATGTCATCTTCATTAATTACCATTGCGTTTCCATCAATACAGAGTCTCTGGGCATCAACTCCACAGTCAGCAATTTCCTTCAAAAGCTTTTCTATTCGTAATACAGCTCCTGGTCCGATAAGAAGCCGTGCCTCACTCTTTCTAGTACCAGATGGGAGTTGGTGATGGGCATATGGTTCTGGGACTTCGAATACTGAATGACCTGCATTTGGCCCTCCAACCCGTACAAGTAAATCGTATTCTCTAGCCAGATGAGCTACTATTTGTCCCTTTCCCTCGCTCCCATACTGCCCTCCGACAACTATGTCAACAAATCCGGTACCACGACCTGTACGGATACTTAGGTGACTTACAGCCCTAATTAGAACATCCTGCTCTGTACTCCTTTTTGTGTCTATCACTACATCAGCGACTTCTGCTAGTTCCTCGACTTGTTTCTCGGTTGGATTCTCCCGTACTTCTGAGTATTGGAAGTCTTTCTCCCTTCCTTGCTGACGGCGTCGATTGAACCTCTGCTCTAATTCATTTACAGGAGCTGTAAGGTGAACATGTACTACAACCTGCCCATAAGCTTCACGAATAACTTGAATCTGTTCTTTTATTCTAACCGAATCTATAATGATGTTAGGGACTGTATTAAGCTGATTTGCCCACTCCCTCAATTCCTCTAACACCCATCTACCCCGGGTTCTTTTGTCGAGTCGCTCACCTTCAGTCTGTAAGACTTTCCTATCTTGCACGAAATCTCTTCTAACCCTTCTCTTTAAGACTTCGTTAGTTTTGAAAATAGACATACCGTAACGCTCTGCAAGCCCTTTGGCCAAAGTGGATTTCCCAGAAGAGATTGGTCCAGACAGCAAGATAATCCTATTAACCATGAGTATCTTCCCTATATTCCATTCGCTTGTCTCATCCTAGCATTGAGCTGAATCTTAATGCTCCTTGGGTCTCAACTAGTTCATCCTCGGGAAGTGTGTAAACAGTCACAGCAATACCATTTCTCACTAAGATTTCGTCAATAAGTTCTAAGATGTAACTCCAATTACCGCCGGCATATCCCGTTCCTATACGTGGCATATGAATCGCAGCGGCTTTGTCTTTAGCAATTCCCTTAAGTTGACGTAGGCAATCCTTAAGTGCTGCGTACCTGATTCGCGGTTTTACGGACTCTCCATATCCATGTTGAGCAATCATGCTTACTACATACACGTCTTTTGAAGCAACAGATAATTGTATATTCCCGAGAGATAGATTCTCCGTATTAAGTATTGACCACTCCCTGAAATCTTTTTGCACAGATGGATACTTATTTCTAATAGCACGTGCGAAACCGGCGCCCCAGTTGGGAGTCTTATCATTTACTATTTGGGCAATAATATGTGGCCCAGTTCCTCTTGGCTCAAGAGCATTACCGCGAATTGAAGTAATGGAAAGTGCTTTTGCTGTCTTACCATTATTACGACGAGCAATCCCGATGACACGCGGATAGTGTTTTTCAGGGTAAGGGGGAATTCCAACGCATTCTAAGTAGAGCTCACGAAAGTCACGAATGCCTCGTTCAATACCTTTTGCCGTGTAACCTATAGCGGTACATTGCGATAAGATAGTGTCTTGAATCTCCAAACCTCTAGGTAGCTCAATTGTACTGGCTCGAGATGGGATACTATAGTCCAATCGATACGCTCTGCTACCTTCAGTATCAATAATACGTGAAGCCGCGAACATAGTACATGGCTCAAGAGTAACTTTTGCTAACCTTATGGAAATAGCTTCAGTTGATACATCGAACCCCTTCTGAAGTCGTAATAAGTTGTCGATAGTAACTGGAGCCTTCGTATCGATCTCGTTTCCCACAGGCATAAGAAATTCAGCTGCAGCTATATTGCATAGGAGTTCTAGCTGCCAATCATCATCCCCGATACCGGTTGCTTTTTCTCTATTTCTTATCTTTTCCACATGGTCAGGGAACAAAGTATGTGCTATTTCATGAGCTATAGAGAAGCGCATACGTCCTCGTGGACGATTGGGATTAAATTCAATCTGTACCCGTTGGGAACCAGACGGTATAATTCGGGCATCTGGCACATCTTCACGTGGTATTGTTGGTATCTCGAGATATGTAGCTAGTTTGAATGGGTCAAACGGAGGGCCTTGCCAACCATCTTGTATAGCCGACAATACTATCTCCTTAGCTTTTTCAGTAATTAGATCAATTGGATCAAGCTTACCAGCAAACTGTAATATACTGGGGTTGGTCCAATAACCTATTTGTTGAGTTGCCACAGCTACCTCCGAACATTTATCAATTTATTAATCACTTTGGATATTATCATTCACTTCTCGGCCTTTTATCACAATCACTCTCTCTGTTGTATCTAGAAATACTCTTACCCGATCTCCAGGTTTAATACCAAGGGTAGTAAGAAGATTGGCATCGAGCTTAATGTGATTAGACTTATATACTTTCACAGTTCCATATGAAGCCAGTTTGACGAGTGGCGCATGTTTATTCTTGTTGCTATTTCTAGTCATTTTTACAACATTTCCTACATCCATTTTGTAATGATGTTACCACTAAATATGTGTCATGTCAATAGTTGATTCTGACGTAATTATGCAGCAAGAATTACTACCCTTGACTCCTTGAGCATTGAGTGTTAATATTGCGGTATCGCTATACATTCGGAGTGAACATGCCAATATTGAACGAATATTTAGATGTCGTCGAAGCAGCCAAAATTCTCCACGTGCACTGGGAAACGGTTAAGCGTTTGTGTCGGGAGGGCCAAATAGCAGCACAGAAAGTACACAATAAATGGCTTATTCATAAGGATGATCTAAACCTATTTGCTAATACATATGATGCACGTCGTGGTAAAAGGAAGAATAACATGTAGGAGCCTATACATGAACAATGAAATTACTTATGCAATTACACGAAAGAGCACCGTCCGCCACGATTATCATTAGTTAGAACTGCAGAATTGTCCCCATTTGATTCAGCAACCGAAGGAGAATCGAATGAGTTTTAATAATATACTATTTCATGCAGCTGGCGATGCTATAGCACCAACTGAAATAAGTAATGAAATAGACAGTTTTGGATATAATGATGCCATACACAAAATAATACAAGATTCTGAAGAATTAGACAGTGACGGGAAAGTATTTATCAAATGTACAGCGCGTATATTATCTAATTTCGGAATGACAAGGAGTGGCCCTTTCAAGGGAGTGGAAATAAACGAATCTGGAAGTGTGAATCGCGAGGAGATATTACTAACCTGTTGGAAGGAAGTCGGAGATCATTTATTGGAGATACATAATTCGATACTTGAAAGTGGCTATTCTAGAGATAGATATATCCTAGAATTGACTGAGGTTAAGCGTGAGGAAGTAATAGCAGAAATTTGGTTGATTACAAAACAACTTTTGCCTTTTACAATGGGAAAAACGTCTTTTGGTCTTGTCGGAGCAAGCAAAATACTTTTTGCAGTTTTACCTGAAATTGTTCTACCAGTCGATAATAGCCAATGGTTGAACGTATTCAAAACGGTTGATATTGGAGACGTTATCAAAGGGATGGTATTTGATATTCAACATTGGGAAAAGGTAACTGGAGCAAAGCTTAACGAAAGTGATCCCCAAAAAAGATTAACTACACTCCCATCTGTATACAATGTGATGGCAATGGCCGCTAGGCCGAAAAAGTAATTGAAGCAGCCAGGGTTGGTTTAGATTTCTTAATACAACCACCTTAATTGCTGAGCAGCAACTCTAAGGAAGCCACGGAAAGGTTATCGAGAAGACTCTTTCTGAAAACAGACGGCGACGATTGCGAAAGGTTCTAGGTATCGTCCCCTTAAGTGGAGCTGGGGGGATTCGAACCCCCTACCTTTTGACTGCCAGTCAAACGTTCTCCCGATTGAACTACAGCCCCATAAAATATTTTACTGCTTATGTAACTTATTTAGCAACCTTTGTCGTAAAGGTTAAGGCATCATCTTTAAGGTCGACCATAATGGTGTCACCTTCCCTAAACTCACCTCGCAACAGCTTGGTTGACAGGGGGTTTTCTACATAGCGCTCAATGGCTCGCCTTAGTGGTCGCGCTCCGAATATTGGGTCAAAGCCTTCCTTAGCCAGCCATGATTTTGCCTCTTCAGTTATCTCTACCCCTAGCTTACGATCAGCCAGGCGCTTTTGCAAATCCTTTACCAGCAAATCGACTATACTCCTGAGCTGTTCCTCAGTTAGCTCGTGGAAAACTATAATCTCGTCTATTCGGTTAATGAACTCGGGGCGGAATGTCTTCTTAACCTCACCCATCACCTTTTCCTTCATGCTCTCGTAAGCCTGCTTCCTGGTTTTGGCCTCGTCCTTCTGTGTAGCAAAGCCGATTATAGACTCGCGCTTGATGAGTTCAACCCCAGTATTGCTGGTCATAATGACTACCGTGTTCTTAAAATCTACAGTTCGCCCATGACCATCAGTTAGGCGTCCGTCATCAAGGATTTGCAGCAAGGCACCAAACACATCAGGGTGCGCCTTTTCAATTTCATCAAGCAGGATTACTCGGTAGGGGCGCCGTCTTACTGCCTCGGTAAGCTGTCCCCCCTCCTCAAAGCCAACATAGCCTGGTGGGGCGCCATACAGGCGTGATACGGTATGCTTCTCCTGATACTCTGACATATCTAAGCGCACTATTGCGTTCTCATCATCAAACAGGAATTGAGCTAAGGTGCGAGCCAGCTCAGTCTTGCCGACCCCGGTTGGACCTAAGAACATAAAGCTACCAATAGGTCGCCTTGGGTCCTTTAACCCGGCTCTGCCTCTCCTGATAGCTTCACAAACGGCGATGACCGCTTCTTCCTGATTTATTAGCCGCTGGTGAATTTGTTCCTCCATATGAAGCAACTTCTCGGTTTCACCCGCCAGCATATGTGATACAGGAATACCCGTCCACTTAGAGATTAACTGGGCAACATTCTCCTCATCTACTATCCCAGAAATCTTCTCCCTGTTTAGCCAACTGCTCTTAGCCTGGTTATAATCGTCCTCCAGGCGCAGTTTTTCGGCTTTAAGCCGGGCGGCATGCTCATAATCCTGCTGTTGTGAAGCTGCCTCCTCCTCATTAATTAATTGTTTAAGTTTCTGCTCTAGGGATTTAACCTCAGGCGGGGCACTCTCGGTATCAATGCGCAACTTGCTGGCGGCCTCATCAATGAGGTCAATAGCCTTATCCGGCAAATACCTGTCTGAAATATAGCGCTGACTCAGCCGAGCCGCTGCCTCTATAGCCTGGTCGCTTATCTTAATTTTATGATGTGCTTCATACCTGGGGCGTAGCCCTTTAAGCATGTCAATAGTAGCCTCAATACTGGGTTCACCGACGAATATCGGCTGAAGACGCCGCTCCAACGCTCTATCTTTCTCAATAAACCTACGGTATTCGTCAAGGGTGGTGGCGCCTACACATTGTAATTCACCATGAGCCAGGGCCGGCTTGAGCATATTACTGGCATCAATAGCTCCCTCAGCGGCTCCTGCCCCGACCACGGTATGCATTTCATCAATGAACAATATAATCTCACCCTGTGCCTGCCGAATCTCATCCATTACTGCCTTAAGCCGCTCCTCAAACTCACCACGGAATTTACTCCCTGCTACCAGAGCCCCCATATCCAGAGCCACTACCTTGCGTTCCTTAAGTGAGTCAGGAACATCATCAGCCACAATCTTCTGTGCCAGTCCCTCAGCAATGGCAGTCTTGCCCACCCCGGCATCACCGATTATTACCGGGTTATTCTTGGTCCGCCGGGTGAGTATTTGCATTACCCGCTTAATCTCATCATCACGTCCAATAACAGGGTCGAGTTTGCCCTGACGAGCCATCTCAGTCAGGTCACGACCATACTTTTCCAGGGAGCGATACTTGCTCTCTGCACTGGCGTCGGTAACCCGGTGTCCACCACGAATGCGCTGAAGGGCAGAATACACCTTCTCCTGGTCAACCCCAGAGCTCTTCAGGATGCCAGTCGCCTCACCTCTCTCCTCACCGGCTATAGAAATCAGCAGGTGTTCGGTGCCGATAAAGTCATCCTTGAGCCTGTCAGCCTCAGACGCTGCTGCTTGTAACAGTTGGGTAATTCGTGGTGTGGCATAAATTTGAGTCGCCTCATAAGTAACCTTCGGTGACTTCTCTAGGGCAGCTACCAACTGCTGCTTCACTGTGTCAACATCAACGCCAAGCTCCAGCAATATATCACCGACCAGCCCCTTTTCCTGCTGGAGTAGTGCCAGAAGGATATGCTCCACATCCCACTGGCTATGGTGATAGTGACGGACCATCTCCTGGGAGAGAGCTAATGCCTCCTGTGCCTGCTCGGTAAATCTCTCCTGCCTCATTATAGACTTCCCTCCAAATCGCTCTTAGTGCCCAAGTTAATTTGGATAAAATCTTCAATCTGTTGTCGAACCTCGGGATGTTCCCAATTATACTCATGTCCTGGGACATTAATGCAATGGCTAAATTTTCTCGGTTTCCCTTCTAGCCGATACTTAATCCATCTAAAGGGAGTAGCCAAAAAGGTTTTAAGCATAGTTATTATATTCCATTCCATTATAGCGTCAGGCATCAGCCCATTACTATCTATTGCCAGAGTTCTATTAGTAACTACTCGCCGAGACCTCTGGGTAAAGAGCATACCTAATTCAATACTGTAAGCCTGACCAGGCCCGGATAAGCATTGCATCACTGAATTACCGAAGACAGCTCCTTGACTTATTCCTATCAGTATTACCTGGAGATTATTGGTGTAGCGGACTAGAAACTCCACCTCAGCGGCCATCATCTTTGCCTTGGAGGCAAAGAAACGAAACTGTTCCTTTACATCTCGAATATGCTCCCCCCAACCGCTTCCGGTACGGAAGTATTGGATTAATAACCAGGTATACCCCAGCCTATCTAGGGTGGTGCTGATCCCGGCAACAATGCTTCTCTCCCATTGCAGGCAGTGCTCTAGTTTGGTAGTGCCCCACCCGCCAGGGTTATGAATAAGGAGGAAGTCTTTGCCTTGAGCCCTGGAGCAAATATCTAAAAGACGGTTAGTGAAGCCGTCACACTTTTCGGTTTCATTTCCAAAAAGTTGATGAGCCAGATGGCGAGCTTCCTCGTGCAAGGCTGAATCCTTAGCAGTATTTTTTGACTGCTCGGTGGTATTTTCTACCTTTGGTAAATTATCTTCGTTGTGAAGCTCTTCTATTGGCTGGTACAACTGTATATTCCTCCTCATTATTACCTTCTGTCTTACCTCTCTGTTTGAGGTAGGTTGTATTGCCTTTTTGCCAAACCCAGAGGTGGTGGTCTCGTATAACCCAGCCTCCAATAGATTGTCTGGAGGGATAGGCAATAAAAACAGCTTCAGCTACTCTGTTGAGTTCAGCCAACGCCTTTTTAGCGTCATTAGTGGTTGGCAAGTGTTCTAGTATGTGACTAGCGAAAGCAGCTCCAAAGCTTTTATTCGAGAATGGGATATGAGTAATATCGGCAATTACCCCTTTAGGATGGTTGCTTAATGCGCGTGGGTCAATATCAATACAGACATCGCCCCTACCATGTGCTGGCATCTTAAACAGGTGACGAATTGGTTTATTACCCCAGGGACCGCCGACTATAAGCAGTGGCTTATTGCTCTCTAGGGCATAGGTTATAGCTGCTTTATATTTCCTGTTTTTGTCTCGGATTTCGTCTAGCCAAACAGCCAACTGCCAGACTCCCACTCCAAGACATATTCCTAATATTATAAACAAAGTAAGGTGCATTATTATATGCTCTCTCTTACACTTCCATTAAACCGAATAAGGAATGCAGCCCAAAATAACCACAAAAGGCGACGAATAGACTCTTAACTGAGGCACCGAGCAAGGAGAAAAGAAAAAATTTATACGGTGGATAGCGGAGTGCTGCTATAGCAATAGTCATAGGTAAATGAATGGGATTAAATATAGCTGACATGATGAAGACAGCCCATGAACCATGCCGCTGTGCCCACTCCATAGCTCTGTTATATAAGCGATTATTAAACTTAGCGGTAACTCTTTCAGAAAGACTTCTGCTTCCGTAGCCAATCATAAAGGTAAGCAATTGACCAGAAGCAATGCCAAGGGCCGTAGTTAGCCCTATCCATACCGGGGCTAATATCCCCCATTGAGAAGCTATAACACTGGGTAAGGTTAATACCAGAAGCCAAAAGGGGAGTGGTACCGCGGTGATGCTAAAAGTACTGCTGGCGATAAAGGAGATAATGAACAGACCTAGGAGTCCATAGCCAGCCATATATGCTATATCCATTAAATCCTCTTTATAGTAAATAGCCGCCACACACAGCCCAACAGTAACCACTATTGCTATGACACCTAGATAAATTTCCCTCTTTGGCCAACTATGCTTGGCTTCTATGCCCATTTGTTCTGCCATGTCCATCACTTAACGAACCTGAGCAATTTATCGTCTCTCCCGGTAAGAGAGAATAAACCTGTAGTATAGCTTAAAACTTTGTCTCTCATGCTATCATGTATAGCTAGAATACCGTCTTTCTTTAATACTCTGTGTATATCCTCCAATACTGCCCGTCTTTGTTCAATTTCATGAAGGACATCACACATCCAAACTATATCTATACATTCATCAGGCAAACCTGTATTGTTATTAGAGAGTATTGTTTCGATATTGGACAATCCTGCCTTCCTTGACTTCTTCTCAACTATCTTCAGTTGACGGGGGAAGCAGTCCAAAGCATATACCTTACCCCTCTTGCCTACTATCCTAGCCGCAGGAATGGTAAAATCACCGGTGCCACAGCCATAGTCCAGAAAGTATTGCCCCTCTTTTACTAAGCTAAATTGCTCCCACTTTCGCTGAATATTTCGTCCGCTATATAAAGCCCTCCATAATGGCCACCAGTGAATCCAAAGTGCGTAGTGAGCCCTGTATATGGGGTTTAGTTTTGCTTCAATAAAGCGCTCTATCCACTCCACAAATTCCGTTCCTCCTAAATACAAACAGATATTGCTGACAGCATTATTATACCTGTCCTGTAATAACAGCGCAAGGTATTGCTCTCATTATAGGCATTCCTGGGGAGTGCGGAGTCTTTCACCAAAGGGTTAAGGATGAAGGATAAAGAACGAGGCAATCTCATGGTTGCCCCCCCCGAGATTGCTTCGGTCGTCCTTCTGGGAAGGACTCCTCGCAAAGACGAAAGGGGGTGTCATTGCTGCAATAAAATAGAGATTGTTTATAAACCTCACCCCCTGTATCCCCCTCTCCTTACCAAGGAGAGTGGGAAGTATAGGTTTTGAAGGGGCTTTGCCCCTTCAATCTTCCCTTGATCAACGACCTCGATAAAATAGGAACTTGACAATTAAATTTGCCTACCTTATTATATATATAACAAAACCTACTTCTCGCCGATAAAAGGGTGGGAGGAAATACCCCGCACAAACTAGAGGCAGTTTATCACCGGAAGTCTGGTGTATTTCTAAGACATTTTCAACTTTCTCTATCTTCAAGTTTGGTATTCTGGATGTCAAAGTATATCTTCATTACTGGTGGTGTTGTTAGTTCAGTCGGTAAGGGTATCACTGCCGCTTCCATTGGCACTATACTAAAGAGTCGTCAAATTACTGTCTCTGTACAGAAGCTAGATCCTTATCTTAATGTTGACCCAGGAACAATGTCGCCCTATCAGCATGGTGAGGTATTTGTCACTCAGGATGGTGCTGAGACTGACCTTGATTTAGGTAACTACGAGCGTTTCATTGATGTTAACCTTACTGCTGAGTCCAATGTTACCTCAGGACAAATCTATAGCGCCGTTATTGCCAAGGAGAGGCGGGGTGATTTTCTGGGTGGTACTATTCAGGTGGTGCCCCATGTTACTAACGAAATAAAAGAGCGGTTTAGGCGATTAGCTCAGAAATCACAGGCTGAGGTAGTTATCATAGAGGTGGGTGGTACGGTAGGTGACATTGAGGGGCAGCCCTTCCTGGAAGCCATCAGGCAAATGAGAAATGATGTGGGACGGGATAATGTGCTCTACATTCATGTTACCCTCTTCCCCTATCTTACCTCTAGTCAAGAACTGAAGACCAAGCCCACTCAGCATAGTGTTAATGAGCTCAGGCGCATCGGTATCCAGCCTGATGTTATCATATGTCGCAGCGACTACCCTATCTCGGAGGGGATACGGGATAAAATATCCCAGTTCTGTGATGTTGATAGGCAAGCTGTCATCCCCTTACTCACAGTATCTACCATCTATGAGGTACCGCTAGTGCTGGAGGAGGAAGGACTGGGGCAGCTAATTGGGGATAAGCTTAACCTTAAACCGCGCCCGACAGACTTGAGCCAGTGGCAGGAACTGGTTAGACGCCTTAAAGAAGCCCGTGAGCCGGTTAATATTGTCTTGGTGGGTAAATATGTGGAATTAAAGGATGCCTACTTCTCGGTTCGTGAAGCACTATGCCACGCGGCTCTATATCATAATAGAGATATTAACCTCATCTGGGTTCACTCTGAGGACTTGGAAAGGGATGGCAGTGAGGCTCTACTACGCTCAGCCCAGGGCATTATCGTTCCTGGCGGCTTTGGGGTTAGAGGAATTAAGGGTATGATAAAGGCAGTCAGCTATGCCCGAAACAATGAAATCCCCTACTTGGGACTGTGCTTGGGGATGCATGTTATGGTAATTGAGTTGGCTCGCTATGCCCTGGGCTCAACCGAGCCAAACTCTACCGAGTTTGACTCCTCTACCTCCTACCCGGTTATTGACCTCCTCCCCGAGCAGAAGAATATAGAAAACAAAGGCGGTACGATGCGTCTGGGTAATTATCCCTGCCAACTGGTTAATGGTAGCCATGCAGCTAATGCCTATGGAGATGGCTTGGTTTATGAGCGCCATAGACACCGTTTTGAATTTAATAATCAATTTCGTAATTTATTACAGGAGGCGGGAATGGTTTATAGTGGGCTATCGCCTGATGGTAGACTGGTAGAAGTCTGCGAGCTAGCCAGCCATCCCTGGATGGTGAGTTGCCAGTTCCACCCTGAATTTGGCTCTCGTCCTGGTCACCCCCATCCTTTGTTCCGTGATTTTATCGGCGTGAGCAAGAAAGTATTACGGGAAGGGGCTCAACCACCACTACCCCTTTCGTCCTAGTTTGTGATAAAATACCATCCACTTAGATATAGAGAAAGCTAAATGCTCATTTTTCTGGACACAGCCAATATTGACCAAATCAGGCAGGCGGCTAATCTGGGCATCATTAGTGGTGTTACAACTAATCCCACACTGATGTCCAGGGAGAAAGCGGCTGATTATGAAGCTACCATTAAAGAAATCTGCTCTATTATCCCCGGACCTATTTCGGCTGAGGTGCTGGTAGAGGAGGCTCAAGCTATGATTGAACAAGCACGAGACATCTCCACCTGGGCACCTAATATCGTGGTTAAGATCCCGGCTACTTCTGCCGGGCTAGAGGCAACATCAGTCTTAGCCAGAGACAATATAAAGGTAAACTTTACCCTGTGCTTCTCGCTGAATCAAGCTCTCCTCGCCGCCCGAGCTGGGGCTGCCTATGTTAGCCCCTTTGTTGGCAGACTGGATGACGCTGGTCATGACGGTATGCAGGTAGTCAAAGATATTGTTGATGTATTTAACCACTATCAACTGCCCACCCAGGTGATTGCTGCCAGCATTCGTCATCCTCAGCACTGTGTGGTGGCGGCTAAGGCGGGGGCTCATATTGCTACCATTCCCTATGATGTGTTGATGAAGATGATGCATCACCCACTTACGGATATAGGCGTGGCTCGCTTCTCTGCCGACTGGCAGCGAATAAAAGAGCAAACATAAAAAAGAAAAGATAAAAATGGGAGAATGTTTTTGTCCTTCTTGGAAGTATTATCTTGAACCTTTAATCTTTGTATATAGAGGGAGTGAGGTTATACTATGAACATTGTTGAACTAGAAAAGAAAAGCAGGAGTGAGTTGATTGAGATGGCTAAGACGACGGGTATCTCCGGTTATGCCAGTCTAAAGAAGCAAGACCTCATCATGCGCTTGCTTCAGACATATACCGAGCAGCAGGGCAACATCTTCTGTAGTGGCACTTTGGATATTATGAGTGATGGCTATGGCTTCCTGAGGCAGGATACCTTGCTGCCCAGCTCAACCAATATCTATGTCTCTCAGTCACAGATTCGCCGCTTTAGTTTGCGCAATGGGGATGTAGTTGCCGGTCAGAGCCGACTACCCAAAAATGGTGAGAAATACTATAGCCTGCTCCGGGTGGAGGTAGTTAATGAGCTTGACCCTGAGCTAGCCAAAAATCGACCGCATTTCGGTTCACTCACTCCCATTTTCCCCAATAAATTAATTAACCTGGAGACCTCAGCCAATAACTTATCCACGCGGCTGTTAAACCTCGTTGCCCCTATTGGGCGAGGGCAACGGGGCTTAATTGTGTCACCACCTAAAGCGGGCAAGACAATGCTACTCAAGGATATAGCCAATGCTACCACCGCTAACTATAGTGATATTCATGTGATGGTATGCCTTATTGGCGAGCGACCGGAGGAGGTTACTGATATGGAGCGCTCGACCAAAGGCGAGGTGATAAGCGCCACCTTTGACGAACCGGTAGAGAATCAGACCCGGGTGGCAGAGCTGGCACTGGATAAAGCCAAACGAATAGTAGAAGGGGGTAGGGATGTGCTTATTTTCCTTGATGGCATTACTCGCCTCACCCGCTCCTACAACCTGGCTGTCCCCCCCAGTGGCCGCACCCTATCCGGCGGTATTGACCCGGCTGCCCTCTACCCAGCTAAGCGTTTCTTTGGCGCTGCCCGCAATACCGAGGAGGGTGGTAGCCTGACCATTATTACTACCTGCCTCATTGATACCGGTAGCCGAATGGACGAGCTTATCTATGAGGAATTCAAGGGGACAGGCAATATGGAGCTTCACCTCGACCGCCGCTTAGCTGAGCGGCGCATCTTTCCGGCGATGGATATTCAGCGCAGTGGCACCAGACGGGAGGAACTGCTTATGGATGAGGCTACGGTAAGGCAGGTATGGCTACTACGGCGTATGGCATCTATGATTTCCTCCGACTCGATTAACTTCGCTGAAGCCACCGAGCGGGTCCTGGACCGAATCAAGAAGACGAAATCTAACGCTGAGTTTCTGGCTACCCTGACCAAAGAGCTTTAACAGAGGGTCTAAGAGGGCAAAGCTCCTCGCAATCCCACTCCTCAAAATGACAATGAAGCTGAAAGCTAACTGCTGAAGGCTATTTGCTGAAAGCTGACTCTAATGACCGAACAGACTTAAAACGAATAGGGATGTGTTACCAAAGTACCAAACGAGCAAAGGGACTTGACAAATAAATATTTTGTGTTATAGTACTTACATACCTTGATAGATGTGGTATTATATAGGTTGTACAGGTAGTAACCATATAGTAGTTAAGGAGGTGATGCCGTGGTAAGAGCCCGAAGGGGTTGCATGAGGCGACCCTGGAGAGGGAGAGGAAGGTAAACAAGAAGGAAACCTAAAAAGTAACCTTGTCTCCACAGAGCCCGGTTCGCTTGGCGAACAGGGTAAAAAGTAAGGGACATGAGTTGATACTTTATGGAGATAGAAGGATATCCTAAATAAGGAGGAAAAATAAAGGTCGATGAAAAAGAAATTTGCTAAAATATGGGGTATTGGGTTAGCTGTCGTATTGGCGCTGAGTCTGCTGTTGGCTGCGGCGCCGGTCTCGGCGGCTGATCCGGTCATCAATGAATGGGATGAGTTTGCCTATCCCGATACCGGCGAAGATGGCGACTGGTTCTGGGATGCACATATAGATGCTGTAGGACCTATAGCCGAGGCTATTGATGGTACCCTCTATGCTTACGCCTGGGTAAATGCTGATGATGATCGTTCGCATGACCCTGGGGAGGATGTGCTATTCAAGTCCGATGATGTCGGTCGCACCTGGGAGGAGACTGACTATGAGGAGGACTTAGAGGACATACCAGCCGGCGCTATAGTTGATATAGCCTGCTCCAGTCTTGATGAGGACACCCTGTATGTAACCGACGGCAACTATGTTTATAAGACGGATGATGCCGGTGATACCTGGGATTATGTAGCCCAGGCTTCCCTGGAGACAGTTCTGGAAGGTGACATCACTTCCATTGATGTTGGCTATGATGACGATGACGACCCCTACGTGTTCATGGGAAGTTCTGATGGATCTTATGGCGGTTCTGTCTACTTTGTAGCCGAGTCAGGCTATGAGGTTATGTGGAAAGACCTGGAGATATGGCAGGTAGCTGGCTATGATGTTTACGCTGTGGCTGCCTCACCAGAGTTTGCCGACAGCGGTGAGGTGTTTGCCGTAGTCACTAATGATGCCCCCTACACTGCAGTCCTCAGTAACGAAAAGGGTACTATTGGTGACTGGACTGAGTTTGCCGAGCTAGTATGGAATTGTGTCTCTGTAAACTCTTTTGGCATCTCAGATGCTTCCAGGATTGGCTTCCCTGATGACTGGGAGGACACCGAGACCCTGTTTGTCGGTGTCGTTAGTACTGGGGCTAATGGTGGTGATGTCTACTCGGTGACTGATGACGGCGCTATTGACCGCAATGTTAGACCGGGTGAAGGCGGTTGTGTAGGCGACGACACCAACATCATCAGCCTGGATGTATGTGGCGATACTGATGAGGGTTCACAGCTTGCTGGCGCTAACGATGATACCACTGTTTACTACAGCAGTGACGGTGGCTGGGAATGGGATCCCAGCGAAAAGGACCCCACCGGTGAGAACGCAACCTATGTATTGTGGGTTGGAGATGAGTGTGGTGAGTCGGCTGTAGCGGCAACCTCTGGTTGTGAGTGTGCGGTATCGCTCACCTGCATAAGTGACGAAGTTGAAGATGTCGGTGAATCTTGGAACCAGATTTCACTGATTGGTACTGATGTAACCTGCGTGCTGGATATTGACCACTCACCGGACTACATTACTGGTAGCGAGACCCTGTTTATGGTGACTATGTCCTCGGTTGTGGGTTGCCCTGAGACTACCAGTCTGTTCCGGTATGATGGCACCTTTTGGGATAGGGTCTTTTGCAGTACTACCTACGCTGCTGACTTCCCGGAGCCACCAGTAAAGATAGAGATGGTGCAGGTGTCTCCTGACTTCTTAGACACTGACACTGTATTTGTGGCTAATATGGGTTTTGACATCTTCATAACCGAGGATGTTGGCTGCAGTTGGGATAGGCTATCATACCCCTGCGAAGAGATAAACATTACCTCGTGGGCGGTAATAGATGAGGATACCATATACGCGGGTGGCGATGGAGTTGTCTATAAAACGGAAAGGCACGGCTCCCGACCGTGGGATGAATGCGAGCTACCCACCGCTGCTGGCTGGGTTAGGTATTTTGCTTTTACCAGTGATGCCATCCTGGCAAGTGATGATGAGTCTCAGGTGTTCATCTGCGAGGTTGACCCTGATGAGGACTGGGAAGACCAGGAATTTGATTTGGTCGGTGACTGTGACGAGGTTCTTGGAGGAAGTAATAAGACTTCGGTTGCCTTTGACCCCGGCTATGGCGTTACCGATGATGAGGGAGAAAACATTATCTACGCCGCTGCTGGAGAAGTGATTGCCCGCTGCGTTATTGACTGGGATGAGGACTGGGAAGACCAGGAGTGGGACGAGATTTACGACGATGTAGGGTCGGCTTGGGGCATGAAGGTGGTCGGTGACACCGCCCTCTATGTCGGTGATGAGGATGCTGGTATGATACGCTCACTCAATCCAACAGAAGAAGACGAGGAAGATGTCGATTTCGAGAGAGTAAATGAAGGGCTTGATAGTACAGACCTGAGTGGTCTGCGTCAGCTTAGCGCTGGCGAAAACGGCTGTACTGACAGCAATGTCCTTTGGGCTGTTGGGGATGACGGAGATTGTGATGAAGTGTGGTTCTATGAGGATATCCTGGCAACACCAGTAATCCTCGCCTCGCCGTCTGATGGAGCTAATCTCGATGTAGCGAAAACAGATGAGGTTACCCTTACCTGGGAGGCACTCTGCGAAGCTGACGAGTATGAGATAGACCTTTATGAGTATTGCGCTGAGTGCCCGGACGAGAAGTTGTATGTACTCGAAGGATATGAGTTTGAGTGTGATGAGGATTGCGTTGGTTGTAGTGGTGAGACCTGTTGTCTGTCTCTCCCCGTAGTTGATCAGGATAGAGACCTGGAGCCAGGCACAACCTACTACTGGCAGGTAAGGGTGCTTGAGGGAGAGCCAACGGTGAGCAAGTGGTCAGAGCTCTGGGAGTTCACCACGGCAATGCCGGCTATTCCTTTCTTCGAACTGTGCTCTCCAGAGTGCGGTGCTGATGATATTATCATTAGCCCCAACTTCTCCTGGAATTCGGTTAGTGACGCTACTAGCTATGATGTTCAGCTAGCTACTAACGAGAATTTCGATCCTGTCCTTGCTTCGGGGACGCCAATAGCTAATGCCTGGTTGGGTGCCCCTGAGCTTGACTACTCCACTACCTATTACTGGAGAGTGAGAGCAGTTAAGGATGGCGTCACCAGTGAGTGGACAACCTGCATATTCACCACCGTGGCAGAAGAAGTAGAAGTGTGGGTATCTCCATACACTGGCGAAAAATTCGATAGTGAAGAAGCACTCCTAGCACACATAGACGCATGGGAGGCGGCACACGCGCCGACGACCTCACCCTATATTTGGGTGATAATCGCTATTGGTGCGTTGCTGGTGATTGCTGTGTTAATCCTGATAGTCAGAACCAGGCGAGTAGCCTAGCGCAGTTGGTTTTGGCTTGATGGCTAACCCATAGCTTCTAAGGAAGCCCCCGAATTTCGGGGGCTTCCTTCTTTTTATGTTTAATAACCCCGTCCCCGGCAAGCATCCAGAAAAATCTTTGGTTTTTCTGGAAACCCGCTTTATCCCCTCTTATTGTGGGAGATTGCCACGCCTTCGGCTGGCAATGACGGGGAAAAAAAACGGCTCGCAATGATGAGAGGGTGTCTAAGAGGGGTGCCAACCCCTTTTTTAAATAATTCCCCCTCTCCCTTGAGGGAGAGGGGGATAAAGGGGGTAAGGGTGATAATAAATCTCAATAGTCAAGTAAAAAGACTTGGGTGCTGGCAGGCAAGTTTGACTTGGTGCAGGAGAACTTGGGTTGGGGATTAACCTCCTTTACCCCTATCTCCTTGAGGAACCTTTCTACTGGCTCCAGTTCCCGATTTAAGGCTGGTGTTTTATAGTGCATAGGCACCACGACTTTAGGCTCAAGCTGCCGAACTACCTCGGCTGCCATAGGGGCATTAATAGTGGAGGTGCCTCCCACTGGAAGTAGCAGTACATCCACATTGCCTATATCCTCTACCTGCTGCGTAGTAAGCACATGCCCCAGGTCACCAAGGTGACATACCGATACCTGGTCTATCTCTATAAGAAAAATAGTGTTCTTGCCTCTCTGGCTACCCCCCTCCTTATCATGGAAGGCATCTATGCCTATAATTAAGACACCACCGATTTCATACTCACCTGGTCCGGTAACCAGCTTCGGTTCACCCCCGATGCCTTGAACATAGGAATGACCTGGGTGCTGATGACTTACCGTTACAATGTGTGCAGTAGGCTTGCCCAATGAGTAGCCCAAGTTTGGTGAATAAGGGTCAGTAATGACTGTGGTCTGACTACCTTTAATCCTGAAGCAGGAATGACCTAACCAACTAATATCCATATTGCTAAATATAGCACGAGTCAGCTTGCTGGTCAATTAAGGTTTCAGGCAATGAAGTTTATCCCATTAGATTCCCTAACAGGGGTGACAAAATCATAGAACATTAACAAAAAACTCCAACTCCTCTTGACAAAAAGCAGTTAGAATGTTAAGTTAAGTGGTAGTAATTAGCAGTCTCTGGTTTAGACTGCTAACCTGAGGTAGAGGGATGCTACTTCCCAGAACCGAGGTAATACTTAAGTCTATAGTAGGGGAATATATTACTAAGGCAACACCAGTGCCTTCGGAAGTCATTGCCCGTGACTATGAGTTGGGGATAAGCCCGGCTACTATCCGTAATGAGATGGCATATCTTGAGCAGGAAGGCTATATATTCCGCACCCATCCTTCAGCGGGAAGTATACCGTCAGATAAAGGCTATCGTTACTATGTGGAGTCACTGAAAGAGGTTGTGCTGCCCTTAGCCGAGCGGTGTTTAATAAGCCATCTCTTCCACCAGGTGGAGAGAGAGCTAGAGGAGTGGCTGAGTCTATCGGTAGCATTGATAGCTAGATTGGTTCAAAATGTAGCTGTAGTTACTATGCCTAAGCCGGTAGACTGTCAATTTAAGTATGTGGAGTTGGTGTCCCTACGAGAATTACTGGCACTGGTTGTTCTTGTCCTTCGTGGAGCCAGAGTAAAGCAACAGCTAATAACCTTTGACCACAGCATATCTCAACGGGGGCTAACATCTATTGCTAATAAACTAAATGCTGTATATCCTGGTTTGACTAGTTCACAGATTTTAGCTAAAGCCATAGAGCTTTCACCCAGCGAACGGCAAGTAACTGATTGCTTGGTAAAGATAATGCAGGCTGAAGATGAGCTGGAGTATGAAAAACCTTACCTTGATGGTTTGCACTTTATGCTTAACCAGCCAGAGTTTGCTTACAGCCATCGTATGCTAGCCTTAATGGAATTAGTCGAGCACAGAAATCTGCTCAGGACTATTGTCCCTCGGGGATTAGTCAGCCACGGAGTGCAGGTAATTATAGGTAGGGAAAATAAGGCGGAGGTTATTCACAATTATAGCGTGGTCATTAGCCGATATGGTCTTTCTAGAGAAGCTGTTGGCACTATAGGTGTGGTCGGACCTACACGGATGCCCTATGATCGAGTCATCTCTATTGTAGACTATATATCCTCGGTGCTGAGTAACCTGGTGGACGAACTATATGGGAAACAAGGATCCATAAACCTGGATAATACCAATGGATAAAGAGTAAATGGTAAAGGAGAGTTTAAGAGAGGTCGACATAGTCGCTCTCCAGAGGCGAGTCGCCGTGGCGACCTCTGGCGAGGTGAGGTAGATAATTATGAAACAAGAAGAGTCGGAAGAAGGTCAGACCAGTGATGTAGAACAAGGGGGGGCTGAGGCGGAAGATATTGAGGTATTGAAGCAAGCTTTGGCTGAGGAGAAGGCAAAGGTAGAAGCCAATCTGGCTGGTTGGCAAAGGGTCCAAGCTGACTTTATTAACTACAAGCGGCGTAGTGAGCAGGAAAAAGTGGAGATTAGCAAATTTGCCAACGCTGCGCTTATGTTTAATTTGCTGCCAATCCTGGATGATATGGAACGAGCCCTTGCTTCTGTCCCACCTAAACTAACCGAGTTTACCTGGGTAGAGGGTGTCAGCCTCATTGAGCGAAAGCTTAAGGCAAGTCTGGAGCTACAAGGGCTGTCCCAGGTTAAGGCACTAGGGGAACCATTTGATCCCAAGCTCCATGAAGCGGCGATGTACACCAAAGGTGAGGAGGGAATAGTTATTGAGGAGCTGCAAAAGGGCTATAAACTGCAGGATAGGGTTATTCGACCGTCTATGGTGGTAGTGGGCAATGGAGAAGAACAAGAAGTAGAGAAAAAGGAGGATTAAACTATGGGTAAGGTTATGGGTATTGATTTAGGCACAACTTTTTCGGCGGCGGCAGTAATTGAGGCAGGAGAACCGGTGATTATGACCAATGCTGAGGGTGGTCGCATCACCCCTTCAGTAGTGGCTATGAGCAAGGGTGGTGAGCGCCTGACGGGACAGGTAGCTAAGCGCCAAGCAATCACCAACCCAGAGAACACCATCTTTAGCATCAAGCGACTGATGGGACGGAAGTTTGATGAACCCACCGTGGAATATGACAGGAAGCTTTTGCCCTATAAAATAGTCAAGGCAGCTAATAATGATGCCTGGGTAATGATGGGCAACAAGGAATATAGCCCCCCCGAAATCTCGGCTATGCTTCTACAAAAACTGAAGACGGATGCCGAGGCTTACCTCGGTGAAAAAATTACTGAAGCTGTAATCACCGTGCCTGCCTATTTTAACGACAGTCAGCGGCAGGCAACTAAGGACGCGGGCAAGATAGCCGGGCTGGAGGTGCTGCGAATAATCAACGAGCCAACCGCTGCCTCTCTGGCTTATGGATTGGATAAAAAGCAGGAAGAGACCATTGCTGTCTATGACCTTGGTGGTGGCACCTTTGATATATCCATACTGGAGCTGGGTGAGGGCACCTTCCATGTTAAGTCAACCAATGGCGATACCCATCTCGGTGGTGATGACTTTGACCAGAGAATTATGGAATGGCTATGCGATGAGTTTAAGAAGGACCAAGGGATAGACCTGCGGCAGGATAAAATGGCGCTACAGCGACTCAAGGAGGCTGGCGAAAAAGCTAAATGCGAGCTGTCCACTGTCCAGCAAACCGAGGTAAATCTTCCCTTTATTACCGCCGATGCCAGCGGTCCCAAACACCTTAATATAACTCTAACTCGAGCTAAACTGGAGCAACTGATAATGGATATGGTGGAGAAGAGTCTGGGTCCTTGTAAACAGGCATTGGCTGATGCCGAAAAGACTCCAGCCCAGATTGATGAGGTGGTTCTGGTTGGGGGACAGACCAGAACACCTCTAGTTCAGGAGAAGGTAAAACAATTCTTCGGGAAGGATCCGCATAAGGGGGTTAATCCCGATGAAGTAGTAGCCATAGGCGCTGCTATTCAGGCGGGGGTGCTCAAGGGGGAGGTCAAGGATATTCTCCTGCTTGATGTTACCCCGCTCACCCTGGGTATTGAGACCCTTGGTGGCGTGGCTACTTCTCTTATCTCTCGTAATACCACTATCCCCACCGCTAAGAGCCAGACTTTTAGTACTGCCGCTGATAATCAGCCTAGTGTGGAGATTCATGTCCTCCAGGGGGAAAGACCTATGGCTGGTGATAATAGAAGTCTGGGACGGTTTATGCTTGATGGTATTCTGCCGGCACCACGGGGTGTGCCCCAGGTTGAGGTTAGCTTTGATATTGATGCCAATGGCATACTCAGTGTTAAGGCTCATGATAAGGGTACTGGCAAGGAGCAGAAAATAACTATCACTGTTTCCAGCGGGTTGAAAAAGGAAGAAGTAGAGCGCATGCAGCAGGAAGCAGAAGTTCACGCTTCTGAAGATGCCACGCGTCGTGAGAATGTGGAAACGCGAAACGCCGCTGATAACCTAGCTTATACTGCGGAAAAAACACTAAGAGACCAGAAGGATAAAATACCTTCAGACTTGAATCAAGAGGCGGAAAGTAAGATTCAAGCAGTGCGCTCAGCACTACAGGGTACAGATATAAATGCCGTCCGCCAAACAACACAGGAGCTATCAGACGCTATGCAAAAAATAGGTACTGCTATTTACAAAGAGCAAACACCACCCTCCGGTGGTGAAACACCACCGGACAAAGAAGGGGGAGACGAAGGTACTGTAGAGGGTGAGTTCAAAGAGGTGTAGATTAGGAAGTTAAAGAGAGGCTTCGCCCGTCTTTTAAAAACCCTCCCCCTTTCCTTTGAAGTCTCCTGAGGCGACTCGCCTTGTGCGAGGAGAGGGTGATTAAGGGGGTGAGGTAGATAAAATGTCATCAATGCCAATCTATGAGGAAAGGCTAAATGTAAACTATCCGTTTATAGGTGGTATTTTGTTATGGGCAATAGCCGTTGGCTTAGTCCCGGGCATTATCCTTGGGGGTTTATGGTGGCTTGCGTCACTCTACATTGTATTAACCATTGGCATCATAGTTAGTTTCTTTCAGATGAGGGTGCAACTATTTCAGGATAAGTTGATAATTAAATTAGGCTTTCTTTATCGCAAGGTTATCGAAGTGGACAAGATACAAAATTACTCTCCCTACAAAATACTTCATCCTATGAGGACATACGGAGGGTGGGGTATCAGAAAGGGAAAAGACGGAACCTTTGCTCTAACCCAGGCTTTTATAAATGAAGGGGTAAAACTGGAAACCACTGAGAAGACCTTCGTCATCTCGTCCCAAACGCCAGAAAGTTTTTGCACTGCCATTAAATCAGTAAAAAGTTAAAGAGAGGTTGACAGAGTCTGCCCTAGGCGGACAGAGTCGCTCTCCACAGGCGAGCCGTCATGGCGACCTCTGGCGAGCTTCACCTCTTATATACAATTTATTCCCCTTCTCCTTATTAAGGGGAATGGGACAAAGGGGATAGGGTTGTAAACATGCCAGCAAAACGGGATTATTATGAAGTCCTTGGTGTAGGCAGAGATGCTACCGATGAGCAAATAAAGAAGGCTTTTCGGAAGCTAGCCTTCAAGCATCACCCCGACCACAACCATAATGATAAGACGGGGGAGAAATTCAAAGAGGTCAACGAGGCTTACGAGGTGCTCTCAGACCCGGATAGACGTGGTGCCTATGATCGCTATGGGCATAGTGGTGCTCAGGGCATTTTCGGGCGAGACTTTGAAGGTTTTAACTTCGGTGGTTTTGGTGATATTTTTGATGCCTTCTTTGGGGGGGCAACTACTGCCACCCGCCAGACACCCCAGCACGGTGCTGACCTGCGCCACAGCATTACTATTACCTTTGAAGAAGCCGCCTTTGGCTGCGAAAAGGAGATAAATATATTACGCACTGAGAATTGCTCACTGTGCCAGGGTATTGGGTGCAAGCCAGGTAGTCAACCTAGTCGATGCCCCGACTGTAATGGCAGTGGACAGGTGCGCCGAGTTCGGCAAACCATCTTTGGTCACTTCGTTAATACCGCTACCTGCAGTAAGTGTCATGGCGAGGGTAGGATTATTACTGAGCCCTGTTCTCAGTGCCGGGGCACCGGTATGGAGAAGCATCAACGCAGTATACCAGTCAGAATTCCAGCTGGAGTTGATGATGGCATTCAGATACGCCTCAGTGGTGAGGGTGAAGCTGGACACAGGGGTGGCTCCCCAGGTAATCTCTATGTCATCCTGTCAGTATTACCCCACGAGTTTTTCATCCGGGATGGTGACAATATTATCTATGAGCTACCAATAAACTTTGCTCAGGCTGCCCTTGGTACTGAGATAGAGGTGCCTACTCTGGATGGTAAAACTAAACTCAAGATTCCAGCCGGCAGCCAAACGGGGAAAGTGTTTTGGCTTAAAGCTAAGGGCATTCCCCATCTTCGTAGAAGCGGACGTGGTGACCAGCTAGTTACCCTGTTTGTAGTTACCCCTGAGTCACTAACTGAGGAGCAGCGCCGGCTATTTCAGGGGCTAGCTAATAGTTTGGGAACGGCTAAAAGGCGTCCCGAAAAATCCTGATATTTCTAGCCATTGCGCTAGCTGCAATAGGGCGAGGCTATTAAACATTGTTACAAAGCCCTTAGTGCCTGAGGAAGGAAAATAGCTTCCACTTTCGCCCGGTTAGTTCGTTCCTAGCCTCAGCCGCCATCAACTCGACCGCTGCCTGGTGAGGGTCAACACCCTTATATAGTACCTGATAAATTCTTTCCGTAATAGGCATCTCAAGTCCCATCTGCTGGGCTAGATTCCAGGCGGCGATAGTAGTGCTTGTCCCCTCGGCTACAGCGGTCATTGAGGCTGTTATCTCCTCTAGCGAGCGTCCTTTGGTTAACTCCACGCCTACATAGTGGTTACGGCTTAACTGGCTGGCACAGGTAGCTATTAAATCGCCCAAGCCAGCTAACCCGGAAAAGGTAAGAGGAGTTGCCCCGAGGGCTACTCCAAGAGCTGTCATTTCGGTTATACCTCGGGTCATAAAGGCTGCCTTGGCGTTGTCGCCATAGCCTAGCCCGTCAGCAATGCCAGCTCCTAGAGCGATAATATTCTTCAATGCACCCCCTAGCTCTACACCTATAATATCGGTATTGGTGTATACACAAAAGTTGGAGGTGGTTAATATCCTTTGGGCTTTTCTAGCTATAGCTTCATCCCAGGCAGCTACTACTGAAGCTGCAGGGAGGTTTTGGAGAATCTCTCGGGAGAGATTAGGTCCGGAAAGCGCACAAATATTAGACCGAAAACGGGGGTCTATCTCCTCGGCAATTACATGTGACATACGCTTGTTACTACTAATCTCCAGACCCTTAGCCGCACTTATCACCACTGTTGACGGCTTAAGATAGCCGGCAACTAACTTTGTATTATGTCGCATAGTCTGTGAGGGCACAGCCAGGATAACCGCTTCTATATCAGCTAGGGATTCACTCAGAGAGCTGGTAATAGATAAGTGGGAAGGAAAGCCAATATTAGGTGGCAGGGTTAGAGTAGGTCCGGCATTTTTTAGTTCAGTGGCTTCTTGTTCTGTCCGAGCCCACAGCCTAACATCTAGTCCCTTATGAGCTAACACCACTCCCAGAGTTATCCCCCAGGTGGTAGTGCCAATAATGGCAATCTTGGGCATTTCTTACCCCATCTTCCTGTTTAGGGATGTTTAGAATCTTGATTTTGGGGGGCAATTAGAGGGGGGGCGAATCCCTCTTCTCAGCCTTGGCGCCTAGCTTGCGCTCCTTGCCTGATATTAACCTGGCAATATTATCCCGATGCATAATAATAATTAATATTGTACCTACCAAGGTATAGGTTAGGTATTCTATAGGGAAGCCATTCATTATAGTCAACGGCACCAATATGGTATAGGCGCCTACTGCTCCAGCGATAGAGCCCAACGAGGCAAACTTGGTTAAGCCGGTACCTATAATTAGAACCTCGCCACCAAATAGTGCTGCCACCGGGCACAATGCCATCAACCCGCCGAAGAAGGTGGCAACACCCCTCCCCCCCCGAAATTTAAGGAATACCGACCAATTATGTCCAACTATAGCCGCTAGAGCTGCTAAACACTGGGCGACTAGCATTCCAAAAGCAAAATTACCCACCACTAGATAGCTTTTACCAATTATTAACCCGCCAAATACTACCGCCAGTACGCCCTTCAGCACATCTAGGGTGACTACTGCCGCTGCTGCTTTTTTGCCCGCTGTTCGTAGCACATTAGTTGTTCCCGTTTTACCACTGCCATATTGCGTGACATCCACCTTAGCACTTCGCTTGCCTATTAATACACCAAAGGGAATAGAACCTAGGAGGTAACCAAAAATAATCACCCCAACAAACTTAGCAATTATCATGATTCTCCTCTCGTTTTAAAGACTAGGCGAAGTGGGGTGCCAGCGAAGCCAAATGACTGGCGTAGCTTGTTTTCCAAGTAGCGTTGATAGGAAAAATGTAATAGCTTGGCATCGTTGACAAAAAAGACAAAGGTCGGAGGGTTTACCTCAGCCTGAGTAACATATAGAATCTTTAGCTGCTTGCTACCGATTCGGGGCAAAGTGTGAGCGGATACTGCCTGCTGAACCACACTATTAACCATAGTGGTAGGTAACCGTTTGAGCCTCTCCTGATATACCTGAATTGCTTGAGGCATAATCTTGCTTACTTCCTGCCCAAATTTAGCCGAAATATACAGTATAGGTGCATAGGGCATAAACTTGAGTTGTTTCCTGATGTATCTATTATATTCAATAGTGTTTTTGTTTAAAACCAGGTCCCATTTATTAACTACCAATACAATACCCTTAACCGCTTGCTGGATATAACCAGCAATATGCATATCCTGAGCCGTAACCAGCTCAGTGGCATCAAGAACAAGCAATACTATATCAGCTTGCTCACAAGACCGCAAGGCGCGAATTACACTATACCGCTCTACTCCCACCCCCAATCGTCCCCGGCGCCTGATACCAGCAGTATCAATAAGTAACACACTTTGCCCATCAAAGTCAAGCAGAGTATTTATGGAATCACGGGTAGTCCCTGGAATATCATCAACGATAGCCCGTTCCTCTCCCAGGAGAGCATTTAACAGTGTTGATTTACCTACATTCTGTCTACCCACAATAGCTACCTTCATAATCTCTGGCCTCGCCTCAACCGGTGTCGGGGTCGGTAACAAAAATACAACTCTATCCATCAGCTCAGCAGTGCCCCGACCATGATAGGCACTAATTGCCAGTGGCTCTCCCAGTCCTAACTCGTAGAATTCTACGGCATGGGTTTCAATCTTGGCATTATCCGTCTTATTTGCTACTAGTATTATGGGTTTACTTACCTGGCGAAGCATGTCAGCTATTTCCAGGTCAAGAGGTGTTACCCCATCCCTGGTGTCCACCAGAAAAATAATAGCATCAGACTCGTTGATAGCTGTTTCTACCTGTTCCTTAACCGCTTGAGCAATAGTGGACTGGGGCTTTAGCTCCAGACCACCAGTATCAATTATAGTAAATTCAGACTCCTGCCACGAAGCATTAGCCAATATGCGGTCGCGAGTAGTCCCCGGCAGGTCCTCGACAATAGCCAGTCGCTTACCTGCTATCCGATTGAGCAGGGTAGATTTACCTACATTCTGCCTGCCAACAATAGCCACAATAGCTTTGCTCATAACCTATCTCCAACCCCTCACCCTTTCTCCCTCTCCCCTTCATAAGGGGAGAGGGAGAAGATTTCTTAAAGGGGCTGCGCCCCTTTCAATCCCTTTATTCCGTTGTCATTCTGAGCGAAGCGAAGAATCTAGACCCTTCACTTCGTTCAGGGTGACAGTCAGTTATACGAGAGAGGATTTTACCCCTACAAAATATATCCCTTCTTTTGGGTAGTGTCGGAAGGCTTCTTCTAGCCCTTGTGGTCAGCCTTAAGAGAGTTCTCCACCCACAACTCCTTGGCAAAGTTCACGCTGGGAGGCTCAATCTCAGTCTTGGTAACCTTCCTCAGTTCACTAATACTATCCCTGAAATTCTGGGCAAAGGCGTTATATTCCATCACAAACTTGTTATACTGGTCTATTGTTTCGTGTGGAATTTCAATCTTCTCCGCTATCTCATAAAACTGCTCAACAAATTCATAATAATGGTTGTTTGCCAGCCACAGTTCATTTAAATAGGTGCGTAGGTAAACATCAAATCTTCTGGTTCTAATGTCGCTTTCCACCCTCTGCATAAAGCTATCACACCAGGTATTAAATATCCGCTGCGACATATCACAGGCTCGCGCCCAATCCCATAATTGGGGATCATCAATATTGAATAGACTATCAATGATTGTGAAGATAGACAAAGACGAGTTGCCGGTAAATCGGCGATTAAAATATCCAGCCAATTGCCTGAGCCGCAGTGATAGACGCTCTAACTCCTTCTCTTTGGCGCCGATTACCGCCATTACTAAGCCGATACCCAGGATAATAGTTAGACCCGGGGCCATGGCTTCAGTTGGCCACTCATATATATAACCAACCACAGCCAGTGCCGTTATTAGGATAGGACACCAGCCCCAGTTTACTATTGTCTTTAATATATGCATTATTCCTTATTTCCTAGCCATAACCAGCCAGCGGAATCTCTAAACCTCCCAGTATTCCTGCTAGCAGTGCTTTCTGCAAGTGCAGTCTATTCTCAGCCTGATCAAAGACTACTGACCTAGGGCTATCTAAAATACCCTCAGCCACCTCCTCACCACGGTGGGCTGGCAAAGGGTGCATCAATATAGCATCTTCCTTGGCTAAAGACAGGAGCTCACGATTCACCTGGTAGCCAGCAAACACCTGGCGTCGCTGTTGAGCTTCAGCCTCCTGACCCATACTCGCCCACACATCAGTATAAACTACATCAGCCCCAGTAACTGCCAACTGCGGTTCCTCAGTGCAAAGTATTTCAGCACCAATATCACTAGCGTAGCCTTTAGCCGTGTGCAATATTTTATCCTGAACAGTATAGCCAGGCGGGGAAGCAATCCTCAAGTTCATTCCCATAAGCGAAGCGGCTAGCAAGATACTGTGAGCCACATTGTTACCATCGCCAACAAAGGCCAGGGTTAACCCCTGGAGCTCCCCCTTCTTCTCATAAATGGTGAGTAGGTCAGCCAGAGCCTGGCACGGGTGTTCTAAATCAGACAGAGCATTTATCACCGGCACACTGGAGTATCTGGCTAGAGTCTCCAAAGTTTGGTGGGAAAAGGTACGGGCAGCAATAGCATCTACATAGCGGCTAAGTACTCGGGCGACATCTGAAACTGACTCACGCTCTCCCAATCTAACCTCACCCGGTGTCAGATAAATGGTTTGCCCGCCAAGTTGGTGCATAGCTAGCTCAAAGCTTACCCGGGTGCGCAGTGAGGGCTTCTCAAACATTATCACCAGAGTCTTTCCACCAAGTAAAGAAAACCAGCCCTTAGCTTTCATATCTATAGCATCCGATATGAGCCAGTGAATATCCTCCCCGCTGAGGTCAGATATAGAAAGTAAGTCCTTCCCTTTCAAGTCAACCTCCTTTGTATACACAGTATAACACGAACAAGAAACTATTCAATAGGGATGATTCTCGATGGAATGTACAGAGTTCTATTTCACAAACTCGACCAAATTCTTTACTTTTTGATGGGAAACCGTTTTAATGAGCGTAGACAAAATGCGTAAGGGGAGGCTATGACAGAGTTAGTGGAATCTCTGGAGCTATGTGATGAGTGCCGGGCGTGCTTAGATGGTTGCCCTACCTACAAGATAACCGAAAACATTGATTTTTCACCTATAGGCAGGATTAGAGCATCCAAGATGATATTTAAGGGTGGAGAGGTCACCCATCAGGCGGTAGCAAGCATCTATAGCTGCCATGAATGCTACCTCTGTCCTGATGCTTGCCCCTACCAAATAGATGTACCGGAAGTTGTTGCTCAGTCCAGGGTAGAATTGGTGAAAAGGGGACTGGGACCTCTGGAAAGGCATAACAAGGTTATCGAGGGAATGCGAAAGCTGGATAACGCAGTCAACGGAGACCCGGCAAAGAGGCTTGATTGGCTGCCCGAGGAATCCCCCCGTCAAGCGTCAAGCACCTTATTTTATGTAGGTTGTCTTGCCTCCTATTTAGTTAAAGATGCTGCTATATCATCCTACCTCCTACTGAAGAAGTTGGGTGTGGACTTCATGATTTTGGATGATGAGGGATGCTGTGGTATTTACTACCATGAGGTGGGAAGGCTTGATCTTGCCCGAGAAAAATTCAAGGAGAACGCAGATAGATTCAAGAAATTGGGGATAAAGCGGGTCATTCTTATCTGTGGGGGCTGTTATCATTGTTTTAAGCGACTTTATCCTGAGCTCTTGGGGGATATGGATTTTGAAGTAGTGCACATTGTGGAAATACTACCCGCCTTGTTGAGGGAGAGAGGAATAAAAATAGAACGTAAGCTAACAGAGGTAACATACCACGACCCTTGCCGGTTGGGTAGGCTCGAGGGATTTTATGAGGAGCCCAGGGAAGCTCTGAAGCTCTGTGGGATAAAAGTAAATGAGATTCCGTCGTGCAGAGAGAATGCCCCGTGTTGTGGTGGTGGGGGAGCGGTGAGGTCTGTTTACCGCGACCTCTCACTTAAAATAGGGGCCGGAGTGCTAGACCAAGTCTCGGTAGGTCCATTGGTAACCTCGTGTTCTTTCTGTAACTTCAACTTCAGTTATACCGCTCGCAAGATAGGAAGTGATAAACGAATAGCCTATATAACTGAGCCCATCCTCGGCGCTCTATCATAATTTAACCTTAATTAGAGGAGGTTAACCATGGTCACAAACGAAAGGTTTACTGTATCGGGAGACAAATTGGTTGAGAAAATCAAGCAACTATTACATGAAGGGAGCATCAGAAGGGTCCGTTTGCTCCACGAAGGACGAACCGTAATAGAGATTCCATTAACGATAGGCGCTCCAGCGGCGGCAATAGGCATTATGGCAGCTCCAGTTCTGGCTGCCCTAGGCGCCTTTGCTGCACTGGTAACCGAGTGCACCATTGAGGTTGAGAAGATAGAAGAATAGTAGCATTAGGGTAAGATTATCTCCTTAGAATTAGTAAGGTGTGGGCATAATGACGCAGATTATTCTGGCAAGGCATGGGGAAACCGAGTGGAATGTGGAAGAGGTATTTAGAGGCAGGATTGATATTGAGCTGAATGAGACTGGGCTGAGGCAGGCACAGCTTTTAGCTGAGTACTTAAGTGCCTTAACAATAGATACCATTTATTCATCTCCGTTAAGACGAGCTTTAAAGACAGCCGAGATGATTGCTGGCTATCATAAACTTGATGTAGAAATCACTCATGGTCTTATAGATTTTAATTATGGAGAATGGCAAGGCTTACCCCATCAAGAAGTTAAAGATAGATATATGGAGCTTTATGCTGAATGGATGGAAAATCCTCACCTGATACAGATGTTGTCTGGTGAAAGCCTGAATGATGTTAGACAAAGAGCTATGGATGTGGTGAGTGATGTAATAGCCAAGTATAAGGGTACTGTAGTATTAGTATCTCACCGCGTGGTGAACAAGGTTTTGATATGTGCTTTGTTAGCGCTGGATAATTCTCACTTCTGGAATATAAGACTAGACACCTGCGGAATTACTGTCTTTACCTATGAAAACGGACAATTCATCCTTACCAAGCATAATGATACATCTTATTTAAAACCCCTCCACAAAGCACCGCTAAGTGATTTTTAGTGGCTAGTTCCGGCTTACTTGATGGATAAGAGTGGTATAATAGAGGTTGAAGTAACATAGAACGGTCTAGGTACAACCACAGGAGCATAAGAAATAAAATGTCAGCTTCCAAACGTATAACAGCAGATATTCTAAAAAGCGCTGAAGAAACGTTAAAAACAGCAGAATACGGTTTCGAAGACCTGATGAAAGGGACACGTGAAAGAAAGCTACCTGCTCTAAGGAGCTTGATTGTTTTTGCACGTGCAACTACCAACGTTCTTCAAAATCTTCGTTCCACGGAGCCTGACTTTGATGAATGGTATAAAAAATACAAGATGGAAATGGAATCTGATCCCCTTATTAAATATTTTTATGAGTTACGTTCCAAAATACTTAAGAAAGGTTTATTGCAGACCTCAACCCACGCTTATGTAAGGCACTTTGATTTCCCAGCAGATATGTCTCGCTTTGGTCCACCTCCTCCGAACGTAAAAGGGTTCTTCATTGGAGATAATCTTGGCGGCAGTGGATGGGAAATTCAGCTTCCAAATGGTTCTATTGAGAAATATTATGTAGAACTTCCATCTGATATTGGTTCTGTTAGTTTACATTTTCCTGAACCGCCTAAGTTTCATCTTGGGCAAGAAATAAAAGACACTTCGATTGAGACGCTAAGTAGAATGTACCTTGACTATCTATGCCGATTAGTCCGAGCCGCAACGGACAGATTCAAACCAAACTAATGTAATATGACTTCGCCTAACTCTGTGAATTCTCGCCTTCTTCTTTCATTATCCACTCATCCTCTCACTCTGCTATAATATGGCTATGAAAAAGCCGCTCTTAGTGCTATTTGATGGTAATGCCCTTGTCCACCGCGCCTTCCATGCCCTGCCTCCATTAACCGTGCGCAAAACCGGTGAGATGGTTGGTGCTGTTTACGGCTTTGCCCTTATGCTGCTGAAGACAATTAATGAGCTAAAGCCTACCCACTATGCCATTGCCTTTGATAAGGCAGCTCCTACCTTCAGGCATCAAATGTTTGACCAGTATAAGGCACAGCGACCCCCAACTCCTGATGAGCTGGTTAATCAGTTGGGACGAGTCAGGCAATTGGTAGAAGCCTTTCATATCCCTATCTTTGAGCTTGATGACTATGAGGCAGACGATGTCTTAGGTACCCTCAGCCACCAGGCTAGTGACCAGGACATTGATACTATCATTGTTACCGGTGATGCTGATGCTATGCAACTGGTATCACCCCGAGTAAGGGTGCTTACCCCGAGGGGAATCTTTGGTGACACTATGCTCTACGATGAATCGGCTGTAAGCCAGAAATATAGTATCAAGCCTGAGCAGATTGCTGACTTTAAGGCATTAAAGGGTGACCCCTCGGATAACATCCCCGGCGTCCCCGGAATAGGTGAAAAAACTGCTGTCAAGCTCCTCCAGCAATTTGGCTCTATAGACCAAATCTATGCCCATATAGACGAGGTAACCCCACCCAAACTCCAGGCTCTCTTACGGGAAAATGAAGACCTTACCCGCCAGAGTAAGATTTTAGCTACCATCGTTATCCAGACACCGGTTAGCCTTAGCCTTGATAACTGCAGGGTTAGTCATTATGACCGACATCGGGTAACCGAGCTTTTCCACGAACTGGAGTTTTCTAGCCTGCTGCCTAAACTGCCTGAGATGGAAGCAGCAATGGCAGCGCCCGAACCCCCCACTCAGGTTAAAACTGAGCCCCCACTCCAGCGAGCCTATCATATCATAGATACCACCTCAGCCCTTGACGAACTGATAAATCGTCTATCAACAGCTATGTCCTTTGCCTTTGACCTGGAGACGACAAGTGTAAATGCTATGCTAGCCCAACCGGTAGGCATATCTCTATCGCTAAGCCCGGGCGAGGCTTACTACATCCCTGTCGGTCATGTCGGCTGGGGGCAGGTAGAACAACTACCACTAGAACAAGTTCTCAATAGGCTTAGGCTCCCACTGGAAGACGCTAATCTAGCCAAATTTGCCCACAATGGTAAGTATGATATGACAGTGCTGGCTGAAAATGGCGTGACCGTCAACAACCTGACTTTTGATACTATGGTCGCTGCTCACCTTCTGGGTGAGAAATTCCTGGGCTTGAAAGCTCTTGCTTTCAGCCGGCTGGATATTGAAATGACAACTATCACTACTCTTATCGGCTCAGGGGCTAAGCAACTTTCTATGTCCCAAGTAGAGATAAGTCAGGCTGCCGATTATGCCTGTGCTGATGCTGACATTACCGGGCGATTAAAAGATTTGTTTGAAGCAGAACTGCGCCAGCAAGGGCTGTGGCAGTTATTCTCTGAGGTTGAAATGCCACTGGTGACGGTACTTACCTGTATGGAAAGAAACGGGGTAGCTCTGGATATAGAATTACTGAGGCAGATGTCACACCGTCTCGGCGAGCAATTGATGAAACTGGAAGTTGAAATATATAACACTGTCGGTCATCGTTTCAATATAAACTCGTCCCAGCAGTTGGGTTCTGTCCTCTCCCAGGAACTAAAACTGCCACTAGGGCGTAAAACCAAGACTGGATTCTCTACTGGGGCTTCAGTGTTGGAGGAATTCCGCGGAGTCCACCCCATAATAGAATTTGTCCTGGACTACCGCCAGTTAAGCAAAATAAAGTCGACCTATACCGATACTCTGGTTGGCATAATAAACCCTAAAACGGGTCGGGTGCATACCAGCTTTAATCAAACACGGGCAGCTACTGGTCGTCTTTCCTCAAGCGAGCCTAACCTGCAAAACATACTCGTTCGTGGTGAACTGGGCAAACAGGTAAGGCGAGCCTTTATTACTCCATTAGGCTCTTGCCTAGTGGCTGGGGACTACTCACAGATTGACCTCCGTGCCCTGGCTCACCTGTCTCAGGACGCAAGCCTGATTAGTGCCTTCCGCCGGGATGAAGATATTCATGCTGCTACCGCCGCCCAGGTCTTTGGCGTGGATGCCTCACAGGTAACACCAGATATGCGCCGTGTGGCTAAAACAGTTAATTTTGGCGTCATCTATGGTATGAGCGGCTACGGGTTGGAGCAGGCAACGGAGCTATCACGGGAAGAGGCTGCCCAGTTCATTAACTCCTATTTTGATAAGTACCCTGGGGTAAAGCGATATCTTGAGTCTACTAAAAAGCAGGCAAGGGAAAGGGGCTATGTTCAAACGCTACTGGGTAGAAGACGCTTTGTCCCCGATATCAACTCCTCAAACCGGCAGGTTAGGGAAGCCGCTGAGCGTATGGCAATAAATATGCCGGTACAGGGAACCTCAGCCGATATTATAAAGGTGGCTATGATTAACCTGCACCGGGAGATGCAAAAGCGCCAAATGAAGAGCAAGATGCTGCTTCAAGTGCACGATGAACTCGTCCTTGAGGTGCCCGAGGCTGAACTGGAAGAGATGCGCCAACTCCTTCCTGAAATAATGTCCACCGCTGTGGAACTCAGCGTTCCGCTGAAAGTAGACATCAAAACCGGCAACAACTGGGGGGAGATGCAGTAACTGAGATGCCTGAACTGCCTGAGGTAGAGACGATAAAGAATGAGTTGCTGCCTTACCTTGTCAATCGCCGCATTACCGGCGTCACCCTATTCTGGGAGGGGATAGTCCGCCAGCCTTCAGCGGCAGAGTTCTCCTCTTGCCTTAAGGGAAAAAGGATAATTGAAGTGGCACGACGCGGCAAATACCTCATCTTTAGTCTAACCAGCAGCGAGGCACTAGTTATCCATCTAAAAATGACTGGCTCTCTACTGCTAAGGTCAGCTTCGGCAGAGCCTGATAAGTTCATCCGTGCTATACTCCATCTGGATAACGGATCAGAGATCCGCTTTCGCGACCCGCGCAAATTTGGGGTGATGTGGCTGGTAAAGGATGCAGACACCGTTGTCGCTAAGCTCGGTCCGGAACCACTGGAGGCTGGATTTACTCCTCAAGTTTTGGCTGAGCGCTTGCGTAACCGTAAAGCACCAATAAAAGCTCTTCTCTTTGACCAGACCTTCATTGCCGGCATCGGTAATATGTATGCTGATGAAGCCCTGTTTGCTGCCAGAATCCACCCACTAAGGTCAGGAGGGAGCCTATCTCCAGAAGAGATTGAGAGTCTTTATGGTGCCATTCAGCGGGTGTTGTGGTCAGCCATTGGTAATAAGGGGGCTAGTACAGATACCTATTTCCGCCCCGATGGCACACGGGGAGCCGCACACTTTGAGTTTCAGGTTGCCCATCGCCTGGGTGGTAAGCTCTGCTCTAACTGCGGCACCCCTATTGAGCGCATAGTTGTCCGCAACCGTGGCACCTACTTCTGCCCTAAGTGTCAGGCACGGGGAGACTAAGGGAGTAGCCAAAGCCTTGCATAGTGCTATGAGTAATCAGGAAGTTTCTGTTAGGCAATGTGTCTATGCTGGTGCGTGACTCACTTGGTTCCATTAGATTTTGTTTGACCAACCATTCTCCGTATTGATAAACTAGGTATAGTTATAATATTTGGATTCGGCTGAAGGTTTTTACTCATGATTCCAATTTCCCACCCTTTGTATAATGCTAGGCTTCAAAGTGATAGAGCGAAGACACACCTCAGCAACCTCAAGCGAAGAATCACCAAGTTTAATAAGAGTGCCACAGTCTTCGAGGCAATCACCGAGAAAGATGAATATGGAAGGCAGGACTTCCGTTAGCCTCCCTCCATCCCTGATTCCTGGGGGCCTATCGTTTCTGATTTCGCCAGCAGGCTCAGAGCTGCCTTGAATTATGTGGCTTGGGAATTGTCCGTCAAGCATATGCGAGACATCGGAGCGGGCCGTGAGCCTTCTGGACAGACTCAATTCCCTATCTGTGATACCCTTGCGAGCTATACAAGGACTAGGCAACAACAAATTCCCGACATCCTGCCTACAGCTCTCCCAGAAATTGAGCGAGTTCAGCCGTATAATAGAACGGATTGGCCTGAAACACACTTGCTCTCTATCCTCAGGGAGTTGTCCAACAAGACCAGTCATCGATTCGTCATCCAACCTGACCGTATCGCCCAAATCGTCATGCCCCCCAAAAGCACAATTGGCATCGGAACCAAAGTCAATAAGCCAGCAATAATAACGCAACTACCCGCCCACATGAGAGACCCCCAAGCGAATCTCAAGCCATACATCACGATTAAGGTAAGCCTCGATATACCCACCATATCGCCAGCTATTCACGACATCACAATATTGGATGGCATATATCAATTTGTCTGTAAAGAGGTAATCACACGATTCACTAGCTTCTTTTAGCAATTTATAGGGAGCAAGATAATCAATCATTTGGATTCATCCACTCCCCACAATAACTGGGTGCTTCTTTGGAGTTTCGCAACAAGCTCTATAGTTGCTTCATACGGAGGTATAATGATACAATAGGTTGTTCAACTGACTAATAGCGAGGAAAGCATATTACTATGGCTGACAAACCTCTTGTAGATTTAAAGACCTTTATAGAGAATGTAAATAAGAAGGATAAGAAGCGCAACGGCCTGAAAATTCGTTTTGCCTTCGTCAACCGAAAGCGGAAAGGGTAAAAAATACCCTTATTTCCGTCTGTCAGCACTTAAGGAGAAGGGGTGGCCTTCTCGTTCAAAGTCAGGCAGGTAGTTTTCCGATGCCCCCATTTCCTGCACCCAACCGTTCTCTAATCCCACCTCATTCAGTAACTCAAGAACGGCTGTGTACTCAGATACCGAAATCGTCCTCGCCAGCAGGGGAATCCGCTTCGCCCGGTGCAGGGGTAAGTATTGAGACATTATGCTAACCGTGACCGTGAGCGAGATCTCGCTGGCCAGCCAGGTGAGTGAGTCCTCGCTACCTGCCAGCCCATTGGGCAGAATAAGGTGGCGCACAATCAATCCCCGCTGGGCCAGCCCAGATTCATCCACTACCAATTCCCCAACCTGTCTATACATCTCTTTGATAGCCTCACGAGACCGTACTACATAACCCGGGGCCTGCGAGAATTCTTTAGCCCAGGTATTAGAGGCATATCTCAAATCAGGCAGGTAAATACTTATTATACCGTCAAGCTCCTTTAGAGTTTTAACTGAGTCAAAGCTGTTGGTGTTATAAACCAGTGGTATCTTTAGTCCCATAGGCACTGCTTCCAGCACTGCTCGAACCAATTGAGGGACAAAGTGTGAGGGGGAAACAAGGTTGATGTTGTGGCATCTCAGTTCATCCTGAAGATAGAGCATACTCTCAGCCAGGGTATGGGAATCAATCTCCTTAGATTGTTGCCTTTCCCAGTCCTGGCTTATCTGGTAATTTTGGCAATAGACACATCGCATATTGCAATTACCAAAGAATATTGCCCCCGACCCCCTACTTCCCGAAAGAGCTGGCTCTTCCCCGTGGTGAGCGCAAACCGCAGCCACTATGGGTAAATAAGCCGAATGGCAAAACCCCAGTTCACCTTCAATCCGGTTGACCCCACACTCCCGGGGGCAGATATCACATGAAGGTAATCGCGCCTCAAGCCTCTCCACCCGCCGTTCAAGCTCACCGGAGTGGAATAAAGATATGTATTTTGGTTCCTGAGATTTCATTTAAGCCTTCATAAAAGGGTGAGGTAGGTAATCACCTTCTCAACTTTAAGTCGATTTGTAATGTATCAGCTAAACTGCTAATCGCCGCTCTGACAATCTTGGTTTTCTCTTTAATACTAATATCTTCGGTTATCTCTGTTTCCGCATCTGCCATTGCTTCCTTCAACTTGTCTAGTGGTATCAGTTGACAGCTAGTGCAGTAGAAACTCTTGGAACGACCCTCATCGTAGTTATCAATAAGGTGCCTGAGGAATGCTTGCTTTTTAATTTCCAGTTGGGCGAATTCCTCGATACCATTCTTCTGGATTAAAGCGAAGTTGGCGGTAAGAGGCTTATACGAAATGAAGGAATCCTTGTTCTTAGCCGAATCTAAAAGCTTACCTATTTTTTCACATACGCCACAATCGGCGCATTGAGCGCATGTTTCAAGGTTCCTCTGTTTAACACAGCAGGTGATAAATCCGCACGAGGGATGTTTCTGCCAGAAATCCGTTCCGCAGCAGCCGGGACATCTTGATGTCCCTTCGGTATGGTATCTCGGGCATAGACCGCAGTTAAGACCACAGGCACCAACTACTGGATATTTCTTAAGTGGGTATTTATCCATCTCTGCATTGCCTTCTCTTATTTACTAATCCTATTCATCAGGGTGTTCAAGATGGGCGCTACCCCTCTTTCATATATTCCTCACCTTCTCCTTTGAAGTCTCCTGAGGCGACTCGCCTTGTGCGGGGAGAGGGGGAGCGAGGGAGTGAAGTAGATAAATAAATCACCCTATTTAAGCAATTCATATGGTCTACATGTTTCTGCCTCAATTTATCTCAGGCAATACTCTTTATCCAGCACCGCCATGGTTTGGAATAGTTTTAGCGCTGCCAAGAGCTTTTCAGTGAAATTCATTTATCCTCATGCTTCTCTATCTTGGCCCAGGTATCCCGTAACGGCACCGTCCGATTGAATACGATTTTCCCAGCAGATGAATCGGGATCGACGCAGAAATAGCCCTGTCTCTCGAATTGGTACCGACTGCCGGGTGTTGCATTGGCAAGACTGGGTTCAACACGGCACGAGGCTAATATCTCCAGGGAATTGGGATTCAAATAAGCCTTGAAATCAGCTCCATCCTCCACATTAGTTGGGTCTTCCTTAATGAATAATTGATTGTACAAGCGTACTTCAGCTTCGAGTGCATACTTAGCCGAAACCCAGTGCAATGTTGCCTTGACCTTCCGACCATACGGGGAATCACCCCCCCGTGTGGCTGGGTCATAAGTGCAGTGGAGTTCAACCACTTCTCCACTTTGTTCATCCTTAGACACATCCACACAGGTGATAAAGTATGCGTATCTCAGCCGCACCTCACGGCCTGGCGCCAGACGGAAGAAGTTCTTTGGTGGGTCTTCACGGAAATCATCGCGTTCAATATATAGCACGCGCGAAAAGGGTACCTTTCGTGTCCCCGCTCCGGGGTACTCGGGATTATTCACTGCATCCAATTCTTCCACTTGGTCTTCCGGATAGTTATCAATGACCACCCGCAGTGGGCGTAAAACTCCCATAACACGTTGAGCTTGCTTGTTCAAATCCTGGCGGAGGCAGTGCTCAAGTAAGGCAATACCAATCGTACTGCCGGTCTTCGCCACTCCAATGCGCCGAGAAAAGTTGCGAATGGACTCCGGTGTGTAGCCACGTCTGCGCAAACCCGATATCGTAGGCATACGTGGATCATCCCATCCACTCACCTGCCCTTTCTGTACCAGTTCCAGAAGCATGCGCTTGCTCATCACGGTGTAGGTGAGATTGAGTCGGGCAAACTCAATCTGATGGGGATGATAGATACCCAATTCGTCCAGGAACCAGTCGTATAGTGGGCGATGGTCTTCAAATTCCAGTGTGCAGATGGAATGGGTAATCCCTTCGATGGAATCCTCAAGTCCATGGGCCCAGTCGTACATCGGATAGATGCACCACTTATCGCCCGTACGGGGGTGCTCGGAGTGCAGAATGCGATACATTACCGGATCGCGCATATTCAGATTCCGAGAAGCCATGTCAATTTTTGCTCGGAGCACACGTGAGCCGTCGGGGAATTCTCCGGCCCGCATGTGCCCAAACAAGTCGAGGTTTTCCTCGATTGAACGGTTTCGGTAAGGGCTATGTCTGCCTGGGTGAGTTAATGTACCACGGTAGTCTCTGATCTCATCCGCGCTCAGTTCATCAACGTAAGCTTTACCAGCTTTAATCAACTGCACAGCATATTCGTACATTTGCTCGAAGTAGTCCGACGCGTAGTACAGCCGATTCTCCCAGTCAAATCCCAGCCAGCGGATATCGTCAATGATTGAGTCGATATATTCCTGTTCTTCCTTGATGGGATTGGTGTCATCGAACCGCAGATTACAAAGGCCGTTGTAATCAGCGGCGATACCGAAATTGAGGCAGATGGCCTTGGCGTGTCCGATGTGTAGATAGCCGTTCGGCTCTGGAGGAAACCGGGTATGGACCTGACCTCCGTACTTATTTGTTTGAAGGTCATTATTGATAATGTCCCGGATAAAATCGCGTGGTTGTTCAGAATTAGTTGTGTTCATATTCGTATAACCGTCCTATTGATTTCTGCACTTTGCTTAGAAGAATACACTAACAATCTCGGCAAATTTCATTTATTTAATAGCTTTCCTATCGCAACCATAATCCTATGCAAACATCTTTCTTTACCCAGTACTACCATCGTCTCAAAGAGGGGAGGGGCAGCAGTGCGGCCAGTGGTAGCTACCCGTAGTGGGCTGAAAAGCTGCCCCGTATTAAGTTCCAGTTCCTTGGCTAGAGGACGAAGCGTGCCTTCCAGCGAATCACGGTTAAAGTTCTCCAGTAAAGATAGTTTTTCTTGAACGGCTTTCAGTGCCTTGACTGTAGTTTCGGTGGTCATCTTCTTACCCATGAGCATTGATGTTTCATATTCCAGTTCATCGAGAAAGAAGAAGTCAGCATATGTCGCAGCCTCTGCCAGTGTGTTTATCCGCTCCCGAATCAGTGGCACAATTCGGCTCACGTATTCTTTGGAGATAGGCCGTTTCACCTCTTTAGGCAATCCGCTTTCTAAAAACGGCATGATTTTCCGCAACAACTCTTCATGGCTCAACTCCCGCAGGGAGACGCCATTCATCCAGTACAGTTTCTCGTGATTGAAGATAGCGGCGGTCTGACTAACTCGCTCCAGAGAGAACTTATCTATTAGTTCCTGCCGGGACAAAATCTCGGTTCTATCATCAAGAGACCAGCCCAAAAGGGCGAGGAAGTTTACCATCGCCTCAGGTAAATAGCCCTGCTCCCGATACTCAGTTATAGACGATGCCCCGTGCCGCTTGCTCAGTTTACTGCGGTCAGCCCCCAATATCATAGGTAAGTGGGCAAACTGTGGCGGCTCAAATCCCAGAGCCTGATACATAAGCAAATGGCGGGGAGTGCTGGATAACCATTCCTCAGCCCGGAGGACGTGGCTTATCTCCATCAGATGGTCGTCGACGACACTGGCTAGATGATAAGTAGGATAGCCATCCGATTTTAGCAAGACAAAGTCATCAAGGGTATTATTATCAAATACAACCTGACTGCGGATTAAATCGTTAAATCCGGTCTGCCCGCTAAGCGGGGTCTGGAAACGAACCACTGGCGTGATGCCTTCCTTTTTCTTGGCTGACCTTTCCTCATCACTTAAGTAGCGGCAGTGCCGGTCATAACCTAGCTGTTGCTTATGCCTGACCTGCTCAGCCCGCATCTCCTCCAGACGTTGAAGGGAGCAGTAGCAATAGTAGGCGTCCCCTTGAGAAACCAGTCTCTCGGCTGTCTGGCGATATAGCTCCAGGCGCTGTGACTGAAAGTAGGGACCATATTTACCCCCTACCTCAGGGCCCTCATCCCAATCCATGCCCAGCCAACGAAGACCGTCAAGGATAGCCTGCAACGCGTCTTCAACTTTCCTGGCAACATCGGTATCCTCAATGCGGACAATGAAGCTGCCCCCATAATGCCGGGCAAAGAGCCAGTTAAATAGAGCAGTCCTGATATTCCCTACATGAGGATAACCAGTAGGACTGGGCGCATAGCGGACTCTGACTGATTTAGTCATGGAAATGCCTTTCTCTGCTAAGTCAAATAATTAGATAGGAATTTCTGAACTCCCGCCAGCATGTCTTTAACATTATCTGATTCATATTGGTCAAAGCGACCGTGGTCAGCGTAGTCACGTAACTTGTTCCAAACTTCTATTTCTCTCTGCTGAAGTCTATTATAGACTTCATTGTCGGCAAGCTTTTGATTGAGAGAACTTATGTTATCACCAGACTTCACTGGAAGGGTATTATTAGCACACATGCGTCTAAGGCCATCTTCCAGAATTGCACCTACTAGCGAAGCTGCGGGGTCTTTATAATTGCTATCTAGAAGGTGTTCCGCCATTTCTAAAAAGTCCGAAAATACACTCGCGGAAACGATAGCTTCTACCTTTTGCAAGTAACCACCTTCAATATCTTCCTTTGCTGATTTAAGAATTGCTAGTCCACACTCAGCCTCATAACGCCAAGATGACTTGCAACGCTCCTCGAATTCACGGTAGTGTATACTATCAGAACCGAGTATTACATTCAAAAAAGATAGAGAACTTGTGCGCCACTGTTGAGCTAAGCTAGTATCTACAAGATTTTCCTCTGAAACAGGCGCTGACAGAACCCTCTCACCCATATAAATTAGACTGTCAAATCTCTCAAAAATCCTGTTAACTTCCATGTTTGCGCCTCCTAACTTCCCCCATTCTACCACCCATCAGCTTTCTAGCCAATATCCTTTAGTGCCTGCGCTAAGTCAGAGGGGAGGTCTGAGGTGAACTCTACATATTCGCCGGTGGAGGGCAAGTGGAAGCCCAGGCGGCAGGCGTGGAGAAACTGTCGCGATAAGAAGGCTGACTTCACCCCATAAGTGGCATCTCCCACCACGGGATAACCAATAGCCAAAAGGTGAACCCGTATCTGGTGGGTGCGACCGGTCTCCGTCCTGACTTCAAGCAGGGTATAGTTACCTATATACTTAATTACATGATACCGGGTGCGAGCCTCCCTGCCCTCAGCTACCACTGCCATCCGCTTCCGGTTACGGGGGTCACGCCCGATGGGGGCTTCAATAATTCCGTTCTCCGGGGTAAGGTGACCTTTAACCAACACCAGATAGGCTTTTACCACCGAACGAGTCTTAAACTGGTCTATTAGATTTAGTTGAGCGGTGTTATTCTTAGCCACCACCATTATCCCCGAGGCATCCTTATCCAGCCGATGTACAATTCCCGGTCGCAGTGAGTCGCTGGTTTCAGCCAAGCTGGGTAAATGAGACAGAATAGCATTAACCAGAGTATGACTGGGGTGTCCCGGGGCTGGATGGATAGCTAGTCCGGCTGGTTTGTCTACGACTAAAAGGTCATCATCCTCATAAATGATATTTAACGGAATAGCCTCAGGCGACAAGGGGCTAGGGGTAGCGGGGGGTATGATAATATTTACTCTATCACCAATATTAAGTTTGAGTCCTACCTTAGCTGTATGGTCGTTAACAGTGATATGACCGTCGCTAATAAGCTTTTGAATATATGTTCGGGAGAACTCTGAGCATTTCTGGGAGACATACTTATCAAGACGGGTCTCTGGCTCATCAGCTATAAAACTATAGGGATTTTGTATCAACCTCACCCCCTTTATCCCCCTTGTATCTTTAAAAGGTGGTAGTATGGATAATAGGAGCAATTGGGTGCGATAGACCGATCCCCCTCTGGTCCTAAGAGACCGCAGGAGAGCTGGGGTCGTCGCACCCCTATGAGAAGAGCC
>DUEE01000005.1 GCA_011170285.1 Dehalococcoidia bacterium
AAGCAAAGGAGCGAAGGCAAAACTTCGCTCCTTTGCTATATGCTATCCATCAAAGAAAGCAAAACTAAGGGACAATTATTGCTGATGTGACAAAAATCACTGACGGAGGGTATTCAACCTAATAGAATATTGGTTAAAGATATTTTTAATAAGGGAGGGAATTAGCGATGGCAGTAGAAAAAGTGGGTGAGAAATATCGCTGCAATGTATGTGGTAACGAAGTCACAGTTACTGAAGCGGGTGGTGGTATACTAGTATGCTTCGGGGAAGATATGGAGAAAATAAGCTAGGTGGATAGTTACGCCGTACTATTTGAGGCTGCGATATTGGCAGGTATGCGCTTTCATAAACTTCTAAATCCCTAAAAGTTGTTTGAAATAGGAATAGAAACCATAGTGTCACTAACAAAGCAACCGAACACAAAGAATTTTGTCCTCATGCGAATTGAAGGAGGAAAACACTAATGGCAGAAAAAGAACTTAAGAGCATTGACCAAGCAGCTGTTGAAATGATTGAAAAAGCTGAGAAGGAGAACGTACGAACGGTCTTTGACCGAGTTGAACAAATGAAGCCCTGCCCCTGAGTGGATGAGCGAGAAGGCCATCTCTATCGGGCAATACTTCACTCGGTTCCGGAGTATACACCGTCTTCGGTACTACCTGGCCAACAACTGGCAGCAAAGAACTAACCGAATACCTGTTCAAAGGCTTCGAAGAGCAATATGGCGGCAAGTGGGACTTCGAGTCCGACCCCATCAAAGCGGCTCATAAAATGATTGCACACATAGATAAGAAACGCGAAGCACTAGGTATTGACAAGGCAAGAGAAAGAGTACTTTACGATATGGCGATGAGGCGTCAACTTGACGCTGTCTAAGGCTATTACACCGGCAAACTAACTAGAGCTAGAGCTGTTGCAGTAACCATGCGTTTGGGACAAAGGTAAGGGGGGATATAAATGACTCCTAAACATAACAGGTTGATCTTTCAAAAGAGCCCCTATTTACTTCAGCACGCAGAGAATCCTGTCGATTGGTATCCGTGGTCAGAAGAGGCGTTCGAGAAAGCTAGTAAGGAAAACAAGCCAGTCTTCTTATCTATTGGATACTCTACCTGCCACTGGTGCCATGTGATGGCACACGAGTCATTTGAGGACCCCGAAGTGGCCAAGCTCATGAATGAGACGTTCGTATCTGTCAAGGTGGACCGTGAGGAGCGACCTGACATAAATAGTGTTTACATGACCGTCTGCCAAATGATGACCGGTAGCGGGGGATGGCCTCTAACGATCATAATGACACCGAATAAAGATCCCTTCTTTGCCGCTACCTATATTCCGAAGGAGACACAGTTTGGGCGCATTGGAATGCTAACCCTCATACCCCGCATCAAGGAACTCTGGTCGACACGACAGGCTGAGGTATTTAGTTCCGCTACTCAGATTACTGCATCTCTACAAAACACCGCACCGGGGGCGCCTGGCGAAAGCTTGAGCGAACCGCTACTTCACCTTGCTTATGAACAGTTACTAGAGCGCTTCGACGAGCATCACGGTGGATTTGGCAACTCACCGAAGTTCCCGACCCCACACAACCTGCTCTTTCTGTTGAGGTATTGGAAGCGCACTGGTAATGAGAAAGCATTAAATATGGTCGAAAAAACACTCCAAGCTATGAGACATGGTGGCATCTATGACCATGTTGGATTTGGTTTTCATCGCTACTCTACAGACTCAAGATGGCTTGTACCACATTTCGAAAAGATGCTTTATGACCAAGCCCTACTGGCAATGGCCTACACTGAAGCCTATCAGGCAACCGGGAAAGAGGAATATGCTCAAACAGCCAAAGAGATTTATACCTACGTTCTGCGGGATATGACATCTCCGCAAGGGGGCTTCTATTCCGCAGAGGATGCCGATAGCGAAGGCGAGGAAGGCAAGTTCTATTTGTGGACAAATGATGAAATTCAAGAGGTACTCTCTACTGAACAAGCAGGCTTAGCAGTGAAGTTATTTAATATTAGCAAGGATGGTAATTTCGTGGACGAGGTTGCCGGAAGAAAAACTGGGCGCAACATCTTACACCTGACCAAATCCATTGACGAACTCGCCTCTGATCTGAGTATGTCTGTGCCAGATCTTCGAGCGCAAATAGAAGAGATACGAGAGGAACTCTTCGCTTACCGGGAGAAACGTGTTCATCCTCACAAAGATGACAAGATCCTGACCGACTGGAACGGTCTTATGATTGCTGCGCTGGCAAAGGGTGCGCAGGTTTTCAATGAGCCCAAGTATGCAAGTGCGGCCAGGCGTGCCGCTGCCTTCATCCTCAAGAATGTTCGCACATCAGAAGGGCGGCTTTTACATCGCTATCGGGGTGGTGAGGCAGCCTTAACAGCTCATGTTGACGACTATGCATTCTTGATCTATGGATTGCTGGAACTCTATGAAGCTACCTTTGAAGTGCATTATCTGGAGACTGCGTTGGGATTAAACGAGGACTTAATCCGGCACTTTTGGGATCACGATAACGGCGGGTTCTATTTTACAGCTGATGATGGTGAGAGGCTTTTGGTTCGCCAGAAGGAGATCTATGATGGTGCAGTACCGTCAGGGAATTCGGTAGCGATGCTAAACCTGCTTCGCCTCGGACGTTTAACTGCCAGTGCTGATTTCGGGGAAAAAGCAGCCAAAATTGGACGAGCTTTCCTCGGGAATGTGAGGCAGTTGCCATCAGCATATGCCCAGCTTATGGTCGCTGTTGATTTCGTCCTTGGGCCTTCTTACGAGGTGATCATCGCGGGTGATTCACAAGCTGATGACACACGACAAATGTTGGATGCAGTTCGAGGGATATTCGTGCCAAACAAGATAGTTGTCTTATATTCAACTGGCCGGGAACCTTCCTCGATAGGTGATTTCGTCCCGTTCATTAAAGACTATTCAAGCAAAGAAGGTAAGGCTACTGCTTACGTATGTCTCAACTACAATTGCCAGCTTCCAACCAAAGACGTAGCTTCCATGCTTGAATTACTCAGTTCATAACAAACTTATGATTCAGAAGCCAAATCTTAACATTATGATCTAAATGGAGTAAGATTACTTCAATAAGCAAAAAACAGGTGGTTGCCTGCTCTTTTACTGAATCATGGAAGTCTTTTTTATTCACACACTTCAGTGCTGGAATACGACCAAATTGCAGAATGTTACTTAACAAAAAAGTAAAATGTCTAATGGATAGATGTCCACCAGGCAAGTATTGTATAATTGGGCAAGGAAAGCGGAGAGACCAAAGCTAGAAAGTCTAAAGAAAGTTGTACCGCTGCCTACCTGTTAAACAGGATGGTTTTTAAGACCTTCCTGAAGCTAAATGAGGGGTAGAAACCGACCCGATTACGTCACTGCCTTCTAAGCAGCGGGTCGTGGGTTCGAATCCCTCCAGGGACGCCACCAAGCTATCAGGGCAACTGCTTTTCAAAATGAACACTACGTTGCACAGCCTGTATCAGTGCTCTCGATACAGGGCGGGTTGCTGAAGAAAAGATAGACTCTATCAACTGCCAAATAGTTCATTAGTACTAGTACTAAATTCTATCTCATATAATACTTTCTAGCTATTTACGCTTCTTCTCACGCGGACTACAATTAGATATAACATAGGGGGGAGGACGATCATGGGGAATAATGGTGCTAAGGATGATAAGCACAATAACATTGAGTTGGGGGGATGTGAGTTTAAGAGAGTTAAAAACGGGCTAGATGAGGCACAGGTAACATCTTTCATTAACGAGATTGTTAACCAGAGGGATACACTCGTCCAGCGTGATGAGCATCTCTTATCGCTTACCAAACTTGCGGAAAAAGTGGTTAGCGAAGCTGATAACTTGGCCGAGGAGATCAAGACAGAAGCCATAGAACAAGGCAAGGCGGAGGCTGCTACGATTATAGTTAAAGCAGAAGAGCAATCTCAACGGATGATAGAAGAAAAACGGACTGAAATTGTAACTATTGCTAATGAACAAGCGGCAGCTATCAAGGCTAATGCTGAGCGGGAGGTAGAGTTACTGCTAGAAAAGCGGAAAAAACCTATTCAAGATGAACTAATAAACTTCGTGCATCAACTATGCGGCCAGCTTGTCTCGGAACTTGATAGCCTTAAACAGCAGGCAGTAGCGTTAGGGGCAGCATTTGAGGATAAATTATCTCAGGTCACGGAAGAGACTAGCGCCGTAACCATGGAAGCGGATGATATACATGCCCAATCCCAGGAACTAATCCAGACCATAAACCAAATAGTCACCAGCGAGCCGGAGGAAAAGGCTTCAGTATCAGCCGATGACGCAGACACAGTTCCTTATGAGAGGGAACCTGAATTTGAAGTAGAAATCATTCCCCCGGTGGACATAATAAAAATAATGCGAATCGTGAACTATCTTGATAGTCTACCTGAGGTTGAAAACACTGAGCTTATACCTCTAACCGATAGTCCTTCAATCCTGGTTTTCCTGCGTGAGCCCATTGGTCTGATTGATATGCTGGGGACACTACCAGAAGTGGCTGAGGTCAAGGAAGATGCGACTAACACTGCTGGTACCGAGGGCGAACAAAAGAAGGTTCAAATACTCCTCTCAGAAAAAGCTGTACTAGGGTAAGACAAGGAAAGTGCAACCAAAGTTGCCAATATCCTATCCACCTACCTTTACTCTCCCTCATTTTATCTGACTCCGTTCTTGGTGAAATCTCGTCTGCAAGCTTAACCATCGTGATGGTGTATCTAAGTCGCGGTTACATTCTGAATAATCACCGGCTCTTATGTCTAGCAGATAATAAAAGAAGCAAATGTGGTCCCATGCACTTTGGAGCTTTGCATAATTCCGGTGATACGATGCGCGCAAGTAGGAAAACAGACCTGGCTCAAGCATGAAGTATTGCCAGTTAGTTGATGTTGGTGCTACAATCAAGAAGGTGATCAAGCGGAGGGTAGAGGATAACTGGTCTATTATCCAAGGCAGAAGTGGTTTTAACCACAAGAAAATGCCTGGCGGTGACCTTCCGGAAAGGTATCCTTAGTCATGGCACAAATACAGCGAAATAGGAATCTGGATACAAAATTCCAGATATTAGTCCAGATAGCTGCAAATCAGCCCAATATCCAGCAGAAAGATATTGCGCAGAGACTCGATGTTACCCCGCAAGCGGTTTCCGAATATATCAAGGAAATGGTGAAGGACGGCTCAGTTACCTCTGATGGGCGTTCCATATATAGAATAACTAATGAGGGCGTGAACCGGGTTTTAAAGGCGCTAAAAGAGCTACGAGCCTACCTAATCTTTGTCGAGAGGTCAATAACGAATATAACAATCTGCACCGCAGTGTCCGACCACGACTTATCTCAAGGTCAAGCAGTGGGGTTGAAGATGAAAAACGGCTTACTCTTTGCCACTAACGCTTTAGGGAAGGCGGCAAAGGGATTAGCAGTTACCAATGCCAGAAAGGGCGAGGACGTAGGTGTCTCAAATATAGAGGGAATAATAGAGTTTGAGATAGGAAGGATCACTATTTTAAAGGTGCCCGGCATTCAAAGGGGCAGCTCTAGGAATGTTGACCTGGCCAGGTTGAAAAAGGAGATTAGCCGGAAAGAGCTTGTTGGCACTATAGGCATTGAAGCTTTGATTGCACTACGGCGTATAGGTATTGAACCTTCCTATCTCTATGGTGTGACCGAGGCAGCTATTGAAGCGGCTCACTCTGGTTTATCATTCCTCATACTCTGTACTGATGATGACATCCCTAACTTACTTAAACGACTAGAGGAACATAATCTGAGTTACGAAATCTTAGATTTAAGCATGGGTGTCAATCTCGAATAATTCCCTATCTGAGGTTTATTATTCTCCCTCTAATCTCCATCCCCCGTCTTCTATAAACCGACTATTAGCAAGTTTTGACCTATTGACATCCCGACTAAATGGTGTTATAATCAATTATTGTTGTTTGATATCAATATTATTTACATCCGCACCTTTACAGTAATATTGATATAGCAAGGTGCCCTAAAAGGGCTAAAAATGAGTCAATTATCATTGCTTAAAGAACCGAAATTGAAGAAACTGGTGCTGTTTGTCACCACCGAATGTAATCTGCTTTGCCATTACTGTTACCTCAGTGGTAGCGATGAAGTAGAATACATTGACTGGCATGTGGCAAAACAATGTCTGGACCTCATGTTTCGCCAGTCTGATAGCTTCAATATTCAGTTCGCCAGTGGTGAGCCACAGCTCAAAATAGACTTTATCGAGAAGGTAGTGGGCTACACGAAGGGTCTTAGCATCCGCTATCAGCTCCAAACCAACGCTACCCTCATTTATGGCAAGGTTGCTGGAAATCTTAAACGGCTGGGGGTCGATGAAGGCGCGAGCCACGATGGTTTGCCAGAGGTAAATGACTCTTTGCGTCCTTTTGCCGATGGGCATGGTGCGACGGCAGCCACCATATCTGGGATGGAGAAGCCTCGGGTGGCTGGTATTCGTGTGGGGCTGACTTGCGCCCTATCCGCCGAGAATGTCGCTGGATTGTGCGGACGGTTTGAGCTTGCCATCTATTTAGGGAATGTAGAGGGTATTGCCTTTTACCCGTTACGGCTGATAGGAAGGGCTAGGAAAGATAGCGTGAGGCAGGCGTACCCTACTTTGGCAGCCCGCTCGGTAAGTGCCGATCTCAGGCAGGCGGATGAGCTGGCACTTATAGACGGAAAAAAGGTAAGGTTTCGTGAGGTTGAGCGTATGCGCTATCTTCTCATCTATGGGATAAGACGCCGACACCGCTGCTATTTTTGCGCCGGGCAGTTGCTTATGGTGAAACCCCATAGGGATGCGTACCCCTGTACTTCCCTAACTGGTTTCCTCCAGTTTTACCTAAGTAATGTTCTGCAGCCAGGTTTCACCAATGAAGTAGGTGTTAATTTGCAGTGGTGCCGGCAGCTTATCACGCCACCCCATTGTTGTCCTACCTGTTGTAGACACTGACTCTGTGGTGGTCCGTGTCCGGCACAGACCTATGCCTAGCAATTGGCTGGGGAGATAAAGCCGACCGAGTGCTATATCAAAAGGGTATTCATTGATTACATCTCTGATGCTAAAAAGGAGAGACAAATGACGGAAAAAGAAATTTCATTAAGTGTTGAAGGGATAAAGGCAAAGGTTATCTATCACACTTATCAAGGTTTTGAGGTCAAGACACTGCTTATTTCACTAGAAGATAAGTGTCGTGTTCTTAGTACCAGGGAGGGATACAAAGAGGTGAGCTTTGTAGCTAACCACTATAACTCCCGTCCCTTATGGGACTACATGCACCGGCATCGCCAGGAATTTGAAAAATGGCTTCCCGATATATTAGGTATTTCCCCCGAAAGGATCGCTTTCATGACCACAGCAGCGGATATGGATAATCTGGCTTTCTGCGAGAGTAATTATCAGGAATTTAAGGTATGCTGCCTGGCTACGGCAGGGGCAAAGGATAATGCTCAAAGGATGGGTGTGGATAAGGCAGGTCAAGTGGAAAGGGATGACGAGTTTGAAAGTCTATCAGGGACGATCAATATTATCCTTTTAACTAATGCCACCTTAAGCGATGGAGCTATGGCTCGAGCTATCATTACAGCGACCGAAGCCAAAACTGCTGCCCTTCAGGATATGGATATTAGAAGCACATATACTCCCGAAAACCAGGCAACCGGCACCGGAACTGACAATGTGATAGTTGTCTCCGGGAATGGTCCTCTGGTAAAATACACTGGTGGGCACGCCAAGATGGGAGAGCTGATTGGCATAGTAGTGAAGAGAGCAGTGGCTGAAGCCATAGAGAAGCAAAATGGAGTAACTTTGTGAGTATTCCCAGGTTGGTAATTGGAGGCACAAGCAGCGGGGTGGGTAAGACTACCATCACCGCCGGGCTTATTGCTGCCTTAACCGAGCGAGGCTTGCGGGTGCAGCCCTTTAAGTGTGGTCCAGATTATATTGACCCCAGCTATCATTCCCTGGCGGCGGGCTTGCCCTGTCGCAACCTTGATAGCTGGATGCTTTCTCAGGAATCCTTGATTGAGCTTTTCACACATGCCACCCGGGAGACTAATATCGCCGTTGTGGAGGGGGTAATGGGACTCTACGATGGGCGAAACGGGCTGGAGAGCGCTGGCAGCACGGCGGAGATTGCCAGATGGCTGCGGGCTCCTGTGATTCTGGTGATGAATGTAGCCAAGATGTCAGGTAGTGCCGCTGCAGTTGCCCTCGGTTATCGCCAGCTCGACCCAGAACTAAATCTAGCCGGCGTCATCCTGAATAATGTTGGTAGTTCCAGTCATCTGCGCTGGGTAACCGAGGCAGTGGAAAAGAAGTCCGGGGTTTCTGTACTTGGCTACCTGCCGAAGAAAGCTGAGATGCGTATTCCCGAACGACATCTGGGGCTTGTGCCTACTGCTGAGACTGGGGAAGTCAGTGAATACATGGAGAGGTTAAGGGAGCAGATTGAGTCAACGGTGGATGTAGCCACCATTCTCCGTCTGGCTGGTATGACGGAACCACTGCCACAGGTTGCGGAGGGCAAGCTCTTCCCCCCTAAGGCAAAGACTGTGCAAGTCAGCATTGCCGTGGCACAGGATGAGGCTTTTAGCTTCTATTATCAGGACAACCTTGACCTCCTGGCTGCCTGGGGAGCGGAGCTAAGATTTATCAGCCCTTTACATGATGCCAACCTGCCATCTGATATTCAGGGAGTCTATTTTGGTGGTGGCTTTCCTGAGATGTATGCCGATGAGCTTGAGGCAAATAGCGGATTCAGGCGAACTCTTGTAGACGCCGCCGAGGCAGGTATGCCTATTTATGCTGAGTGTGGTGGGTTAATGTATATCTCACAGGGCATCATTGACTTTGAAGGCGGTAAGCATGCTATGGTTGGCCTTATTCCAGGCTGGGCAGAGATGCAAAAAAAGCTGGCGAGAATGGGCTATGCCGTAGCTGAAACGCTACAAAATAGCATCCTTGCCCAGAAAGGCGAGAGGCTACGCGGGCACCTCTTCCACTGGTCAAAGCTGCCGAGACTAGCCGAGACAGCCGCCTACCGAATCCTTGAGCCTGAAGAGCAGTTGGAGGGCTTTATTCTTGGACCTAAGTCCAACATTTTGGCATCATATCTTCACCTCCACTTTGGCAGCAAGTCTTCGCTGGCAAAGCGATTCGTGGAATCCTGCGCTCAATGGGCAAGTCGAGGGAGAACTTAAAAATGAAAGACATAACCCCGTTATCTGGCTGGGAAAGGTCATTTTACAGAGAGGAGTAGTCGATTAAGATGCAGGCTAAGACCTTGATGATACAGGGAACTGCCTCCTCTGTGGGCAAGAGTGTCTTGGTAACCGCTCTCTGCCGTATATTCAGGCAAGATGGCTTCTCTGTTGCCCCCTTTAAGGCACAGAATATGGCACTTAATTCCTTTATTACCAGAGAGGGAGGAGAGATGGGGCGAGCCCAGGTAGTGCAAGCGGAGGCAGCAGGCATTGAGCCTAGCGTGGACATGAACCCGGTACTGCTTAAGCCAGAGGCAGACGCTAGGTCTCAGGTAATCGTTCACGGTAAGGTGATAAGGACCATCTCCGCCCAGAGATATTATCATTTAACTCGCTATCTCCTAAAGATGGTGGAAGACTCGTTAGACCGCCTCCGCTCTACTTACGATATAGTGGTCATCGAGGGGGCAGGAAGTCCGGCTGAGATAAACCTAACAAAGAGGGAAATAGTCAATATGCGGATAGCCAAAATGGCACATGCACCTGTTCTCCTAGTGGGAGACATTGATAAGGGAGGGGTCTTTGCCTCGCTTGTTGGCACTCTAGATCTGCTGGAAGAAGATGAGCGCAACTACATCAAGGGCTTTATTATCAACAAGTTCCGTGGTGATATCAGCTTGCTCCGCCCGGGACTCGAGCTTTTAGAGAAGCGCACCGCAAAGCCTGTCTTTGGTGTGGTGCCTTACTTCCGAGGCATCGCTATTGCTCAGGAGGACTCGGTCTATCTTGAGCAGGGGATAGATAGTACACCCTCGTCTGACCTGGACATCGCTATTATTCATCTTCCCCATATCTCAAACTACGATGATTTTGACCCTCTGGAGGAGGAGGGTTGTCGGGTGCACTATGTAGCTCATCCTTCCGAACTAGGTACCCCTGACTTTATCATCCTGCCCGGCACCAAGAGCACTATTAGCGACCTTACCTACTTGTGGCGGTCGGGTTTGGCTGAGAGTATTCTTCAGCAGGCGAGGAACGGGACACCAGTGGTTGGTATTTGCGGTGGTTACCAGATGCTGGGCAGAAGCCTCCACGACCCCGACGGTGTAGAGTCAGCCGAGGAGAGCGTTCTGGGATTGGGGCTGCTGGATGTGGTAACCACCTTCATTCCGGAGAAGGCAACCACCCAGGTTAAGGCACGGGTAGTGGCTGATCGGGGGCTGCTTGAAGGGATGAAAGGGCAAGAACTTGTGGGCTACGAGATACATATGGGACGGACAAAGTGCGATGGAGATACCAGCGCCTTCAATATCTTTGAAACGCCACAGGGGAGAGTTGATTATTTCGATGGCACGCTCAATGAGAAAGGCAAAGTATTAGGAACCTACATGCATGGCTTGTTCCACAACTCAGTATTTAGGGGAACCTTGCTTAATTCTTTACGCCGAGACCACGGATTAGCCGAGAGGCATGGTAGTACAGTAATTGAAAAAGCGAAGCACTATGATAAGTTGGCAGAGCTGGTACGCCACAGCCTCGATATATCTACCATCTATAGAATAGTGGAAGAGGGCATCAATGAGTAGCCAGATGAATAAAGGGGCTTCAAAGGGACTGGTTCAGATATATACCGGCAAGGGTAAGGGTAAAACCACGGCGGCTCTGGGTCTGGCACTCAGGTCAGTGGGGCAGGGAATGAAGGTTATCATCATTCAGTTTGTAAAAGGTGACCACACCTGTGGTGAGCATCTTTTTGTTGCTAAATACCACCCATTTAATATAGTGGAACTGAACATTGGAGACAGCTTTACCCAAACTCTGGATGAACTCCGTCCAGTAACACAGCAGACCCTTGCCTTTGCTGAAGAGACAATAGTTGGTGGTAGCTATAATATGGTCATCCTGGATGAGATATTCGTTGCCAGGAAAAAGGGGCTGATAACCACTGAGCAGATAAAGAACTTAATGAACAAAAAGCCTGAAGGAGTGGAGCTAGTTCTGACCGGGCGTGGTGCTCCTGAGGAAATCATCCAGCAGGCAGACCTGGTTACCGAAATGCTAGCAATTAAACACCCCTTCACTAAGGGCATCACCAAGCGGAAAGGTATTGAATGCTGATGCCTTGTTATGTTAGACAAAAAGTTCTAATGGGGCTTGACTTCGTATGAGCTAAAAATAAAGTCCAGGTCTTCTTGCAAAGCAGAGATCTTCTGCTGAGGGAAAAGCTCATCGTTTGTATCAAACATCACCTTGGTTTCACCTCTAGCTGAACCTACGATATGCACCCTGAGGCACTCCTTTTCAGCCTTGCCCAGCTCACCTTGAGTCTTGAAAGTTAGGGTGCCGCGAGAGATAAATGATGACGAATCACTTGCCAGCGAGTATGTTTCCAGTTTTGCCTCATCCACAACCACCCCCTGCTTCAGAGTAAAATCTCTTATCTCATTATAAAGTAACTCAGGGTTTATCGCTTTATATGTTTTTCTAATCTGCATCTCTATCCCCTTTCCTTCGCTATCTTTCCTATGAATAGTCTAATAATAAACTTTTGACGATTTTTGTCAAGGAAGCAGGTTATGTATAGTTAGGCTAATGTCCTTTCTGCTTAACCTCATGCCTCGCATACTATGCCTTTTTGGGTATCACGGCACCAACAGGACATCTGAGCACACATTCCCCACACGACTAGCACCCAAACTAGGCATAAAAAGAGGCTACCGAATAAGCTTGACCTTCACTTTAGTTCCTTTACTATTCTTGCCACATACTTGGCAATGGCAGAGGAAGCAGTAAGACCAGGCGATTCTATCCCTATGAGGTTTATTAAGCCTGGCAAGCCTTTTTTATCTTCATGGGAAATAACAAAATCCCTAAAATCTTCTCCTGGAGCCTGAAGCTTGGGTCTTATCCCAGCAGATTCGGGCTCTAAAGCTTCAAGTTCAAGAAGTGGAAGGAATCTCTTGACGAATTCGTAGAAAGTCTTCTTATGGGTTCCATCAACACTGTAATCTATCTCATCAACATAGCGGGCATTGGGACCGAGCCTCATCCTGCCGTCAAGTCCTAGGTTTATATGAATACCCAGCCCAGCCTGGTCCGGAATAGGATAGATGAGCCTTTCTACAAGGTGCCTATTTTTTGAATTCAGGCTGAAGTATTCGCCTTTACAATAATGAAGTTTGTAACTTACCTGAGCTGTATCTATTCCGGCAAGCCTGACTATTTTGTCAGAGTTTAAACCGGCGGAGTTTATCACAATGCCAGCAATAAAAGAGGAGATTCCTTCGCTGTCGCTTATTTGTAATCTATACCTTGTCCCTATCTTTTTTATTCCGATTACCTCTGTATTGAAGATAATCTCAGCTCCTCTTCCCTTGGCTTGGCTGTAGAAAAACTTCATCAGGTGATAGACATCAAGAACGCCAGTTCCGGGCGAGAGTAATCCGGCTCTTCCTTCTATGTTTGGCTCGAGTTTTTTAAGTTCTTTTCGAGAAAGAAGCATTAAATCCTCAACACCGTTTCTTGCCCCTCGCCCATAAATGCTTTCAAGCTCTTTGACTTCGTTTTCATTCACGGCTACGATAATTTTCCCCAGCTTTTTATAACCTATGCCATGTCTGTCACAAAGCTCGTAAAGCAGGTTCTTCCCCTCTATGCAGAGCTTCGCCTTTAGAGAATCCTGGGCATAGTAGATTCCGGCGTGAACAATCTCACTATTTCTGCTGCTGGTCTCAAGCCCAAAGGTATGGTTCTTTTCAAAGATAAAAATCCCCTTCTCCTCTTGTGCTAGTTCAGCAGCTATGGCAAGTCCAACAATACCGGCTCCTATAATAGCCACATCAACTTCGGCAGGCATTTCCAAAACTACCCTTCTCTTACCTTTTCTAATTCCTCTTCCGTAACAACTCTACTTTTATGCTTTCCTTACCGGCGAGTTTAACATCTCAACCAAGGATCCCACCTAATTACCAGCTTGCTGTAGGAAGGGTCAGGGAATTTTTCCTTGAATATGCGGTAGTAGTAGAATTCGGCTAGCGAGTTGAACCGAAAGCCAGCCTCAGCCTGGGGATCGCGGTTAATCTCTTCCTGAGAAATCCTCTGCTCTACAATTTCCCTGGTGACTTTATCAATGCCAGCTCCGCTGGCAAAGGGGGCTTTAATACGCTGGGCTATACTTTCGGGCAGGTCTGCCGCAAATGCCTGACGCAGAATCCATTTCTCAATCTTGTCAGGACCAAACTGCTTCCACTCGTGGGGAATGTTACGGCAGAAATTGGTTACATGTCTATCGAGGAAGGGAGGGCGGTACTCAATGCTGTGGGCATTGAAGGCACGGTCTAGCCTTTGCAATCCAGTATGGTAGGCATTGGATATTAGATACTCAGTCGCTTCGTCCACCTCAGCTTTGGAGCTAGCCTGCTTCAGCTCATGATAGCCTCCAAGGAATTCGTCGGAGCCTTCTCCGCACAGCATGCATGTGGCGCCATTCTCAGCAGCAAACTCGGCAGCCAGATAGTGAGCAACTGCGCCATGAACACAGGAATCCTCAAATGATTCCAGGTAATAGATAGCATGGGGCAAGACTCTAGCGACATCGTCACTAGTGCATATCTTTTCATGATGATTACTGCCGATAAGCCTAGCCATTTCCCGAGCCCGGGGCATATCCCCCTGATCAGACATACCAACAACAAAAGTATTCATGCCAGGACGGTGTTTTGTAGCCAGGAAGGTGATGACACTACTATCAAGACCGCCACTGAGGAGTGCACCGTCAACAGCGCCGTCTGACATACAGCGCTTGACTGCCGTTTGTAGCAGCTCTCGGAGTATTTTGGCCGCTTGTTGAGGGGTTTCGAAGGAGGGGACAGGCTCAGATGGCTTAGGATACGGCTGGAAACCACTCGTAAGGGTGAATACCTGTCCTGGTGTAAATTCTTTCACATCAGTGACCACATCGAGTAGTCCCTTTGCCTCAGAGGAAAAATAGAGTTCACCATCCTGATATCCATAGTATAGTGGATGTGACCCGATGTGGTCCCGCACTAACATCAAGTCGGAGCCGGTGGCTATAGCAAAGGTGAAATCACCATCCAGCTCCTGAGGCAGGTCAACCCCTGACTCTTGGTAGCTGCGGAGTATAACCTCAGCAGCGTTGGTGAGTAATGCCTCTCCCTGAAAAAGATGACCATCAAGGACAGTAACACCGTCTCCACCTGTGGCATGCACTCTAGTTTCTGCTTCAGCCTCCGATTTAAGCAAGCAACCTCCCAGCGTGGCGACATCCCCCTTTTTTATCCAGGTGTGCACCGGACCACGGTGCTTAAGGCGGGTAAGCATTGCCTCCACCGCTCTTCTATTCTTTGAAGTAGTCCCTACTATTCCAGCCATTTGGTTAGTCTCCTCTCTTGCCTTCGTATAATTACAGATTATTCATAAGGAGTTTGTCTTCTAATTCCTCCCTAACACCTCATCCTTTAGCCAGCCTAAGGTCTAATCCAACCCGAAGAAATCCAAGGGTTCCTTCCTTCAAGACGCTTGTCTGAGCCCGTTCATTTGGTCTATCTGCAGGTTTAACTCCCTAGAATCTCCATTGCCTCTTCCCTGTAGGCATCCATTAGATAGGGTATTCCTGTCACCCTGGCACATTCTTCGGTCAGGGACATAAGCTCACGACGGGTAATTGCGGGTACACTAAAACATCTTGCTCCTGCCATTAGCTGCTGCAACCCTATCTTGATCTTATCAACGTAGCTGTAGATTCCTATGGCACCCAGAGGGATATTTTCTATTTCATCAGCACCTACGATATTCTTAACGTCTTCGTAGCAGACAAAGATCTCTTCCGTCGTTGAGCCAAATTGGCCAACGGTATTGGGCAACTCGCCATCCTTTATCCACTCATAGATATTCTTGCCAACTATACCCGGAATCATCAAAGCCCGCCCCATGCATACTGCCTTGGTAAAAGGAGCACCAAGCGCAAGCGCCTTGAATATGCCATCTTCACTGCTGAATCCACCGGCAAAGGCTATATCAGGTACTCGCTCGCCTCTATCAGCCAACTTCTGGCAGAATTCATAAGCCGCCGCATGTAGGTAGAGACTTGGCATTCCCCATTCTTCCATCATTCGCCAGGGGCTCATACCAGTTCCACCGGGGGCACCGTCTATCGTAAGTAGGTCTATTTTAGCTTTCGAGCCCCACTTGATGGCCATGGCCAGCTCACGTAGACCATAGGCACCGGTTTTCAAGGTAATGCGTTTGAAACCCAGATCCCTTAGGCGCTGAACTTCGGCGTAGAAACTCTCTTCACCGATAAAACCGAGTCGGCTGTGGCGTTCAAATTCCTTAAGGGAGCCATCCCTATAAGCCGCCTGGCTCACTTCATTTGAAGGATCAGGGGTGATAATATATCCTCGTTTCTGGAGTTCTGATGCCCGGTTCAGACTATTAACCTTGATCTCTCCACCGATACATTTCGCGCCCTGCCCCCATTTTAGTTCAATGGTGTCTAGGCCATGCTTCTTGCCGACGTATTCAGCAACACCCAATCTTGTATCCTCTACGTTCATCTGTACTAATATTTGGCCGTACCCCTGATGGTAGCGCCGATAGGTCTCGATTCGGCGGTCCATATCTGGCGCTAAACTAACCTTACCATTCGAATCAAGCTCAAGCTGTGGGTCGATACCACATACATTTTCGCCACAGATCAGCGTAATCCCGCTGATGGCAGCGCCAATAGCGAAATGTTCCCAGTTCTTACGGGCTATCTCAGTGGAACCCAAAGCGCCAGTGAAGATAGGAACCTTCATCTTGACTTTTATGTCCACGCCATATTCGGTCTCGGTATTCACCGCTGGGAAAATCGCAGTATCGGGGTCACCAATGACGCCTGCGGGTAGCCCTTTGGCTCCTAATGCATATCCCTGTATATTAAGATGTGAGTAATCAACGGGATAATCCTTATCGCCTCCCGCAGTGACTTCACCGAATGGTCCGGGATAGATTAGTTCTCGACCACGGAAGGTTGCCTTGAATACCTCGCAGTTTCCCGTGCAGCCATCAACACAACGGGTGCAGAGACCACTCATGGGAACTACACTTCTGGAACGATTGGCCGTCCTGGTTGCATCATTTGCATTGGGTCGTCGCATATTCATTACAGACACTCCTTTTCTTGTATGTACTTTTTCAGATTGTTACCTAGTGGAACAGCAAAAGATACCACTTCTTAACCCCACCCTATAAAGCAAATTGCCTTCCTAGTGAGGGGATCAGCGGCTATTTGTGCGTATAAGCCGTTGGCCGACAAAGTAACATCAATTAAATGTACAACATCTCTAAAGCTAGCCGTGTCGGGCAAGATGTCGGTGAGAATGTTACTTGAATTTGCAAAGAAATCATTATTGAATTGGGTTTCCGAATCGTTCGGGTAAACCGGCAAATACATAATCTGTGCCTCGACTAAATCCTGGAAGAAGTGGGTTCCGTATGATACTTCTGGGATATGCCCCATCTCCTCGCGGGCAATCTCTACCAGAACGCTAGTATTATCAATATCTGAGTACCCAACATTTATGCCGAGGTCTATATTGTTACTACCCCATCTTCCAGGCCCCATCATTATTATCTTGCCTTCAATAATTGACGGGTGATTATTGATACGGCCGACCACTCGTCCTAGAGATTTCTTTATTTCCATTGACGGTATTTGGGCATATCTCGATGGGTCTATATACAATATGTAACGTATGTTTTGAACAATACCGCCACTTATAAACCTGCTGGACCTGAATAATGTAAGTTCGCGTGATATGCCATCAGGTAGTTTCACAGGGCCTATTGTCCCGGGTAAGGGAAGCGACCGGCATTGCAACAAATTTATCCTAACATCACCCTTCGAGTTTACATAAGCAGTAAATTCCATGTCGATAGGATAGCCATACTTTTTTTCCAGTCTGTTCAGCATTTCACCCATAACTCTAATTAAGGATGTCCGGCTGATAAGATTGTCAAAAGTCAATACAAGGTCTTTTACCGATTCACGTGGGCAAATGCCAATTATATCGCGTGTGTAACCTTCAGACATTAAGGATGCAATTAAGTGCATGTTGGGATAATCGCAGTCAGCAAGTGTTTCCACGACAGGTAGTGTCAAAAATTCATTTGACTGCAAGTCAAGTACGTCCGCGTTATGTTGAGAGTACTTGGCAATCTTTACACCAACCTCAGGCCTAAGTTGAGGGTGGCTGATGGCAAGCATTCTTGTATAGTCCCCACCAACACGGTTAACCGCGCGAGTTCCCAGACCAAATACCAGGCGGATCATGCCTTTTTGTGGGTCAATACGGCTAGTCCACACATATAGATTCCTAGAAAAGGCAACACCGGCAAGGCTAGGAAAGAAATAATTCTTGTAAGGCATTCCGGATACACGTTGTACCAGTATTGCCATTTGTTCGTCGCTTTCGCTTAGCCCTTGCTTATACCGGTATGAAATTGCATCGGGGTTCAATGCACTAGCATATACTAGCTTCACTATACGGAGAAAAGCTTCCATTCGGTCTTCGGGACTACCCTGGTTAGCACAAAACTCGCTGCGATATTTACCGGCAAATGCATTTCCGAAACTATCCTCCAGGAGACTGCTTGATCTGACTATTATCGGCGCCTGGCCGAAATAGTCCAGCATATCGCGAAATTGCTCAATTATCTCCGGTGGGAATTCTCCGTTGAGGAATTGCTGCTCAATCTCCTTAAATTGTTCCCGCGATATTCGACCATCTTTTGTAATCTGCAACCGAGGTTGAAACAGGTTGTTGTTTACCAAAAAGGTAAAAAAAACGTCTGAGCCAATGTAGAACGAATCGTGCGCTTCCAAAACTTCTGAAAAATCTATTTCGCCGTTCTCCCCCAGCAGCATACGTCTTGCGAGCAGCATACCGGCAGCTTTGCCACCGATACGGCCGGATCCTATCAGCCGGTCCCTGATACCGATGATGTCATCCACAGTAAAATACTCATCAGTAAGTTTGTTGAAGGCTGGATGACCCCCGATCATCATTCGTATAAGCTCGTGCTTGAGGGACACAACTTCTGGTGTGTATTCGATTAGATTCTCACCTGCTTGCCGATACTGTATCAGCTTTGCATAAACGCTTTCCCAGGGAGCAATAGAGCTTGTGTCCAAACTGAGCGGATGTTTATGAGCTGTTGACGCTACTGTGGCTGCTTCTCCACTCCGAAAGAGGGGGCTCCAACCTGCTTCCGAAATAAGATGTGGTAAAAACATCTGTGAAGAGTAACGGCCCCATACCTTTAATGGGTGTATGTACATCGCGTTTTCTACGTGGTAAATATCGATTAGTATCTGGGTTGTATCTCTAATTCTGGCAACAGCGGTGTGGGCATGTTGGCCGCGAGTCAACGCGAAATAGGCTATTGACCCCAATTCTAAAACATAAGGGCAGATAACCCGAAAAAAGTTCGCTAAAAGTTCATCGGTGGCCCACTTGGTAACTAGGTCAGATAAATTATCGAATATGTAACGAACATCTCTCCCTCTTTCCTCGATAATGCTGTGCACTTTTCCGCTGAAAAAATCGAATCCTGGCGCTGGGTCAATCTCAATGATAGTTAAGCCAGGGCGAGCCTTAATAATCTGTGGGTGAGAAGCAAATCTTAAGTAAACGCAGTCTCCTCCGTCAAGAATTGCCTGGTCTGTAAATGACTGAGCAAAATAGGAGTAATCTTTCAAGTCATCGACTTGCCAGACTATATTGTCACCAGGGATAAATCCTTGGATAAGTTCATCGAGATCAGCAATTCCACTATTGATTTTTTCTGTCTTCACTTCTTCATCTTTTAGATTTAGTCGTAATACCAACTGCAAGAACGGGATAAGAGCTAAAGGTAGGTGTCTCTAGCCCATATTGCATAATCGTTTCGTTTATAGAAGGGGGTCTGGAACTCTTAAATTTGCCCCCAGAGCTATTATCCGACAGGAAGATACAGATACACCTTAAATAGATTTGAAAGACTCCAACCATGAAACACACTATATGAAATTGAAAACTCTGTTGTCCACGACGAACTAAACCCAACCACGGAGTTTCATTGCTTCAACTACGCGTTTTACAGCTAGTACATATGCCGCTTGTCTCATGTTTAGATTATATTCTTTACTAGTGTTAAGCACTGAATGATAAGCCTCCACCATTTTTTTCTCTAAACTTGTATATACTTGCTGTTCATCCCATGAGTACATATACGAGTTCTGCACCATCTCAAAATATGAAACTGTCACTCCACCGGCATTGCATAAGAAATCAGGTATCACATGCACACCATTCTTATACAAGATGGCATCTGCCTCTGGTGTAGTTGGACCATTGGCCAATTCAGCAACAATTTTTGCTTTAACATTAGGAGCATTCTTTTCAGTTACGACATTCTCTAAAGCCGCGGGAATAAGTATGTCGACTTCGAGCTCTAGGATTTCTTCGTTGGAAATACATTTAGCATTTGGTAAATTGACTACAGAACAGGTATCAAGCTTACATTCACAAACTGCCTCTACATCAAGACATTCGTCATCGCATATCGCCCCTTGGCTGTCGCTAACAGCAACTACCTTGCACCCAAAAAGCTCTTTACATAGCCGCGCTGCATTGCTTCCAGCATTCCCAAAACCTTGTACTGCAACGGTAGCTTTGCTGAGATCTATCCCCAACACCTTAGCAGCTTCATGTATTGCATACATCCCACCCCGAGCTGTGGCATCAGCCCTTCCGGTAGAGCCACCTAGGCCAATCGGTTTACCAGTGATAACACCAAATTGATTCTTGGCATAGATCTTTGAATACTCATCCATCATCCAGATCATTATCTGGGGGGTGGTATATACATCAGGAGCAGGGATGTCTTTATCTGGTCCTATAAACGGGTTCAATGCCCGTATATATTCTCGACTGAGGCGTTCCAGTTCACCTAGGGACATTTCCTTAGGATTACAAATAACACCACCTTTTCCTCCTCCAAGGGGCAAGTTAAGAAGAGCACATTTCCATGTCATCCAGGCGGCAAGTGCCCGTACAGTATCAATCGTTTCATCTGGATGGAATCTAATCCCTCCCTTAGTTGGACCCCTGGAATCATTATATTGAACCCTGAATCCTTGAAATACTTTGATGGAGTTATCATCCATACGGACCGGCAATGATACATGGAACTCACGCATTGGTACCCGAAGAATTGCATGTGTACTAGAATCTAACTTAAGTATTTGTGCACAATCATCCAACTGCTTCTGTGCAACCTCAAATGGGTTTTGATTTGTCACTTAATTTCTTCTCCCTTCTGTTTTTGGCTTAATACTTAAACAATGTAAATGTAATCCTATTCTAAGTTAATGATTGTGTTTCCCGCTATCATATTCAGGTAGCCTTATATTCTAACTGGTATACCCTTTTCTTTCAGGTATTGTTTTGCCTCAGAAATTGAAATTTCTCCGAAGTGGAAGATTGAAGCGGCTAAGACTGCTGACGCTTTACCGATTGTTATCCCTTCATAAAGATGCTCCAACTTACCGGCGCCTCCTGAAGCAGTAACCGGGATAGAGACCGCTTCAGCTACTGCCCTGGTCATCTCCAAATCATATCCTTCCTTGGTTCCATCAGCATCCTTGCTAGTGAGTAAAATCTCACCAGCTCCCAGCTCTTCTGCCCTCTTTGCCCAGCCAACAAGCTCCGTACCTATAGCCTCCCTGCCACTCCTTATCACCACCTCTAGCCTAGGCAATCCGCTTTCTATTGGATTTTTCCTCCCGTCAATAGCCACCACCAGCCTATTCTTGCCAAATTCCTTGGCTGCCCTTTCTATAAGCTCAGGGCTCTTGACGGCAGCCGTATTTATAGATACCTTGTCCACGCCAAGGTCAAGTAAAGCCTTCATATCTTCAATGCTGCCTATTCCGCCACCCACGGCAAAGGGAATAGTAACTACACTACACACCCTTTTGACCCATTCAAGTCGTGTAGTTCTATTTTCTACAGTGGCAAAAATATCAAGGAAAACAAGCTCATCAGCACCCTCAGCGCAATAGGCAGCAGCTGCTTCTACTGGGTATCGGGCATCCCTAAGATTTTCAAAGTTGACTCCTTTGACTACCCTCCCCTCCTTTATATCAAGGCAAGGTATAATTTTTATCTGCTTCATCTCTCTCCTTATATAAGGCTCTGAAATTTTATTAAATCTTGATACTCAAGCAAGGTACTCATAGCATGAGTTTCTACCTCTATCCCTGCCTCCTCAGCGGCAGCGATTGGGTTAAGCCCACCGAGAAGTATCATTCCTACTCTGTTTAAGCCCACCGATATGCCACATACTGCTTCACCGGGATTGCCCATCATAATTAGCCCGTTTAATCCTACCTCCTTTAACTGGTTAGTAACCTTCTCTACCAAAGATTGGCACAGGGCAGGTATCTCACGGAAGTTAGCCAGTATCTTCCCCTCCCCTCTTCTGACCACACCCTGGACATCGGTCATTCTAGCTTGGATAAATACCTCTGACGGGTCCAAGGTTGTACCAGAATAATAAATAAGATTAACAAAGCGTAACGGCTGATTATTTCGTATCTGAAGCACTCCCCCGAATCTAGAGTCTATGGGAACATTTGCTTTAAGTAAACTGCTATTGATTATGATGCTACAGGCAGTAGCCAAACCAACTTTTCCCTTGGGCACAAGGACATCACCTAATCTTTCACCCTCCGGAGCCATAGCTACTAAATTGCTGACACTAAGCCCAACCTCAAAGGCTGCCTTCATCGATTTAAGAGCCTCATCAAATCTCTGTTTAGGAAATAAAGAAATATTAACCGGCACCAGACCGGTGACTCTTTCTATATTAAAGGAAGTGCGAAAGGCTAGAAGTTCCATTTTCTCCAGCACAAACCCAATCTTATCGGCAACTAAGGCATTATTCAGTTCTTCTATCCCCAATGATGTAATCTCTCTGCCATCCCACCTCTCGGCAGACCGTGTAAGTCCCTGCCCATCCATTAGTTTAAGGTGATACCTTACCCCTCGCTCTCCCAGCTCTACACCATGCTCCTTTAACTGGCGAGCAATTAGCCTAGCTCCTAGAGGCTGAGGCGACTCACTAAGAATCCTCAGGATAGAAATAACCTTTCTTTCAACCTGGCGACTATCGTGACCAATCATTGTTCAAATCGATTATTGAAATAGGCAACCGTTTTCCTATCATATAATTAAAATTATATTTTGTCAACCCTAAATGCCTACTAAAAGGAAAAATTATTTGGTTAGCCTGTATTAATCTACTATTGCTACAGGCTAAATGGTATGCTATACTGTTAAACTAATTGTTGATAATTGTTATAAGAAAGGGGTTAAAACTTGCCAGATACAATAACTATTAAGCAACTTTTGGAATCTGGAGCCCACTTCGGTCATCAGACCAGCCGTTGGCACCCTCGTATGAAGACCTATATCTTCACTAAGCGCAATGGCATTCATATCATTGATCTAGAACAGACCGCCAGTATGTTGGATAAAGCCTGCGATTTTGTTCAGCAAGTGGCTGCCGAGGGTGGCAGTATTCTTTTTGTTGGCACCAAAAGGCAAGCTCAAGAGGTTGTGTCCGAAGAGGCACAACGTAGCGGTATGTATTATGTCAATCAACGTTGGCTAGGAGGGGTATTAACTAATTTCGCTACTATTCAAGCCCGCATAGACTATCTAGTTCGATTGGAAGATCGCCAGGCTAAAGGGGACTTTAACCGTCTGCCCAAAAAAGAAGCTCTAAAACTTCAAGAGAAGATTTTGCGTCTCAATCGGCAGATGGGTGGTATTAAAGAAATGACCAGTCTACCCAGTGTTCTATTCATCGTTGACCTGGTAAAAGAAAGAATTGCTCTAGCTGAAGCTAAACGTGTCGGAATACCAGTGGTAGCTATAGTAGATACCAATTGTAACCCTGATGATATAGACTACCCTATTCCAGCTAACGACGATGCTATTAAAACCATCAAACTGATATGTGGTAAACTTGCTGATTCAGTTATTGAAGGCAAAACTGGTGAAGTAGGAGTATTAGTAGAGGAAGAACAGGAAGAGGGGTGGGAAGAGCTTGAGGTTGCTGAAATATCCGAACCCCTCATTTCCACACCTGATGAGTAAGGCAAGGAGAGAAAGATTGAAGATTCCAACAGATAGGGTTAAAGAGTTAAGAGACCAGTCTGGGGCTGGTATTATGGCTTGCCGGAATGCTCTTCTTGAATCCGAGGGAGAGATGGAAAAGGCAATCCAGATTCTGAAACAACAAAGCCTTCTAGAAGTACAGAAAAAAACAAGGCGCTCTACCACCCAGGGAATAATTGAAGTCTATATTCATACTGGGGGTCGCATCGGAGCTATAGTTGAGGTGAATTGCGAGACTGATTTTGTCGCCCGTACTGACGAGTTCAAGGAACTGGCTCACCATCTGGCAATGCAAGTTGCCGCCCAAGAGCCCCAATTTATCTCAAACGAGGAAGTCCCTGAGGGAGTTGATATAGAACCCGAGGAGGCTTGCCTGCTTCTTCAGCCTTATATTAAGTATCCTGATAAGACTGTTCAAGATATTATTTCTGAGACTATGGTTAAGGTAGGAGAGAATATCAAGGTAAGCAGATTTGCTAGGTTTGAACTAGGAGGGTAGATTAGAAGGGGGATGGCTGGAATTAAGAGATGTCTAAATTATATTGAGAGCGGGTTAAGAGAGGGGCATTGACTACTAAGTATAGGCGTGTCCTACTAAAGCTCAGTGGCGAGTCTTTCAGTGGTAAAGCTAGCTTTGGCATTAATACCTCAATCCTAACTAAGCTAGCCAAGCAGATTAAACAAGTAACCCGAAGGGGAGTGGGGATAGGTATTGTTGTCGGTGGTGGTAATATCTGGCGTGGGGCAAAGGCTGAGGAGAACGGAATGGATAGGGTTACCGCTGACTATGCCGGCATGCTGGCTACAATAATAAATGCCCTGGCACTCCAGGATGCACTAGAAAGAGAAGGAGTAATTACCAGAACACAGTCAGCTATAGGTATTCAACAGGTGGCTGAACCCTACATTAGACGCCGTGCTATTCGTCATTTAGAGAAGGGCAGAGTTGTAATCTTCGCCGGGGGCACTGGTAATCCGTATATGACCACTGACACTGCGGCATCCCTACGAGCCATAGAGATTGAGGCAGAAGTACTACTTATGACAAAAAACAATGTTGATGGCATCTATAGTGCTGACCCTCTTAAAAATCATAATGCCAAGAAGTTTGACAGACTTACTCATCTTGAAGCACTGGATATGCATCTGGATGTAATGGATGCTACTGCTCTCTCCCTATGCCTGGAAAACAATCTGCCTATAATTGTTTTTGATCTTCAAGCTCCCCGTAGTGTAGAACGAGCTGTAATCGGTGAACCTATTGGTACTCTTGTATCCAGTGAGAAAGAAAATGGTTAGCCACGCTTTATGGAATATTGAGGCAAAGATGCAAATGTCTGTTGAGACTCTAAATAGGGAATTAGCCTCTATTCGCACTGGGCACGCTACTCCGAGCTTAATAGAACATATAAAGGTAGAGTATTCTGGCGCTCTCATACCACTGAATCAAATTGCCGGCATCTCTGCGCCTGAAGTCAGGCTTCTTGTTATTCACCCTTGGGACCCGGGCAGTATACATAGTATAGAAAAGTCCATCCTGAAGTCCGATCTAGGACTAAATCCAATTAATGATGGAAATGTTATTCGTCTAAATATCCCCCCGCTCACTGAAGAAAGGCGACAGGAACTAATTAAGATAGTGCGAAGGAGGGTTGAAGAAAGAAGAATAGCCATACGCAACCTAAGGCGTGAAGCTATGGATGAATTAAAAAGATTGGAGAAAAATAAGGACATATCGCAGGATGAGCATAAGCGCTCCCTAGACCAGCTACAAAAGCTAACCGATAGCTTTATAGCCAGTACTGAAAAAATCGGGCAAGATAAAGAAGTAGAACTCGGCACGGCCTAACTGGGTTAGCCAATCCTCTAAACGGCCAATGTTGAATAGTGAGATTATGACTGCCTCGTCAGCTACAAGAGAAATTGATCGCTTGCCCAACCATATAGCCATTGTGCCCGACGGTAATCGTAGATGGGCGGAACAGCATGGGCTATCTGCGATTGAAGGACACAAGGTAGGATCACGAAACCTACGCAATATAATTGAATACCTTAACGATTACCAAATAAAATATGTAACTGTTTACACCTTCTCTACTGAAAATTGGAATCGTTCTGAAGATGAAGTCAGAGATTTGTTCCGTCTCTCATTAGCGGTGATAGGCAAAGACGCCCTCAGATTTCATAAAAGGGGCATTAGAATTCGTCACCTTGGTCGCCATCAACAACTCTCATTAAGTCTGCAACGAAAGATAAATAAGGTAGTAGGGTTAACCAAAGAAAATACGGGAATGACGATGAGCCTTGCCTTTAACTATGGGGGGCGTGGTGAAATTTTAGATGCAATACGGTGCATTATAGCTGAAGGCATCCCACCCCAGAGCATAGACGAAAAAGTATTTAGTAATTACCTCTATACTGCCGGTTTACCGGATGTTGACCTGTTAATTCGTACTGGTGATGAACTCCGCCTTAGTAATTTCTTAATATGGCAAACAGCTTACAGCGAATACTACTTCACTGATGTTCTATGGCCTGATTTTGACGAAAAAGCGGTTGATAAAGCACTGCTATCCTACAGCCAGAGGCAAAGACGCTTCGGCGGAGATTAAAGAGATCAGAATCATCATTTTTTCTGCGTATCCACTTCACCTAATGCAGGGGAAGATAATTTTTTAGAGGGCTGCACCTCTCCTTACTAAGGAGATAGGAACACAGGGGGTGAGGTTAGTAGAACATTACACGCTCAAGAAAAGGATTATAACTGCTCTCTGGGGGATTCCTCTCCTAATCGTTGCTGTCTGGTTTGACAAACCATTACCTTGGTTCACTATATTATTGGCTATCTGGGGACTGCTGGCTGTCTTTGAATTCTATAGGATGGGCGTCGCCTCAAAGCTAGCTCCGCTTACCTACTTCGGATTAGTTTGGAGTCTGCTATTTATCCTTAGTCCCCACTTTGACTATGACTTTCTTATCCCACTTTTATTAACCTCAGGGGTGATGCTATCCCTAATTTGGCTTGTACTGCGCCGGCAAAAAGAAGGGGCTTTTATCGGTTGGGTATGGACAATAGCTGGGATTCTCTATGTAGGCTGGTTGCTAAGTTACTTTGTGGCACTGAGAGGTCTGGAGGATGGCAGAAACTGGGTATTTTTGGCATTGTTTGTCACCTTTGGCTCTGATACTGCTGCCTTCTTTATTGGCAGAGCACTAGGTAGACACCACCTTGTCCCCAGTATTAGTCCCGGTAAAACCTGGGAAGGAGCCATAGGTGGAATATTCGGTGCCATTATAGTTAGTCTGCTCTTCACTCTACCTACACTCTTTGCTTTCCCCAATCCTCTCTACCTTCAGGATTTCAGCTACTGGCAAGCAATACTCCTTAGCTTGCTGGCTAGTATTTTTGGTCAACTCGGCGACCTGGTTGAGTCCTTACTCAAACGCAATATGGGAGTAAAGAACTCAGGCAAGCTATTACCAGGACACGGGGGTTTCCTTGACCGAATAGACAGCATTGTCTTTGCTGGCGTAGTGGTATACTATTATGTGATATGGGCAGTATGACAAAAAAATTAGCTGTCCTGGGTTCAACCGGCTCCATAGGTCAGCAAACACTTGAAGTAGTCCGTGCCTTTCCTCATAGATTTCATATAGTTGGGCTGGCGGCAGGGAGGAACATTGATTTACTGGCAAAGCAAATTAGTGAGTTTAAGCCAAGCTTCGTTTGTTATCAGGGTGGAAAGGCACAGACTCACCTAGCTGGTGGAAAATACGAGTTCCTATCACTGGAAGACATTGCCCGTCATCCTCAGGTGGACACTGTTGTTATAGCTACCTCGGGAAAATCAGGGTTAAACCCGACACTGGCTGCGGTGAAAGCTGGCAAGAATGTTGCCCTTGCCAATAAGGAATCGTTAGTTACGGCTGGTGAGATTATCACTAATGAGGCAAACCAGAATTCAGCCCAGATTCTGCCTATTGATAGCGAGCATAGTGCTATATGGCAATGCCTCAATGGTGAATCACAAGACGCAACCCGACTTATTCTAACTGCCTCAGGCGGTCCCTTCTACCGTTACTCACCAGCCCAGTTAGCCCGGGTAACAGTTAAACAGGCGCTAAAACACCCCTCATGGCAGATGGGAAGAAAGGTTACTATTGACTCAGCCACTCTAATGAACAAAGGGCTTGAGGTAATTGAAGCCCATTGGCTATTTAATATGCCCTACGATAACATCAAGGTTCTAATCCACCCTCAGAGCATTGTCCACTCTATGGTAGAATTTGCAGATGGTTCAATCAAAGCCCAATTAAGCTACCCCGATATGCGTTTACCTATTCAGTATGCCCTGTCTTACCCTGAGCGCTTAAATAATCCCCAGCTTCCCAGGCTTGACTGGAGCCATGTTAATAACTTAACCTTTGACCAACCTGACCTTGATACCTTCCCCTGCCTCAGGTTAGCTATTGAGGCGGGAATGAAGGGTGGAACCTATCCCGCTGTGCTTTGTGCCGCTGATGAGGTGGCTATTGAACTATTCTTGGCACAGCGCATCAAATTTACTGATATTGCCCATCTTATACAGCAGGCACTGGCACAGCACCAAGCCATAGATTCTCCTGCACTGGAAGAAATTATGGCGGCTGATGCCTGGGCTAGAGAAAAAGTTATGCAGCTTGCTGCTGGAGATAGTCAATGCTATTAACAATAGTAGCCTTCATCGGTGTCATAGTAGTTCTTATCCTTGCCCATGAGCTTGGTCACTTTATTACGGCTAAAGCATTAGGGGTAAAAGTAGAGGAGTTTGGCCTCGGCTTTCCCCCAAGACTATTATCATTTAAATGGGGTGAAACACGGTACTCTCTGAATGCGATACCCCTCGGTGGATTTAACAAGATGGCTGGTGAAGAAGACCCCAAGGTGCCCAGGAGTTTAGCCAGTAAGAGTATCGGCACTAGGTTATTGGTTCTTAGCGCTGGTCCACTAGTGAATGCCCTGCTGCCCATCCTTCTATTCTCAATTGCTTTTATGCTTCCTCATAATATGGTAATCGGAGAGGTATCCGTGAAAGAGGTAGCTCCAAACTCACCAGCCGCCATGGCTGGTATTGAATCCGGAGATATGTTCCTTGGAATAAACGGGAAGCCAGTGCGTAGTATTGGTGACCTGCATCGAAATTTTTACCTTAATCTGGGGAAGGAGGTTGCTATCGTTGTTAAACATAGTGATTCAACTACTGAGGAGATTCAAGTAATACCCAGGTGGAAGCCTCCGGAAGGTCAAGGGGCAACAGGCATTGTGGTCAGTATGTTGAATCCGACCATTGTTAGCCACCACGAGCCTTTCTGGAAAGCAATACCTCTAGGAGCAAGTGAATGCATTGAAACCTTCGTTCTATTCAAGAATGGAATAATCAGCATGGTTATTGGGGCAACACCGGTAGAAGTGGCGGGACCAGTAGGTATTGCTCAATTGACCGGAGAGGCAGCCAAAGCCGGTATTAGCCCGCTGCTGGAATTTGCCGGTTTTATCAGCATAAACTTAGCTATAATCAATATCCTCCCCCTCCCCGCTTTAGATGGGGGTAGAATTGTCTTTGTTCTCTTGGAATGGGTTCGCCGGGGCAAGCGTGTGTCACCGAAGACAGAAGGGCTTATACATTTTATTGGCTTTGCCATGCTAATGGCACTAATTCTGCTAGTCACCTACCAGGATATTATACGCATCATAAGTGGGGAGAGCCTGATACCATGAATCCTCGCCGGGTTAGTAAAGCTATTCAAATTGGCAATGTAACTATTGGCGGCAGCGCCCCTATCGTGGTGCAATCTATGACCAAAACCGATACTCGTGATGTTATGTCAACTGTCTACCAAATCAAGGAGGTTGAGGATTGCGGTTGCGAACTAGTGCGAGTAGCTGTACCAGATATCGAAGCTGCTCAGGCTGTATCAGTCATAAAAAGGGGCATTTCTATACCCATAATTGCTGATATTCACTTTGATTACCGGCTGGCTTTGGAAGTACTGAAGGCTGGTTGCGATGGGCTGCGGCTAAATCCTGGTAATATCAGTGAGACGGAGAAAGTTGCCGCTATAGCTCAGGCAGCGAAGGAAAGAAGCGTACCTATCCGTATCGGAGTAAATGCCGGCAGCCTACCTAAAACAGCCAATCCTCAATTAACCATTGCCCAACAAATGGTTGAGGCAGCGTTGCAGCAGATAAAACTACTGGAAAGCCTTGACTTTGACCTGATTAAGGTCTCCCTCAAGGCGTTTGATGTCCCGACTACTATCGAAGCCTATCAGGATATTGCTCAAAGAATACCCTATCCCCTACACATCGGTATTACTGAAGCCGGCACACCCAGAACAGGTATCATCCGCAGTGCGGTAGGCATCAGCACCCTCCTTTATATGGGCATTGGAGATACTATAAGGGTTTCGCTGACGGCTCACCCTAAAGAAGAGGTGATTGCTGCTTATGAAATCCTTAAGAGCCTGAATCTGCGCCAGCACGGTCCCATCCTGGTCAGTTGTCCCTCCTGTGGTCGGGCTGAGGTTGATATTGTAAAATTAGCCGAACAGGTGGAAGAAGAGCTAATAAAGATAGATAAACCGATAAAGGTAGCGGTGATGGGCTGCGTGGTCAATGGTCCCGGCGAAGCCAAAGACGCCGATGTGGGCATCGCCTGCGGCAAAGGCAAAGCCGTCCTCTTCAAAAAAGGCAAAAAGATTAAAACTATCCAGGAAAAGGATTTTATAACGGCGCTTATGAGGGAAGTGGAGAAGTTCTAGCTATGGGAGACGGAATAAAGACGCCCCTTACCCGTGAAGATTTGCTCAGACTGATAGAAGAAAATGGCGGTACAGCTAACGGGCTTAACCTCTCAGGAAAGACATTTGAGTCAGGCATTGACCTCCGCGGTTTTGACCTTGCGCTGATTATCCTTGAGAAAGCGAGGTTTGCTGTCAATTTTGTGAGAGGCACTACTACGGCTGATGTAGGAGTTCAACTTCAGAAGGCAATACTAATGAGGGCTAACCTTCAAGGTGCTTCGCTCCGCTTTGCTGGTTTACAAGAAACCAACTTGTCAAATACGAATCTGACAGGAGCTAACCTAAGCGATGCTCATCTTGAAGGAGCTAGACTATATCGTGCCCAGTTTGATAATACTACTAATTTTCAAGGTGTAAGTTGGGGAGATTATAAAATAGGCGAAGAATTAGATGGCAAATTTGACTTGGCTGTTGATGCTTGCCGTCGGCTAAAGGTGTGGTATAGCCAAGCTGGATATTCTGACATTGCAGCCAAATTTTATTATCGGGAGATGGAAGCGAATAGGAAAGCGTTAAAATGGCGCTCGAAGCACTGTGACCGCTTAGCATTAGAAATTTTGCGAGTGCTCTTTGGATATGGAGAACGTTGGAGACGAGTCCTTATTTCAATAGCGGTTTTAATATTACTCTTTGCGCTGACCTATTTTGTTATTGGTTCAGTATGGGAATGGTCGGCTTTTTGTAATAGCCTCTATTTTAGTGCTGTTTCTTTTACTGCTTTGGGCTATGGTAGCTGGGTGCAAATGACCAACGGCTGGATAAAGGGAATCGGTGCCTTTGAGTCCATTGTCGGAGTTTCCATGATGGCACTACTTCTGGTAACCTTCTTTAGGAAGTGGACTAGATAAAAGGGGAAGTTCGAAGGGGCGGAGCTCACCAGAGGCTACTGTGTCGACCCCTTCAAAAACCATTCCTCTCCCTCTCCTGTGAAAGAGTAGACAATAAAGGAGAGTTAAAGAGAGGCTTCGCCTCTCTTTAACAACTAATTCCCCCTCCCTTGTAAGGGAGGGGGATAAAGGGGGTAGGTTGCTACCAAATACTAAGGGGGATGGGGTAGAAATACCCTAACCTACTGGAATAAACCCGTTAAATATGATTTAATGTTTAGAAGCTCTCTAGCTTTATGATAAAGTTTATGAGGGTTACAAGATGTCATTAATAACTTGAACCGACAAAAATACAAAACAAGGAGTAGAAATGTTTTGCCGAAACTGTGGCAAAGAACTAATAGGAACACCGGAAATTTGCCTTGGTTGTGGAGCCAAGCCTGTAACCGGGAGTAGCTTTTGCCAGGCATGTGGTTCTCCGACAGACCACCTGGCTGAAATATGTATAAAGTGTGGGGCACGGTTGCAAAAAGCAGAAGCAGTGGGGAGAGCATGGATGCCAACGGTGGCTGGTATCTTGAGCATAATTGCCGGTGCTATTGGCCTCTTTGGGGGCATAGTGATGGCTACTATAGGCGGGATTGTGGGGGCGGCTGAAGGAATTTTCTGGTTTGGAACGATTGGTGCTCCATTAATTGCTATTGGCATAGTAGCTATACTAGGTGGTGTCTTCGCCCTTAGAAAAAGAATCTGGGGACTGGCTCTTGCTGGAGCCATTTGTGCGCTCCCCTGCTCGTGGATTTTGTCGATACCAGCTATTGTATTCTTAGCACTATCAAAGCAGGAATTTAAATAGCCGCATCGAATTGGTAATGACTTTACCCTAGAGATATTAGGGACTTAGAAATCCCTTTAAAGACGAAAATGCGTATATCGAAGTTATTTGGTAAGACACAAAGAGAGATGCCGGCTGAGGCGGATACTATAAGCCACCAGCTACTACTACGAGCCGGGATGATACATCAGGTGGCGGCTGGTGTCTATTCCTATTTGCCTTTAGCCTGGAGGGCGCTTAAAAAAATAGAAAATATAATCCGGGAAGAAATGGATACAGCCGGGGGACAGGAGCTAATGATGCCTGTTCTCCAACCTCTGGAATTATGGCAGGAAACAGGGCGAGACCTGGCTTTTGGCAAAGGGCTGTTTACCCTCTCCGACCGCAGAGACCGTAAGTTAGCCCTGGGACCAACTCACGAAGAGGTCATCACCCAACTGGTAAGATATAATGTGCAGAGCTATCGTGACCTGCCTCTACTTTTATATCAAATTCAGACTAAGTTCCGTGATGAGCCTCGCCCCAGAGCCGGACTGATTAGAGTCCGTGAGTTCACTATGAAGGACCTCTACAGCTTTGATGTTGATGAGGAGGGATTAAATCAAAGCTATAACAAGATGCTCCAAGCCTACCACAATATCTATAGCCGATGTGGTCTACCTGCCCTCCTAGTCGAAGCCGATAGCGGTGCCATCGGTGGCAAGGATTCCCACGAGTTTATGGCTATCACCGAAAGTGGTGAGGATGAAATAATTTATTGCCCTGATTGTCAATATACAGCTAATACCGATAAGGCTCAAAGTATTAAATATAAAACAGATAGCGAGAAGCCATTACCTCTTGAAGAGGTGGCTACACCAGGGTTTACCACTATCGAACAAGTATCAGATTTTTTAAAGGTGCCCCAGAGCCACACGCTTAAAGCAGTGTTCTATATTGCTGATGGCAAGCTAGTCTTCGTGGTTATTAGGGGCGACATTGAGGTAAATGAAGTCAAGCTAAAAAATACTCTGCACTGTATTGACCTTCGCCTAGCTAGCGAAGTAGAAGTAATAGACGCTGGTATAGTAGCTGGCTCAGCGTCTCCGATAGGTATTAGCGGTATAAAGATTGTTGCCGATGATTCCATAACCTCAGGGGCAAACTTTATTGCTGGCGCCAACAAACCGGATACTCACCTTAGAAATGTTGACTACCCACGGGATTTTAAGACTGATATTGTGGCTGACATAGCCCAGGCTCATGCTGGGGAAGGATGCCCTAATTGTGGTGGCAAATTATCATCTACCCACGGAATTGAGGTTGGGCACATCTTCAAGCTTGGCACCTTCCTTAGTGAGAAATTGGGGGCATTTTTTATTGACCCAAATGGCGTATCTCATCCCATCGTTATGGGGTGTTATGGTATTGGTCTGGGCAGGCTACTGGCAGCAGCTATAGAACTGAACCACGATGATAAAGGCATCATCTGGCCATTAGCCATTGCCCCGTATCATATCTATCTTTGCCCTCTATACCTAGAAAACCCTCAGGTGGCGACTACTGCTGAAAACCTGTTTGCTGACCTTAAGGCAGAGTGCTTAGAGGTGCTTTTTGACGACCGTCAAGAATCGCCAGGGGTAAAGTTCAATGATGCCGACCTCTTGGGAATACCTATCCGAGTCATCATTAGCCCCCGAACTTTAGAGAAGAATAGCGTAGAGATAAAAAGACGCTCTGTAAAAGAAACCGAACTTGTGCCGCTGGAGGAAATAGTTACGAGGCTCAAGGAGCTTATTCGAGTTTAGTCATATATCCCACGCCCTCGGTCTTCCTCTCCTTCAAGTTAGGGAAAACAGAATTTATGTAAACTGGTTACCATTTACATCGTTTGTGGTTTGACAAGTGGCAATGAATGTGATACGTTCTCATAAACGTTGCGAATCTGTATTCTTCTTGGGCAGAAGTGAGATGGATGCGACAATCGGAGGAATAATCGGAGCGGGCATTATAGCATTTGGAAGCATAATAGCTAATATAATTCTTGCCCGGTCCCGAGCTCTAGAAAAAGATAAGACGAAGAGCGTGCTAGAAGGAATTACTACAGCTTTGGAAACGGTTGGAAAAGAGGCTGAAAAAAGGCATGGTTATGGGTATGGCGCAAGGTATGTCAAATCTAAAGCCATAATTGAGGATCTTGAAGGCAAAACTCGCATAACAAGAGAATACCACGGAGTTGCAGTTATTGCAGATGAGATGAGGTTGCTTTCCTTTCCTGAAGAGGTTTGGGTAGGTGCTCCAGGGAAAATAGTTATCGAACCACATCCGCTCCCTCAGGTAGAGAGACCAAACTTTCGCAAACACATTGGCTTGGTTCCTGAGCAATTTGGCGAGCAACTCTGCAAGTTTAGGATCGAAGTTGAGGGTGGCTTAACAAAGGCGGACGGCGAGATTGCCTATGGCATCGAATGGACTTGTTCTAGAGCAGCATGTATGACAAAAGAACAAGCTGTGGAAACATATGCCGGTGACGTTTTCAAAAAAGAGTACTTCTGCTTTGATGTTCGATTTCCTATAGATGAAGCAGAGATAGAAATAGAATTCCCTGATGGGTATAATGTGAAAGCCTTTCCGGGGGTCTTTTTAGCAGGCTCTGAAACTTGGCATGACTTGGAACTGCAAAGAATTAAGGAAGGTATTGAGCCAACTTCCAGAGGCGCTCGTCTTAAAATAAACAACCCTGAGTTAGGCTACCGCTATCTAATATTTTGGGTACCACTTTCGCGTAGAGAAGTTGAGCAATTAAGGTCAAAGTAAAGACTAAAGCAAGCAGAACTTCGTTCAGCCGCGCAGAGTAGCGCCAAGCTCACTGGATAGCTTATCCAGGATTTGCCGCTGAACCCTGTTGACCTCTTCATCGGTCAGGGTGTGGGTTGTGGATTGGAAGGTGATTCTATAGGCGAGGGATTTCTTGTCCGGTGGTACTTGCTCACCAGCATAGACATCAAATATAGCAACCTGATTTACTAATGGGAAGCCCTTAATAATATCCTGAACTCTCTTGTGGGTTATTCCGGTATTAATCACTAGAGCCAAATCCCTAACTGTGGCAGGAAAGCGGGGTATGGGCTGGAACATCTTATAACTAGTGGTAAAGGGTAGAAGTGCTGTCAGGTCAATTTCAAATAGATAAACAGGTTCATAAACCTCAAAAGCCTGTCTCACTTTATGGTGTAGCTCACCTATAACGCCCAGTCTATTACCAGCTATAACTAAAGCCGCCTGTTTGCTTGGGTGTAGACTTTCATCCGAGCCCTCTTCAAAGCTAGCTTCCACACCTAACTGGCTGAGTAAGCCTTCCATCACCCCCTTAGCATCAAAGAAATCAAGTAAGTCACCCCCACTGTGCCACGATTTTACCAGTCTAGGTCCGCTTAATATGCCACACAGCACCTCAGTCTCCTCAGGCAAGTCCTGCTGCCGAGGTAGATATACTCTGCCCAGTTCAAAAAGCCTAATACCACCGTCCTCATATCTCCGATTGGCACAAAGGATAGTTAAAAGGTTAGCTCGTAGATTAGGGCGAAGATACTCCTGGTCAGCGGTCATCGGATTAGCCACACGAATGGGCATAGGTTCAAGGGGATGAGGTTCAGGTAGCAGCCTATTCAGCATTTCCAAGCTAGTTAATGAATAGGTAATTACCTCCTGGAAGGCATAACTGGTGAGGCTACGCCTCACCTTCTTTTTAAGGTTAATGATAGGCTCTGGATTTTGTTTAGGCAGGGGTTGACTGAGCATAGTATCTGGAATCTTATCATAGCCCGTAATACGAGCTACCTCTTCAATAAGGTCAACCGCCTGATGTATATCGCTTCGCCAATAAGGAGAAGTAACCGAAACCTCTGATTTTGAATCACTTGTCTTACAGGCAAAGCCCAGAGAAGTTAGTACGCCTACTATCTGGTCAAGGCTAAATTCAACACCTAAGACCCTGGTTACTTGGCTAGTTGATAGCAGGATGGGTGCTCGGTCTAATTTGCCCGGATATTCATCAACCAAGCCATTAGCTGCCTCACCACCGGCTAGCCGGATTATCAACTGAGTAGCTCGTTTTAGGGCTGGTAGAGTAAGTTCGGGGCGAATCCCCCTCTCAAATCGCATACAGGCCTCACTGGGCAAACGCAAGGTTCTACCGGTATAATGAATGCTGGCTGGATTGAAATTAGCTGATTCCAGCAGTATTGAGGTAGTCTCTTCACTCACCTCACTATTGGCACCACCCATGACCCCAGCGATAGCTACCGCCCGCTCTTTATCAGCAATAACCAGCATATCTCCAGAAAGAATCCGCTCAATTCCATCCAGGGTAACTATAGTTTCATTATCGGCGGCACGACGCACAATAATTTCTTTACTTCCAATTCGGTTATAGTCAAAGGCGTGCAAGGGCTGCCCATGTTCCAGCATAACATAGTTGGTAACATCAACAATATTATTTATAGGGCGCATGCCACAAGCTAAAAGTCGCTGCTGCATCCACTTTGGAGATTCAGCTATCTTTACTCCGGTGATTAGGCTAGCGCAGTACCTAGAACATAAATCAGGAGCCACAATTTCTATTGATATTTGCTGACCTATATGGGATGCCGATTCCTCATAGCTGATCTCAGGCAGATGTAAACCTTGCCCGGTCAGGGCAGCAACATCTCTAGCTATTCCAATTATGGACAGGCAATCGGGGCGATTAGGGGTTATCTCCAAGTCAAATATAACATCACCTAAATAATCAGCCAGTGGGGCACCTAGCGGTGCCTCCGAGGGCAGAAGCATAATTCCTTCATGGCTGTCAGAGATGCCCAACTCCTTCTCCGAGCAAGCCATACCATTAGACACAACACCGCGAATCTTAGCTGATTTCAGGCGGGATAACTGCCCGGTATGCCCGTCTATGAGCTGAGCCCCGACATAGGCAAAGGCTACCTTATCACCAACTTTGATATTGGGTGCTCCAGTAACAACAGTGTGCCGTTCGGTGCCTAAATCTATAGTTGGCAAAGTAAGGCGGTCAGCATTAGGATGAGGGTTAATAGCCACTATTTGACCGACAACGATATTCTGCCAATTACCACCAACAACCTGTATTCCCCCGACCTCAATGCCAGCCATTGTCAGTCTGTTGGCTAAATCAGTGGCAGGCAGAGTAATATCTATATATTCCTGAAGCCATTTAAGTGGAACCTTCATCTTGTCAGAACTGCCTTAAGAACCTGATGTCACTGCTGTAGAATAGTCGGATATCATCAATCCCGTAGCGAAGCATAGGCAGACGGTCAATACCCATACCGAAGGCAAAACTGGTATAAATCTCAGGATCAAGACCTCCGCGCTCAAGCACCTGGGGATGAGTCATACCGGCACCTAATATTTCAATCCAGCCCGAATTACCACATAAGCGGCAACCGGCACCTCTACATACTAAACACTCTATAGCCATCTCAATGCCAGGCTCAACAAATGGGAAGTAATCGCAGCGGAAGCGCACTTTCCTGTCCTCACCAAAGAAACGACGAGCAAATTCATAGAGTGTACCCTTCACATCAGCCATAGTAATTCCTTTATCCACAGCTAAACCGTCAATTTGATAGAACATAGGGGTATGGGTGGCATCACTAGCCTCATAGCGATAAACTTTACCTGGCTCAACTACTCTTATCGGGGGCTGCATAGTCTCAATAATCCTAGCCGTTACCGAAGTAGTGTGGGTACGCAGTAGCATAGGTCTTTCACCACTCTCGTTCTCACAATCAATCCAGGATGTTGACATGGTATCACGAGCCGGGTGTTCTTTGGGAATGTTCAAGGCCTCAAAATTGTAATAGTCCCACTCCACCTCGGGTCCTTCAACTACTTGAAAGCCCATAGAGACAAAGATATCGCATATTTCATATAGTGTTTGAGTAATAGGATGTAAATGACCTGTTGGAAAGGGACGACTAGGCAGGGTAATATCAATAACTTTCCTTTTAGCTGATGCTGCTAGCTCTGCCTCACGCAGAACTTGCTCTTTTTGGTCTAAACTATTTTCTAGATTGACCTTAACCTTATTGGCATAAGCGCCAACGTTCTTCCTCTCGTTAAGTGGTAGTGTGGATAAGCTACGCAGAATCTTGGTTAGCTCGCTCTTTTTGCCCAAATAACGAACTGGCCATGATTTCAGTTCCTTAATACTGCTAATGTCTTCTAACTCTTGTAGCGCAGTTGATTTTATTTCTTCGAGCTGTTTTAACATTTCTCGCCCTCAACTCAACTCAAAAGGTAGATTAACACTCTTACTACTAAAAAGAAGTGCGGCTAGTAATAACTCTAACGCCGCACTCACTGCATAACTGTTTTGCATTATAGGTTATTAACAACAAAAGGGTCAATAAAGCAAATAGCTATCGCCTCTAAACCTAGCCTACATATATAACTTGACTATTCGACTGTAAAGGGCACGCTCAACTTTTCTTTGCCATCTATGTACAAGACTACCTGATAGTCTCCCCTCGGCCATCCATCATAAGGACGGGTCATTGATGTAGAAATATAATGAGTTCCATTCTTTTTCATCTCATTCTCCCTTTTGTATAACTTTCTACACCCCCTTGTTTTATGTTTTGCTCTATTCTGAACCACCTTGCCTCTATTATCACAGCCTCTCTAACAGAGTCTCAATAATCTCATGTCTTAGTCTTAAATTTTACCTTTGACTATGGTTACCAGATTGGCGAAGGATTCAGGCTCCCTGACTGCCATATCAGCCAGCATCTTGCGGTTGATTTCAACCCCGGACTTTTTTAAGCTATCTATGAATTGACCATAGGTGAGACCCTGAGACCTACTAGCCGCATTAACCCGTAAAATCCACAGTCGCCTCATGTCGCCTTTTCGCTCTCGGCGGTGAGCATAAGCATAGCTTAACGACTTAAGCATAGACTCATGAGCTCGTCGATAAAGTTTGTGTTTGGTTGCCCTATGCCCCTTGGTCAAGGCTAGCACCTTCTTATGTCGCTTGTGTGCGGTTACACCCCTCTTTACTCGTGGCAAAATATCCCTCCTACTTTACCCCGTAGGGTAAGAGCCTTTTTATCCGAGCCTTATCGCTGGAACTTAAAGGTATTGTTTCATCATAGAGACGCTTAGTCCGTTTTGCTTTTCGGCGACGCAAATGGCTTTTTCCGCCCTTGGTCCGCATAATTTTGCCGCTGCCTGTTATATGGAAACGGCTCTGTGCCCCTTTATGGGTTTTAATTTTTGGCATCTAAGATTCCTTTATTTCTTCCTTTATTTTAGTTTTTTGAGCAACTACCGGAGACAGGATTATAAACATCCTCTTCCTCTCCATCAATGGTTGCCCATCAACAGAAGCTGCTTCTTTTACTGACTCTGCCATCCTCTGTAGTAAGTTCCATCCAAGCTGGGGGTGGGTGACCTCACGCCCTCTAAATAATACTGATACTTTAACCTTGTCCCCACCGGTCAGCAGCTTCCTGACAGACCTAGCCTTAGCCTCAAAATCATGGTTACCAATTTTAGGTCGTAACCTAACTTCCCTCAGCAGAGAAATCTTCTGGCTTTTTCTAGCTTCACGCTCCTTCTTAGTTTGCTCATATTTATACTTCCCATAGTCAAGGAGGCGACATACTGTAGGAACTGCATTAGGGGCAACCTCAACCAGGTCAAAGTTTTGCTTTCTGGCTACCTCTAGTGCCTGATATAAGGGTATAATCCCTAACTGCTCCCCCTTCTCCCCTACGAGGCGAACCTCTCTGGCTTTAATCCTTTCGTTGACACGCAGCTTCTTAATTATGTCCTTATTTACCTCCTCCGAGTACGAGTAACTTACAGAAAGGGACTATAGCATATTTCCCTAGGCTAATCAAATTATAGACGCTATAACCTTAAGTCCTTTACCTTATTTACTATAGCTTGTTTAACAATTTCCTTAAAGCTGTCACAGGGTTGAGAAGCCAGTTGCTCTCCACTACGCAAACGGACGGAAACGGTGGAAGTAGTTGCCTCTTTATCACCCACTACTAGCATATATGGTATTTTATCAAGCTGCGCCTGCCGAATTTTGAGGTTTACCCTTTCTGACCGAGCATCAACTTCGGCACGCACCCCCTCACTTTTAAGTTCAGCTTCTAGCCTACGAGCATAGTCCAGGTGACGGTCAGCCACTGGTATTACCTTTACCTGAAGCGGCGCTAACCACACCGGGAAGGCGCCTCCATAATGTTCAATAAGCGAAGCCACAAACCGTTCCATACTACCCAGCAGGGTGCGATGTATCATCACCACCAAGTGTTCTTGGTTATCTTCACCAATGTAGATAACATTGAAGCGCTGGGGAAGGTTAAAATCAACCTGAATTGTGGGACCCTGCCATGCCCTTCCTAAAGCGTCCTTAAATTTAATATCTATTTTGGGCCCATAAAATACACCCTCTCCGGGGTCTATTTGATAGTCCAGCCCTACCCGAGCCAAAGCGTTACCTAAAGTCTCTGTGGCATTTTCCCAGACCTGGATGGTGCCGGAATATTTCTCAGGTCGGGTAGAGAGTAGCACCTGGTAATTAGTAAAACCAAAGGTATCTACCATAAAGCGAGCAAAATCTAACACTCCCACAACCTCATCTTCTAACTGGTCAATGCGGCAAAAAATATGGGCATCATCTTGGGTGAAGCCCCTGACTCTTGATAGACCATGCAACACGCCAGAGCGTTCATAACGATAAACAGTGCCAAACTCAGCGTAACGCAGTGGCAACTCCCGGTAGCTATGCAGCCTTGTTTTATAAATTAGGATGTGACCCAAGCAATTCATTGGTCTAATAATATACTCTTGCCCCTCCACCTCCATAGGGCTATATAAATAATCACGATAAAATTCCCAATGACCGCTGGTTTTCCATAAATCCAGTTTGGCAATATGAGGGGTATATACGATATCATAGCCCCGCTTAATAAGTTCTTCGGTCAAGAAGTTCTCAATAACACGGCGTATCACCGCTCCCTTAGGATGCCAGTGAACCAGCCCTGGTCCAGCTTCGTCACGGATACTAAATAAATCAAGGTCTCTGCCCAATTTCCTATGGTCACGCTTGGCCGCCTCATCCAGTCTTTCTAGGTATTCCAATAAAGCCTCTTTAGTGTCAAAAGCAACTCCATATATTCGCTGTAACATAGAGCGGTGCTCATCACCCCTCCAGTAGGCTCCAGCAATACTAACCAGCTTAAAAGCCTTGATTTCACCGGTAGAACTCACATGAGGACCGCGGCATAAATCAACGAAAGAACCTTGCTGATATAAGCTAACCTTTTCATCTGCAATTTCATCAATCAATTCCAGTTTGTATAGCTGAGAGGCAAACAGTCGGCGAGCTTCTTCCTTGGTTACTTCCTGTCTAATAAAAGGCACATTTGAAGCGATTATCTCCTTCATCTTCGCCTCAATAAGCGGTAAATCATCGGGAATCAATGAGCGAGGCAAATCAAAATCATAATAAAAGCCATTTTCAATAGTCGGACCAATGCCGAACTTAGCCTGAGGGAAGATGGACTGAACCGCCTCTGCCATGACATGAGCTGTTGAGTGCCGCATTATCTCTAATTCTTCACCGTTAGATTGGGCTTGTTCTTTGCTAGAACCCACTGTTGGAATCCCTCCCAGTATACTAAATAGAAAACCTATTGATTATACCAGCCACAAGCTACAAGTGCAATTAGTTTAAGTTGCCAGATTCACTAGCAAAGCGTTATAATGCTTCAGATACCCACATGATAAAAAAGGCCTTCCCCGTCCTGTCTCTTTCTATCTTTTCCTCTATGCTAGGTGTTGGGATAATAGCGCCACTGTTACCCCTTTACGCCGACAATCTGGGAGCTACTGGAATCTGGCTGGGTATAATCTTTAGTGGGTTCTCTATTTCTCGGGCTATATTTCTGCCTATTTTCGGCAGGCTTGCCGACCGCAGTGGTCGAAAGCTGTTCATCTGTATTGGTCTTCTTTTCTATTCTATCCTTTCGTTAGGCTATATATGGGCCAGTAGCCTCTCTCAGCTAACTCTCGTCCGTCTGCTGCATGGTGCTGCTGCTGGTATGATTATCCCTATTGCTCAGGCTTACATTGGTGATATCTCTCCCGTGGGTGAAGAGGGGAAATGGATGGGCTACTTCAACGCTGCCTTTTTTACCGGATTTGGCTTTGGTCCTTTAATGGGTGGGGCACTAACTGAGCACTTTGGCATGACTGTTGCCTTCTCCACTATGGGTGGTCTTAATTTGCTGGCTTTCCTGCTAGTTACTCTTTTCCTCCCTGAAATTAGACAGAGGAAAACGGCAACAAGCCATCACCTATCCTTTAAGAAGATGAGCTCCAGCAGCATAGTCAGGGGTATTTTCAGTTTCCGATTATCATTCGCCCTAGGCAGAGGAGCCTTTGCTTGCTTCCTGCCTATTTTCGCAGCTATGTGTATTGACTTGAGCCCAGCTCTTATAGGAGTCCTGCTAGCAGTTAACATCCTGCTGATGGCACTATTTCAGCCTTTCTCAGGCAAAATCGCTGATAGATACAATAGGAGAGCACTGGTTATTACTGGCAGCCTTATCAACTTCACCTTCTTGGCTTTAATTCCTGTGGCGCACAACTTCTGGTATCTATTAGGGGTGTGTGCCCTCGGCGGTCTTGGTGGTGCCATTTCCATGCCAGCCGCCTCAGCCCTAGTAGTAGATGAAGGCAGAAAATTCGGCATGGGCTCGACTTTTGCCATTTTTACCCTGGCAATGAGCATTGGTATGGCTGTAGGCTCACTTTCAGGTGGGGTAATAGCAGATTTGTTGAATGTGAACTCGGTGTTCTATTTCGCAGCCGTTATAGGACTTATTGGAACCAGCCTATTCACCTGGTTTACCAGGTGATACCGCGAAAGCTCCTTTCAATACACGTTGTAGCTGGGGCATTAATAGGTAGAACTTTTAAGCTGGCCTTCAGTCTCACTATTTAACCCAACTACTCCCATCGCGGATAATTGTAGCAATAAAGGTTGGAGCGTGCAACTAAGAAGTAACAAATTAAGCTTCTGTTACATCGACAGCACATTCTGGACGTTTGTTACCTAGCTCTATATTATGTGTGGGTTTAGGTTACCCAACAAAGTACTTCTTTGTTACACCTGTTAAAGAGTTGGTAGAAGGCGTTAGTCTAGACTCTGTAGACGACTAAAATTAGGGCTGTTGCGATGATCATCGCCAGTGACCAAAATAGAGGCCGATTGCAGACATTTGGTTTCCCTTTCTTGTGCCTTGTTATCACGTAAGTTATGTAGATCCATACGGGTCCGTACTGGGAAACCAAGTCCAGTTCCGCATTAAGAGAATATTTAGATATGATGGCCAGTGCTAGTACACAAATCGCAGCTACTAATGATACTTTAATTTCACTTGTGAGTCTCATAGAAATCCTAACTGCCTCCGTATGCGTTAAGCACGCTCATCTATTTAGGAGCTAAACAAACTCTTTCTTGGATACAGCGGTCAATGCTATAGTTGGTATCCCTAAGATAAACGATGAAAGAAATGTGGATACGGATCCAGCTAGTGCCATTCCCCAAAGCCTTCTCTTGATTGAACAGATACCACCTAGTGTGGATAAGACACCCGGAACAATAACTGCGGCACCTAATATGATGATTGAGGTGGTCCCCGAAATTTGGACAGGTTGTTAAGAGCGGGTTCTGCTCCTAAAATAACAAAGGAAGGAGGAGCAGGACATGAAACAAAACCGAAGGAAACACAGCCCATCATTTAAAGCCAGGGTA
>DUEE01000006.1 GCA_011170285.1 Dehalococcoidia bacterium
GTTTCATAGTAGCGGTGTAAACTACGAACATAGTGGATCTACAAACAGCGTATTGAAGCCATGAGTAAAGAAACCAAAAACAAGACGAAGAGACACCCCGACGCCGTCGGCATCTTTGTTGTCTTATTTCTTGTGAGTTTAGGTCTTGCTGCTTTATACGGTTGGTGGAAGCTCGAACCTCTATATTTTACGATACCCCTCTACATAATCGCTGTCTTTTTCATCAGCATCGGGGCTTTTGGCATTGTTTTTGAGCTTACAGTAGGCGGCGACGGAAGAGTAGATAGAACTAATTATGCCATGGCCATGATGATTCTGGTTTGGTCCGCAAGCCTTGTGTACTATTCTATATCGACGGACATAACGGCATTACACTGGCTATCCCTAGTATTCGGAGGAATATTCGGCTTTATCGCTCTCGTTACTTTTATTGTGCAACTGAACAAAGATATACGATTAAGGCCAAAGCCCACACTTGGATGGATAACAGCCATCATTATAATACTGGTGCTTTATGTAACTGCAGCCTACTATCTTGAACGCCCTGCTGTCTTAGTATTGATTCCTTTCACTTTTGTCTTGCTTTATGTTGAATATTTGAGAAGTACATTTCTCGGTAGGGTACCGAAGGAAGCACAGGGCAGCGAAGTTATTGACAAGTCAAAACCCGGTATAGGGGCGCCTTATCGCAGCATCCCGTCGAGACTAATTCCCAGAGATTCCGTGAGAAATCTCTTGGGAATCCGCTGGTACTTGTATCTGATATTGATATTCTTTTTGTGTCTGTTTCTCGCACTCACTCAATTAGGTATAGAGGGAACCCGGTTTGGCTCTTTCTATGAAGCTGTCATCTATGCCTATGTTGGGATACTGGCAATCGTGATTGCTTTCGCAGTTCTAGTTATACAAAGAGGCACTCAGAAGAACCGCACAGAACATCTAAAAAGGGCGTTAGAAGGCTTAGTGCAAATGTACGTCATCTTCGCCCTCATAGCAGTAACAGGGCTATTACTAGGAACGGACATAAATGGTGAGGTTCTAACAAGAAGTGTAGAACCTAGCGAGATACTTGGCTCGGCGAATGCCGCTCTTAATATCTGTCGTATTCTTACTACTGAGTTCACTATATTAGCTTTTCCTGCCGGGCTTTTGTATCTTCATGCTATGATAAAGGACTTCATCAGATCATAAGTCCCCGACTGGATAGTTCCTAATTTTACTGGATTTGAAAAGGGCAGTCTAAGAGGGGCTTGCGCCCCTCTTTCTTTTTCCTCCCCCTTTGGAAATCCCTCTAAATCTCCCTTTTTTAAAGGGAGAAGTTTATTTCCCCCTTTTGTAAAGGGGGACTAAGGGGGATTTGAAAAAAGAGATTGCTTCGCTTTGCTCAGAATGACAGGGCAGGTAGGGGGAGAAGGAGGGTGGGGTAGAGTGCAAGCTAGGCTCCTGACTTGGGTAAAGAGATATCCAGTTGACGGCATATTTTTCTTGCCAGGAGGATTTCTATTTCCCGGTGTCGGGGAACGGTAGCCATACGCCCGTTTTCTGGATTAAAGAAAACAGAATGTCTGGCACCTACGCGGTGGAGAACGCAGCCTTGCCTTGTCAGATGGCTGATGAGGTCACGGCGTTTCATGGAGCTACACTTGAACTTGGATTTTTCTCTTAACGATTTCTCCGCCTGTCCCTTTGTCTCTCAGTTCCCTCTGACTTTCGAGAATGAGTTGCACCGCCTCTTTCAGGTTTTCCTCCACCTCTTTAATCGTCTTCCCCTGGCTGAAAGCTCCAGGGACAGCATCTACCCATCCGATGTACCATTTATCGCGTTTTTCAATGGTGGCTTCAAATGTCTGTTCCATACCGTAGTCTCCTTGTCTTCCAGTATACAACAGCCAGTGAAGTAAATCTATTATTCTTATCTTCTTCCCACCCAAGCCCGCTCTCGGTGCGCCTTGCTGCTTATCCCATAGTTTTCCACCCCGTCTCCCCCAAAGTGGGGCGTCCAAGAGGGGCTTTCGCCCCTCTTTCTTTTTCTTCCCCCTTTGGAAATCCCTCTCTGTCTCCCTTTACCAAAGGGAGATGATTAGTTTCCCCCTTTTGTAAAGGGGGATTAAGGGGGATGGGGTTACAGATATACAGTTGAAAAAAGGCTGATATTAGAATAAACTCCTACGTAGTGGGAAAGTAAGTTTTTCTCAGGAGGTGGAGCGTGAAGAGAGAGTTTACCATTGTTATTGAAAAAGACGAGGACGGTTATTTTCTTGGTACTGCCCCACAACTAAAGGGCTGCCATACTCAGGCTAAATCCCTAGATGAGCTGATGGACCGCATGAAAGAAGCCGTTCAGTTATGTCTTGAAGCCGAGGGCGAGTTTGAGGAAGGCGAACTCCAGTTTGTCGGGGTTCAGAGAATTGCAGTATGACAAGGCTGCCATCGTTAACCGGCGAGCAGGTTATCAAAGCCCTGGGCAAAACGGGCTTCCAAGTGCTTAGGCAGAAAGGTAGCCATATTTATCTCAAGCACCCCGACGGACGGGCTACGGTAGTGCCGGTACACAAGGGCGAATCTGTGGGGAGAGGGATTCTGCGAAAAATAATGCAGGATGCCGACTTGAGTAGAGAGGAATTTATGAAGTTACTTTGATGAATAGGACGGCAACAAAGCCGTACTAATGGTCGAGGGCTTGACCTGTTTCAGAGTTGATATTAGGCAGAAAGATATTAAAAGAGGGGTTAAATGCCCCTCTTTCTTTTTTTCCCTATTCCCCTTCCAGGGGCTTTGCCTAAAAAGGACTAAATCCATGTCACCCTGAGCGTAGCGAAGGGTCTGGGGGTGGTGGGGGCTATGTGTGCACTGCCAGCCCTCCCATAGATTCTTCGTCACTTCGTTCCTCAGAATGACATTTGAGGCAAGACGCCTCCCAGGGGAAGGGGGACACAGAGGATGAGGTAGACAATAAAGAGATTGATTCGCCCTTCTACCGAAGGGCTCACAATGACAAGGTGGGGGAATAAAGAGGGCAGATTATAAAATCCCCCCTTTTTTTGTTGCCGAAAATGTGTTAGAATAGGGATTGCCTTCTGGTGGTTAGAGCGGGGTGGAACCACCCGTTCCCGTCCCGAACACGGAAGTGAAACGCCCCAGCGCAGACGATACTGAGGGGGCAACCCTTTGTGGAAAATATGCCACCGCCAGGAGGCTTCAGCTAGATTTTTGTGGTCTTTATTGCCCCGGCAACTGTTGACCTTTGGCTTTAGTTAATTTATAATAAAAATACCAATGGTGGATATGTCAGGGGAGGCAATTTAAAAGGTGTTAGATGACTAGCCGATTTGAGAAGTTTTCAGAGAGAGCTCGCCGGGTTCTTACCCTAGCTCAGGAAGAGGCACGGCACTTTAACCACAGCTATATTGGCACCGAGCATATCTTGCTTGGTTTGGTGCGGGAGGAGGAGGGAGTAGCAGCTAAGGTTCTAATCAGCCTGGGTATAGCTTTGAGTAAGGTGCGCTCGGCAGTGGAATTTATTATTGGGCGCAGTGAGAAAGCTGGGAGTGGCGAGATTGGGCTTACACCTAGAGCTAAACGGGTTATTGAGTTGGCTATAGATGAAGCGCGTCACCTTGGTCATAATTATATTGGCACTGAGCATCTTCTGTTAGGGTTATTGCGTGAGGGGGATGGGGTAGCCGCTGGTGTGTTAGATAGTCTTGGGATTACCCTTGAGCGGACGCGAGCTGAAGTTACTCATACCCTCAGCCAAAGTATGCCCAGGTCCAGGGTTACTCGTACCACAAGTCGTACCCCGGTTTTGGATCAAGTAGGTATTGACCTGACAGAAGCGGCCCGCGCCGGGAAGCTTGACCCAGTTGTTGGGCGAGTTAAGGAAATTGAGCGGGTAACTCAAATCCTCAGCCGTCGGACAAAGAACAATCCGGCTCTTATTGGTGAGCCAGGGGTGGGGAAGACAGCAATTGTTGAGGGATTAGCTCACCGTATTGTAGCTGGCGATGTTCCTGAAACGCTGGAAGGAAAACGGTTAGTAACACTAGATATAGGCGCCTTAGTCGCCGGGACAAAGTATCGTGGTGAGTTTGAAGAACGGCTAAAGAAGGTTATTGATGAGATAAAAACGGCAGGTAACTGCGTACTCTTCATTGATGAGTTTCACACTATAGTTGGTGCTGGTGCAGCTGAGGGAGCCGTTGATGCTGCCAATCTCCTCAAACCGGCTCTAGCCCGAGGGGAATTACAGTGTATTGGGGCTACTACCCTTGACGACTACCGTAAGCATGTGGAGCACGACCCTGCCCTGGAGCGTCGCTTTCAGCCTGTTTTGGTGGAAGAGCCTTCTGTAGACCAAACTCTGGAGATTTTGCGCGGGATTAAGGAGCGCTATGAAGAGCATCATAGGCTGACGATAAGCGATGAGGCATTGAGTTGTGCAGTCACCTTGGCGGATAGGTATATATCTGACCGTTTTCTGCCTGACAAGGCTATTGACCTGGTTGATGAGGCATCGTCAAGAGTAAGGATTAAACATAGGACTATACCTGTGACACTGAAGGAAGCCAGAGAGGCTGTGGATAGCGTGCTTCGGGATAAAGAAGATGCTCTAGCTACTCAGCAATATGATTATGCTGCTGAACTGCGCGAGCGTGAAATTCAAATTGAGGGTAAAATAAAGGGGATGGAAGAAGAGTGGCAGGCGGCACAGGAGCAGGAGAAGCCGGTAGTTACTGCTGAAAACATTGCTGAAGTAGTTAGTATGTGGACGGGGATTCCAGTGGTGCAGTTGGCTGGTGATGAGACCAGCCGCCTCCTTAATATGGAGGAGGTATTGCATAAGCGCATTATTGGTCAGGATGAAGCAGTTAATATTATGGCTAAGGCGGTAAGACGAAGCCGAGCCGGGCTCAAGGACCCGCGGCACCCCATAGGCAACTTTATCTTTCTAGGTCCAACTGGTGTCGGCAAGACAGAGCTAGTTAGAGCTCTAGCTGAGTTTATGTTTGGTAGTGAGGATACCCTAATCAGGCTTGATATGTCCGAGTTTATGGAGAGACACGCTGTAGCCCGATTGGTTGGTGCTCCACCAGGATATGTTGGCTATGACGAAGGTGGACAATTAACCGAGGCAGTAAGGCGGAAATCATATTGTGCCATACTGCTGGACGAGATTGAAAAGGCTCACGAAGATGTGTTTAATATTTTGCTCCAGATATTTGATGACGGTCATCTGACCGATGCTAAAGGTCGGCGTGTTGATTTCCGCAATAGCATTATTGTTATGACCAGTAACATTGGGGCTGAGCTAATCAAGAAAGGTACTACTATTGGTTTCGCTGTTCATAATGAGGGTAAGGCTGAGCAGGAATCTTACGAGCGGATGAAGGAGAAGCTGCTTGGCGAGTTAAAGAAGACCTTCCGTCCTGAATTTCTCAATCGTGTTGATGGTGTGGTTGTGTTTCATTCCTTGACTAAAGAACATATCCGGAAAATAGTCGATTTGATGCTAGTTTCAGTAACCCAGCAACTGGCGGAAAAGGGAGTGAAGCTGGAGGTGACTGAGGCAGCGAAAGAGTTTCTGGGAGAGAAGGGTTATGACGAGGTCTTTGGGGCTCGACCATTACGGCGGGTGATTCAAGATATGGTTGAAGATAAACTCTCGGAAGACTTACTCCGTGGCAAGTTCCGGGAGGGGGATACCATTGTTATTGACCGTGAAGGTGAAGAGATTGTAGTGCACCCAGCGGCTGTAGGAGCATTACGGGGGGATGATAAACCACTAGATTATTAATAATAGACGCAGCCATGTGATATAGAAGGGGCGGGAGAACAGGATGTATACTGAGACCGCCCTTTAATTTTACCCGAAATAGAAAGGTATGATAGCGATATGGGACTAGATTGGACTTGGGCTCAGGCTGGACAAATTGGTGGATTTGGTTTTGGTCTTGTCTTTGGTGTATTAATCGTCCTGGCTTTAGCTATATGGCTGACTGGGTTGATACTTAGTAGAATTACCGCTAGCAAGGGTGAAGTTAGCAATAAGGAAAAAGAGGATAAAGGCTCTAACGGCTGAAGCCGTCTTTAGTAGCCATTATGGAATACTGAAAGGGATAAAATGCTAGACTTTTTCCAGATTGGCTTTGCTGGTCTTACCTGGGGCTCCATAATAATGATTACTATTGGTGCGATACTTTTATACCTTGGTATCGCCAAGAAAATGGAGCCCCTGTTATTAGTGCCTATTGGCTTTGGGACAGTCCTGGTTAATTTGCCCTTTGGTGGATTGATGGAATGCATAGTTGCTGGTAGGGTAGTTGAGTCATATGCCATAGGTGGTGAGCCAGCCGGCTTGATTTCTAGGATATTTCACTACGGGATTGTCTGGGAGATAATACCCTGTCTTATTTTTCTTGGCTTGGGAGCTATGACCGATTTTGGTCCGCTTATAGCTAATCCCAAGACTCTAATACTGGGTGCCGGAGCACAGTTCGGCGTTTATTTTGCCTTTTTTGTGGCTCTGCTTATAGGAGGCCTGTGGCCAGATCTACACATCGGCATCAAAGAAGCCTGTTCCATAGGCATAATTGGTGGTGCTGATGGACCAACTACTATCTACCTGACTAATAGACTTGCCCCCCATTTCATCGGGGCTACTGCCGTAGCTGCTTATACTTATATGGCATTGGTGCCCATTATCCAGCCACCGGTAATAAAATTACTCACTACCCGGAAAGAGCGAGAGATATATATGAAGCCGCAGCAACGTCTAGTATCTAAGATTGAGGAGATTCTGTTTCCGGTAATCGCTGCTGTTATTATTATCTTGCTGGTGCCTAAATCAGCCCCTCTTATTGGCATGTTCATGTTTGGTAACTTGCTAACTGTAAGTGGTGTTACTGATAGGCTGGCTGATACCGCAGCCAATGCCTTTATTAATATACTTACTATTCTCCTTGGCTTATGTATCGGTGCTTTTCTCAGTGCCCAGACCTTCCTTCAATGGGAGAGCCTGGCAGTGTTTGGGTTAGGAGTTGTCGCCTTTGCTGCCTCCACTGCCTTTGGTGTGCTTCTAGCCAAGTTGATGAACCTTGTTAGTAAGGAGAAGATTAATCCCATGATAGGTGCCGCTGGTGTCTCTGCAGTACCAATGTCAGCCCGGGTAGTCCAGAAAATGGGGCAAGAGGCTAATCCCAAAAACTTTTTATTGATGCATGCTATGGGTCCAAATATTGCTGGCGTTATCGGCACAGCTACCGCTGCTGGTATATTCTTGGGTATGCTGGGCTGAGCTGGCTATTATGATTTAACCAATCCTTTTTCTCCACCTAAATTCAGGATTTCTATCAACTAATTCTTAGTAAACACCCACCCCGGGTTTTAGATATGGGGGCTTTCGAGCTAAGACACTGAGGGGGGGTACGGGAATAACAGGTTTTAACAAACAATATTTTAAATTACCCTTGCACTACTATCTAAAATCTAGTAAAGTCAATTTATGGATAAATCCCATAGAAGGACGATATTTGTCTGTCAGCATTGTGGCAAGGAGAGCCTAAAATGGCTGGGGTGCTGTCCTAATTGCCAGCAGTGGAATACCTTTGTTGAAACAACAGTAACTACCCCTGTTACCTCCTCTCACCCTCTTTCCATGGAAAACACACCCCAGGAGCTATCTCAGGTAGTGACTGGAGTAGCAGACCGCTTCCCGCTTCCCCTGGATGAGTTTAACCGGGTGCTGGGAGGAGGCCTGGTATCTGGCTCCCTAGGGCTCATTGGCGGTGACCCAGGCATTGGCAAATCCACCCTCTTACTCCAGGTGTCAGCCTTGGTGGCGCAGGCTCAAGGTAAGGTGGTCTATGTTTCTGGAGAGGAAACTCTGCATCAGATTAAGCTCAGGTCAGAGCGTCTCGGGGTAAAAGGAGAAAATCTCTATCTTCTGGCTGAGACTGACCTTGAGGCTATTCTAAACCAGATTGAGCAGTTACAACCCCGCCTGGTAACCATTGATTCTATTCAGGCTGTTTGCCTTCCTGGGTTGGATACAGCACCAGGCAGCATTACCCAGGTGCGGGAGTGCACCATGAGGCTTATGCATTGGGCGAAGCTTAATGCTGTGCCCATTTTTATTGCCGGGCATGTGACCAAGGACGGAGCTATTGCCGGTCCCCGGGTTCTGGAGCATATTGTTGATGTGGTCCTCTACCTTGAGGGTGAACCCTTCAGCACCTACCGATTGTTGCGTTGCGTGAAAAACCGCTTTGGCTCTACCAATGAGGTCGGTGTCTTTGAGATGAGAGAGCAAGGGTTAGTAGAGGTGAACAATCCATCGCAAACTTTCCTGTCGCAGCGGTCGACTGAGGCGATAGGCTCGGCAGTGGTGCCCACCCTTGAGGGCAGTCGACCCTTATTGGTGGAGATTCAAGCCCTAACGAATCCCACCAGCTTTGGCTTACCCCGGCGTACCGCCAACGGTATTGACTTTGGTCGGTTGCTGCTAATTACGGCTGTGCTGAGTAAGCGAGTTGGATTAAAGCTCGGAAACCAGGATATTATCGCCAATGTTACCGGTGGGCTTAGAATTGGGGAGCCAGCGGCTGATTTAGGCATTGCCCTGGCTATTGCCTCCAGCTTTCGCGATGTAGGTGTTGACCCGGAGCTGGTGGTGATGGGGGAGGTGGGGTTGAGTGGTGAATTAAGAGCCGTTTCTCACTTAGATAGGCGAGTGGCTGAAGCCGCCCGGTTGGGCTTCAAGCGCTGCCTGGTACCCAAAAGGGGTGCCACAGTAGCTGCTAAAGATATTGAGCTTATCCCGGTCAGCACCCTGCGTGAAGCGGTGAGAGTGGGGCTGGTTGGGGGGAAGGCAAGAGGCTCCGAAGAACTCTAACGACAAAGAATGTTTTACAAAAGCATTGAAAATGGGATAATATTAATAGATGGCAAGTAGAAAGGTAGGGGGATAACTATGTTTGAGAAAGAATTAGAATACTATAGAGAAAACAAAGATACGCTGCTACAATATAATGAAAATCAATTTGTGGTCATTAAGGACGACAAGCTTATAGGAGCCTTCACTACAGAACAGGAAGCTTACGAAGCTGGCCTTAAGGAACTTGGGAACGTACCTTTTCTTATTAAGCGAGTCACGAAGGAGGAAGAGATTATTAGATTCCCAGCACTGGCAGTAGGGGTTGTAAATGCCGATACATAATCGCCACTATATGGATCGCTTAAGTCATCAACACACTCCGGGTGCTTTAGTTGCAGTCGGAGCTGTCTTGGAGGTTCAAATTCAAGTACCCAAAGCGCTTGCGGACCTCTTGGAGTCACAGAATCAGGCAATTCCCTCGCCAGTTGTAGGTTTTGCGCTTATTGATACAGGAGCGACGAGAACTTGTGCTGACCAGTCTGCTCTGTCAGGCCTCGGAATAAATCCAATAGGTTTGGTCTCAATGGGTACAGCTGGGGGGCCAACTCAATGCTCACTATTCCCTGCTAGGCTATGGTTCCCCTCACTAAATATAGGTGCTGAGTTTGATTCTATAGTCGGCGTAAACTTACAAGGGCAAGTGGTTCAAGAGCAACCACTAATGGTATTGATAGGTCGTGATATACTCTCAAGGGGTTTATTGGTTTACTCGGGGAATGGTGGCTTCTTTACCTTAGCTTTGTAAGAATACAAGTATACTCATACATTTAGATTTGTATTGTCCTACAATATTTATCCTATCAATCTACAATTAGGCTTTTCTAACCCACTTAATTTGATTATAGATATAGCACAGCTTTTTACTTTGTAATCTGTTTAGGCACAAAGATGAGTAATCACCGAAAAGTAGGCGCTATAATTGTAGCTGCTGGCGAGAGCAAACGGATGGGTGGGGTGGATAAAGTGTTAGCTCTATAAGGATATTGAGCTTATCCCCGTCATTACTCTGAGAGAGGCAATATAACTAAGGCTGGTCAAGGGTAATTAACGGGATAACGCATATAAATCGCAGAACCTCATTGCCGTTATTAACAATACAGTGATGCTCATCGGGGGGAATAAAAATAACGCTATCCTTGGTTATTTGAGCTTCCCCTTGCTCACCTACTGCTAATCCCCGGCCAGAAAGAATGTATATCTCATGTTCCCATGGGTGCTCATGAGATGGAGTAGAGCTACCTGGCTCAACATCAAAGACACGCATACAGAAATTTGGGACTCCCTTATCGGCACAGGCAACCTCGCGCTTAACTACTCCAGGCAACTCTTGAATAGTTTTAGTATCAAGGTAACTGCTTATTATCATTGCCAGCCTCCTTATATTCCATTACTACCCCATTATACCACCATCAATTTACCCAATATAATGCGAACACTATTTACTAGTGGATGTAGCAATGATTTTGCTTTATAATCAGGTAATGAGTTCAAAGACAAAAACAGATAATCACCAAAAAGTCGGCGCTATTATCATAGCGGCGGGCAGAGGGGAGCGGATGGGTGGGATAGATAAGGTATTGACACTTTTAGGGGGCAAGCCCGTTTTACTCCGGGCAATTGATGCTCTTCAAGAGTGTAATTCTGTTGCTCAGGTGGTTGTGGTAGTAAGCCAAAAAAACTTGGAGAAATGTCGGCAATTGGTAGCTGAGGCGGAGTGGTCAAAGGTGATTGAAGTGTGTGCTGGCGGTAAGCGGCGCCAGGATTCAGTAGCGGCTGGGCTTAGCCGACTTAATCAGTGCCAGTGGGTAGTGATTCACGATGGCGCCCGACCGTTACTAACTGTGGACTTGATTGAGCGTGGGCTGGAGGCGACTAGAGAAACAGGGGCGGCTGTAGCCGCTGTTCCGGTTACCGATACTATTAAAGTGGCTGGAGATGACAGGCTCGTCCAGCAGACGCTACCACGGCGTAACCTGTGGGCAGTGCAGACCCCACAGGTGTTTCGTTTTGATATAATAGCTGAAGCCTATGAGAAGGCAAAGGGTGAGGTAACCGACGATGCCTCACTGCTAGAGCAGTTAGGCTATAGGGTTAAGCTGTATATGGGCTCTTATGATAATATAAAGGTAACTACTCCTAATGACCTGGACTTAGCTGAGTGGGTGCTATATCACAGGAAAGCTACTCAGAATGGTTTGACACCTAATGCAATCTAGCGTTACGGGCTTTGCCGTAGCCAAGCTTACATCGGCGCCTCACTAATGCCACTTTCCTCTCCGAAGTTGTAACTGCATTCCGCACGAACAGGGATTCATGATTGCTTATACCTCCTCAGGTTTCATTCGGTCACTAGGAGACATAGGATAGAGTATGGTATAATATGCACTACTGAGACTAACGAACATATTTCAAGAAGGGAGGTTAATTATGCCTGACTTTGGGACGCCATTTTCGGGTCTTGCACACGACCGGAAGCTTACGCACGAGGAATTAATTCGTGCCATAAGGTTTATGGTTGCTGCTGAGTATGAGGCAGTACAAATGTATATGCAACTCGCAGAATCAACGGATAACAAACTAGCTATAGAGGTGCTTAAGGATATCGCTGATGAAGAACGGGTTCACGCTGGAGAATTCCTTAGACTTTTAAAGCAGCTTGCACCAGACGAGGAGAAATTCTATGACGAAGGAGCGGAAGAAGTAGAAGAGGAAATAGACAAATTAGAAAAGTAATAATCTCCTTTTCCCACCATAGAGCTGGCTTATTGCCTCCTATTTCAGTCGGCTCTCCACTACGTCCCAATTTATGTTCTTGAAGAAGGCTGCTATGTAGTCAGCTCGCTTCAGCCCATAATCAATTATGAAGGCATGCTCAAAGACATCCATTACCAAGATGATAGTACAACCGGCAGGATGACCGGTCTCATGTTCATTAATCCACTGGTTCAGGAGCCTTCCAGTAACATTGTCCTGGTACAGAATAGCCCAGCCAATGCCGCGCATGGTGCCTGTTCCCTTGAAATCCTTTTCCCACTCCTCGTAGCTACCAAAATCCTCAGCCATCTTGCTGCCCAGCTTGCCTGATTTGTTTAATAAGGCATCCCCACCGAGATTGTCAAAGTAGTATTCGTGGAGCCGCATACCATTAAACTCAAAACCCATCCGCCGTTTTAGTTCGGAATATTCTGGGGTGCCGACTTTCCCTTCTTTCAAAAAGGTAGAGAGTGAATCCAGTAACTTGTTAGTATTGGTCACGTAGCCTTGATAGAGAGTAAAGTGGTTCTTCAGCAGGGTTTCGCTGAACCCTTCTATTCCGATGAGGTTGCTGTAGTCTTTTGCTGTGTAAGCCATTGTTTCTCCTCCTTATCGTATGAAGCCCCTGTAGTGTTACACGCAATGGTTGCGGTAATGTTTTGCCGTACCTTGTGCTCTTCTGGTAATGCCACTCTACCATTTGTCTTGGGTTCCGTCAAGATATCCTACCTATATGGATTAGTTTTCTTATCCAGAGCTTTTAGGCTTTCAGCCTCAGTACCGAGACAGATGTTTCTCAATTCTTCGTCAATACCAAAAGCTAAGCTATCACAGAAATATATCTGACAACCTTCTGACTAGTAGTTTTTAGGTTCCTTATCACGCATTGTTGAACTCTCGGGCTAACAGGTATACTGAAGTGAAAAGTTTGTGTTATTATTGTGTTTACCCCAGCTTAGCTGAGGTTTTATGGCAAAAACAGGAACGGTAACATGCGTGTTGGCATAGGCTATGATGTCCATCCCCTGATTCCGGGGCGCAAATTAGTGCTGGGAGGGGTAGATATACCATTTGCTAAGGGGCTTAGCGGTTGGAGTGACGCCGATGTATTAACTCACGCTATTATTGATGCCCTGCTCGGGGCGGCGGCTTTGGGTGATATAGGTAGCCACTTCCCATCAGGTAATCCGCAGTATAAGGATATTTCTAGCCTGACCCTGCTGAAAAGGGTAAGGGATAAGCTAGCCAAGAATGGCTGGCGGGTGGATAATATAGACGCTACCATTGTAGCTGAGCAGCCTAGCCTGAGAGATTTTATTGACAATATGCGGCAGCATCTTAGCCAGATACTGGGTATTGCTCCTAGTCAGGTGAGCGTGAAGGCTAGCACCTCAGCTCGGTTAGGTTTTGTCGGTCGGGTAGAAGCAATAGCTGCCTATGCGGTAGCCTCAATAGAAAGCATTTCAAGTTAGGCTATGTTTATGTATGTGGAAGACCCAATAACTATTTGCTTTCCCAGGATGCTGAACTGCGTCTGTTTCCTGCCCCAGTTTATTGGGGCAACAGGCGAGGAGATTCAGCACGGGAGGGAGGTTAATAAAATGTCGCTTATCACTAGCATCAGAAAGGATATCAACGCCGCTTTTAAGCATGACCCGGCAGCTACTAGCACACTGGAGGTACTACTGGCTTACCCCGGATTTCATACCCGTCAGTTCCATCGGTTAGCTCACGCCCTATTTCGGTGGCATATTCCAGTTTTGCCCCGGCTCATATCTCATATTAGCCGATTTCTTACTGGTATAGAAATCCACCCTGGGGCTAAGATTGGAGACGGATTTTTTATTGACCACGGTATGGGCGTGGTCATTGGTGAGACCTCAGAGATTGGCGATAATGTTACTCTATATCAAGGGGTAACCCTGGGCGGCACCAGTCATCAGCGGACAAAACGCCACCCTACCCTGGGTAATAATGTGATTGTCGGAAGTGGGGCACAGCTTATCGGGAGTATTACTATCGGTGATAACACCAAGATTGGTGCTGGCTCGGTAGTGGTAACCTCGGCGCCGGCTAATGCAACAGTGGTTGGGGTGCCGGGGCGAGTAGTAGCCATCAGGAATCCTGATACCGATACTGTGGAGAGGTTGCCTGATCCTGTTGGGGAGAAGCTAGACAGTCTGGAAAGACGAATAGCCGAGCTGCAAAAGCGTCTGACTATATTGGAAGGAAGTAAGAGATGAAGGTTTTTAATACCCTCCTAGGGAAAAAGGAGGAATTTTTACCCCAGGGTGATGAGGTCAAGATGTATGTCTGCGGGGTTACCCCCTATAGTGATTGCCATATAGGTCACGCTATGAGCTACATTATTTTTGATGTCATCCACCGTTATCTCCGGTTTCGCGACTACAAGGTGAGGTATGTTCAGAATATTACCGATATTGATGACAAGATTATAGACCGAGCTGGTAAGCTTGGTATTTCTACTCATGAGCTGGCAGAGAAATACACTAACAGCTATTTTGCTGATATGGATGCCCTGAATATCGGTCGGGCTGATATTTATCCCCGGGCTACCGAGGAGATACCAAAGATTGTTGAGGTCATCCAGGGTTTAATAACCAAGGGGTATGCCTATTCAGCACAGGGTAGCGTTTACTTCAGGGTAAGGAACGTAACTGACTATGGCAAGCTGTCCCGCCGCAGCTTAGAATCTATGATAGCTATGGAGTGTGCAGTAGGAGGCGAAGAGAAAGAGCATCCTATGGATTTTGCCCTGTGGAAGGTAGCCAAACCTGGTGAGCCGTCGTGGGCTAGCCCCTGGGGAAACGGTAGACCGGGCTGGCATATTGAGTGCTGCGCCATGTGTTTGAAATACCTCGGCGATACCCTTGACATTCACGGTGGCGGACAGGATTTGATTTTTCCCCACCACGAGAATGAGATAGCCCAGTCAGAGAGCTTTACCGGCAAAAAGCCTTTCGCTAAATACTGGTTGCACAACGGGCTATTGCAGTTAGGCGAAGATAAGATGAGCAAGTCCCTTGGTAATCTGATAACGATAAAGGAGGCATTGGAGAAATATAGCCCTGATGCCATCCGTATCTTTGTTATTAGCTCCCACTACCGCAGTCCCCTTACCTACTCTGAAGATGCACTGGAGGCAGCAGAGAGGAGGGTGGATAGATTAACCCAAGCGATTTCCAGACAAGACCAAACTGGTGGCAAGGGTAAAGCTCTTGATGCTGAGCCCTATCGTAAGCAGTTTATTGAGGCGATGGACGATGATTTTAACACCGCCCAAGCGCTGGCTGCCCTTTTCAATTTGGTCAGAGAGATAAATCAGGCTGGTGATGCGGGTATTAGTTTTGAAAAGGCTCAAAACAATCTCTTATCGATGGTACAAGAGGTGTTGGGGTTAAAGCTTCCGAAACCACAAAAAATTTCTGATGTAGGAGGAATTTCGTCACGCGCGGCAGTTGGAACTCCTACTGTCATACTAGGAACGGTTACTGCTCGTGTTAATCGTCTTGTTGAGGAGCGAATTGATTGTCGGGAAGCTAAGAATTGGCAGCGGGCGGATGAAATACGAAATAAGCTGGCTGAGCTTGGGGTTATTGTGGAAGATACCGAGGCGGGAACAGTCGTTACATATAAAAGTATCCCATCTGAAGGATCCCTTGACAGCCTTATGGTTGAATTGTGTGTAGCCCTTTCAGGATACGCCAACTAAATGGAGAGTTATAGAGGGGCGAATCTCCTCTTACCTATCTTTCCCCCTCCCTTGATAAGGGAGAGGGATAAATCCTTCACAGGTGAAGGATAAGGGGGGGAGGGTTACCTTAATAAAACCAAAATGGAGGTAAGCTATGTGGCAAAATATAGCCTTTATTTTGATAGGTTTGGGTATACTGGTATTGATTGGATGGGGAGTTAAAGGCTTTTTTATGGCTAGCGAAATTCATATCCTTATCCGGATAGCCGTTGGTGCTATTGGGGTAGGGACACTGGTTCTTATCGGTATAGCCATTAGAGATAGGCTTAAAAAGGCTAAGACAGATAAATTTAAGGAGGTAGAGAAATGATTATTACCACTTCAAGTCGGGTAGAAGGCAAGACAATTGTTAAAACTGTGGGCTTGGTTAAGGGCAGCACTATCCGGGCAAGGCATTTAGGTAAAGATATTCTGGCTGGGCTACGCGGTGTGGTCGGTGGTGAGATAACCGAATACACCAAGATGATGGCTGAAGCCAGAGAAGAAGCTATCCAGAGGATGACCGAGGATGCCGAGAAGAAAGGGGCTAATGCCGTAATCAGTATGAGATTTAGCACCTCAATGATAATGCAGAATGCGGCTGAGGTGCTAGCTTATGGAACAGGGGTGGCGCTTGAATAGATGAGGAGTTATTGACCTTCCTGTAAACTTATGCTATAGTTGCCTTCACTATGAGAAAGGAGATTAAACAATGAGTGAAACCGAAGGTAAAACAAGCATGGGGATGACGCCAAATGTGGCTGGATTATTGTGCTACCTGTTTGGTTGGGTAAGTGGATTGATATTCTTCCTTGTGGAAAAGGAAAATAAGTTCGTCCGTTTTCATGCCATGCAGTCCATAGCCGTCTATGTTGCATTTACAGTAATAGTTATCGTGCTCTGGATATTACAGTTGATAACAATGTTCATACCATTTATAGGTATCCTGTTCACTGTGCTAATGGTATTAACCTATATTGCAATGTTTGTCATGTGGGTAATACTGATGATTAAGGCTTATCAGGGGGAGAAATTCAAGCTCCCGTGGGTGGGTAATTTCGCTGAAAAGCAGGCTGGGTAAGGAACTATAGTCTCGGTTAACTTTGGAACAAACGACTAAGTAATTAGGAAGGGGTGGATCAAATTGAAGAAAGTAATATCATTGGTACTGGTAGTGGTAATGATGCTAGGCTGCATTGGTTTCGTCGCCTGTGGTGGAGGGGATGGTGGAACCACACCACCGTCCAACGGTGAGACAGCTCCTCCGTCTAATGGGGAGACGACACCGCCGCCGACAACAGGTAGTGTCACCTGGAATGACATGCCGGTTTACCCCGGGGCTAATCAGATTGAAGAAATGACGTGGACAATACCATCAGAAGACGAGGAATGGTCAAAGGCAGAATGGCGCTATTATGAAACCAGTGCCAGCGTGAGCGAAGTGGCTGCCTTCTACAAGTCCGGGATGCCGGGTAAAGGCTGGCAGGAGCCGGCTTGGATGGATATGGTGGAAATGCAGTGGGGCTACTACAGCAAGAATAACGAGCAGGACGTGGCTATGGTATGGATTAGCTCAGAGGAAGGCAAGACTGTTTTCGCCCTCATGAGAGCTACTCAATAATAGGAGAAACTTTGTAGGAGCCTTTGACCCCTTAACTAAACGATTCGCCAATCTCTATAGCCCTGTTGAATAAGGGATAAGTATTCTTTTGAAGGCTGTGTTTCCTCTAATTGCTCGGACTTGACATAAGTAATTGCTTTGATAGGCTTGCCATCTTCGTCAAATACTGTGATATTCAATCTGTTATAGTTACCAGGAAAACCTTCGTAGTTATCTAATCGCCTCAAATCTCTGTCCGAAAGTGTATAAATAGCTCCGAAAACTCTCTCTCCCCGGAAAGGCTTGATGCTGGCAACCCCGCCTCGCCACTGCCTAGACCAGCCGGCAAACACTAGCTTGTAATTATGAAGGGTAGCTATAAACATGGGTTTGCTGTCTGGGCAGCGTTCTAGCATCTGCTTTTTGTTGAGATTGGAAGCATAGGCAAAATAATACATTGTTACTGCTTATTGTCCAGCCATTGACTGCCCCGGAGAGTTGCCAAAATAGACCTTGGTGTGAGGCCACGGAATCTCGATACCTTCGTCGTCAAAGGCCTTCTTGATTCTCTTTCTCAATTCCCCTGTCACAGCCCACTGCTGGAGGGGCTTAACATCGCCGAGAACCTTAATATCTATCCCCGAATCGCCTAGGTTATCTACCCTCAGCACTTGAGGTGCACTTTTAATAACAGGTCTCCAGTCCTCATCGGCAGCCAGTTCCTTTCCCACCCGATTTAAAACGTTTATAGCATGGTCAAGATTTGTGTCATAGGCTACTGGGATATTGAGGTTAACCCTGGAGAAATGCCTTGTGTAGTTGCTGGCTACCCTAATCTCACCATTTGGCACATGGTGGACAATACCGTCCAGATCCCGTAGCACCGTCTTCCTCAGGTTTATTGCTTCCACTACGCCTATTATGTCGGCTACTCTGGCGACATCTCCCACACGATACTGGTTTTCCAGAATAACAAAGAAGCCGGCAATCAAATCTCTAATCAGATACTGGGCACCGAAGCCAACGGCTATGCCAGCGACACCCAAGCCAGCCAGGGCTGGTCCAATAGGTACGTCCACTTCGTCCAGAATCATAAAGACGACAACTATAGCAATGATAATCTTCACTGCTCCCATGAGGACAGAGTTAAGGGTATCCGTTCTTTTCTTGATTCCCTCCTTACTTTCTCCCTTCATGGTTCGGGCTAGGGTACGGCGCAACATTGGTAGAAGCAACTTTTTCAGAGCGAACCATAGCCCGAATCCAATCACTAATATAATGAGGATTCGTGTGCCGTGCTGCAACAGCCAATCTGTGACAGGTGTCCAATCAATCATTCTGTACCTCCCCGGCAAGATTCGAACTGCTTACTATAAACCCATTCTACGCTGACTGCTCTCTGGGGGCAAGAGGGCAAGCCAAGTAGCGGCAGTTTGCTGATTGGTTACAATCTACCCTCTCGTTCAATGATAGGTGTCTATAACCGGGCTAGTAGATAATCGAGCTTAGCTAACCCGGCTTCAGGACTGGAATTCTGTTCTTCTACCCACCGTCTCAATTTGGCAATTGCCTGACCTGATTGAATAGTTTCTTTGGCTTTGTTAATTCCTTCTTTGAAATCCTTTACTTTATCCATCAAGTAAAGAATAGGAGCTGTGTTAAGACAGACAATGTCAAACTTCGGACCCTGGTCTTTGGCACATAATATCCTGAGAAAATTCAGAGCCTCCTCCTCTATATTTGCCGATGGTAATAGGTCTTCATGGGTAGCACGTGGGATACCAAAATCTTCGGGGACAAGACTATGGTTAGTAATCCGCCCGTCTTCATGTAATTCTGCAATTTTCGTCTCACCGAGGGAAGAAATTTCGTCCATGCCTTTAGTGCCATCTGCGTTGAAACCGTGAACCACAAGGGCTCTCTTGTAGCCAATCTCTTTCATTAATTGGGCAACAGGTTTTGTCAATGCCTTAGAATAGACTCCCCTTACCCCGTATCTAGGTAAGGCAGGATTAGCCAGGGAAGCAGCAATATTAAGAATAGTGCCAAAGCGAATCTGCGATAAGATTCGGCCTAAGGCTTGAGGATGAACCATAGAGCTCATGCCGTTAAAAATACCGATGCCTGCCTTTTCAATACTGCCTTTGACAGTTTCAACATTACACTCCACATCAACTCCGAGGGCTTCAACTATATCAACCGCTCCACAGGTGGAGGTAAGAGCTCTGGCTGCGTGTTTAGCCATATGGATGCCATTAGCCGCCGCCACTATAGCGGCTGCGGTGCTGATATTAAATGTCTTTAATTCATCCATTCCAGTACCGCAATTCTCAACTAAAGGCTCAGGGGTAAGCGGGCGCACCTTCGCTGTATCTAATTCAAAAATAGCATCCCAGCTTCCCGCAATCTCCTCCGGCGTTTCTCCCTTAGCAGTGAGAACTATCATAAAAGCTCCCTGTTGTAGGTCTGGTTGTTCATTTAGGAGTACTTGATAAAACATCTCCCTAGTTTCCTGGCGTGTCAAGTTTCTCCCTCGGGCTACCTCAGATACTTTCTTGCCAAATTCCTTTAGCTTTTTATCGTCAACCATATGTAGGCCTCCTATTTAGAATTCTGTTACCACTACTTTCAGGCAATCATGTCCAGTTAGGCAATTAATCCCATCATGGAGCGCTTCTAATGATATTCGTTTGGTGACCAGCCAGTTGACATTTACCTTTCCCGAAGCCATAAACTCAAGAGCCAAGCGATTCTGGTCTGCTGTGCAGCCATAGGCTCCGACAAAGGTGATTTCGCGGTAATGGAGAAAGTTAGCATCAAAATAAAGTTGTCTCTTCTCCTGTGGTAAGCCTGAGAAAAAGCAAACCCGACCCCGCGGCGCCAGAAGCTCCAGGATAGGATAGTCAATGGCGGATTCTGGGCAAGTCAGCATGATTACATCAACTCCTCGACCTTCTGTTTCTTCCTTCACCACCTCCTTTAGATTCTCTTTAGAGACATTGATTAAACGAGAAGGTTTTGCCTTAATAGCCATCGTAAGACGCTTTAGAGATCTTTCGACAAGTAGAATCTGCCTAACTCCTTTAGCCCGAGCTAGCATAGTGTGTAAACAACCCATTGGACCAGCACCCAGGATAAGCACCACATCTTGGCTGTCCAGGCGTACAAGCTCCTGACCATTAAGGCAACAGGCTAGAGGCTCAGCAAAAGTAGCTTCCACGAAAGTAATCCCGGACGGAATAAGATTGACACCTCCACAGGCTATACTTTGAGTAGGTACTGCCAGGTACTGGGCGAATCCACCATGGTGGGTAAACCCAAAAATGCCTATGTGGTCACATTGATTGGGCGCTCCTCGCTGGCAGGCAAGGCACCTATTACAACTTATCCCAGGTGCAATCTGCACCCGCTCTCCTCTTTTAAATGGGATATCACCGGTACTGGTTTCAGTTACCACTCCAGCAATTTCATGACCCAGAATACGCGGGTAGATTAGATCCCGTTGCCCGTGCCTAAACATCTTTATGTCTGTAGCACAAATTGAGCATGCTTCCACTTTGACCACAAGTCCTTTTGGCGGGAGTTGAGGGTCAGGGACTTGGGTAATAACCAACTCACCAGGGGATTTTAATAGCGCCGCTTTCATAGCCTGCCTCCTTAACAACTGGTTTATATTAAAAAAATCCCTAAACCAAATTTGGTTTAGGGATTTACCATCTCCCTGATACCTTTTCCATGAAGGTATGATTAATTTGTTGGTAGGTCTTCTGGCTTTTGGTTCCTCCTACTCCTTGAGTCCTTCCCATTTCGCTAAAACGAAACAGTGGCACCCTCTCAAGTTTCGTTCCCAATCACAGCGGCGGGACCGCACCCGATTTACACGGATTTCCCTCTTAGGCTTTCACTCCAAAGCACCAACAAATACTTCTATTCAATTCTTAAATTTATTTTAGCCAATTAAATTTAATTTGTCAACTAGTCAGGCAGGTAGATATTGTACTTACCGACAAGTAATATGGCCCATTTTCTCAATCTACCTCTACTTTTAATCAAGATAGCTCCTCCTGATAATGACCTCTGGCAGTAAGGCTTGGTGGTATCAGTTATTGGAAACGCCAGATGATTGACTGCTTACTGGGTTAGCACTATAATTTTCGCTAATACTACCAAGATGAGGGGGTTATGGTGAAGAGACTATATAGAAGTAGAAGCGATAAGATGGTATCGGGCGTTTGTGGTGGCCTGGCGAAATATTTTAACATAGACCCCACCATAGTTAGGATAATCGCAGTGTTATTGATATTTGCTAACGGCTTGGGTATCCTAGCCTATATTGTTTTGGCTATTGTTGTTCCACTGGAAGGCTCAAAGGTTACCGTACCCAAAGAAACGATGCAAGAAAATGTGGAAGAGATGAAAGAAACAGCTAGTGGGTTGGGACGTGAAATCCGTTCTACCTTTGCTGGGGAAGAAGTTGAATCGGAGGAGGTGGCTAAGGTTCGGCACCGTCGCTACAATATCCTCGGTATTATCCTCATTGTTCTTGGCGTTATTTTCCTGTTGGGTAGCTTCAACCTATTCTGGTGGTTTCACTGGGGCAATCTCTGGCCTCTCATTCTAGTTGCCATCGGCGTGCTGATTATATTAGGCGCTAGGAGGAGATAGCTATGTCTGAAAAGGAGTCGCTAAGAGTAATTAGTGTCCCTACATGGGGCATCTTCCTGCTGTTCTTAGGGGTAGTTTTTCTTCTCCAAACCCTTAATGTCCTTCCTTGGGGTCTTTGGGGAACCCTGTGGCGATTCTGGCCGGTGCTAATCATTATTATTGGGCTGGGCATTCTGCTACGGCATTACAATGTTTGGTTGGTCAGCCTGCTAGTCTCAGCCATGCTCGGTGCTTGCTTGGGTATAGCTATCTGGCAATACGGGTCATCCCCGCTCGCTGGTACAGTTAGTAGAAGCTATTCAGAGCCTATGGACAATATGGAGAGTGCCCAAATTGAGGTGGACTTCACCGCGGGAAGTCTCACTATAGGCAGCCTTCCATTTGGTTCATCAAATTTTATGGAGGCAACTTCCGAGGTGAGAGGTAGGGATGGGGGTATGAATGTGGATTTCCATCGCCAGAACGGCAATGGTAGGCTGTATTTGAGCACAGAGCGAGCTAATCAACCTTTCTGGGGTGGAGATGGGATTAGATGGGACATTAATTTCACTGGAAGTATACCCTTAACTATTAATATCAAGTCCGCAGCGAGTAACATAGGGCTAGAGCTCAGCGAGCTTAGAGTAACGGAGCTTCGACTGGACATAGATGCTGGTAATTGTAAGGTGACAATGCCCTCCTTGACAGGCACTACCTATGTCTATATCAAGTCTGATGTGGCTAATATAGAGTTGACCATTCCTGATGGAGTAGTTGCTAAGATTCGGGCAGACATAGATTTGAGTTTCTTTAATGTGGACCAGACTCGCTTCCCGAAGCAAGGAGATTATTATATTTCTGATAATTATGACACCGCCCAAAACCGGATATATTTAGAAATAGACTGTGATGTGGGCAGAGTGCAAGTAAAATGACCTTAGAATCGGTAACAATCCGTCCAATTTTTACTCTTGAATGGGTTTTTGCCAGATTGCGATACCTATCGGAATGTAAACTACCATTGCTGCAGCAGCCACGCCATACAACCCCCATCCGGAGGGAATGGCTTCAGCACCAACAAAAATAATGGCAGCGACAAATACTAGAATTCTGGTTAAGCCCTTTGATAGCCCAAACCAGGTAGCTGGTAATAGAACAGGCAGCAAGAATGGCAAATCCGAACGCCGTTGCGCTGATTATATGCCCCCAGAACCAGCGTACTGTCAGAGTGGTGGCTTGTTGTGCTAGTGCATGATTTGAATAATCTGTAACTACCGGGATCGTTAGAATCCCAATAGTCAGTATCACGGGAAACATCCAGATAACAAGGCTGCAAAATTGACCACGCTTCATTTTAAATTGAAACCTGGTTTAAAGTATTTAAGTATCTAACTTTCCGGTCGCCCACGACCATAGGGCACGCCAGGGTCTGAGCTTAATCAGCCCCACCGGTAATTCTAACTGTGTCTTCTCACTGACTGGAAACATATTTATCCCGTCTACCTCTGCTTTCAAGTGAGATAGCTCTTCCTGATAGTCACCTCGAGACAATATATCATCAATGCGGTGTGCCATTTCCCAGGCCGCTTGAATGCGTTGCTCTCCGGCTTCAGCCATTGGTTTTGGGATAATCTCATATTTGGCTTTCAGGCGATTGAGGCGCAGTATAGCCTCATAGCTAGTGTCCACAATCTGCTGGCGTGTCATCCATTGCGTCTCGTAATTCAGGGAATACTTCCAGCTTGGTGATAGTAAGGCTTGGCGGTGCTCGTTGAGTGTCCGAAATAGGATGTGGTAGCCATAGCGTTCTGGCTGTTCAAAGCCAAGACTGCCCGGGTCAAGGAATGGTGACAGTGGAGCAATAAAAAGGGAAAGCCTCTTATCTCCCTTAAATCTGTCAAACAAGAAGTCGCAATAGTCAATGGTATCCATTACTGACTGTGGTGTTTGCTTGGGTAGCCCAATCATAAAGAACACATCCAATCGCCTACAGCCGGCATCAAGAGCATCGCTCAGAGTCTGCTCCAGAGCCTCACTGGAATAGTATTTGCCAGCAGCTCTCCTTACTTCAGGGTCATGAGATTCAGGGGAAATCTCCAGGCAAAAGTTGGGACAGGACAGGCTCATCTGGTGCAGAAAGTCGGCTGAGGCAGGAGAGAATAGTTCAAGGATAAATTGATTCTTCACCCTATTCTTCTGAAGTGAACGCAGAAGCTCATAGGCATAATTCTCTCCCGGTTGACGTAGGTCTCCCAGGATGAAGATGGGACCATTGCTGAAGCGCTCAATTTGCTTTACATCTTGAACTACCGATTTCGGAGAGCGAAAAACAGCTTTATCCCGATGGTAAAAGTGCCGAGAGGCTGAAGCAGAACCTCCGCAGACAACACAATTTTGGGTACAGCCACGGCAGGTAAGCACCGCAGTAATAGGATAGTGCAGCCAGCCTTTAAATGGAGTATAGCTAGCTAGGTCACGGTATCTAATCACCGAGCGTATGATACTACCATAGTGGTTGACCATAACCTGGCTGAGGTCATCGGGAACATGAGAAAAGGGATTTTCCTGTATCCTGCCCTGGCTATCTCGCCAAACAAGGTTAGGCACTGCTTCAGGCTGCCTCTTATTCATTATGCAATCCATTAGCTGTCGGAACGGTTCTTCGGTAGAATCACCTCTCAATACATAGTCTATCTCAGGGTGCTCAAGTAGCTCTTGATAATAATAAGAGGCAGAAAAACCTCCAACCACTACTTTTGCCTCAGGGTGGCATCTTTTCACAACTTCGGCTATCTCAATAGCACCGTGAGCGTGCACCAGCCAGTGCAAATCAATGCCAAAGACTGGCGACTTCAAACGCCTTATCATTACCTCAGCATCAAACCGCTTGTCGTTCAGCATCCGTACGGCAAGGTTGACGATGCGTACCCGATAGCCGGCGCTCTCCAGATATTCAGCAATGCTGGTGAAGCCGATAGGATACATTTCAAAAGTGGGGGAGGGGGGGATTAGGTCACTAACCGGACCGTAAAGAATCGTTTTCCGGCGGAAATCATACACGCTGGGCGGATGCAGTAAAATCAGGTCAGGCACCATCTCTACCTATAAAACCCCTGCTAGAATGTAGCCGATGCCCAGGAGCAACTGAGTTAACAGGACAACCACAACATTACTGCCCATAGCCGGCACCAGCTTACTCATATCTTGATACTTCAGGACCCCTAGAATAGCCTTTATTGCCAGGGGAAGGGTAAGTAAGGCTATGAGACAACAAAGTGGCATTAGTCCTGCTACCACCCCGCCGATTATCCACAAGTAAACTAAGACCGTCATAACTGAATAAACTATGATTGCCTTTGATTTTCCCATAGTAATGGGGGTGGTTTTTCTTCCTGCTTTCCCATCGGCTTCGGCGTCGGGGAATTCATTTAGCAAGAGGAGGTTGTGAACCAGAATGAAAGATGGTACGGAAGCTATAACCAGAGGCCAGGTATATTCACCTGTCTGGACAAAGTAAGCCCCCATAACCGGCAAAGCTCCCATCCCTAGTCCAGGCGCCCATTCAGGCCATCTCGTCTTGAGTATGAAGGGGGTATAAAGAAAGATGCATAGCGCAGCCACTAGAAGTAGCGGTACCAGCATCCAACCACCATCTAGAGTTATCACGAAATAAACGCCTATGGGTATGGCTAGTAGGAAAGAAGCTATGCCAAGCCACAGCGCCTGTCTCGGTGAGATGAGGCCGGATGGAAGGGCACCACTGCCCCCGCTGAAGGGAGTCCTTTTAGTCTCCAAATCTACACCGCTCTTGTAGTCGGAGTATTCGTTGAGCACATCGACACTAATATGGACTAGAAGTATCCCCAGTCCAGCTAATAGCGCATAGCCGATATTAAATTCACCACCAAATGCCTTGGCTCCGTACCAGGCAATGGAGGCACCGAGGAATGCCAGTACCACAGAGAGGGGTAAAAATGGAACCCGGATAACCATTAACCATTTTTTCACCCCATTTTTCCTCCTTGTATTTAGTTTAGTGGATATGCGCTCTGGATTCTTTGCCACAGACGGGACAGTCCATTGACTACTACCTGAGACTATTTATTAACCTCACCTGCTGTTATCTTATTCTTACCTCATCACCTATTTTAGCATTGAGGAAGGTACTGGCATTGCCCCCCTTAAGCGATACTTCCAGGTATCCACTGCTGCCGATTAGAGTTAGTAGTCCTCTACCTTCAGCATAGGTGTGGCTTAACCCAGCAATAGAGTGATTACCGATCATAGTAGTCATTGCCGAAGTTGTCTGCGGCAGGTCATCGCACTTAATATTAGTAATCAAATTACCGAAGTTGTCAATATGGAGGATATGCCCCATCAGTGAGCTATCCAGCGTCCGATGGGGGTGGGGAAGTGGCAACATAGTAACTGAGGTTATTGCCTCGCCGAAGTCTATCGGTGGGAAGCCCAAGGAAAGCAGGGCGGCTACCGGGGCAAAGATGTCACGCCCGTGAAAGGTAGGAGAAACCGGTGACCGCCAGAATCGTTGCTCAGTGAGCTCTACTACTTGCAGCTTTGGCTCAAGCTCTATTTGTTGGACGCTAGTAATATCCTCCATTGGCTTAGTTGAAGACTGTTGTATCACATAGCTCAGGACACCATTGTCGGGGGCAACAAAATCAGCCGAGTGTGTTCTTATGATTATAGCTCTTCGGTCAGTGCCAACACCGGGGTCGACTACCACAACATGGATTGTTTTCTGCGGAAAGAAGGAATAGACTGTGCTCACGACAAAGGCAGCTTGGGGGATATTCTGGGATTTGATAGTATGAGAGATATCAATTAGCCTTACATCAGGATTAATACTGAGTATCACCCCTTTCATAGCTGCTACATAGGCGTCGGACAAGCCTAAATCGGTGGTCAAGGTTATTATGGCACTCATATTATTTAAGGGGAATCTTGAGCGTTATTATCGAGACGATAACAAACAGAACTACCAGGGCGATGGTCAGTTGAAACAGTATTCTTTCCACACCCCGTTTAGTTCGATAGACAGTATCAGGCTGTCCAAAGATACCCCCCAGCCCTCCACCTTTAACCTGAAGCAGAACAACTGTTATTAAGGCTACAGACAACACAATCTGAGCCACATTAAGATATATTTGCATCTTATTCTTCCTTTAGCTTTCTCTCTAATAATTCGTTTACTAGTTTCGGGTTGGCACGACCTCTGGTAGCTTTCATTACCTGTCCCACAAGAAACTTCAGCGCTGGCGTCTTGCCTGCTTTATAGTCAGCCACGGCTTGAGCATTGGCTGCTATCACCTGACTGACCACCTCCTTGACCTCCTGGGTATCACCGATTTGACTAAGTCCTCGCCGAGTAATAATGTCAGTAGCCTGCTTTCCAGTGTTAAACATTTCCTCAAAGATGGGTTTAGCGCTGGTGCCGCTGATAATGCCTTTGTATATCAAATATAGCAACTGGCAAAGCTGTTCAGGGCTAACTCTGGAGTCCTTAATTTCAGTGCTGGTAGCGTTAAGTAGCCGATTGAACTCGCCTAATAACCAGTTACTCACCTCTTTAGCTTTTCTATCCTGTGGCAGCTTAATATATTCTCGTGTTTTGAGGCAGGCTTCAAAGTAGTCAGCCATTGCCTTAGAGCTGATAAGTAGGTTAGCGTCATAGAGTGGTAGGTTGTATTCAGCGACAAATCGGTCGCGTCTAGCTTCAGGCAACTCGGGGAGCTTTGACCTTATTTCCTCTACCCAGTCCTGGCTAATGACTAATGGGGGGAGGTCTGGCTCAGGGAAGTAGCGATAGTCGTGGGCATACTCCTTACTCCGCTGTGAAACCGTTCTCCCATTCTCCTGTACCCAGCCCCTAGTTTCCTGGGTAAGCCTCTTTCCTGCCTCCGCTAACTTCCTCTGCCTTCTGGCTTCATATTCTAGAGCCTGGTAAACTGCCTTGAAGCTATTCATATTCTTGACCTCAACCCTAGCCATACATTCTGGGCTGTTCTCGGGACGAATACTGATATTGGCATCACACCTAAAGCTCCCCTCTTCCATATTTCCTGTAGATACACCTAGATATCGAAGTATGCTGCGCAGCTTTGTCAGGTATTGCCTGGCTTCCTCTGGGGAGCGCAGGTCAGGCTCGCTTACAACCTCCATTAGCGGCACTCCGGAGCGATTAACATCTACCAGGCTGTAAGACTCTCCACCGGGGGAGGTATGGTGTATTAGCTTGGCTACATCTTCTTCAAGGTGAACACGAGTTATGCCTATCTTCCTATTTTTGCCGTTAACTTCAATAGTAAGCCAGCCTCCAGGTCCAAGGGGAGCATCATATTGGGAAATCTGATAGCCCTTCATTAGGTCGGGATAGGGATAGTTCTTGCGGTCAAACTTGGTATAATCAGAGATGGTACAGTTGAGGGCTAGAGCCGTCATTATGGTGTGTTCCACTGCTTGCTGATTGATGGTAGGCAAAACACCGGGCATCCCCAGGCATACCGGACAGACATGGGTGTTGGGTGGGGCATCGGCATAGTCAGAACTACACCGGCAGAACATCTTGCTCCTGGTCAATAGCTGGGCATGCACCTCTAGCCCGATAATGGTCTCGTAACTCACAGCTTATCTCACCTTCATTAAGTTGCGTATTTAGTATAGCAGTGTTGCTGGTAAGTGACAAGGAATTTATTTTATTTACCTACCTCATCCCCTTTGTCCCTCTCTCCTTCAAAGGAGAGCAACTGTCTTAAATGCTAATGTCAAGGACCAAATATTTGAGCGTTCACATAGCACCAGGGAGCACGATGTTTAAGCATAGCGTTAAGAATAACGAGAAGTTTACGCATGCAAGCGGTAA
>DUEE01000007.1 GCA_011170285.1 Dehalococcoidia bacterium
CCTGGTATCGTAATGATAGGCTGCATCAAGCGTTGTGGTATAAAAGCCCGCGGGATTATGCTAAGATGACATTTCAGAGTAAACTATTGGTGGCCTGATTTGGTCCAGTTTAAGAGGGTTCACCTCACTAAAACTCAAAGACCTCCCACAAGTATATTCACATTTTTACCCTAAACACATACGTCTGATATTTACTGAGGTTCATGACTTTCTAACGAACTACATAACCTCTATCAAGAGTAATCTGACCGAGGAACAGTACAAATATATCTGGCCAGATGATCTAATAAACTGGCAATCACATAATCCTTCCCCACCACCTCAATAGTTAGTTTTACCCGCACCCACATCTTTTTATCTATTCCCACCCGCCATCCTTACAGAGAATCAAAGAGGGGGTCGACAGACTCCGCCCTAGGCGGAGGTGAGGTAGATAAATAATCTCGAATGTTTTCGTTCAGATAGATAGGTGTCATTTCAAATTATGCGAGTATCTTCCTACTCTTAGTTGAGAACAAGCCTCAGTAGTTTCTCGTGTCATTGTGAGGAGCCCACTCTCCTTGTCTTTGCGAGGAGTCCTTCCATAGAAGGACGACGAAGCAATCTTTAAGAATACCCCACCACCAAGATTGCCACGCCCTTTATCCTTCACCAAGGGGTGAAGGATGAACCGAAGGGCTCGCAATGACAGGCAAAAGTGACGATGGATGTTAAGAAAGAAAGCTATATATCACTAAAGTATTGGACGAGTACGCCCCATTGAAACCTGCCAAGCAGAAAGATATACTATTTATAAGCGCATTTTTGCAGAGTCAGATATGCCATCCTTTCAAATAGTCTCCGTTTTTTAAATAAACAGCTACTAGCCTCAATTGTTAATAATATTTTGGGGGTGAGGTCTTCCCAGACCTCACCCCCTTGGCTATCTACTCCGTATGAAGTAATATATTTCCCTTGCTACTTCTTGGCAACTGGTTGCTGTAGCTCAGTCACGAATGACGCCGGGTCATTTGTCTGGTCATAGCTCTTAAGGTAAACCTCACGGTCAGGTCCTGTCATCTGGTAGCCGTTAGCTTCAACCCAGGACATTAGCGCTTGGTAAGACTCGTTTAATGTTTCATATGCCCCCTGGTGAATTAAGCACGCCAAATGCTCCACCGCTGGCAACTCGTACACCTTAATTCTATCGGTAGCAGCTAACGAGCCGGCAATTGGCACAGCAACCTCCACATCTACATCCCGCTCCCGGTATTCCATGTCATGGTAGATTGCAATTGGTGGACCGCCCAATTGAGCCTTGTGCTTGCCCAGGTAGGGGTAAAGTTCGTTAAAGAGCTTACCAATATCATTATAGGCAGGAATTACATCGCGTACTGAGGCAACCGTTTGTGCGTTAACCTTCTTTATGACTACATCGTAAGCTGGCATGATACCCTCCTTTCCAATTCGTTTCAGCCACTCTTCCACCTGCACCAGTCGCCTTTCTTCGTCTTGTAACCGCTGTTGGACTTCCGCCTGCTTCACATGCAGAAGCTGGATAATATGACTCACCGGCAGGTCATTATTGAGTAGCTGAGCTACCTCCTCAAGTGATAGTCCAAGGTTCTTCAACACCACAATGCGGTTGAGTCGAGGCAACTGGTCAGCCGAGTAATAGCGGTAACCGGTGAAGCGGTCTACTTCTACTGGCTTGAGTAGCCCGATTTCATCATAGTAGCGCAGCGCCTTTACCGAAACTCGGCTGAGTCGGGAAAAGTCACCGATTCTAAGCATTTAGCATACTCCATACTAAATTTTATTTTGAAGGCCTTCATTAATAGTATATAGTCTCCCGTAATGGGAGAGTCAAGAGGTTATTTAGCCTTTCTGAGAAAATCCTGATTGAAGCTCTTTGTATTAAGAGATATACTATTCTCAGGAGTTCATTATGCCAGCCTTTGAAATAGTTGATGATTTTAAGATGACGTGTGACCAGCCGCAGGCAGTAGATAAGCTGGTTGATGGCTTGAACCAAGGCTTTAAGCGCCAGACGCTGCTGGGAGTTACCGGCAGTGGTAAGACATTAACTATGGCTAATGTTATTGAGCGGGTGCAGAAACCGACTCTGGTTATCTGCCATAACAAGACATCAGCCGCCCAGCTCTGAACCAGCCTTCTCGCTTCTCTTTTCTGTTTTGCTAGATTCAGCCTAGGGTGTTCTATCCTGCAGCTCACGCTTTGAAGTTCCACCCTTGCTCAGAGACGAAGCGGGATTCGAACTTTCTGCTATCTTTATTAGCTTGGAGTTTTCCTCGCCAGAAAGTTCGATAAAAAAGATTCCTTGCCCACATTATTTCGGAGTTTTCCCTGCCAGATAGCTCGATAATAAAGATTCACCGCCCAAAGAGTCGCTGAATTGCGACGTGCTACTCCAACCCTCTTCCAAATCGAGGGTATGCTATAGAACTCGCGCCAAACCCAGTCACGCCCCTTTTGCAGCGTCTCTCGTGACATTTTCTTTGGCTCAAACACGATGTTAGACTCATACTGTGACCAGTCCTTGGTAACTATTCGACCAGCCTTATCCAAGGTTTCGCAGAGAGCGGTGCCCGGATACGGCACAGGCCAGGCAAACTGTGCGCTCTCTAGCCGCATTTTCTGGGCAAAGCACAGGGTGCGTTTGAAAACATCTTCATCGTCTTCGTCCAAGCCAAGGATAAAGAAGCCATGGATAGCAATACCGTGAGAGTGGACCTTTCTGATCACATCTTCGTATTCGTCTACTACGTTGATTCGCTTGCCTACCGCTACTAGATTGGCTTGGGATAGTGACTCAAACCCGAGGAATAGGTCGATGCAGCCACTAGCGGCTGCCAGTCTGAGTAGCTCGTCATCTTTGGCTATCGTGACTGAGGCCTGGGCGACCCACTTGATCTTGTAGGGAATAAGAGCACGAAAGAGTTCTTTGGCGAACTTTGGGTTGCCGACAATGTTATCGTCAACGAAACCAATGAGTTTCCTCTCGCTTAATGTTTCGACCTCATTGATGATTTCTTCTACTGGGCGGCAGCGATAAGTATGGCCGAAGAAAGAGGTAACTGAGCAGAAGGAGCAAGAATAGGGGCAGCCTCTAGTGGTTGAGACCGTGTGCCTGGCGAAGTACGCCCCCTCGGTGAACAAGTCTCGCCGGGGGATAGGTAAGCCGAGCAAGCTGGGTCGCTCATGCTGCCTGTACATCCTTTGCAGCTTATTTGCCTTAAAATCCTCAACCACACCTGGCCAAATTCCCTCGGCTTCCCCGATGACCACGGCATCGGCGTGCTGACTTGCCTCTTCGGGCATGACGCTGGGATGCATGCCCCCTAAGACGACCTTCACTCCTCTCGCCCTGAAGGTATCAGCGATCTCGTAGGCACGTCGCGCCGTGACAGTTAGTGCCGTGATCCCCACTAAGTCGGTTTCCTTATGGAAATCAATAACTGTGACATTCTCGTCAGTTAAGGAAACTTCGACCTCCGGCGGGGTTAGCGCGGCGACTATCGCTAGTCCCAAGGGTGGGACCAGCGCCTTCTTTCGCTTTTGGATGTTCTCTTGTGTAGCTGGGACGATTAGCTCTAGTTTGATGAAGACACTTCCTCTTCAGACTGCTCAGGTATTATAAGCGAGCCAACCTTTTTTTACAATGAAGAACTTAGCAACAAAGATAAATATCACACGCTTAAGCAAAGTCTGCCAATCCTAAGTCAAAAAGGGCTGATAACAAACGGGTAAGTGCTCGGCCTGAGAAGGCTCGCCTGTACTCGAGGGAAACAAAGGGGGCGAGGTTGGTAAGTATCTCCAATTGTAACCAGTACCGCAAAAAGATATACTATTTATAAAGGCCTTTTTAGCGGAGTCAGATATGCCATCCTTTGAAATAGTTTCTGATTTTAAGATGACGGGTGACCAGCCACAGGCAGTAGATAAGCTGGTTGCTGGCTTGAACCAAGGCTTTAAGCGCCAGACGCTGCTGGGGGTTACCGGCAGCGGTAAGACATTCACTATGGCTAATGTTATTGAAAGGCTACAGAAACCGACTCTGGTTATCTGCCATAACAAAACATTAGCCGCCCAGCTCTGCACCGAGTTCAAGGAGTCCTTCCCCAATAACGCCGTAGAGTACTTTGTCAGCTATTATGACTACTACCAGCCAGAGGCGTATATACCTCGGACTGATACCTATATTGAGAAGGAAATTGATATAAATGAGGAGATTGATAAGCTGCGCCATTCGGCTACTCGTGCCCTTTTTGAGCGTCGCGATGTGCTTATTGTAGCCTCGGTGTCATGTATTTATGGCTTGGGTGAGCCTGAGGAATACCACAGCTTTGTCTGTAACCTGCAGCGGGGCAATAGCTACTCCCGGGATAAGCTTCTCCGCCAGTTGGTAGATATGCAATATGAGCGCAATGACATTGACTTCACCCGGGGTAAGTTCCGTATTCGTGGCGACACCCTGGAAATACAGCCAGCGTATGAGGAGTTAGCCCTACGAATTGAATTCTTTGGCGATGATATTGAGCGCATTGTGGAGATAGACCCATTGACCGGAGAAATATTAGCCGAATTAGACTCGGTGGATATATATCCAGCTAAGCACTTTGTTACCTCACATGACAAGCTGATGCTAGCTATTGAGAGTATAAAGCAGGAACTGGAAGAGAGGCTAAGGGAGCTGAAAGGGCAGGGTAAGTTGCTGGAGGCAGCTAGACTGGAGTCAAGAACCAACTATGATATAGAAATGCTCAAGGAGACGGGATTCTGTACCGGGGTAGAGAACTATTCCCGCCACCTATCTCAGCGACCTGCGGGCAGTCCACCGTGGACACTGCTGGATTACTTTCCTGATGACTTCATGCTATTCATTGATGAATCACATATGACCTTACCCCAGATTCGTGGTATGTATCACGGCGACCGCTCGCGTAAGGAGACATTGGTGGAATATGGCTTTCGTCTGCCCTCAGCCTTGGACAACCGCCCGCTTAATTTTCCTGAGTTTGAGCAGCGTATTAAACAGGTTATTTACACCTCAGCCACGCCAGCCGCTTATGAATATAAACACAGTCAGCAGGTAGCCGAGCAATTAGTCCGCCCTACCGGTCTTCTTGAACCAACCATTGAGGTTAAGCCAACCAAAGGACAGATTGACGACCTTCTTGACCAGATTAAGACCCGGGTTGATAACGGGAAGCGCTGTCTGGTAACTACTCTAACCAAGAGGATGGCTGAAGAGTTGGCTGACTATCTAATAGAGATGGGGATAAAGACCCACTATCTTCATTCTGAAATTAATACCCTGGAAAGGGTAGAAATACTGCGTGACCTTCGCCTCGGAGTTTATGATGTAGTGGTCGGTATAAATCTGCTCCGGGAAGGGCTTGACCTGCCTGAGGTAAGCCTGGTGGCTATTCTGGATGCTGATAAGGAAGGCTTTTTGAGGTCAGAGGGAGCCTTAATTCAGACGATGGGGCGTGCCTCTCGCCACATAGATGGGCATGTCATTATGTATGCTGATGCTATTACCAATTCTATGGCGGAGGCTATAAAAGAAACACAACGCCGGCGCCAGATTCAGGAAGCCTATAACAGAGAGCATAACATTACTCCCCAGGGGATAAGGAAAGCAATCAAGGATATTACGGAACGGGTAAAGGCTGTAGCTGAAACTCGCACCCCCTATGTTGCTGCCCCTCTTGCTAAAGAAGATATGGTTCGCCTGATTAAAGAGTTAGAATCACAAATGAAGACCGCCGCCAGAAATCTGGAGTTTGAGAAGGCAGCACTACTGCGCGACCGCATTATTGAGTTGAGGAAGGACTAGTCATCGCCATGCCACTGTTAATTGTAACCACAGAGAAGTCGGGCGTAGATAGGTACAGTAAGGAGATAGCCCAGAGATTGGATGTCAGGACAATTGAGAGTAGAAGATACCTGTCTCTGATAGAGGCTTATCAGCTATCAAGGTTGCTTGGAAGTCAGGACGACATTATCCACCTGCCAAATCAAAATTTTGCCCGGTATGCCCTTTTTATCAAGAATCTATATATAGTAACGGTGCATGACCTGGTAAGGCTCTGTTTCGGATTTACCACGGAGACGATTAGCGAGAGGATACTGTTAAGACTCGACATCCGGGGTATTAAGCGGGCAAGCCATATCATAGCCACCTCTCAAACTACCAGAAATGACCTGATTGCATACCTGAAGATACCAGATGACAGGATTAGCGTAATCTACAACGGACTGGACCACAGCATCTTCAAACCGTATAAGGTAGGGATTCTGGATAAACCATATATACTGTATGTCGGCTCCGAGAGACCGAGAAAGAACCTGGACCGACTGATTGAAGCCTTTGCTGTAGTAAGAAAAGAATTCCCCGAGCTACTATTGGTTAAGGTAGGAGTGGCAGGCAGGGCCCAGGAATACCGACAGGAGATAATGAGGAAGTTAGAAAGCCTGGGTATAATCCAGGCGGTTATTTTTGTTGAATATGTCTCAGAGCTGGATTTAGCCTATTATTATTCCTCTGCCGCCCTGCTGGCTTATCCCTCTTTGTATGAGGGCTTCGGCTTCCCGCCGCTGGAGGCTATGGCTTGTGGCTGCCCCGTGGTAACATCCAATACCTCTTCTTTACCGGAGGTGGTGGGTAAGGCAGGCATTATGGTTAATCCCTACGATACCGATAGCCTGGTTGAGGCGATGCAGCAAGTCTTAACCGATAGTAAGTTAAGGGATGATATGGTAAGAAAGGGACTGGAGCAGGCAAAGAAGTTCTCCTGGGAAAAAGCAGCCGAGGAGACTCAGGAAGTCTATAATAAGGTAGCCAATGGGTGAGCCGGTTCGATGAACGACAAACCACCGGATAATGATGTAGAGACCAGACAGGAGCGCCGGGAAAAGAAGCTCAGGAAGAAACGGGAGCGGTTGCCTAAGCATGGGAAAAATCTGGCTAAAATATATATAGATGCAATTTTGAAGCGATTAAAACGCCACCGGGTTGACAAATAGTAGAAGAGGTAGTAAAAGAAGTAACCACAAAAGCAAAGAGGAAAACCATGTCACTTATACCAGCTTTTAAAATAGGTTTGTGGAATGCCTGGATTCTTATGCTTTATCTTCCGCTACATCCACTGATAATGATACTGCTTGATAAGCTAGTGGGAGTCGGGAATATAACGAAGAAAATGGGAAGCGTGCCGTACAACAAGGCTGAGAAGAGAATAATGAGTTCTTCGATGATACTCCTTATACTTGCCTTTATATACTCTATTTTCCTGCCACTGAAACTAGGAACGGTATGGCTTTACATAGGTATACCCACCTATCTATTCGGGTTGGTCGTGTTTGTCATAACCATTGTGAGTATTGCCACCACCCCGCATGGTGAACCATTTACCAAAGGACTATATCGCTACTCAAGACATCCCATGACCCTCTTCTCATTTTTCGTACATCTAGGGGTCGGTATAGCTACAGCTTCATGGGTCTTCATACTGTTTTCGGTAGTATGTGCGGTTCTTTGGTTTGTTCTTGTGATTCCTGAGGAACGGGGATGCCTTGAGAGATATAGCAATGCCTACCGTGAATATATGAATAGGACTCCAAGATGGCTAGGAGTGCCAAAATAGGGGAGTAAGCCGTAAGGAGGAAGATAAAAATGAGGGTACAAAGGTCCATCGAAATTGCCGCACCGCCAGAGAAAATCTGGCCTTTCTTGGTTGAGCCCGAGAAAATCCTGAAGTGGTTTACCCTTCTCCAGAAATTCGAGTATTCAGGTGAGCAGCGCAGTGGCATAGGCACCCCCTTTTATTACGAGGAAAAATCCGGTGGCCGACTTATGAAGCTCAACTATGCGGTTACGGAATGGGTTGAGAATGAGAGGCTCGCCTTCATCATGACTTCCGGATCTCTAAAGAAGGATGACCAGGTATGGAGTATAGAGGTTACTCCATCGGGCAGCAAATTTACGCTTACAGAGGATGTGGAGATGACCTGGGGAATTATTGGTAAGATTATCGGAGCGCTGTTTGCCGGCAGAATGATAGGAAAGAACCTGGAGGAGATACTAGCTAATCTGAAGAGCTTAGCGGAGGCATAGTGGTGCCACTCATTTTTCTTCCCCTTTAGAGCTTTCTTCTTCAAGCTGCTCCATAATCCGGGCGGCTCTGGGGTAACCGATGCGTAAACGCCGCTGCAAAAAAGAGGTAGATATATTCTTATGCTCTCGTGCCAGTTGCTTGGCTGCCTCCAGTAGTGGGTCTTCGGGGAAGTCTCCTTTTCTACCAGTGGCTACTGATGGAATGAGCTCCTCAATATTTAATGAATCTTCTTCCCTTTGCTGGCTGCCCCAGAAATAAACCAACCTCTCTGTTTCAGCGTCTGAGACATAGCACCCCTGGAGGCGCTTAGGCTTAGCTTCCTCAGTAGGCATATAGAGCATGTCTCCTTTGCCCAGCAGCTTTTCGGCACCGCCCATGTCAAGTATAGTGCGTGAGTCTACCTGAGAGGTGACAGCAAAGCTGATTCGGGTGGGGAAATTAGCCTTGATCAAGCCGGTAACCACATCTACTGACGGGCGCTGAGTCGCTACGACGAGGTGAATGCCGGTAGCCCGGGCAAGCTGGGCTAATCGGCACAGGATATGCTCTACCTCATCAAAGCCTGCCATCATTAAATCAGCCAGCTCATCTATAATTAATATTAGATAAGGGAGTCTCTCATCCCCATGCTTATTTTTATTGTAGCCCTCAATATTACGGACTTTAGCCGTAGCCAGCTTTTGATACCTCTTGTCCATCTCCTGATTAAGCCAGCGCATTATGCCCAAAGCTTTGTTAGTATCAATAATAACCGGGGTAGCTAGATGGGGTATACTATTGAATGGAGTTAGCTCTACCCTCTTGGGGTCAATCATAATAAACTTGGCTTCATTAGGGGTATTATGTTGCAGCAAACAGCAAATAATGGAATTTAAGCAAACAGTCTTGCCACTTCCGGTAGCCCCAGCAATAAGCAAGTGGGGCATCTTAGATAGGTCAGCAGCTATCGCCTCACCGCCAGCACCTTTGCCTAGTGCCAGAGCTAACTTAGACCTGGACTCTATTTTCTGGAAGGTGCTGGTCTCTATTACTCCTCGCAGACTAACTAAGCTTAAAATGGTATTAGGCACCTCAATGCCTACTAACGACTTGCCTGGCACCGGAGCTTCAATCCTGATACTGGATGCCGCCAGGGCAAGAGCCAAATCATTAGCCAGTGAGGTTATCCTCTCTACCTTGACCCTTGTCTTAGACACCTCCTCCAGCCGCACCCTAACACTTCCATCCCTATCCCTTTCCTTTATTTCCTTCAGCTTTCTATCCCAGCCTGGTTCCACACCAAACTGGGTAACTGTCGGTCCAGTATTTATCTGTACTACCTTAGCCTCAACGCCATAACTGGCTAGAGCTTCCTCTAGCAACTTCGCTCTCTGCACATTATCAGCTTGACCAAACTCAACTTCATGAGACCTATCTAGAATATCAATAGGTGGTAACCGCCAGCCATCAATGGTAACTAAAGACGGTGATTCGCCATATTTTTTCCATACCTCCTGAGCCACCTGCTTTAGTTCCTGTTGCGCCTGGGTAGGAACAAGCACCGGGGTTACCGTTTCCTTCTCCGGTTCTATTTCGGGGGGGGTAGGGATTGCTGTAACCGTGGGAAATGATGACTGTTGTTGAGGAGTTGGTGTAGGAAATGGTCGTCTTTTTAAATACTTACCCAACAATGAGAAGAAACTTACTACCAGGCGGAAGCAAGCTTTAGGAGCCACTAAAATAGCGCCAATGATGAATAATCCCAGTATCCAAAGAATGGAGATAAAACCGTCTTCGCCTATGACACCTAGACCGAAACTACCCCCCAGATTAAAGAGGGCTAGCACTCCCCATATAGCCAGGATGAAGGTAATAGCACCTAACCATTTATTCCACTGATAGAGCTTCCAGCGACGAACCAAAACTGATAACTGCCGCTTACTAATTATCCCTATTATAATTATAACGGCTAGGGCTATGAGTATCAGTCCCCAGCCAAACAGTCCCCAGACTTTACTGGCAATATTACTAATCCATGAAGTTACTGCCGACCATTGCCAGAATAGCAGTGCCACGATGAGGACGAGGAGCATAGTAGAGTAGAAAAGCCGGCTCGACCACCACTTTCTCGACGGCTTTTTTTTAGATTTACTCCTGATATTGGCTCCTCCCTTAGCCATGTAAAGCTACACCTTTACCATAACCGGAAGGATCATAGGACGGCGTTTAGTCTGGTCATAGTAAAACTTATTCAGTATGTCTCTGACTTTAGTATTGACAAAACCCCACTCGGCAGGGCGGTCACCACTACGGTCTAGGACACGAGCCACTAGGTCACGACTCTCTTCTATCATATCTTTGGACTCTCTGGTATCAACAAAACCCCGTGATACGATGTCAGGACGCCCCACCAGCTTACCAGTTTGTTGGTTGACGGCAATAATTACCACTACTATTCCATCCCTTGATAGCATTCTTCTATTACGGAGAACAAGGCTACCGATATCACCTACGCTCAAACCATCTACATACACATTACCGGCACTGACTTTGCCAGTTATCTTGCCTCCCTGTGGGTTAATCTCAAGTATATCGCCATCTTCCAGCACGAAGGTATTTTCCTTTGGGATGCCTATTGATTCGGCTAATTTTGCATGAATACTCAAGTGGCGATATTCACCATGAATAGGCATAAAGAACTTTGGCTTGACCAAATTTAGTAGCAGTTTTAGCTCTTCCTGACTACCATGCCCATGGACATGAACTTGGGCTACCTTGTCATATAACACCTGAGCCCCCTGCTTGAAAATGTTATCCACTGTTCTATTGATTAGCGCTTCATTACCTGGAATAGGGGTTGATGAAAGAATCACTGTGTCTCCATGAATGATATGAACCTGGGGGTGGTCTCGGTTGGCAATACGAACTAGGGCTGAGGTAGGTTCCCCTTGACTTCCGGTGGTGACAAGGACAACTTTATTATGGGGTATACCTTTAAGTTCATCAAGCCGAGCCAATATGCCATCAGGAGCATTAAGATAACCTAACTCCAATGCCATGCGAACTATATTAGTCATACTACGCCCAATAACAAAGACGCGACGCTGATGTTTGGCCGCAGCATCAATAACCTGCTGAATACGAGAGACCAGCGAGGCAAAGGTAGTTACAATCACCCTTCCTGGGGCATTAGCCATAACATGGTCCAGGGTTTCACCAACCACCCTTTCTGACGGGGTATAGCCGGGGAGTTCAGCATAGGTAGAATCAGAAAGGAGTAGCAAGACCCCCTGCGCTCCCACTTGAGCCAGCCGAGAAAGGTCAGTTGGTTTTCCATCAACTGGTGTATAATCAAGCTTAAAATCTCCGGTATGAACTATGGTGCCAACTGGAGTATATATGATTAAACCGGCTGCGTCAGGTATGCTGTGGCAAACAGGGAAGAACTCCACTTTGAACTTCCCCAGCGTGACATCTCCCCCGGGTGGTATAATTTCAAGCCTGGCGTCGGTGAGTGCCTTTCTTTCTTTTAGTTTGACCGAGATGAGACCCTGGGTAAGCTTTGTTGAATAAATAGGCACTTGAAGCTGAGGGAGTATGTAGGGTAAGGCACCAATATGGTCTTCATGCCCATGAGTGATGACTATCCCCTTTATTCTTTCCCGTCTCTCCAGAAGGTAGCTAATATCAGGGATTACCAGGTCTATGCCTAGCATATCCTCTCCAGGGAACATAAGCCCGACATCAATGATGATAATATCCTCTTCATATTCCATTACCGTCATATTCTTGCCGATTTCGCCGAGTCCGCCGAGAGGGATTATTTTTAATCTTGGCTTAGTCATAGTTTTAAACCTCAAACATAGTTAATTGTTGCGGTGGCTGCTCTTCCTTAATAGTTTCTGCTTGAGCTAAAAGTGATGGAATCTTAAGCATATCAGCCTCTATTGCTTGGCGTAGACTTTGCTGGTGAAGAGCTGCCGCCGGGTGATACATCGCATAGTACATAGTATTATCACGCTTTTGGGCAGTGCCATGAATCTTGCTTATACTCTTACCGGGGAAGAACATTGCCATAGAATAACGACCCAGGGTTACAATCATTTTGGGGTGAATTAACTCAATCTGGCGCTCTAGCCACTTACGGCAATTGCGTATTTCAGTAGGTAAGGGGTCACGGTTTCCCAGAGGACGGCACTTGATCACATTGGCAATATAAACCTGCTCCCGCTTCAAGTTAATGGAAGCCAGTAATTGGTCTAGGTATAATCCCGCCGGTCCAACAAAGGGGCGTCCCTGCTGATCCTCATGCCAACCCGGTGCCTCACCAATAAACATTATCTCAGCATTCTCTGCCCCCTCCCCCGGCACCACTCTGGTTCGGTATTCAGCTAGTTTACACTGGTGGCAAAGAGCAATTTCTTCATAAAGCTCACTCAGCGCTGACATCTTATCCTGTCAATTTGGCTAAAAAGATTTAATAAGCTGACTTTGTGGTATGTTAACATAATTAAAATTTCAAGTCAATTAAAGAGAATGATAGCTACCTCACCTGCCCCTTCAACATTCCCTTAAAGGATTCAGAAGGTGTTGCAAATCATTCACACTAACTGTATCTAGGGTGTCAACTATAAGGTCAGCTTCCATTAAGCTCACCCTAGGGTGAGTATTAGTGACTGCCAGACAGTGCATCCCGGCTCTCTTGGCAGCGCTGACGCCAGCTACAGCGTCCTCAATTATAATGCAATTCTGCGGCGCAACCCCCAATCTCTTGGCGGCTAGCAGGAAGCCTTGAGGACTGGGTTTGCCCTCGGTTACATCTTGTCCAGAGACTATAGAATGGAAGTAATTATTTATACCTAGACCTCTAGTAATAAGACGAATATTTTTCATGGGGGCTGATGAAGCTAGCGATAATTTAAAACCAAGCTCCTTGAGCGATTTTATTAGCTCTGTTGCTCCGGGCAGTGGCTTTATATTTTGTACAATTCTGCGACGGAAACTCGCTTCCTTCTCATTGGCCACGGCATCAATTTCATCTTGAGATATTTGTTTATCTAATACATTCCTGATTATGGTATCATTCCTTTGCCCAAAGTTACGCCTGAAATCCTCTTCGGTGAAGCTCACACCTCTTTTTTGGAAGACTCCCTGCCACGCCTCAAAGTGGTAGGGGGCAGTATCAGCAATTACCCCATCCATATCCCAGATAACAGCTTTAGCCATCGCTCTTAGTTTTTCCTCTATTCTGATTTGTTATCGGTGTCTCGTTTTAGTGATTGGTGGTCGCCTGAGGTATAGCGGCTGTAAAGTAGATGGGTTGTCATAGTCGCCTGCCTCAAGCCGCTTAAGCCCTAACTCAGCTAGAAAACTGGCTCGCCGCAATCTAGTAGCTGGAGGCGGTATTATTGCTCTTTGCTTAAGCTGTTTTCTTAGCTCGGTGGCGATAAATGGTGTGAATTCCCCGCAAAATATGGTCTTGGTGGTTATCTGTGAGCATAGAGCGTCAACAGTAGTTATATGCTCGCTAACAAGCTGACGCCACACATTTTGTTTCTTTTGGTATATAGCGGTAGCAATCTCGCCTCTACCGGCATTAAATATCGGACAGACAGGCAAACCGGTTTCAGCATGCTGGTAGGCGGCTACTTCTAGGGTGCTGATACCAACTATAAGGACTCCCAGGCTAAAGGCTAGTCCCTTGGCGGTGCTAATTCCCACTCGTAAGCCATTGAAGCTTCCTGGTCCTCTGGCTACGATAATACCAGTGGTAGATTGAAGACTTAACCTGGACTGATTTAGCAGGTGTGCCAGGTGGGGTAGTAGCTGGGTAGTATGGTTCTGTCCACAGTGCCAGGTTAACTCAGCTAGCACTTCGCCGTCTTGGACCAGAGCCAGGCTGGCTGTGTCTGTTGAGGTATCTATAGCCAATTGCATAGGCGCATTTTACGCCCTCGAACCAATCACTGACAAGTTTCACGCCTATGTAAGTCTGCTCTTCCTTAACCGCAGCTATGTTGACTTCTGTGGTATAGCATGTGACTTAGGTTAGTTATCAGGTTCCGTAAACATCGGCGAAGTCAACAAAGTCAAAAATGTCAATATGACCATCATCGTCGAAATCACCAATGGCATTATAGTTAGGGTCTCCTGCCTCAGAGCCATAGGCATCAGCGAACTGGACAAAGTCAAATATGTCAATGTCTCCGTCGCCATCAAAGTCGCCTTTTCGGACTCCTTCTCCAGTTGCCGAAACCTTTATCAGCCAGACATCGGCATAGCCAGCGCCGTAAGAGCATGTCTCGCCAGCTATTATGTAGCCATCGTCTGATGTCTGCTCGACTGAGTAGCCGTTATCACCGCTTGTACCGCCAAATGTCTTATCCCAGACCTTATTGCCGCTGGAATCGGTCTTTATCAGCCAGATATCGGAATTGCCAGCGCTGTAAGATGCTGTCCCGCCAACGATTATATAACCACCATCCGATGTCTGCTTGACTGATTTGCCCCTATCATAGCTTGCGCCACCGAATGTCTTATCCCACACCTTATTGCCGCTGGAATCAGTCTTTATCAGCCAGACGTCAGAACCCCCAGCGCCGTAAGAATATGTCTCGCCAGCTATGATATAGCCACCATCTGATGTCTGCTGGACCGACGAGCACCAGTCATCACCTGGGCCACCGAATGTCTTATCCCACACCCTATTGCCGCTGGAATCAGTCTTTATCAGCCAGACATCTTGAATTTCAGTAGCGTAAGAATATGTCCCGCCAACGATGATATAACCACCATCTGATGTCTGCTCAACTGAGTCGCCCCACTCATCACCTATGCCACCAAATGTCTTATCCCACACCTTATTGCCGCTGGAATCAGTCTTTATCAGCCAGACATCTTGAATTTCAGTAGCGTAAGACTCTGTCCCGCCAACGATGATATAACCACCATCCGGTGTCTGCTCGACTGAGTAGCCGAAATCCCGGCTTGTGCCACCAAATATCCTACCCCACACCTTATTGCCGCTGGAATCAGTCTTTATCAGCCAGACATCACAAATACCAGCACCATAAGAGTATGTAGTGCTAGCTATGATATAACCACCATCCGATGTCTGCTTGACTGAGTAGCCCAAATCCTTGCTTGTGCCGCCAAATGTCTTATCCCACACCTTATTGCCGTTGGAATCAGTCTTTATCAGCCAGACATCCTCGCAACCAGCACCGTAAGACTCTGTCCAGCCAACGATGATATAACCACCATCCGATGTCTGCTTGACTGATTTGCCCCTATCATAGCTTGCACCACCGAATGTCTTATCCCATTCCTCTTCGGGAGGTTCTAAAGCTAAAGCTGGTGACGGAAAACCTATTGCCGCCAGTGAAAACACCAACACCAAAGCAAAAAGAACACCCAAAAACCTTTTCATGCTTGACCTCCTCCCCTATCTCTTGGATAGTGAATAATTGGTTTGCCGTATCTGCTGGCACTTCTTCTGTGTCCGGCAGAGTCTTTCATTTGTAGCTCCTCATACCAGGTGATGCCAATGTAAATCAAAAAGGGCACCGGCCACCGCCATATTATCTAGCGGTTCCAGTGCCCTTTTCATCTCCTTGCCCCTATACCGCCACTTACTATTTTTTATGCTATTTCATATGTTAGAACTCAAGTATACTCCTATATACTCCTAATATCAGTGATTGTCAAGTTCCTGTACTTGTTCAGGTATGAAGTTCTTCAGTTGGGTTGCTATTTCCAAGTAGCGTTTGCTACTGGGTTTGAGTTGAAAGCTACGCTCGGTATCGGCAAGATAGCTTATTTGAATTAGCAAGTGCTCGCTTGGCAATAGGCTTAGCCCATTGTCTGCCCATTCAACTACGCAAATACCATTACCATATAGATAGTCATCTAAGCCTAATTCCACAATTTCTTCTAGATGGTCAAGCCGATACAGGTCAATGTGATATAAAGGCAGCCTACCATAAAGTTCCCTCACTATGACGAAGGAAGGGCTCATCGTATACTCTTTAATGCCTAGTCCCCAGGCAATACCCTGAGTAAGGCAAGTCTTTCCTGTTCCCAAGCCGCCGACGAGGAGAAGAATGTCACCGGGTAGGGCTAACTCACCGATACGAACCCCGAATTTTTTGGTTTGTTCGGGGCTATGGCTAGTTAGTTCAAGGTAACTCATATTGAGATTTTCTATCTACCTCACCTCCGCCTAGGGCGGACTCTGTCGACCCCTTTGTTCCCTCTACTTGAACCATTCTATACGAAAGGCAAAACTCCAACAGTCTCCGCCGACACACTATGTGGGGGCATAGGAATAGTATAATACATCTTGACTTGCGATTCATCTACCTCAATCCTCTCTATAGATAACTTGAGAAAGATCATTCCTTCAGTGATAGAGGATATAGCCAGCAAGTTTCTCAAGTCACTGGCATAGTTCCGCACCAGTTGAGGCTCGGCTATGTCCAGTGTTTTGTAGTGTAACATCTCCTCTGCTTTAGCCTTTGCCTGCCGCAGTTCTTGATGCGGTCAATGATAAACCTCTCCGTCTTATCCTTAGGTAGCATAGGTAATGGGCATACTTCTCTGCCTTTTCTACAGGCACTGCCACATATGTAATACCGATGCCGACTAGCCGCCCCAATCCCATAACCTATCATGGCTGCCCCGCACATCCTGATGAAGTATTTTCTCAATCGAGGTTGCCCCCCACTTCTTACCTGTCCTTGAAGCTATGCCATTAGCATTAAGACTACGAGCAATGGACTGAAGTCCATTACCTTTTCAAGGAATTATTAATACAAAAAAAGTACCGTTTTCCAGTCGTTCTTGGCTCCGTTCAGTTTAGGATATCTATTACTCAGGTCAATTTCAACTTATGTAGTTTTTACTCGGCTAATCAGGATATCTAGTGACATGCCGCATCGTTTTACTGGTTATGAATGCCTCCGCTCGTTATTAGGGTAGATTAAACACTGCGGCATATCTATTGAGGTATATCAACCAGAGTAAGACCAGAGAAGAGTCCAATAGCAACTGATGCCGGTCTGAGGTGTAGGTGAACAAGCAACCGAATGGGAATCTGCGATAATCCGATGTAGTACAGAAGTACGGCACAGAAAGGTACTACTGTGGGATTTACTCCATTGTAAGCCCTTGGTAGAATATACTCAAATGGTATCGGGGATTTCCGAATATAGTAGAGGGGATTAGTAGATATGCCTGTAGTCATCGAGGGTGAAAAATATTATCGAACCGCCGAGGCTTGTAGAATAGCCGGCATAAGTAAGAATACCTTTCTCCGCTGGGCTAGGGAAGGTGTGTTGCCTGATGTTCAACGCAGAGACAGGAGAGGCTGGAGACTGTTTACCACCAGCGACCTGCATAGGCTCAAAACGGAGGCTAACCAGATAGTCGGCAGCTCTGAAATGAAAACACAGTAAGAGTCAAGACGGTGGCATCGGCAAGGAATAAGAAAATGATAAATGCTCATAGAGCAGGGAAAAATCTCATTGATGAGCTAGAATCGCCACGCTTGCATGAATCAGGAGTTGAGAAGCTGGGAGATGGGTATGAGCGGTTGGAGGAGCGATTGTCAGAGACCAATGCGCGGCTGCAGGTACTTCAGCAAGTGACGGCATCTGTTCACAGCACCCTGGATCTAGATGAAGGATTCAAACAGATAACTGACGGGGCTGTTCATTCCCTGGGATATACCACAGCCTTTGTCATGATGATTGACAATGAGAAAAAGTGTTTCCAGGTCAGGGCGCTCTCTACCCAGAAGCATCTTCTGCACCAGATAGGTAAGGTATTGGGGTTTTCGCTAAAGAATTTATCCGTTTCAGTAGGTTACGACTCCAATGCCAATATACAGTCAGTACTGGAAGGCAGAACAGCAGTTACCAAGAGCCTGGCTGAGATTGCATACCCTTTAATCAGCAAAAAAGCATGCTCAGCTCTAGGGAAACTTGGAGAAACGAAGAATTGCATCTTGGTGCCATTAACGGTCGGAGAGGAGATAGTCGGTGCAGTATTCATAACTAGTCCTCGGGAAGAGGTTTCCCAAGGAGAATTAATAACGCTTCAAAACTTTGCAGGTGCTGCGTCTCAAGCTATTGGAAATGCAAACTTACATACGCAAGTGAAGCTGGGGGAGGAGACACTGCGACAGTCAGAAGAGAACCTCAAGACCTATCTGGAAAGTACTCCAGATGGTGTTTACCTTAACGATTTGAAAGGGACCTTACTCTATGGCAACAAGAAGGCAGAGGAACTGACCGGATATAAGAGGGAAGAGCTCATAGGGAACAGCTTTCTCAAGCTCAACCTTCTCCTAGCGAAAGATCTAGCAAAAGCTGGCAAGCTACTGGCACTTAACGCCATGAGAAGAACCACTGGACCAGATGAGTTTGAATTGATAAGGAAGGACGGAAGTCATATATGGGTTGAGATAAATACTACTCCTATTAAGCAAGGAAAGAAGGTGATGTTATGGCGCCGGATACCAAGAATTTCCTCTTCAAATCGAAAGCTTCGTACCTCACTAAACCTTTCGACACCAAACTTTTGAAGAACGAAATAGAGCGTATATTACCTGAGGGTTAATAGATGTCTGGAATTTCAAGATAGTGTTGAATCTCGAGTCCTAGATGGAAACTGGGTTAACCAGTATTTGGTGGTATAGCACCATATCCTCATATGATTTAATAGCTCACTTTGTAACTCGATTGAACCTTTTGACGAAGTGTGCAACTGCCAGTAATAATATGGCGCTTTGTTTTCCCTGACTAACTGACAAATACCGCTCTATCATCATCCTTTCTTAAGCATACAATACTCATACTGCCTCTCCTCACCAGTTTGCATTGTCATGCCATTCAATCACGCTACTTGACCAGACACGGCCTACTGCTGTTTCTAGTACCCCCTTACGGGGGTCGGGTATATCGAGCATCGGCGGCAAGGTATGGCTGTCAAACTGCCGTAAGAATGGACAACTTTTTTGAAGTGACAGAATTGTAGTTCGTGCGCCTCCATAAACCACATAGTCCAGTGAACGAGCCTGCGGCTCAAGTCGCTCCTGGATATGGCAACAGACCCTATCTAGAAAGCGCTCTATTTGCTTTTCCCGATGTCGCTGAAACCGTTGCTGTGATGAACCACCCTTCTTGTGGCGTCCGTGGACGAGACCAGTACCAACCTTACTGATTACAAGACTTTCACCATGACAGATACCGATAGCATATGAACCCAAGCGCACCAGAACCAAAGCAACCCTAAAATCATGCCTGAGAAGGGAACGCATTGGCTCAACATTACAGCCCTCAGCGAAATATTTTTCCACGATTGGAAATGGTGGTAGAACAAGATAGCTTCGTGGGGAGTTCAAAAAAAGAACCGCTCCAGTTTTCGAAATGGCAGCAATTTTAACCAGCTCCGGGGGAGTAACTTGTGGGTAAAACACCTGTTCCAGCAAAGTTTCAACCTTCGGCAGCGTTAACCCGGACGGTATATAGAGCGACTTGGCTGCGTCAGTAGCCAAGTCTAATTTATCGAGGAAGCCGAGCATATTCACTCTACTGAGATAGAACCGTCTCGATACGAGCATCACAGTACATACCTCCGCCCTAGGAACTTACAGCAATAATTTATCCCGCAATTACAGCCTGGCAATAGTTACTCCGTCACCACCTTCGCCTCGCCCACCAGGGCGGAAGGATTTGACCAAAGGGTGAGAAGTGAGAAGCTCTCTGACGATATTACGTACAGTACCAGTGCCGAAACCGTGAACGATACGAGCTTCACTCAAATTGGCCAGAGTAGCATTATTGAGGAAGCTATCAAGAGCCCCCTCTATCTCATCGGCGCGCTTTCCTCTTAGGTCAAGCTCAACCGACACTGGCCGTCTATTCAACTGTGTTTTTACCGGGGTAAATTCTGGGGTTGCTCTACCATGGGTCTCTGTTACTTTTTCCACGCTATAAAGTCCGAGCCTGATCTTGGTAAGCCCGGCCTGAACCTCAACCTGCTGCGTTTCTTCCGATACCGAGAGCACCGTTGCGTGCATGTTTGCTTCTTTTAGCCAGACTGTATCGCCTGTAGTAATGATGTTTTCGTCAAGTGCCTCCCCATCCGTTTTTTCACCTGCCTTCGCCCTCCACAACTCGCTCTTCAACTGCTCCTGCACCGTAGCTATCGCTGCCTTGGCTTGCTCAATTCTTTCCCTCGATTTCTCTCTCCGTAACTCTGACGCAGCCTGTCGTATTTCTTTGTACAGCTCAGCAGCCTCTAGAACGACTCTGTCCCGCGTCTCCTGAATGACCTTCCGTTCTTCCGCTTCTAACCGTTGAAGCTCAGTTTCCAGCTCAGTTTCACGTCGTTCCACTCGTTCCTTCTCTTTTATAAGGTCCTGCCTAATGACTTCAAGTCTCTGTTTTTCCTCCATCAAATTGGCAAGCAGGACATCCAGATCTTGCGTACCTTTCGAGAGCATCCCTCTAGCGTCAGCGATAATCTCGGGAGGCAAGCCTAAGCGAGCGGCAGTAGCCAAGGCATTACTGCCACCGGGGCTACCCACAGTCAGGTGATAGGTCGGCATCAGTGTAACCGGGTCAAAGTCAAGCGAAGCGTTTTGCAACCCAGGAGTCGTGTGTGCAAACGCCTTGAGGTCACTGTAATGTGTAGTGGTTATGGCCATCGTTCCCCGTGATAATAAGTGGGTCAGGATAGAGCGAGACAAGGCGGAACCTTCTGCTGGGTCGGTATTCGTACCCAACTCATCGAGAAGTACCAGGCTCCTTTCTGTAGCCCTGCTCATTATGCGTATAATATTACCCATGTGCCAGCTGAAGGTGGAGAGCGTTTGCTCGATGCTTTGCTCATCGCCAATATCAGCGAATATGCCGTCAAAGACTGGGATGTGACTTCCTGCTGATGCGGGGATCGGTATACCGGCCTGTGTCATTAAGCTGAGCAAGCCGATAGTCTTGAGTGCAACCGTCTTACCGCCTGTATTGGGTCCGGTAATCACGAGAATGGAGAAATCACACCCCATCTCCACGGAGAGTGGTACAGCGTTTTCTGTGAGTAAGGGGTGCCTAGCTTCAAGAAGTCTGAGCACACCAGCCCGTTCCTCTGTGTTCCTCTTTTCATTCTCGCTGAAGGTGGTTAAGACAGGTTCAATAGCCCTGGCATTCTTAGCATACCTTGCTTTGGCTAGTGCTAGATCCAACTCGGCACTTAAGGCTATACTACGAGAGATTTCTGCATCATGTGTTCCTACTTCAGCACTGAGCTTTTCAAGAATCCTATCTATCTCGTGTCTTTCCTCTATCACAAGCTCACGAAGTGTGTTCCCCATCTCTACAGTCGTCCATGGTTCAACAAATACAGTAGCGCCAGTGTTGGAGACATCATGAACAATACACTTTATTTCTTTGCGAAATTCAATCTTGACCGGGATAACATATCTTCCTTCTCGCTCGGTAATAATAGGCTCCTGGATTATCTTACGCCCCTTAGGTGACCTGAATATCGCTTTCAGGCGCTCTAACAACTGCTCGCGTGCTTCTCTCAATCTCTGTCTAACCGAAAACAACTTGGGCGAGGCACGATCCAGCAATTCACCAGAGGGTGCGATGCAACTGGCGATGCCCTTCTCGAGATGGTGAAGTTCGACAATACCTTCAGCGATATTCCAGAGCAGTGGAAGTTCCTTTGATAACTTTCCAAGGCTGCTGCGCAATTGGCAGATGGCAGCTAAAGTCTGTTGAATTTCTACGAGATTTACGGGTTCGAGAATCTTGCCCCGGGCTGCCATCTTCACCGCCTCGCGAATATCAATGACTCCTCCGATAGAAAAGATAGGCTCCAGTGACAGGAGATAACGTGCCTCAGTGGATTGTTTCAATAATAGAGAGACCTGTTCGTAATCAGAAAGTGGCTGGAGACCGATGGCCAATTCGTGGCTAGCCAGAAACGAGGTGAATCCAGCGAGTATTTCCTTTATTTGGGGGAACTGGAGGATTTCTAGACTTTTATCATCCACAACAATTAACCCTGCTTATTGATGTAAGTATATTATAGTATGATACAAAAGGGAGTCTAACCTCAACCCATGTTATAGGAAGAATCCTTCATATTATGGCGGATTGTGCAGGTTGACTTAACGAAAGCTTAGAATGTGACATTGGAGCCATCGCTGTTACCATATTTTTATTGCATATAACAAGATGTATTGCTACAATTATCTTCAGAAGAAACCTTATTCCCCGACAAGTTAAGGTTGAAGGGTTGAGCTGTCACTATAGTCGACTAAGGGGAAAGGTGCATACAAAAGTTTTGCCTTTTGTACCTCTCGGCGAATAGAGAGGGGGGATGGACTACTTTTAAAGGGGTCGACAGAGTCGCTCTCCAGAGGCGAGTCGCCATGGCGACCTCCGGTGAGCTTCGCCCCTTCCAACTTCCTCAAATAAGCGACGCTATGAAATGATTTTAGCGACTGGCTTAGCTTCACCTGGCAATAAAGTGCTCCCAACCTACCTTACTCAGCTCAAAAGGCTCTCCATTTCTGTCGACCAGGGTTATCTCGCCTGTTTTACCAGCTACGATTTCGCCGATTACGGTTACCGGGCAAGAGGCGGCTCTTTTTACCTTATCAATGACCTCAGTGCTGGCAGTAAACAAGAGTTCGTAGTCCTCTCCTCCTGATAATGCCATCTCGAGCGCTCTATCATCGAACTTAGTCTTAACTATGGTCTGAATAGGCACGCGGTCAACTTGTATCCGGCTGCTAACTTGACTGGCTTTACATATATGGTTTAGGTCTGAAATCAATCCATCGCTAATATCTATAGCTGTTTTTACCCCTTGGTCTATCAGTAGTTGCCCTTCAGCCAGTCTGGGGTAGGGGTGAAGGAAAGCCCTTCTTAGAAGGGCGGTGGCTTCAGGGTCAAATTGAAGCTGTTTAGTAAGCATTTCCAAGCCAGCAGCGGCAGCACCTAAGTAGCCGGTAACAGCTACTTGCTTACCAGGCTGAGCTGATGAGCGGGTGAGTATATGTTTATCCCGGTTTCTGGTGCTACCCAGAATAGTAATGGTAATAGCCACCAGGGGGGCACTGTTGGTGTCGCCACCAATTATAGCCACTCCAAACTGCTGTGCCAGCTCAATCATCCCCTGGTAGAGGGCGGTAACATCCTCTACTTCGGTATGGGGTGGTATGGCTAACGATACCAAGGCGTATCTGGGCACACCGCCCATAGCCGCAATGTCACTCAAGTTGCTTGCCATTGCTTTCCACCCCAAGTCTTCCCAGGAAGCTATACCCAGGGTGAAATGAACGCCTTGAATTAAGGAATCAGTAGTAGCTAGTTGAATTGAGGTGTCACCATACCAGGCGGCGGCATCATCACCGATGCCAATTAGGAGCTGTTTATCCTCCAATTTGCCAATCGTTTTAGCTAGGAGGTCAATCAGCCCAAATTCCCCCAGCTCTGAAACCTTCATGGTGAAATTATAGCACGCCTGTATTTGGGTTGCATAGAAGAGGTGTAATTGGTTCTAGCCTGGATTTAGTGGGGCATTGTGAAAGGGTATTGAAAGGTTGGGGTTAGCCATGAGCGTATTCTTTAAGATAACTTCACTAGTGCCTCTTCGGCATCGCCTGAAGCATCATAATGCGGTAAGGGTATTAGCTATGGTTTCTGTGAAGCCGTCTTTGATAACTATTGCTCCAGCAGGACAGGCAGCAACACATACACCACATCGCTTACATTTAAGGTCATCGATAACTGCTACCAGCCCTTTATCAGATTTCACTAACTCGGTGGCGTCATAGCTACACACGGCGACACAAATTCCACACCCGCTACATAAATCTTGGTTAACTTCAATTGGTGCTATCTCAGGCTGAAGTCCCATTACCACACATGCTTTACAGCTTTTACAGGGGCCACAGTACAGACACCTTCTGGCCTCTTTCACTGCTTCTTCTAAGGTGAACCCTCTTTCAAACAGTTCAAAGTTTAGCCTGTCTTTCATTAGTACCCATTCCAACTTTGGCTGAGGCTTGTAATCCATAAGCTTGGGTATGGCAGCACCTTCATATTCCTTTTCCCTGCCTGTCTTCAAGTCCTCACCCTTCAGGTAGCGGTCTATAGACTCGGCTGCTATCATCCCATCTCTCATTGCTTCCGCAGCAAAACCTATCCGTTTTACATCGCCTCCGATAAAAACTCCTTCTTGGCGATTGCTCATAAGCGTAAGCTGGTCGATATCAAGCCTGCCTCTCTCATTCAGCAAGCCCTCCTGCTGGAAAAATGCCCGCTCTGGTCCCTGTCCTATAGTAACCAGCAGCACATCACCCTCAAGGTATGTCACATCACTTCGGTCAAACTTGGGATTAAATCCACTCTCATCAAAGACCGATGTGCATCGGGGACATTTTATTTTTTCGAACTTTCCATCCCCTCCGATTATCTCTTCTACACCTCGGCAATAGGTTATTCTTGTGCCCTCTTCTTTAGAGCCTTCTATCTCTTCTATATCGGCTGGAATCCCATCCTTGGAAGATTTATCCTCACATTCCAGACAGACGAGGGAAACATCCCCACCGAGTCGTCGGGCACTTCTTGCCACGTCAAAGGCTACATTGCCACCGCCCACTACTATCACCCTCTTATCCCGAAAGAGCTGGCGAAAGAGGTGATGGAGAACCCCTCCTTGGTTCACCTCGAAGAGGAAGTGTAACCCGGAGGCGACCCCATCCAGGTCTGCTCCCGCTACCAGTTGTCTATCAAAAGTAAGGGGTCTGGGAGAATGAGTGCCGGTAGCGGCAAATATAGCCCGGTAACCTTCATTTCTAAGGTCATCCAGCGTTTTTCTACCATTACCCATTTCTATTCCAAATCTAACATCAGTATGGGTAATCCTCACTAGATTATTTAAAGTGGTATCTATAATATTTATAGGAAGACGATATTGAGGGATGTATCTTAAAGCCCCTCCTAATTGTGAACTCCTTTCCATGATAGTCACTTGATAGCCCTTTTTACTCAGCATGTAAGCACACATAAACCCCCCAGGTCCTGCTCCAATCACGGCAACCTTTTCTCGGGTAGGATAGGGAAGTGGGGGCTTGGTTTCCAAATATGGAAGGTAATAATCGGTAAGGAACCGTTTTAGTATCTTTCTTCTTATCGCCCCAGTCTGGTCTTTGTAGTTACACTCTCTCTCACAAAGCCCACAAATGTAGCTGCATATGGTAAATAGAGGATTCTTCTCATAGATTTCATCGCCTATCTTTATTATCTGGCTGTAAGCCTCCTCAGCATCCAGAGGGAGAAAGGCAATCATAGCATTAGTGCGCTGAATATCCTCTCCTATAGGACAAGCTATCTGGCAAGGAGGCAGGCATACCTTCCCCGTGGCTTCGCTAATCACTTCCTCAACCTTTGCCCGCTCTTCTTCCGCCTTTACCTCCTCCGCTGCAATTGGTTCGGCTATGGCTGTTTCAGCAGGAGCCTTAGGCATTATCTCTACTGGAACTGGTCCCAGAGACCCCCGGATTAATTCTCCCAGGTCATCGAGGTCAAATGGTTTAAGCAAGTAATCAACAGCACCCTCCTTCATCGCCTCTACTGCTGTCTGTATCGAGGGATAAGCAGTAATAATGATGCCCTTAAGCTGTGGCCTCTTCGCTCTAGCCTCTCTTAATATCTCGATCCCGTCTTTTCCCGGCAACTTCAGGTCAAGGATTACAACACCGAAGTCCTGCTCGACAATGGCTTTTAACGCTTCCTCCCCTTCCTCGGCGGTCTCTACTTGGTAACCGCCGTCGGTTAGCCAATCTCGGAGCGACTCTCTCATAACAGCTTCGTCATCTACTATTAATATCGGTTTCATCTCTTCATTTCCTTGGGCAAGGTTTTGCTTACACCAGTACTCCCTCAATCTCAGCCATAATCTGCTCGGTAGTGAAGTGCTTACCAGCGATAGCACCGCTGGGGCAAGCTGCTACGCACACACCGCAGCCCTTACATAGAGCTTCATTGACCCGGCAAACCTTCTTTTCCGCATCAAATGAGATGGCTGTATAGGGGCAAAGATTTTCACAAATTCGGCAGCCAGAGCAAAGCTCCTCATCAACACAAGCGATAGCAGCCTCAACCTCTATGGTACCGGCGCTAATCATAGCCAGAACTCGGGCAGCGGCGGCTGAAGCCTGAGCTACAGTTGAGGGAATGTCCTTGGGAGACTGGCAACAACCGACCACGAAGATACCACTACTCATTGTAGCTACCGGGTCTAGCTTGGGGTGTTTTTCCAGGAAGAAGCCATCGGCGCTTCGACTCAAGGAAAACAGCCGGGCTACATCGTCTACATTCGAATTTGGTTCAAGAGCTGTACTCAATACCACCATATCTACAGGGATACGGCGTTGGCAATCAGCCAAGGTGTCTTCACATTGAACAACCAGCCTGCCATTCTCCTTGACCACATCGCTAGGGCGACCCCGAATGAATGTAGTTCCTTCATCCAGAACTCGATTGTAGAACTCTTCGAAGGCTTTGCCAACAGCCCTGAGGTCAATATAGAATTCATAGGCTTTTGCTCCAGGAATATGATCTCTTACCAGGTGACCAAACTTCATTGAATACATGCAGCACACCCCTGAGCAATATTCATGATAATTCGTATCCCGGCTGCCTACACAGTGGATAATGCCCACTGTCTTTGGTTCCGAGCCATCCTTAAGTAGAACCTTGCCGCCAGTCGGTCCCGAGGCATTAATCATCCTCTCAAATTCAAGTCCGGTAACAACATTATCAAGGCGTCCATAGCCGTACTGGTAGATTGGGGTGGGGTCAAATTGCTGGAAGCCTGTAGCCACGATGATGTTGCCCACTTCAACCTCCTGGTATTCATCCTCCATCTCATAATTGATTGCATTAGCTTCACAGGCTTTAGCACACTCCATACAGTCTGAACATACGCCACAGTTCAAGCAACGCTTGGCTTCCTCAATAGCCGTTTTCTCGTCAAAACCTAGCTCAACCTCGGCAAAATCACCTCGCTTGTCTAGTTCGAGAATTGGCATAGCCACCCTTGCCTTTATTTCCACCCCCTCCTTTGATACCTCTGTTACTATCTTAATCGTGGTTGGTCTCCCCTCCTTTAAGTCTATACCGCTAAGGTAGCGGTCAATAGAGATGGCTGATTCTTTCCCGGCAGCAATAGATGCAATGACATCAGCCGGACCGGAAACCACATCACCACCGCTAAAGACGCCTTCAATATTTGTTTGCAAGGTGATTGGGTCAACAGAGAGAGTTCCCCAACCGGTGTATTCAAGTCCCTCGGGCAACATTGTTTTGTCCACTCTCTGACCGATAGCAATAATTACGTTATCAACATCCATATTGAATTCCGAGCCTTTAACAGGTATCGGGCGTCGACGCCCACTGGCATCAGGCTCCCCTAGCTCCATCCGAATACATTGAATACTAGTTAGTTGACCATTTTCGGTTAAGACTTCCACCGGTGCCGCCAGAATATGGAGCTTTATTCCTTCTTGCTCTGCTTCATCAACTTCGGTTTCAATAGCCGGCATCTCAGCTCGGGAGCGACGATAGACGATGGATACCTCTTTTGCCCCTAGACGCTTAGCTACCCTAGCCGCATCTACGGCAGCATTACCACCACCGATAACTGCTACTCGATTCCCAAGGTCAACCTTCTCCCCTGAGTTTGCTTGCTCCAGGAAATCAAGGGACTGGATTACCCCTCTGGCGTCTTCATTAGCAATACCCATCTTTACGCTTGTCCCGGCACCAGTTGCTAGAAAGATGGCTTTATATCCCTGATTGAAGAGTTCGTCTAATTCTTTTACCGGGGTATTTGTTTTTATGTCCACCCCCAGCTCTTCTATGTAGCTAATCTCATTATCCACTATCTCATTGGGCAACCTATAACTGGGAATACCATAGCGTAACAGACCGCCACTCTGTGGGGCAGCCTCAAAAACGGTAACCGGATACCCCTGCCTAACCAAGTCATAGGCACAGGCTAAGCCCGCTGGTCCAGAGCCGATGATAGCTACTTTATTGTCCTTTGTCTTTTCTGCGGGAGCTGCTTTTTCTCTGCCCACTTTAAGCTCGTAGTCAGCCATAAAGCGCTTCAGTGAGCGGATAGCTATCGGCTCATCAACCTTTCCCCGTTCGCAGTCCGTCTCGCAGGGATGGGTGCAGACCCGTCCGCAAACTCCGGCAAAGGGCATAGTCCTCCTCAACACCTCAATAGCCTCCTTGAACTTACCCTGTGAGATGAGGGCAGTATAGCCCTGGGCATTAACCCCAGCAGGACAGGCAGCCCGACAGGGGGGATAACCCCGGTTATCAATGGTGAAGATATTAGGCACAGCTTGAGGGAATGGACGATATATTGCCTTTCTATTGGTTAATCCAAGGTCAAACTCAGAAGGCACCTCGACCGGGCATACCTTTTCACACTCGGCACAACCGGTACATTTATCCTCATCAACATACCTTGCTTTCCTCTTTATCTTGGCCTTGAAGTTGCCCACAAAACCTGAGAAATCTACTACTTCACTATAGGTCATTAGCTCAATATTAGGCTGAGAGCCCACATCACTCATTTTGGGGGTGAGAATACAAGCGGAACAATCTAATGTAGGAAAGGTCTTATCTAGCTGGCTCATGTGTCCACCGATGCTGGGCTCCCTTTCTACCAAGTAAACCTTGTCTCCAGAAGCAGCAATCTCCAAGGCAGCCTGAATGCCGGCGATACCACCGCCTACCACCAGCGTATTGGGGTTAACGGGAACTTGTCTTGTTTCCAGTGGCTCTTGATGATAAACTCTCATCACGGCGGCACTTACCAGCGCTTTAGCCTTCTCAGTAGCTTTAGCATGGTCTTCGGTTATCCAAGAACAGTGCTCACGAATATTAACCATCTGGAAGAGATATTTGTTCAGCCCAGCACTTTCACAAGCTTGACGGAAGGTTCGTTCATGCATCAGTGGCGAGCAAGAAGCTACCACTACCCGGTTAAGCCCCAAGTTCTTAATGTCGTCCCTAATAAGGTCTTGTCCTGGGTCAGAGCACATATACTTATAGGCTCGAGCAATTTCTACCGAAGGTAATCCCTGAGCAAACTCAGCTACTGAGGCTACATCCACTGTCCCAGCGATGTTAGTTCCACAGTGACAAATATATACGCCAATTTTCGTGTCTGTATTATTCATATCTCTCCCTTCGGTTTAACTTGCAGATTCAGTCACCTTGGTAAATGGTGCCAGAATCTTTTCCGCTGATACTATATTTTTATCTAAAGCCAATACTTTGGGCTCAATGCCTAGAGCTAAACCTATTAATTGAGTAAAGAACAGAACTGGAAGGTTATACTTTGTTTTAAACTTTCTATTGACTAAACCCTGATAGGCATCTAGGTTAGTCTGGCATAGTGGACAAACAGTAATGATACACTGAGCACCACCGCTGGTAGCGCTGTCAAGCAATTTGTGAATCAAATCTAGGGCTAAGTCCAGCGCTGGTATGATTAATGAGCCACCACAGCAGCGATCCTTTAATGGGAAGGGAACAAGCTCTGCCCCCAGGCTGACTATCAAACGGTCTAGGGATTGAGGATTGCTTGGATTATCAAAACCTGGGTCAGGGCGGACTAATTGACAGCCGTAGTAGGGAGCCATTCTTAGTCCGCTAAGTGGGTTCACTACCTTGGACTCAATGTCCTCAAGCCCAATATCATTGTATATGACCTCAAAAAGATGGCGTACCCTCACTCCTCCCTTATATTCCAAGCCGGCAGCAGCCAGACAGTCATCTACCTTGCTCTTCAGGTCGGGATATTGTCTGAGCCTAGAATTGGCTGTATTTAATGTGGTGTAACAAGCGCTGCACGGTGTTACCAAGTCTAACCCTGTCTTTTCAGCCAGAGCCAGGTCACGAGCGGCGATACAAACCGACTCAAGCTCATCGGTTGAGCCGTAGGGGGTTGACCCACAGCAATTCCAATCTTCCAATTCAATCAATTCTATCCCGAGGGCACTACAGATGGATAGTGTAGATATGCCATAGGCTACGGCTGTACCCTCAGACGAAGAGCAGCCTGGGAAGTAGGTGTAATACTTCATTTTGTGCCTCCTAAAGCATGTGCTCTTTCCACTATAGTTTTAATCTGCTCAGCTCCTTTTATCCTTGTGGGTTTAATGGACATGCGACCGTGGGATAGTAGTTGTAACCCTACTGATATTATCTTAAGGGCAGCCAATGGATTTGTTTTCAAGAAGAACTTCATCATCATTCCCAGCTCATGGACACGTCCATTGCCTTTAATGGAGTCAACAAAGGCTCTATACAAAGCCGGGGTGGTTCCCCCTTTACGTAGCCCATGACGAACAGACAAGCATTCCAGAGTGTGCATAAGTTCAGTTATCTTAACATCCTTAGGGCAGCGCACCGTACACAGATAGCATGAGGCGCAAACCCACATAGTATTACTAGTTAGTGCATCATAGCGTCTTCCAGCTCGGACGAGGGCAATGATTTTTCGGGGTGAATAGTCCATCTTGTGCACATTAGGGCAAGAGGCGGAGCACATGCCGCATTGAACGCACCAATGAACACTCTCTCCACCCGGTATGGAGCTGACTTCATCTAGGAAGGGATTAGGTGCAGCCGGTTCAAGCTTCAGTACATGGAGGTCCTTGACCCAATCCTTTGCCTGTATTTCTTTAGCTACCAGAGCTATCCTTGTCGGGGCGTCCACATCGGCTACGACTACCAGATCATACTCCCCGGAGACTGGCTCGACAGACTCAACCTCAGGCATTGCCTCTAACTCTCTTATTGTCTCTGGATGATCGTCTCCGCCTGTTATCGCTTCTTTTTTAATCATGAAGTAGGCTTTAGTGTTCATATTTCTATCCTTCTTTCCTCTGAGCCTGCTGGCGTAAGCTGGCACTTTAATTATCCAGTTATTGCCTGGGATAACAGCCGGTTCAGGTCTCTACAAGTTATGGCTCATCAGGTTTTTGGGTTTCAGTAGGTTGAGTGGATTCGACATTGAGGATGTGGAAATTTTTGACCCATTTCTTAGCCCGTATTTTATTAGCTATCGGAGTAACCCTTACTGGTTCATCTACCTTTACTAAAAGGTCACACACCCCGGAAACCTGGTTAACAGCCTCAACCTCAGGCATTGCCTCCAAATCTCTAATCGCGTCTAGATAGTAACTATCGTCACTGAATTTCTTTCCCATGTTAATCATAAAATAAGCCTTGGTTCCCATCTTCATGCCTCTTTCTTTGAGTTCTCTATTCGGCTGATATTATAACCATTGGTTCTCAATATTGTCAACTATTAACCCGTTCCAGCAAATCAGAAGATTTGCTAACCTGGTCGCCTGGAGCAGTTTTATTTAGGCTCGTTTTTCAATTAGAATATAGTCTATTGGAGTTGCTCTCTGCCTTAAGCATGCGGCTTAGGGGAGGCTCAGCATTGCCTTTAAACTGGAATTCAATTTTTATTTTAGGCTCATATCGGCTTATCGGGGCAATGTTTGCCATTGGTATAGTTATCCACTATCCACAACAGATTTAGAGGTGGTTCAGCAGGAGCTTCAATCGTATATTCAGGTCATAAGGATAACGAGAAACGGCTTGCCGCTTTAAATGAAGTTGCGGCTATTATCAGTCGGTCTTCAGAACGCGAAGATGTGCTAAATGCTACTACCGATAAGGTTAAGGGAGTAATAAATTTAGAGGTTGTCTTGATATTCCTCTTGAGGGTAGCCAGTTCTGGTCATAGCGAATAAGAGCTGTTATAGTTTATAGAATGCGATACGCTATTATTGCTGATATTCATGCCAATCTGACTGCTTTTACTGCGGTGCTGGATGATATTGAGCGCAGAGGGGGAGTGGAGGAAGTGTGGTGTTTGGGAGATATTGTTGGCTATGGACCAGACCCGCACCAGTGCATTGAGCTTCTGTGCCAGTATAAGCATGTCTGCGTGGCTGGAAACCACGATTGGGCAGCAATAGGTAAAATGGATACTGGCGATTTTAATCCCGATGCTGCTGATGCCTGTCACTGGACAGCACGGCAATTAACCCTAGAGGATACGAAATATCTTGAGAGCTTGCCGCTGGTTGTTCAAAGAGGTGATTTTACCCTAGTGCACGGTAGCCCGAGGGAACCCATCTGGGAGTATCTTTTATCAACCAGCAGTGCCAAGCAGAATTTTGCCTACTTCCAGTCACAATTTTGCTTAGTGGGTCATTCTCATGTGCCTTTAGTGTTTGAGTACAATGAAACTGGTGCTTGTTTGGTTAGTGAATTTCCGGTTGATAATATACTTAAGTTAGCCAAGAACCGATTGATTATTAATCCTGGTGGTGTAGGGCAACCCCGGGATGGTGACCCTAGAGCCAGCTACGCTATCTATGATAGTCAGGCTAGGTCTGTTACTCTCTACCGTGTTCCTTATGATATTGGTGCTACTCAGGCGAGGATGATGGAGCATAAATTGCCTGTGCGGTTGATAATGCGTTTGAGCTACGGGATGTAATCATCCCCAACAAGGGTGTGCGTTAATGATAAAAAGGCGTTACCTGAAGACAGAGTCAATTTTAGCTCAAACCAAGAGGCGGCTACACCAAGTCGACCTCCGAGTAAGAAAAGGGCTAGGGCAGCATTTTCTTATTGATGAGGATGTGCTTAAACTTATTACTTCAGCCGCCGGGCTTACCTCTACCGATGTTATTATAGAAGTAGGACCTGGTCTGGGTATCCTGACTAAGGAACTAGCCAGGCAAGCTGGTTGGGTAGTGGCTATTGAGCTAGATAGCAAACTAGCTGTTGCTTTGGAACGAAGCTTGGCCTCTTTGGACAATGTTTCTATCATCAATGAGGATATACTTCAGATTGATCCAGCCGCTTTACTTCAGGAACAAAAGACAAGATTCACTCCGGCAATAAGTAGCTACAAGGTTGTAGCTAACCTTCCCTATTATATTACATCCCCTATTTTGCGCCATTTTGTTGAGGCGTCGGTTAAGCCTCAAATTATGGTGGTAATGGTGCAAAAGGAGGTAGCTGAGGCTATTGTGGCTGAGCCCGGTCAAATGAGTGTATTGAGTATCAGTGTGCAGTTTTATGGGGAGCCAAGAATAATTAGCTATGTGCCAGCTCAGTGTTTTTATCCGGTGCCTGAGGTTGACTCGGCTATACTGCAGATTGACCTATATTCTCAGCCGGCAGTGGCGGTAACCGATGAAAGGGGCTTTTTTGACCTGGTGCAGGCTGGTTTTAGCGCCTCCCGCAAGCAGATAGTTAATTCCTTGGCTCAAGGTTTGGGCTTGTCAAAGGTTGAGGTTTTATCCTTACTTGAGAAATCACATATTGTACCACAGCGTCGGGCTGAGACCTTGTCTGTGGAGGAATGGGCACAGTTGTGGGGAGTATTTACCCAGGCAGGGAAATAGTATGCTAAATGTTCTGGCACCGGCTAAGATTAATCTGACCCTTGAGGTCTTGGCTAAGCGTAGTGACGGCTTTCATGAAATCCGTAGTGTTATCCAGACTATAAATCTATGCGATAGCCTTCGTTTCCATTTGAGCCGGGATATTGAGTTTAAGTGTGATATGCCAAAGTGGATTCCTGAGGAGAGCCTGGTATCTAAAGCAACTAGTTTACTTCAACAGGTTACCGGATGTGATAAAGGGGCAACCATAGAAATTAACAAGCGCATCCCTTTGATGTCGGGGTTAGGCGGAGATAGCAGTGATGCCGCTGCTATCCTGCGTGGGCTTAATAAGCTCTGGGGGTTGAGTTTATCGTACGGGGAATTGCTTGATTTAACCGCCGGGTTAGGTTCAGATGTAGCCTTCTTTCTCTGCGGTGGTACAGCTCTGGTTACGGGTAGAGGTGAGATGGTAACTCCCTTACCTCAGTTATCCCATATGTGGATAGTGGTGATGATGCCACCGGTACCTCGGCTGCCGGGCAAAACGGAACGACTTTATGCCAGCATTAACGCCAGTCACTACACCGATGGGCAGATTACCGAGAGGCTGGTAAAGGAACTAAGGGAGGGTAGAGAATTTACTCCATCCCTTCTGTTCAACGCCTTTGAGAATGTAGCTTTTGCCCGTTCATCAGAGCTAAGCACATATCGGGAGCATATTGTGAAAATTGGCGCCACCCACGTTCACCTCGCCGGCTCAGGACCAGCCCTATTTACCTTAGAGAGCGATAAATCTCAGGCTGAGAAAATATATAAAAGCCTGCAACAACAAGGGTTGGAAACTTATTTAACGGAGACATTAGGCGGTCTAGAGAAAATAGGATGAACAGCCTATAATTGGAGAAATGCTTAGTAAGGGGATTAAAAGGGGCGAAGCCCCTTTAATACATAATTCCCTCTTCCCTTAATAAAAGGAGAGGGATAAAGGGTAAGGGGACAAAATAGAAGGCAGGTTAGTAATGGGAATGCGTGAATACGCCATTAGAAAGGAATGGATTGGTAAACGTAGAATAGGTATTTATCTTCTATGGAGAAACTGCTACTACTCATTTTGTTGGGTGCAACTTATAAAAGATGGCTCTTTTTCTTTTGGTTTCCAGTCAAAAACGTTACGCTTTACAGAATGGGGCAGTGCAGTGGTACGTTCAGGTTATTTTACTGAGCATACCCAGACTCTGGCTAGCGGAAATGTAAACATTAAGAATGTCCTCGCACCTCACGTTACATTCCACTCACCTGCTATCAAGCAAAAGAGAGGTATTGTCCACTTCGTTGGTAGCAATGGTATAGTGGATGAATGGGAGCTTGATTGGTTTCCTGTTAAGAAAGCTCAAGCCCTTTCGTATACGTACACCGGTGAAATCTCAATGCTTGAAAAGGCTACAAAGTTGGCTGGGAGACATGAAATAGCTATGATACCGCCAGATGTGCAATGCCTTCGAATGGAGTTAATCGTTCATCCCCTCTCGGCAACCGCAGAACAAGTAGAAGACAGAAACGCAATAACAAATATACTTGGCTTTTGCCCCAATTATATTGTCAGTTGCTGGTTCTACAAGAATCCTTTAGCGGAGCCATGTTTATGCATGGCAACTGACTCTTATTCGTCTAAGAGTTAGTTGTGGTTCACCACATTAAATGCGCATTACTTGATTTAATCACGAGTTTGCCAAATTTACCCACCTCTTAACCAACACCTCCTCACCCTGATTAGATGTTACTTTCCCATCCAGTCTCGCTTCGTGTAGTAGCTGTAGTATTTCTTTGATTTGGGGACCAGTAGGTATGCCCATTCTTACTAAGTCGTCTCCGTTGAGGGCTAGCTTGACATAACGAAGCCTATTGAGAAATAGCTTGATGTTCTGTTGAGCCACCGGGGAGTCGCTGGCTAAGGAATTAGCTGTAATTGCTGGCGGTGAGCAGTCGTGGAGAAGGTAGTACACGCTACTTGGGGTGAGTTTGGGATTAGCCAGCGACTCAAGTTTGGTTTTGAGGCTAATGGTATCCCGCAGGGTTTGGGCAAGTGACTTTGGCAGTCTGAGCCGTGAAATAAGTTGCTCACTCTCTTCATTGGTCAGGGAGTAAGCCAGAAGAGCCAGGTAGAGCCCAACTGGTGGTAAATTGGGATAGCTTAGCTGGCGAGCCTGCTCAAATTTTTCTGCTAGCCAGCCGTTACCCTTTAGGGTGGGGTGTAGCCTGTGGAGAACATAAAGTTCTTCAGCGCGGCGGAGGACTTTCTCCGGGTATTTCTCTTTTAATATTAGCTCCAGCTCGTGCCGTATTCGGTCACCACTAATGGTATCTAGCATAGGTATATCTCGTTTAAGTAGCTGTAGGGTATTTGGTTCCAGTTGGAAGTCTAGCCGTTGCTCGTAGCGTAAACCACGCCAAATGCGGGTGGCATCATCAATAAAGCTTTTTTTATGTAGAACACGAATAAGCTCATGCTCAAGGTCATTCCTGCCCCCATACCGGTCAATCAATTCGCCATAGCGGCTGGGGACAAGCTCAATAGCCATAGTGTTGATGGTAAAATCACGGCGAAAAAGGTCTCTAGCTAAGGAGCCATGCTTCACCCTTGGTAGCGCTCCCGGTTTATCATAGGTTTCGGAGCGAGCGGTGGCAAAGTCAACACTCCATTTATTCCACTGGAGTTTAGCCGTATTGAAGCGGGGATGAGTTGTGATTTTCCCTTGGTTAATCTGGGCTAGCTGCTGCGCCAGATTTATAGCATTACCTTCTACCACTAGGTCAAGGTCAAGATTGGTTCGTCCCAGCAGCAGGTCACGAACCACACCGCCGACAAGGTACAGGCTCTGCCCTTGACTGGCAGCAACCTCACCGGCAACTCGCATAAAGCTGACTAGCTCAGTAGGTAGCTGTTTTTCTATTCTATGGGATAGGTCAATAATCTTGGACATTCCTTTTGTAGTCCAAATTATATCACAGGTTGTTACTTAGAGTATTTATGACAGTATAGGTTAAGGTGAAATACCTGACTAGGCTATGAAACTAAAGTACCGACAGATTATTGACAAAATTGAGAACAAATAGATATAATTAAATTGTTAACAAGTTATTAGCCATCGACAGTTGGCGGTGAGCTTCTATAGATAAGTTTTATTAGTTATATTATGCGCTTGGATCTGATATGACCGAGACGGTAAAATGTAAGACTGTATGCTAACACCTTCTCTGGCTGTGTCGGAGAAGGTGTTTTAATATAAGTCCGGCGTAGGTAGCGAACTAAAATGCCTGAATTAGGATTCATTGGCGCTGGAATTGTAGGCACCGCCCTAGCTGTTAAGCTGAGTATTGGGGGTTATCGGATAGTGGCAATATCCAGTAGAAGCCAAACCTCAGCCAAAAAGCTAGCTGGGGCAATTAGTGGTTGCCGCGCCTTCAATAAAAATCAGGATGTAGCTGACGCTAGTGAGCTTGTCTTTGTTACTACCCCCGATGATTCTATCGCCTCGGTAGTATCTCAAATTAAGTGGCATGCCGGACAGAGTGTAGTTCATTGTAGCGGTGCCGATTCAACTGATATTCTGGAGCCGGCTAAGAAATTAGGCACCCAAGTTGGCGTCTTTCATCCCTTACAGACCTTTGCCAGTGTAAAACAGGCTATAGAGAATATGCCAGGCTCGACCTTTACTCTGGAGTCTGAAGAGCCCCTACTAAACACACTCAAGAATATCACGGCTACCCTTGATGGTCACTGGATAGAGTTAAAAGCGAGCGATAAGGTAGTGTATCATGCAGCGGCAGTCATTGCCTGCAATTATCTGGTAACCCTGGTCAAGCTAGCTACCGACTTATGGCAAACCTTTAACATCCCACCGAACCAAGCTACTCAGGCACTACTCCCGCTATTGCGAGGGACGATTCATAATATTGAGACTATCGGTATACCCCAGTGTCTCACCGGACCAATTGCCCGTGGTGATACCGGGACTATTAGAAAGCACCTCAATGCTTTACAGAAAACAGCTCCTACTTTACTCTCCACCTATAGAGAACTTGGTCTACAGACCATACCTATCGCTCTGGCCAAGGGCAAAATCAATCAGCACCAGGCACACGAGCTAGAGGCTATACTGAAACAACTTAACTAAAAAAAGAATCAATTAAGGGGGAGTGTAATGAGAATAATGCTTAAAAGCAAAATCCACCGAGCCCGGGTTACCAGACTCAATCTTGATTATGAAGGCAGTATTACCATTGATAAGAAGCTTATGGAAGAAGCTGACTTCCTCCCTTATGAGCAGGTGCAGGTGCTAAATACCAATAATGGCGCCCGTTTTACTACTTACGCCGTTGAGGGTGAAAGTGGCGAAATCTGTTTAAATGGGGCTGCTGCTAGACTAGCGGTTAAGGGAGATATTATCATTATACTCTCCTACTGCAATATTGAGGACGATGAAGCTCGTCACTTTAGGCCTGAAGTGGTATATGTTGATGTTAAAAATGCTTACATTGAAACTAAACGAATGGTTGAGGCTATACCCCTTTAAGGAGAAACAAATGAGAATCACTATAAACCAAATAAAAGAAATGAAGCGGAAGGGCGAGAAAATAACCATGCTCACCGCCTATGACTACGCCACAGCTAAGATAGTTGATGAAGTGGGAATACCGCTGATTCTGGTGGGGGATAGCCTGGGTATGGTCGTCCTGGGTTATGAATCAACTATACCGGTAACTATGGAGGAGATGCTGCACCATACTGGAGCTGTGGTTAGAGCCACCAAACAGGCAATGGTAATTGGTGATATGCCATTTATGACCTATCATATTAGTAACTCTGATGCTTTACATAATGCTGCAAGGTTTATCCAAGAGGGTGGAGCCCAGGCAGTTAAGCTTGAGGGTGGTGTAACGGTGGCGGAAAAGGTAAGCCGAATTGTGGAATGCGGCATTCCGGTTATGGGGCACATCGGACTTACTCCCCAGTCAATATATCAACTAGGCGGCTTTACCGTACAGGGTAAAACCCTGGAAGCAGCTACCAAATTGCTTGAAGACGCCCGGACTCTGGAACAGGCTGGAGCCTTTGCCATTGTCCTGGAAACAGTTCCTGCCCAGCTAGCCACACTCATTACCCAAAGAATAGGTATCCCAACCATCGGCATTGGCGCCGGTGTAGGTTGCGATGGTCAGGTTCAGGTTATAAACGACATTCTAGGCTCGTTTACTGACTTTGTCCCCAAGCATGCTAAGCAATATATCAAGCTTACTGATATTATCCGAACTGCCGTTGCTGAATATGATAATGAGGTAAAATCGGGCAGCTTCCCCACTGACCAGCAAAGCTTCTCTATGGATGAAAGCATCTTAGCTGAGCTAAAAGGAGAGGCGATAGATAAATCAAACAAGATTCTGGAGATTGCAGAGTTAAAGTGCAGAGAGTCAGGGGCTGTGGCTTATCCAGATTTCGGGCGAGAAGGCTGGAGTGCACCTACAATCAAAAGAATTCTGCTAAATAACGGTTATGAGTGTCACGAAGGACGACATTCAAGTGAATGGTGGGGTTTGTGTAGTTATCAAAAAAGGAAAACTCATTTTCATAAAAAAGAAGAGTAGCTGTACCCTCAGACTCGTAGTTAACCAAAATTAAAACCACCTCGTTCCCCCTCTTTTGCCAGAAGGGGTGTTTAAGAGGGGTTGCGCCCCTCTTTCAAAAAATCTTCCCCTTCCCCTTATTAAGGGGAAGGGGATAAAGGGGATGGGGTTATTAAGAATTAAGGGGGTGAGGTAGATACCAATGTCTATGAAAGTTGTTGAAAAAATAGATGATATGAAGCGGCTAAGGCAGCAGCTTACCGAGCCGGTGGGCTTTGTTCCTACTATGGGCTATTTGCATGAGGGTCACTTGGCTTTAATCAGATGGGCCAGAACCGAAAACCCCTCTCTAGTAGTTAGCCTATTTGTCAATCCAACCCAATTTGATCCCCAGGAAGATTTCAGCCAGTATCCCCGTGACCCTGAGCGTGATTTTGGTCTGTTAGAAAAGGAAAGGGCTGATATTGTCTTTATGCCCTCGGTAGATGAGATGTATCCGCCACGGTTCAATAGCTGGGTAGAGGTAGGTAGGCTTACTGAACGACTGGAGGGTGCTTCTCGCCCCGGTCATTTCAGGGGTGTTACCACCGTGGTCGCCAAGCTATTTAATATTATCCAGCCAACCAGAGCCTACTTCGGGCAGAAGGATGCCCAGCAAGTAGTTGTCATCAAAAAGATGGTGGCTGAGCTCAATATGAACCTGGAAATAGTTACTGTTCCTACAATGCGCGAGGGCGATGGTCTGGCTATGAGCAGTCGCAACACCTATCTTAATCCTGAGGAACGAGAGGTGGCAACGGTTCTCTATCAGGCAATCAGCTTGGCTCAAAAACTGTGGGTACGAGGAGAAACGAATGCCCAAGTCATTCGCCAGCAAATGCTCACCCTTATTCGAAAAGAACCGCTGGCAGCTATTGACTATATCAGCATAGCTGACACCGAGACCCTAGACGAACTAGACACGGTCAAATCCCCGGCATTAGTATCACTGGCAGTAAAAATCGGCAACACTAGACTGATAGATAATGTAGTGCTAGAATAAGGCATTAGGTCATAAAGCGAGGACTAAGACTAAAAACAATCGGCAACAGCAGGAGGAGATAAGCCATGCTTAGAAAAATAAGTATAGCCAATGCCTCAACCCATTCCCTGATAAAGGCTTGGCCTGACGATACCTTAGGTGATATTTACGAGAAACTATGCAAGAACAATTCGGTGGTGGTGGTTGATACTACGGGTCATTTCCAGGGAATAATCTCGCGGAAGGATGCAGTAAAGGCGATACTTACTCGTTCTGACTGGAAAGACATCCCGGTGAGTGAAATCATGACCAGAGAGGTGCTATATATTCCCAATCATGTCTCTTTGGCTGAAGCAGCGGAGACCATGTTGCAGGCAGACATTCACCAGTTGGTAGTTGTCGGTCCACCGGAGGGAGGCTCGGTCGCCATCGGGATTATCACCCTCCAGGATGTGCTGAAAAACACCGTTTAACTGTATACAATTCTTGACCAACCTACTCTCTAACCAGCACCATAATGCCCAGCAGTGCCACAAAGGCAAGACCAGCGCCAAAGAAGAATAGATTAGCTGGCAACTATTGATTATATTTCCGTAGCCGATGCCGAGACCCTGGACGAACTTGATACGGTTAACCCCCCGGCTCTGATGTCACTGGCAGTAAGAATTGGCAAGACGAGACTGATAAATAACGTGGTGGTAGAATGGGAGTTAGGTATGGTTTGATGATAGTCAGAAGCCATATTCTGCTATTATTTGGTTGAAATATAAAGGAAGGCAGGATGTAGCGATGATATTGGGCAGTACATTACCGCTAGTGAATATGTTACATGAGTGATACGCTACATACTCATCTATGCTTGCTGACCCCTCTGCGAGAACGCCATTTTAGGTGATATAAGCGTAGTAAATTAGCATATTTTGCACCGATTGCTTGCCTCTCTGGAGATACTGGTATTCCTGTTATTCCCCGCCAATATCCCTCTTGGAATTGCATACATAGTTCGGCAACTCTTTTCTGAGCCTTTAAGTGTGGATAAACTTGTTGTAATACAACGTAAGCTTGCTGAGAATTGTATTTTAGCTCCCAAATATCTTGCTTATTTAACTTACTTTTAGGGACAGAATAAATTTTACCCCCAAACGTTTTGTTTATAAACTCTAACGTCTCATAGTCGGTTTTTCTATTGAAAACCTCAAGTAAGTAACTATTTCTATCCTTTCGCTCAGTTATAACGAATGATGAATCTACATCAAAAAGTCCTGCTATGTATGCTATTTTTAAATGGGGTAAGCCAAAGTAATCAAACCGTTGTTCAGGTTCTGTTTGGCAATTCTGTAAGCGTTCACGATAGGCTTCGCCAATTTTACGCTTTTCACCCAAAGACAGCTCTGGTTGTACGCACCTCTCGTAACACTCAATACATAGCCTTGCTCGCTCTCTTTTAATTCGTAAAAAGGGGTGTATTTTTCTTAACACCTTATATGCGTGATTAGACGATAAATTCCAGACCCATACCTGCTCGCTATGGAAGGGCTGTATTTTCACCTTGTGGATTTTACCACCAAAACTTTTTGACAATAATTTCAATAATTCCCCGTTTTGCTTATTATAAGAAAGATGAAGAGTGTACGGTTCGCCTATACCGTAGTAAACCTCCGTATCGGATATCCCAGCAAAATAAGCCAAATCTTTAGCTACAACATTAATCTCAGCAAGATTAAACGCCTTATTGAGATACACTAGATTCCGCCAAAACTCAGCTCCTGCGTATGATTCGTTGTCTTTCATTGCACAGTTAAATTATATACCTGAGGCATTGGCAGGACAAGGAATCCGATGGGTCTATCTATAATTTCTTTGACTACTCACTAACCCGCCCCACAATCCCTATTGATTGGCTACTCTCTAAGTCGTAACTCCATTCCACAGTCAGAAGTGTCCCTCTCCATTCTGGGGTATTGACAAATATGCCGCTTGGTATTTATTATTTCCCTGATATTTTGCAGGGTAATTCAATGACTCCCAAATATGAGATAGGACAGAAAGTTATAATAACGCCAGTCAAGAATCAACATTTATCTCCGAGAGACTCTGATATAGGAGCATATGCAGGTAGAAGTGGTAAAGTCATGGATTACTATTGGATAAATACAGGTAGGGGTGAAGCCTTCTACATTTACACTGTGCGATTGGGGGCTGATGATAAAGATATCGTTTTGCATGAAGATGAAATGCAAGCATATAGAGAGTAGAAGGATAAAGTGGTCCCTATCACTATTCCCTAATCAGCACCATAATGCCCAGCATGGCTAGGAAGGCAAGACCGGCGCCGAAGTAAAAAGGAGTAGCCGGGCTATAAGTTTGCCACAGCCAGCCGGCAATCAGGCTGGCTGGCAAAAGGGTGAGACCGACCACACCATGATACAGTCCATAGGCGGTGCCCCTCTTTTCCTCAACTACCAAATCGGCGACAAAGGCTCGAGCTACCCCTTCTACTATTCCATAGTAGATTCCATAGCAGGCAAAGAGTAGCCACACCTGCCACACCTCTGATGCCACGGCAAATCCCAGATAAACCAAGGTGTAAATAAACCAGCCCAGGGTAATAACTCGCCGTCTTCCCAGCCTGTCTGATAATATACCGGCTGGTAAAGCTACAACGACATAGGTAGCATTAAACAGGACAAGCATCAATACCACATGAATAAGGGGGGCTTCCAAATTCTGGGCTCTCAATATTACAAAGAAGTCGCTGGAATTACCCAGGGTAAACAAAGCCATAATTGCCAGAAATAGCTTAAACCGAGTATCAAAGCCTCCTGCCCGTGTGAGACCTACCTGAGAGCTAATATCATCTGGGGAAGGTTGCCTTCTCTCCTGCACAAAAACCAGCAGCACCATTACCGCTAGGACTGCCGGCACAACACCAACTATCACCAGCCATTGGTAGGTGCCTAGACTAAGCTCCAACCCTCCACCCTGAACCAGATATATAATAATAGTGGCTATAGCCAGCCCAAGGACGGCGCCGAGGGTATCCATAGCCCTATGCAGTCCAAAGCCCCTACCTCTCTCCCCAGCCGAGACTGAATCAGCAATCAGGGCGTCACGCGACGAAGTGCGGATGCCCTTGCCTACCCTATCGCTGAATCTAACCCCCAGTACCGCCCCCCAGCCACTAGCCATATACATAAACGGCTTAGCTATGGTAGAAATACTATAGCCTAATACCGCTAGAGGCTTACGCTTACCCACCTTATCGCTGAGCCAGCCACTAAATATCCTGAAGATGGCATCAACACTTTCCGACAGCCCACCGATAAGACCGATGGCAGAAAAAGGTGCCTTTAGCACATTGCGCAAAAAGAGGGGGACAAGGGTAAAAATCATCTCGCTACTAATATCAGTCAGCAGGCTAACTATACCCAGAAAGAAAACATTAGGGTTAAGACCCCAGATTCTCTTGCGCTCTGCATCATTATACAATGGTCCTGTCAATTACTTTTCCTCAATCACCTCGGTAACCAGTTCCCTGATTTTTTTCTTGGACTGCTCCATCACCAACTTCCCTCTAGCTGTAGCCTGATAGTATTTCCTTACTCTGCCATTAACTACCTTTGAGAAGCTTTCTAGGTAGCCTTCTTTTTCCAGGCGATGCAGCGTTGGATATAGTGTGCCTGGGCTAACCCTATACCCATGCCTAGCCAGTTCATCAGCTATCTCTACGCCGAAGATTGGCTCCTTTGAAGCATGATAGAGAATGTGAATCTTAATGAACCCTAAGAAGAACTCTCTGTCTAGCATGATAACACTCCCCGATATTGTTATGCGATATTATTTTACACTGGATTTATTCTCTTGTCAATTGTAATATATCAGCAGGGTAAAATCAGCCTACTTTGTGTAAGAGATTGCTTGACACCCTTATGGCTAAAAGCTAAAATAATTTTGTGCCGAGGTAGCTCAGTCGGTAGAGCAGCGGACTGAAAATCCGCGTGTCCCCAGTTCGATTCTGGGCCTCGGCACCAGTTTATAAGCCGAAGTGGCGGAATAGGCAGACGCGACAGTCTCAAAAACTGTTGGGGGGCAACCTTCATGTCGGTTCGAGCCCGACCTTCGGCACCATCGAGAAAAATCCCGGCAAGAGGACTATACTATATAGAATGCCGAGTTGTGTAGTGGTAGCACGGGGGACTTTGGATCCCTTAGCCCTGGTTCGAATCCAGGCTCGGCAGCCATGATGTTCCCCGATAGCTCAATCGGTAGAGCGGGCGGCTGTTAACCGCTAGGTTGTAGGTTCGAGTCCTACTCGGGGAGCCAATTTGTTTAAATCTTTGGGGATAAAAACTTGAGCAGTATAACCAACGTTATTTGCCAGTTATTTTCCGTATAATACGATTTTAGGTATAAATTATGAAAGTGGTCTCAATTGTGGGCATGACCGGGGCTGGGAAATCGAAAGTGGCTAGAGTATTTGAGGATGAGGGCTTTATTAGAATAAGGTTTGGGGATTTAACTGACGATGAAATTAAGAAGAGGGGCTTAGAGCTCAATGAGAAAAACGAGCGCTACATTAGAGAACTTCTTAGAAAAGAGCACGGGATGTCGGCTTATGCCAAACTTAACCTACCCAGAATTGATGAAGCCTTAAAACATTCGGATGTAGTTATTGATGGGCTTTACTCCTGGGAGGAATATACTTTGCTCAAGACTTATTATCAGGAAGACTTCTATGTTGTAGCCGTCTGGTCGTCGCCTGGAACAAGGTATGCTCGACTGACCAACAGACTAAACCGATGCCTGACACTAGAAGAAGCTGCCAATCGGGACAAGACAGAAATAGAGAATATTAATAAGGGCGGACCTATCGCTATGGCAGACTTCACCATCACAAATGAATCTTCACTGGCAAACCTGGAGAAGGAAATAAAGAGGATTGTCTCTAGACTAAGATGAAAAGATTTACCAGACCGGATACTGATGAGTATTTTCTGAAGATAGCTTCTGTGGTAGCCGAACGCTCAACTTGCCGACGGCACCATGTAGGGGCAGTAGCAGTAAGGAATAAACATATATTAGCTACGGGTTATAATGGGGCTCCTTCTGGTTTGAAGGACTGTCTTGAGCTTGGTTGTTTACGGGATGAGCTGAATATAGCATCGGGGACAAGGCAAGAAATATGCCGGGGTATTCATGCTGAACAAAATGTAATTATACAAGCCAGCCTTCATGGCGTCAGCCTTGAGGGAAGCACCATTTATGCCACACATACTCCTTGCAATCCGTGCGCTAAGATGCTGGTCAATGCCAAGATAGCGCGATATGTCAGCTTTGGCAGGTATGACGATAATGCCTTTATAGACCTATTCCAGGAAGCTGGTATAGAGCTTGACATAAAGAAAAGACCTTCATCTCGAATAAGCTATTTAGATTAAAGGTCGTTTAGCAACCTATCCCCCTGACCCCCTTCCCTTATTAAGGGAAGGGGGAGTGTAGGTAACAGAGGGGCGAAGCCCCTCTCTAAAATCTCTCCCCCCTCACCTTGACATTAGTGGTAGAATTGATTACGCATAATTTATGAGGCATAAATAATGCCAGTGCTACATGCCAAGGTAATTGTTAATCCGGTAGCTGGGGCTTACTCAACACGCCGGAAGTGGCCACGTATCAGTAAGCTTTTAAGGCATGTTGGGCTATCGTTTGACTATGAATATACCGAGGGTGTAGGGCATGCTGTAGAGCTAGCTCGGGCAGCAGCTAGTGATGGTTACCGATATTTAGTGTCTGTGGGTGGTGACGGAACGGTGAATGAGGTAGCCAATGGCATACTACATTCCACTGGTTCAAGTAATACCAGTCTGGGCATAGTAAGCACTGGAACTGGGAGCGATTTTGCCCGTTCGGTGGGTATTCCCCGAGATTATACCAATGCTTGTTCATTCTTGACTAGCTCACGGAGACTGTTGATTGATGTTGGCGTGGTTGAGTATAAGAGTAAAGAGCAGTCTTTACAGCGCTTTTTTGTAAATGCGGCTGGTGTCGGCTTTGATGCTGCGGTAGTGGAAGCTACAGAGCGCACGCCCAAGTATTTTGGTGGCACTATCCCTTATCTGGCTGGGTTGATGAGAACTCTGTATGGCTATAAAAACAAATCGGTTATTCTTCATCTCGAGGATAAGGTTGAGACTACCTGTATCTTAAATGTGGTAGTAGCTAATGGTAGCTATTTTGGAGGAGGGATGCATATAGCACCTCAGGCTGAGCTTAATGACAGTCTATTGGATGTGGTAATTATTGGGGATGTAGGTAAGTTTGAGCTGCTGAAGGCATTGCCCATGGTTTATAAGGGAACTCACATTAACCATCCCAAAGTCAGGATGGAAAAGGCAACACATATTACCATTGAATCCTCAGAGCGAATTCTAGTATATGCCGATGGTGAAATCCTGGGAGAAAGTCCGGCATCTTTCTGGCTGATGCCAGCGGCCTTAAGTGTTGTGGTGTAAGGAATTATATATTTTCGCCTTGGTAGGCTCCTTGGTAACCTTCTGTCTCTGTGGTTAGCCGCAGGAAAATAAGCTGTACAATTCTGGCATTTCTCTGCAAGCGGAATCCCTGAGGATTATAGACTATCAGAAGAGACTGGGAGCGGCCAGAGTAGCCAGCATCCCATACTGCAGTGCTTACCGTGACGCCACAACGAAGCAGACTTGACCTGGGGCTAGCTAATGCCATAACATTCTTGGGTAGGTGGATAATTTCATTGTAGGTAATAATATAGGCACCAGGCACCAGGTCAATGAAATCCAGCCCATCAAACACTAGCCGGGCCAAATCGGATACCAGCCTTTGGTTGTCCATAACGGCTATCTTGCCTGATGACTGGAATAAAGCTACCTCACGCAGGGTAAGATCAATACCATTAGGCTGTAACTGCTGTTCAAGGTGAACGCAGTTTTCTATTAGTGGTAGCTCTTGCTGTAGTAAGCTTTGAATATCCTGCTTAGATAAAATGGCTGCCGTTTCTAAAACTCCCTGTCTAACTTTTGGCTGAGGGATAATCAAAAGTGGCAGCGGAGGGATTTGAACCCACGACCAAAGGCTTATGAGTCCTCTGCTCTACCACTGAGCTACGCTGCCATAATTCAAGTATATACCACAAGAGAATTAAACTGTCAACTAAAATAACAAAGGAAACCTAAGTTTTTCAGCCCTTGATAAGTGAGTTAATTATAGGGTATAGTTAGACTCTAGTGGATAAGGAAGATTTGAGGTTATTTACTCAATCTGGAGAGCGATTGCTATTGAGGAAGGTAAGCAAACTTTTCGCTGAGCAAGGTATAAGGTCGTATCTGGTTGGTGGGTTTGTGCGTGATGTGTTGTTGAAAAGAGATACAGTTGACATTGATATTGCCGTAGCGGTAGATGCGCTGGAGCTTGCTCCTAGGATAGCCACTACTTTTGGTGGCAAGTATGTTCTGCTGGATGAAGTAAGTAGAGTAGGTAGAGTAATTTTACCCGTTGATGGGGCAACTAAAGGGCAACGGAAACTTGATTTCACCACCCTTAAGGGCAGTATTGAGCAGGACCTGGCACGGCGTGATTTTACTATAGATGCTATGGCAGTTGACCTCGGGGAGTTAGAGAAGGATTATACTGCTATCCAGCTTATAGATCCGTTTGATGGCTGGGGTGACCTTGAGCAGGGTATGGTTCGAGCTGTTACAGACACATCTTTCAAATTAGATCCGGCACGCTTGCTGCGGGCGGTTCGCATAGCTGCTGAGCTTGGTTTTAGTATTGATAATGAGACCGAGTCTCTAATTCGGCGCTATTGTCATCTTGTAGCCAGTGTAGCCGGTGAGCGGGTAAGAGAGGAACTACTTCGGCTCCTGGCTATTCCTCAAAGCAAGTTTTTACCCTACCTAGATGGATTAGGCTTACTAACGGCTATAATTCCAGAACTTAATCAGACAAAAGGGGTCAAGCAGCCCAAGGAACATTTCTGGGATGTTTTTAACCATTCTATTGAGACGGTGTCTGCTGTTGACTTTGTGCTCAGGCAGGGAGGGTGGGAATATGGCAATGACGAGGTCTTGGCAGTTGTCCCGTGGTCAGCAGTGCTGACTTACCACTTTGAGCTAGAAGTTAGTAGCGGTAGCACCAGAAGGTCGCTACTCAAGCTAGCGGCTCTGCTTCATGACATTGCTAAACCCCAGACTAAAACTATTGACGAAGATGGTCGGATACGCTTTTTAGGCCATGCTACGGATGGGGCAGCTATGGTGGTCAATATTCTGGAAAGGTTAAGGTTTAGTGGTAAAGAAGTAAAGTTAGTGGAAATTATGGTGAGGCATCACCTTCGCCCAGGGCAGATGAGTCATAATGAGCTTCCCTCGCGCCGGGCTATATACCGTTATTTTCGCGATACCGGAGAGGCTGGCATTGATATACTGTTTTTAAACCTGGCTGACCACCTAGCCACCAGAGGTCCACAGCTAAATTCAGCTCAATGGCAAGAACATGCTCAATCGGTAGAATACATACTCTCTCAGCGTTTTCAGGAGGAGACCTTAGTCACACCTCCTAAGATAATTGATGGGCATGATATAATCAATATCTTTGGTATCAGCCCGGGAGCTGAAATCGGACAACTTCTGGAAGCAGTGCGTGAGGCGCAAGCTGCCGGTGAGTTGACTACCAGGCAGGAGGCTCTAGCTTACATTGGTGAGCGGCTACCCACGAAAGGGTGCAAATAGATATGACTAGAAGAAATACGCTGGTTTTTATCATTATATTGGCTCTTTTCGCCTTTGCCATTTGTGCTCTTATCTACCCTGTGTTTGGTAGGGAGCAGATACGGCTCGGGCTTGACCTTGTTGGAGGTAGCCATTTGGTCTATCAGGCTCAATTTCCTGACGGGGCTACTGGGGAAGATAAGGCCAGGGCTATGGATAGGGCGCTGGATACCATCCGAACCCGCATTGATAAATATGGGGTCACCGAGCCTATCATCCAGGAGCAGGAGGGTGAGCGTATCCTGGTGCAGCTTCCTGGATTTACCGATATTGAAGCCGCCAAGAGTCTGGTAGAGCAAACTGGTTTTCTTGAGTTTAGAGAGGTAGAGTTGAATAATGGTAATCCTGTTTATCTTGGTGACTATCTCAAGAATGCGAACCCTGAGTTCTTTAATAAAGGTGAGGCTGGTACTCGTATCTTTGTTGATGAAAATGGCAATCCCATAGCTTCTCTGGACAGAGATGAGGAGGGTAACCTCAAGTATATAGATGAGGAAGGTAACCCTATTGACATTGAGGAGCTGAGACAAATAGAAGAACAGATAAAGGCACAACTAGAGCCAGGCTCGACAGCACTTTTATCCTGGATAACAGCCAGAGGAGATAACGGCACACAACTTACCGGTGGCTTCTTAAGAGAGGCTAGACCTAGTATTACTACCGGTATAACCCCCGAGCCTGAGGTTGCTATTGAGTGGAACGAGGAAGGGGGAATAATTTTTGATGATATTGCTGAGCGACTACATTCCAGACCAAGCGATTCTCTTGAACGGTGTATAGGCATTTTCTTAGATAATATACTCATTTCCCACCCTCAGATTTTGGAGCCAGCATATCATGGTAGTGGGGTTATTACCGGTAATTTTACCATTGAAGAGGTAGAGCATTTAGCTAACCTGCTTACCTCTGGTGCTCTGCCCATGCCGCTGCAGAAGCCACCACTGTATGAGGAAATGGTCTCGGCTACATTGGGAGCTGATTTCATTGATATGAGCATTAAGGCAGGAATAATTGGCATAATACTAATTATGCTTTTTATGGTTATTTACTACCGCCTGCCCGGAGCTTTAGCTAGTCTGGCTTTGATTTTTTATGGGACACTGGTATTAGCATTATTTAAGTTGATACCGGTAACCCTTACCCTGGCTGGGATTGGCGGTTTTGTCCTGTCTATAGGTATGGCGGTAGATGCCAATGTGCTTATTTTTGAACGGATGAAGGAGGAATTAAGGGCAGGACGGACTTTAGGGGCAGCTATTGATACTGGCTTCAGTCGTGCCTGGACAGCTATCAGGGATAGTAATATAACCACCTTTATTGTCTGTGGCATTCTCTATTGGTTAAGTAAAAATATTGTGGCCAGTGCCCCGGTAATGGGTTTTGCCTTAACCCTGTTTGTCGGTGTGGCAGTAAGCATGTTTACCGCTATTGTGGTTACTCGGACATTGCTGCGTCTATTCGTAGGCACTGGTCTAGCGCAGCGGACTTCTCTATTTAGTGTATATTCAGGAAGAAAATAATGTTTGATATTACCGGTAAAAGGTTCTGGTTTTTTGCTATCTCAGGAGTAATCATACTTATTGGCATTATTGCTCTGGCCACATTTGGTCTTGCCTTGGGGATTGAATTTAGTAGCGGTTCTATGATGACGCTGAGCTTTGAGCAGGGGGTAGACCATAATGAATTAAGAAATGAATTAGCCAGTTTAGGTTACACCAATGCCATTGTTCAACGCACTGGAGAAGGTGACTTTTATATTCGTACTGACAAACTGAGCACGGAGGAAAAAACAAATCTGGAGGATGCCTTAATAGTCAGGTTTGGTAACCTTAAGGAAGCGGAGTTTTATTCTGTGTCGCCTATGGTGGCTACCGAAACTGGATGGAATACACTATGGGCTGTACTTGGGGCTGCCGTTGGCATATTGCTTTATATCACCTGGGCATTTCGTCGTATGCCAAAACCTTTCCGCTATGGCACCTGTGCCATTATAGCCCTGCTCCATGATTTGCTAGTAGTATTAGGGATCTTTTCCATCCTCGGTGGTATACTAGACTGGGAAGTCAATTTGATGTTTATTACTGGTGTATTAGCTGTTATTGGCTATAGTGTAAATAATACCGTCGTCATTTTTGATAGAATACGCGAGAATTTGACTAAGGGTGTAAGTCCTAACTTTCAGATTGTAGTCAATAACAGCCTGGTTGAGACCCTGAGCCGTTCCTTGAATACCAGCCTCACTACTCTTATCGTGGTCTTAGCCCTGTTCCTCTTTGTGGGGGCATCAATTCAGAATTTCGCTGTGGTGTTACTGATTGGCATCATTGCCGGAACTTATAGCTCACTATTTGTCGCTCCTCAGTTGCTGCTAGTTTGGGAGAGAGGGGAGTGGGGAAGATTTATTCCATGGCTACCCGCAGTTAAAGCTAAGGGCGAGTGATAGGTAATGTTTTCTACCACAAGTGGTGCGGTTAAGCTTTCCCTCGTAGTTGTAATCGGGCTAACTGGGCTCAAGGTAGCGGTATCGGTCATAACCGGAAGCATCAGCATTTTTGCTCAGACAGCGGATAGTTTCTTTGACCTGTTGGCTGTGACAATCAGTTTCTTTGCTATTAGTATAGCTGCCAAGCCCGCCGATGAGGAACATCCCTTCGGTCACGGCAAAGTGGAGGATATTGCAGCTATATTGCAGGCGGTGCTGATTTTTACTGTTGGTGGCTTGATAATTTATTCAGCAATACGCCGAATAATAACTGGAGTAACAGTAGAGTTAACTGAAGCCGGAATAGGGGTAATGCTGGTTTCCATAATAGTCAGCATTTTCCTTTCTCGTCACTTGCTCAAGGTATCACAGGCTACAGGTTCAACAGCGCTAGAGGCCAATGCTCGCAATATTGCTGCTGATGTCTACTCAGCGGCTGCAGTACTGGTAGGATTGGCGGTTGTACGTTTTACCGGACTTAGTATTCTTGACCCTATCGTAGCCCTGGTAGTAGCCTTATTTATCCTAAAAATAGCTTATGATATATTGAGGAAATCATTTGGCGGACTGATTGATGTTAGGTTGCCTAAAGCGGAAGAGGATGAAATAGTCTCCTGTATTATGCAGTATAGAAGTCAGCTAGTTACTTTCCATAAACTACGTACTCGTAAGGCAGGAAACCAGCGGTTCATTGAATTTCACCTGGTAATGCCTAAGAATGTTAGTGTGGAAGAAGCACACCGGGTATCCGACCACTTAGAGCAGGACATAGAAAATAGGCTACAACATACCAGTATAACTATTCATGTTGAACCCTGTAGCACAGAGTGTGACCAGTGCTCCGTTTCCTGTAGCCTACGCAAGTGAGCCCTGCTTTAATATATTTCCACTTCCCAAAATTAGCTCAAACTCTGAACTACCAATCGGAGACCTAGATACAGAAACCAGCCCCCAAATCCAATAAGTATTAGGCTGCAAATAATAAACAATCCTTCTTGAAATTTTCTTCCCCACAGCGACTGAGTTCGGTAAATCAGAATTGAAATAAATGAGAGCCATATCAAATCGCATAGCCAGTGGACAGGAATAAACAAAACAAACCCGGTCAAGCCAAAGTTTAGGGAGTTCATTATAAGCATACTGCCTATAGTTGCCCACCATAAGAAAAAAAATGGATTGAAGAGGCTAGTAACCACTCCAGCAACAACCGCGTTATAGGCTAAGTCCTTGCCCTTTTGCATTACCCCAGCCCTTGCCCGGAACATATCTACACCTAGCCAGATTATCATAGCCCCACCGACTAGATTTAGAATCAGCCTCACCAGCTCAAGCTGGAAGAATTGAGCCAGACCAAAGTAAATAAGCAATATAAGGGGGATTTCTACCACAGCATGTCCCAGGGCAATCTGCACGCCAGCAAATTGTGATTTATAGCTTTTAGTTACGGTCATGGCAAACATGGGACCGGGCATCATTACTCCTGATAATGAAATTACGACCACACTCATAAAAAATGGGAACATAAAAACAACCTTGGGTAATTCTAGCATACACTTCACTTAATGTCTGCTGGATTGATATGATAAATCAAGGTTTATGTAGCGTTACTTGAGGTTGTCTTGGCCGAGCCATTACTGTAAAATGAACTGTAATGAAATTTGTGAGGTGTAGCAGTGCCTATTTATGAGTATGAGTGTGGGCTTTGTCAATTTCGCTTTGAAAGGAAGCAAGGGTTTGATGATTCACCAATAACTCTGTGTCCTAAATGCCAAGGAAAGACTCGCCGTATCTTTCACTCAAATCCTGTTATTTTTAAGGGGAGTGGCTTTTATACTACAGATAATCATTCTACGGATAATCGTACTACGGATAGTCGTACTACGGATAGTCGTACTACAGATAGTCGTAGTACAGATAAACATAAAGTTAGCTCTATTGAGCAGGCTAAGAGGAAAGCACAACACAAGGGAAAATAAAAGGAGAAGTAGAGTGTGAAGGCGCTGTTACAGCGAGTTACTGAAGCCTCGGTCAGTGTTGGCAGTGAGGTAGTGGGTAGGATAGGTCTTGGGCTAGTGGTCTTTGTCGGAGTAGCTAGGGGGGATACGGAAAAGGATGCACAGTATCTGGCACATAAGATTGTTAATCTGCGCCTTTTTTCTGATGAAGGGGGCAACTTTAACCTCTCAGCTTTGGATATTATAGGTGAGCTATTGGTGGTAAGCCAGTTTACCCTGTTGGCTGAAACCAAGAAAGGGCGTCGTCCTGATTTTATCGAGGCAGCATCGCCAGCCCAAGCCAAAGAATTATTTGAACAATTTGTGGAACAGGCTCGTGCTACCGGGTTAAGGGTGGAAACTGGGCGTTTTCAGCAATATATGCAGGTAGAAATTCATAATGATGGACCAGTAACCATACTATTGAATAGTCGGCAGTGAATTATTGAAATAAATTTCAATTGAGACTCCGTGCAATTGCATATGGTTGAAAAACTTATTTTGCTGTGGTATAACTTGCAACAAGGAAGTTAGATGAACAACCCCGGTGGTATAGGTAGTAAATTAAGCGAATTAGGATATCGGCTGACACCGCAGCGGATGATGATTCTGTCAGCCATTGAAAGTAGTGATGACCATGTTAGTGCTGAGGAAATCTATGCCCAGGTGGTGGCTAAATACTCCAATGTTAACATCTCAACTGTCTACCGCACGCTGGAACTACTGAAGCGACTTGGTCTGGTAACTGAGACCGATATGGGAGAGGGTCGGGTTAGATACCATCCTGCCGATAAAGGGCATCACCATCACCTGGTTTGCAAAGAGTGTGGTGCTATAATTAACCTTACCGAATCAGTGATGGCTCCGGTTAAGGATACTTTGCTTCGTGAATATAAGTTTATCGCTGACCTGGAGCACCTGGCTATTTTTGGTCGCTGTATAAATTGCAGTAAGTAATTTTTTGGATTATTATTGCATCCTATTGCAGATGCAGTAGATTGTATCAAGCTGAAAGGGGGGTATCGTGGACAACGATGAAAGAGCGAAGCTCAGGACTCTGTTAAATTATTGGATTGAACATAACAAAGAGCATAGTCAAGAATTTAGAGAATGGGCAGGTAAGGCAAAGGTATTTGTAGAAGTCGAAGCCTATCAAGAGATGTTGCAGGCAGCTCAAGAGATGGACCAAGCAAGTGAATCCTTATCCCGAGCCTTAAGGAGGTTAGAGGAAAAGGAGTAGTGACGGTTGGCTGCCTCCTTATACTTTAATTGATACCGGATTAGTTAGGGTGCTAGTCTATGAAAGGAGCGAAATGTGTTTATCTAAGGCATATGTCGATAGAAATGGTGAAAGGGAGCTTCTGATGGAGGAGATTACATATCTACAGGTTAAGGGAGAGAAGCTCCTGTTAACGACGCTTTTTGGAGAGCAAAAAGAAGTAGGGGCTAATATCAGGGAGATTAATTTCATGACACATAGCATCTTCTTGGAAAATAGAGATGATTAGGGGAGATACGGAGTGAATAAACAAAAAAATTAGTGTGTTATTGTATATAATTGCATAAGAATTGTATCAGCGTCTACTCTGTGCCGAAACTCTAACTGGTGTAGAAAAAGGGAGTTGACTATTTTTAGAAAATATACGTAGGAGAATTTTAATGAGAAAAGGAATACTTGTTTTGGCCATTACTATGTTGTTTATTATTAGTATTATGCTCGTCAGTTGTGGTGGTGGTGTGGTGGGGACACTTCAGTTTCATGCCAATGGTGAGGACTTTGTCCGACAGGGCTTTGTTTCCAAAGATGGTTGGAGTATCAGCTTCTCTAATGTGTACATTACTCTAGCCGAGGTTACTGCTTGTCAGACTGATCCCCCGTATGACCCGCACTCGGATGCCAATATGAAATGCGATGTCGAGGTCAGCCTTGACAAGGTGTGTACTGTGGATCTGGCAGAAGGTGGTGAAAACGCACTGCCTATCCTCGTGGGCGAAGTCCAAAATGCTGCCGTAGGTCACTATAATGCCCTCTCTTGGGAAATGGTCAAGGCAACCTCGGGCCCGGCTGCTGGCTACAGCTTGGTCATTCTTGGTACGGCTGAGAAAGATAATCAGAGTATTGATTTCAGCATCAAGGTTGATGAAGAATACGAATACTTCTGTGGTGAATATGTAGGTGACGAACGCAAAGGTATGATAGAGGAAGGCGGCACGGCAGATGTAGAGATGACTTTCCACTTCGACCATATCTTTGGTGATGCTGAGACGCCAATGGATAATACCCTCAATGTTAGTGCTATCGGCTTTGAACCCTTTGCTGGTATTGCTGAAGGTGGCAAGCTGGATGTCAACATGGCTGATCTGCAATCTAGGCTCTCATTAGAGGACTACCAAATGCTGGTAGATATACTGTCCACTCTGGGTCATGTCGGTGAAGGCCATTGTCATTGCGACTAATCCTATTGGAATTAATATAAAAGGGGGTCTGCCACAATCGTGGCGGTGTACCCCTGATTCTAGGAGTCGTAATTATGCGTATGAAGTGGAGAATTATTACATGTCTCATTTTTATTCTTATGGTTGGTCTAGTCTTGCCGATAAAAGTCCTTGCCCATGGTGCCAAAATTGAATACACAGTTAATATGACGATTGAGATTGTCGCCACCTATGACAACGGCGAACCGATGGCTGGTGCCCAGTTCGTGGTCTATGCGCCTGATGACCCCTCCACTCCTTGGCTAACCGGGGTCTGTGATGACGAGGGCCGCTTTAGCTTCACACCTGATACCTCCAAGCCAGGCACCTGGGATATCCAGGTACGCCAGGCAGGTCACGGCGATATCGTCTATATTCCCATCGGTGAAGATATGGTGGTGACGGGTGGTACCGGCGGCTATACTGCCATTCAGATTATACTTATGGCGGCTTGCTTTATCTGGGGGAGTGTTGGCACAGCGCTCTATTTCTCACGAAGGAGGAGAGCCTGATGCATATCCCCGATGGCATTCTCCCTGTCCCCGTAACTGCTGCCGGGTATGCTGCCACTGCTGCGGTCACATGGTACTCAGTCCGCAAAATCAATAAGAAGGAGAACCCTCGTCAGGACATTCCCAAGGCTTCCATACTAACGGCTGCCTTCTTTGTGGTTTCCTGGATACACATTCCAGTGCCACCTACCAGCGTTCATCTTGTGTTAAACGGCCTCTTGGGAGCTATTCTGGGTTATTTTGCCTTCCCGGCTATTCTCATTGGCCTATTCTTTCAGGCGGTGATGTTTCAGCACGGCGGGCTGACCACTCTGGGAGTAAACGCTATGATAATGGGATTGCCGTCATTAATAGCCTACTTCATATTCCGTCTCCGCAAATTCGGCGACAAAGAGAGCCGGTGGAAGACAGGCGTTTTTGGATTTCTATCCGGTGCTATTGCCCTTGCCATATCGGTAGCCATGTTTTTAGTAATTCTGCTGACTAACATACCGGCTGACCTGGATGTCGGCACTGAGCGGGCAGCAATCTATACACTAGCCATAGCCTACCTACCGTTGATAGCCATTGAGGGTTTTATAACCTCGCTATTAGTTGTCTTTCTTCAGCGGGTGCGACCAAGAATTTTGGATGGCGTATGAAGCTTGGAATAGTAGATGAATACTCTGACCTCGGCTCACTGTTACACCGCTGGGAACCGCGGTGTAAACTAATTGGCCTTATGGTTTTAATCTTCGCTTTCTCCTTTATCCGAGACTTGCGTATGCTACTGGCAATGGTAGTGGTTAGTACCACTATCTACATTGTTTCTAAGCTACCAGTCTCCTTCATACTAAGACGGTTACGTTACCCTTCCTTTTTTCTCCTGGTAGTGATTCTCACCTTACCTTTTGTTTCGGGACAGACCATCATAATGAGCATTGGCCCCCTAGATTTGCGACAGGAAGGACTTATTGCTGTACTTTTAATAGCTACTAGGTTTCTCTCTATTCTGACGATTGGCTTGATTCTCTTTGGTACTGCTCCTTTCCTGAATACCATCAAAGCGATGCGGGCGTTAGGTCTACCTGCCATCCTAGCTGACATGGTACTTCTCTCCTTCCGCTATCTGCACGAGATAGGTAGTGACCTGCAGAAAATGCGGATTTCAATGAGGCTCAGGGGATTTGACAAGCACCGCTTTAGTACTCGTGCCCTTAGTATTGCGGCCTGGTTGGGCGGTAGCATCCTGGTGCGTAGTTACGAGCGTTCTGAATGGGTATACAAAGCAATGATTCTGCGAGGCTATGGACATGCACCGCCTCCACGAGGCGAATTTCAAATCCATTCCCGCGATGTAATTACCCTTGGTGTTTTTCTCCTGACCGCAGCCGGGTTCATCGCCGGGGATATCCTATATGGACACGGGGTAGATGCTTTGCTACAATGACTCGAATATGCGCAATGAAAGATTAGATGTAACAATGTTATCAGAAGAGTTGACAGAACCCGCTCTCACCGTTTCTGGACTCTGGCTCTCCTACCCAGACAGGCCTGATGTTTTACAGAATGTGAGTCTCAAGGTGATGCCGGGAGAGCGGGTTGGACTCATTGGTCCTAATGGGGCTGGTAAGACCACTTTCTTTCTGGGGCTCTGCGGTGTGCTGAAGCCGTCCGCTGGGGAGATTGTTGTCTTAGGTAATCCAGTCGTGAATGGGGACTTTCGTCCCGAGGTCGCTCTAGTCTTTCAGAATCCAGACGATCAACTGTTTTGTCCATCGGTGTGGGATGACATTGCCTTCGGCCCCCAGAACATGGGGCTATCAAAAGACGAGATTGAAGTGAGGGTAACGGAGGCACTCTCAGTGGTGGGTGCGGTCGAACTTGCTGACCGACCATCCCACCGTCTCTCAGAAGGGGAGAAGCGTATAGTCTCCATTGCAGGTGTACTGGCGATGCATCCTCGATTGCTCATCTATGACGAACCAAGTGCCAACCTCGACATCCGTTCTAGGCGTCGTCTTATTCGTCTTCTGCAAGCATCAAAGGAGACAATTCTTATTGCCTCTCATGATCTAGAACTCGTCTTGGAGGTATGCAACCGTGTCGTGCTAGTAGACAAAGGGTGCATCATCGCCGACGGTGACCCCCGCCAGGTTATGGGTGATGACAAGTTAATGGTAGCCCATGGTCAGGAAAAGCCCCATTCTCTTATCCCACATCGAATACCACACCACGCTCTCTAAGTGATACCCTCTGTTCGGGATTGTTTTCTGCTTAGTGATTTGCATCACTCATTTCGAGTACTAGGGTAGGTAATTGCTGACGACACAACTGACTGTATTCAGGCTGATGTGGCTTTACTTGCTGCCCACCAATTCGCCCCGCCGAAGGTATCTTAGAGTAACTTGAGATTCACCACCAAATCCCGGTAGTTGAAAATGATGTCATTCCTGATGGGGATGAGAGGCAACTGCTACTATTGATGGCTGGATTTACCGAGATAAAGATAGACGACAACAGCAATAGTTACCTGACTTCGGCGGCGAGACCATAGATGGTTCAAATCCCCCAAGACCCACCCAAATATGATAAAATGAATTATGACTAAGAACAGAATTGATAGCAAAATTTCAGATCACACAAGGTACAAAAAGGAATTAACACCCCCGTTCTTAAAATTTAAGATGACCCCTTCATCATGGATTGATGAAAGGCTCCCTGAAATGCTGTGGGCAGTATTGGTTATTGGAAGTGTAGAAAGAGAAAAGGCTCTCAGTTTCTTCAGGTACATTTCAGATTACATACCGAAAAACCCCGATTGCTACAACGTCACGCAAAGCGGAATAGGTGAATTTACTAAAGCTAAAAGAAAGGGATTTATAGTAAGAGCTTCATCTTGGTCAGAAGAAGTAAAGATGGCTCTACGTCCGCTAACCCTGTTCCCAAGCTTACCAGCCGTCGATGACTGGAAGGATTCTTTGGATAAGCCAATACCAAAAGATGATTGGCAGAAGTTGTCCGAGGCTATTTTAACAAGTTATTGGCACCAATCTCAAGAAGCAACCGACTGCCGGTGGATTAGGTTGTTCTGTGTTATCTTGGGGGGAAAGATGAAATTCACCAGAGAAATGGAAGACACAGTACACGGAGTATTTGAATATCCGAATTATGGTGATATGCGACGTATACGACCATTTATTAGAGCAAGCGAAATATCCTTGCCCCCGACAAGTAAGGAAAAGTCTAGCGAGTGGTCTCAGAATTTCTGGCAGTATTGTTATGATAAAACTGGTTGTATTCCCGAGGAAAGAGTAAGTGAAAAGATAAAGAATAGACAGAAAACACTTTCTGATGAAATGGAAGATACTGGTAAGTACTACTTAAAGGAGACGGTAGAAGTCCGAAATAAACTCATTGACCACTTTTTTAATACGTCTAAGGTATCTACAATAGACTCTCGACATGAAGGTGCTTTCGGTATTGCTCTCTATGGATTGACACTCTTTATTGAGATAATTTTATATTGAGCATCGCTATCCATTACTGGCAGACTAGCCCTAAGATCCTTAGTAGAAGCATATATCACGTTTAAGTATTTACTCTTAAAAGAAAAAGAGGAATCCCGAATTTGGGACGATTATCGAAGCTACGGAACTGGACAGCTTAAGCTTCTTTTTTTGAAACTAAAGGAATTGGGCGAGGAAATTAGCAGCATTGAAATTGACGATATAGACCGTCTTGCCAATGAAGACAAGTGGATTGAATTCACCTCTATAAATCTTGGACATTGGGCTTCAGTAGATTTGAGAAAAATTAGTGATGATGTCGGTCTAAAGGAACTTTATGATAAGTATTATGTATATACCTCCGGCTATATGCATTCTAACTGGGGGGCGGTGAGGGAATCTGTTTATCAGAAGTGTGTTAATCCTTTACATCGTTACCACAGAATACCGACTTATGATTTACCGCTTATGCCAAGCGTTACCTCTGATGCAAGAAATATCACAAACGGTATTTTGGAATGTTTATCTGAAGCGTATCCGAAGCTTGATTGTAGACTTACACAATCAGATAAAAAGGAACAAGAGAAGTCTGAGTCTTAAGAATTTACCGCCTTATCAAAGAGAAGTTCGGGAACTGTCCTGTTTGGGTGGGTCTAAAGTAGGCGGAGGGTCTGTGGCTCAAGCTCAAGGCTGATGTCGAGGGCTTTTGAAGAGTGAGTGAGGGCACCGATAGAGATAGTATCAACCCCTGCCCTAGCTATAGCGGGGATATTCTCCAGTGTAATTCCTCCTGATGCTTCAATCTTAACATCACCTGAGACTAAGTTCACTGTGCGGCGCATTTCATCAGGGCTCATATTATCCAGCATAATTATATCAGCCCCAGCTTCGGCAGCGTCCAGGGCTTGTTGAGTAGTATTGACCTCTACCTCAACCTTTAACTCTTTAGGGGCATTGTGTTTTGCCTTAGCTACAATATCCTTTAAGCTCATGCCCAAGGTATGTAGCGCAGCTAGATGGTTATCCTTAATAAGAATACCATCACCCAGGTGAAAACGGTGATTCTGTCCGCCTCCAAGACGCACTGCATATTTTTCCAGTAGTCTGAGACCGGGGGTGGTTTTGCGAGTATCGGTAATATTGACCACAAATCCCTGTATTTTGGCTGTATATTTGGCTGTCTGTGAGGCAATACCACTAAGACTCTGCAGAAAATTTAGAGCTACCCGCTCGGCTTTGAGAATACTGGCTGCGCTACCTGAAATAGTGGTTACTATGTCACCAGGTTCAACCTCGGCTCCATCCTGAATAAGCACCTCAACCTTGAGAAATGGGTCAACCTTGAGAAACACCCTCTTAGCTACCTCACTACCAGCCAGAATTCCCTTTGCCTTAACCAGTATGGACGCCTTCCCTTGGAGGTCAGGTGGTATTAATGCTTCGGTGGTGATATCACCGTGGCTTATATCTTCAGCTAGAGCCAGGTCTATGATGTTATCAATCTGTTCTTGGGATAATTGGAGATTGTCTATCTACATCACCCCCTTCAATCTACCCCAAATAAGCTACTTCTATTTGTAATAACTTATCATTTTAATGTGAATAAGATATGGTGTTGCCACTGGGGTGAGCTCTGGGGAAAGTCGGAGCGGAAGTGGGCACCGCGGCTCTCTTGTCTAAGTAGGGCAGCCTCAGCTACTAGGCGACCAGTCAGCACCAGGTTATTTAGTTCATAAGAAGGGCGGTCTGTAGGCTGAGGTAATGACCTTTGCCAGGCAGCCAAGATATTTACGGATTTGGTTAGCCCTTCCTTGTTGCGGATAATACCTATATCATCCCAGAGAAGTTGTTGTAAGGCAGAAAGGCTGGGTGGGGGCACCACTTCAGAAAATTCTCTCTGGCTCAGTGAATAGTGAGCTTCCACACCTTCTCTGGTAGTAGGTGCCTCGGTAGCAGTTCTTTTTCTGGTCTTTTCCATAATTCTCTTGCTGAACACAAGCACTTCAAGCATTGAGTTCGAGGCTAGTCGATTGGCTCCGTGGACTCCGGTGCAAGCGGTTTCACCAGTAGCAAATAGTCCAGCTATATTAGTTTCGCCCCAGGTATTGGTCTTGATGCCACCCATCATGTAATGGGCTGCCGGTGCCACCGGTATCAGACCTTTAGTAATGTCAAGACCGTGGTCTAGGCAGAAGCGATATATATGGGGAAACCGGGTGGTAGTAACATGGGGTGGTAGGTGAGTAACATCAATAAAGGCCCGATCTGAGCCTGTTTTTTCCATCTCGTATAGTATGCTACGAGCTACTACATCTCGTGGTGCTAGGTCTCTCTCAGGTGTATAGTCAGACATGAAGTTATAGCCATCTACATTTCGTAGTATTCCTCCCTCACCCCTGACCGCTTCCGATATAAGGAATGGGGTTACTCCGGGCAAGCGCAGAGCAGTAGGATGGAACTGAAAAAACTCCAGGTCCACTATCTCCGCCCTAGCCTTATAGGCTAAGGCTATACCATCACCGGTGGCTATATCCGAGTTAGTATTAAACTTGAATAGCTGTCCAGCACCACCAGTAGCTAGAATCAAGGAGCCACAGCCGAATTCCTCAATAGAGCCGGTGCGGCAATCAAGGGCTTTTATTCCCTTAACTGTCTTCCTCTCTACCAGAATCTCGGTAGCCAGGCAATCTTCCAGTACCTGGATTCTAGACGAGCGAACCTGCTTACTTAGCGTAACTTCAATATGTTCGCCAGTAGCGTCACCCCCGGCATGCAGGATGCGGGGCACACTGTGGGCTGCCTCTATGGTAAGGGCAACCTCTCCGTTAAGGGTGTCAAAGGGAACTCCAAAATTGACCAGGTCGGTGATGCGGTCAGGGGCTTCATTTACTAATATACGCACTGCCTCTTCGTCACACAGGCCATCTCCAGCGGCCATGGTATCCTGGAAGTGAAGCTCAACAGAATCATCCTTACCTATGGCAGCGGCAACACCCCCCTGCGCATGTTTGGTATTGCAGTCATCAATACTGCCCTTGGTTATAATGAGCACACTCCCCTGCTCTTTTGCCAACAGGGCAGTATAAAGCCCGGCAATACCACTGCCAACAATAATATAGTCATAATAACTCATCTAGCTACCTCGGTGGCTTTATCCTACTAACTAATAGCCAGCATCCGGTCAACAGCCTGCTTTGCTTTTAATCTTACCTCTTCAGGCACGGTTACAATATTTTGCCTAAGTTCCATTGTTTTAACAATGGTTTCCAGTGTCGTCTTCTTCATATCAGTGCAGATTTGGCTGTTAGTGACTAAGTAGAAGGATTTATCGGGATTGTCTAAGCGCAATCGGTGAAGTAGTCCTTCCTCAGTACCAATAATAAAGCTATTATGTGAGTTTGCCTTAACATAGCGAAGCATCTGTGAGGTGCTAAGGGCGGCTTCAGCCAGGGCTATTACCTCAGGTCGGCACTCAGGATGGACTAATACTTGAGCTTCAGGGTGGAGTTGTTTCGCCAGCTTTACTTGCTCAGGCTTAAGTCGGTGGTGAACATAACAAAAGCCGGGATAGAGAATTAGCCTCTTCTTGGTCTTGGTGGCAGTATAGGCACCCAGGTTCTGGTCAGGAATGAAAATTATGTCATCATTTGCTATTGAGTTTACTACCTTGTCGCTATTGGCTGAGGTGCAGCAGATCTCGCTTTCAGCTTTGATTTCAGCTGATGAGTTGATATAGCAGACGACCGATGCCCCGGGGTACCTCTGCTTCCACTCTCTCAGCTCATCAACATTAATCATGTCTGCCAGCGGACAGCCAGCACTACCCTCCGATAGCACGACAGTGCGGTAAGGATTTATGATGGCAGCGGTTTCAGCCATAAAGCGGACACCACAGAAAATAATTGTCTCAGCATCTACTTCGGCGCACTGGCGTGATAGCTCCAGGGAGTCACCAACAAAGTCGGCTATATCCTGAACCTCAGCTCGCTGATAGTTATGGGCGACAATAACCGCCTTTAGCTCCTCTTTTAACCTGGCTATCCTCTCTTTGAGTTGATTAGTAAACAAACTCTATTTCTCCCGCTTACCAGCCACACTATTTCTGGCTACTCTCATTGTTGCCCCTGATTCTACTTTTATGACCACACTATCATCACTAATAGTTTCAATCACTCCATAGACACCGCCGGCAGTAATTACCCTATCCCCTCTTTTTAGCTCTTCCATCAGTTGCTGGTGTTCCTTCTGTCTCTTGCGCTGTGGCCTAATCATAAGGAAATACATCATACCGAAAAGCAATACCAGGAGAACAATCCATGTCCACCAATCCCCTCCTTCAGTTCCCTCTGCTGGGAAACAGCCACCTACAAATACTACACTGACAAGTAATCCCACTAATATCCCCAATTTTGGAATCCTAATCTTTCCCACTTTTCCCTCCTTAAATTTAGTTGGTAGTACTTAGTTCAACCTTACCCTGCAATGACCAGGGGCTTGTTTTCTCAACCCTGATTTTCACCAGTCGCCCCAGGTAATCTCTATTATCATTGAAGAATACCAGTTTACCACTTCGAGTGCGACCTTGCCACTTACCTCCTTTCTTCCCCTCTACCAGAACTTCAACCGTTTTGCCTAATAGTTGGGCATTAATTTCAGTAGCAATGCTCTCTTGCAGTTGCTCTATCTTGTGTAGTCGCTCCTTTTTCTCAGCCATCGGAACATCATCCTCAAATTGCCTTGAGGCTATAGTCCCTGGTCTTGGTGAATAGGTGGCTATATGGACGGTATCAAACCTTAGCTCGGAGAGTAAGTTGACCGTTTGCTGAAATTGACCAGGGCTTTCTGAGGGAAAGCCGACAATGACATCAGTGCTCAGGGCTACGCCAGCTACTTTATTGCGTATTTGTTCAACAAGCTGGCGATAGTGCTCGGATGTATAGCCTCTTCTCATTGCTTTCAGTATATTATTATCGCCTGACTGAACAGGAAGGCAAATTAGCTCGCAGACCTTATCTAGATAGGCTATTGCCTCAATGAGCTTGTGGCTCATATCTTTAGGGTGGTTAGTCAGGAAGCGTATTCGGGCTAAGCCATCTATAGTATTTATTTGACTTAATAACTCAGCCAGGTCTGGTTTATCCTGCAGATCATACCCATAGGAGTCCACATTTTGTCCCAGTAAGGTAACCTCTTTTGCTCCACGACCGACTAGTTCTTTAACCTCACCGATTATTTCGACTGGCCGGCGACTTCTTTCTCGACCACGGCGGTAGGGAACAATACAAAAGGAGCAGAAATTATCACAGCCCTGAATGATAGTAACAAAGGTGCTGGGTGAAGGGTGCTGGGGTAAAATTTTCCTAAGTTTATTTTGTTTTTCCATCCACAGTGGGTAGTCTCCGGGTTTAAAAAAGTAATCAACATAGGGGAAGCTTTTCCGAAGCTGGTCAATCTCTGAGTTTACCAAACAGCCGGTTAGGGCAAGGGTTATACCGGGTTTTAACCTTTTTAGAAATTTAAGCGAATTAAGCTTGTTAATGACGCGATTTTCGGCACTCTGGCGTACCACACAGCTATTAAGCACGATGAAGTCAGCTTCCTCAGCGGTAGCTGTTGCCTGGTATCCTAGCTGCTCCAGGTAGCTACCAATTCGCTCTGACTCAGCCTTATTCATCTGGCAACCTATAGTCCAGATATAATATTGAGGCATAATCTTGTACCCTTGGCTGTTAAAAATATAGCCCCTTGATGAGGGGTGTGTTACTTCATCTGTGGCGGAGGGAGTGGGATTTGAACCCACGACCCCGATCTCTCAGGGTAAGCGCTTAGCAGGCGCCCGCACTAGACCACTATGCGATCCCTCCTTAATCCTGTGGAGCTAATAATCCTTTATTCTATATATTTACTATATCATAACCCCTTATTTTGCTCAAACCTCATTTGGGGGAGGTCGTTTATTGCGGGAAGTTTAAAGGGGCGAAGCTCACCAGAGGTCGCCACGGCGACTCGCCTCTGGAGAGCGACTCTGTCGACCCCTTCAACAAATTCTCTTCTCTCTCCCCTTCATAAGGGGAGAGAGATAAATCCTTCACTGGTGAAGGATAAAGGGTGAGAGGTTATAGATAATCTTATTGAGAGCTTCCTTGGGTTATGCTATGATGAGAAGGAATAAATGGAGCTCAATGTTTTTATTGAAGAAGACCTTGAACCGTGCCTTGAGGAGAGCTGGCTACAAAGCGTAGCCGAGAAAGTCCTTGTTGCTCAGGGCGTTGGCGCTGATGTAGAGCTGGGTCTGGTTATTACCAGCCAGGAAAGAGTGCAGCAGTTAAATCAAAGCTACTTGGGTAGGGATGAGCCTACCGATGTGCTCGCCTTTTCGGCTGTAGAAGAAATTGGGGTAGATTTTCCTCCCTTTGTTCAACCACCTGATGGAGTGTTACACTTTGGTGAGGTGATTATTTCCTACCCTCAAGCGATTATACAGGCCAGGGAGCACCGGCACCCTATAAAAAGGGAAATAGCCATTCTCATTATTCACGGTGTGCTTCACCTGCTGGGATACGAACATAATAAGCCTGAGCTGGAGCACCAGATGAGAGCCAAAGAGACAGAGATTCTGAGTTATATTGAAGAGGGAATAAGTTGAAGGTTATTGGTATTGCTGGTAGCCCGCGGCGGGGTGGCAACACTGACCTGTTGCTGGGTGAGGTACTGAGAGGTGCCGCCAGCAGAGGGGCTGAGGTCAAGACTATTGTCCTTAATGACCTTAACATTACACCGTGCCAGCATTGTGACGCTTGTCTGGAGAAAGGTGATTGCCGGATAGAGGACGACATGCAGATGGTTTACCGGGAACTAGAGGAGGCTGACCGAATAGTTCTTGCCTCGCCCATCCAGTTTATGACTGTAACCGCTCAAGCGAAAGCTATGATTGACCGCTGCCAGTCACTGTGGGCACGCAAATATGTGCTAAAAATACCACCGCTGGGCAACCAACGAGAGAGAAAGGGGTTATTTATCTCTGTCGGTGGCAGGAAAGTAGCCAATCTGTTTGAGCCAGCACTGGTTACAGTGAAGACCCTCTTTAGAATTCTAGATATTACCTACGCTGGCGACTTATTATTCCTTGGGGTTGATGAAAAAGGAGCTATAGCTAAACATCCTAATGCCTTAAGCCAAGCCTTCATTAAAGGGCAAGAATTGGTGGGAGATTAGGGCTAAATAATCAAGATAGAACAGGCGCAGGTGGAGGTTAATAGGTTCATCAATTAGCTTGATAGCTAGTCTGTGGTACTACCTTGTATAATATCATCTGTTTATTTCATCATTGAATCCTTTGGTTTCTGCCTTAGTACCATAAGGATGCCACCAATAATAAGAACACCCCCAACTACTTCGTTAGCCGTTGGTATCTCACTAAGGATAAGACATCCTAGTAGCGTAGCCCCGACAGGTTCACCAAGAATGGCTACCGAAACAAAGGTCACCGGTATTAAGCGTAGGGCTATATTTAAACACGAGTGGCCGATGAGCTGTGGTACGATTGCCAGCAGAATTAGCATTAAATAGGTCATAGGCGAATAGCCAAAAAGACTGTAACCAAAGCTCACAGTGGCTATTATTAGTATTACCGCCGAACAACTATAGATAATGGTGAGATAAGTGAGAACATCAATGCGTTTTCTAAGCTGGCCACCAATAATGAGATAAGCACCCATTGAAAAACCAGCGATTAAGGCTAGCAAGTCACCCAGCAGGGCCTGTGAGCTGATAGTAAGACCACCATAGTTGATAGATATAATCCCTGTTAGGACAACGATAATACCGCCTATTGCAAGTTTGTTTAATCTCTCACTCCACAGAAAATACGACATTACAGCAACAAAAGCAGGATGGGAAGTTACTAAAACAACCGAGCTAGCGATGGATGTATAGTTGAGTGATGTTATCCAAAGGCCGAAATGTAGCGCTATGAATACGCTTGAAACTAGTATCAAGAGCAGGTCATGCCTGGTTAGTCTGTTAAGGCCCTTCATAGATTTTATTGAAGCAACGGGGATTAATACAATAGCGGCTATGGTCATGCGGTAGGTCGCAATGACCAAAGGCGGCGCATCAGCCAAACGGATGAAAATAGCTGCGAAAGAAATAGACAGCACACCTGCCAATAGGATTACATACGGTTTCACTCTGTTCACTGTCCCCAATTGACTATTTGCTTTCATATCAGTGGTGGGATATTATTCTTCACACAAGTCCCAACAAGTGGTAGGATACGATAAACTGTTCAACTTTGCCAATGCTATTTCCAGAACCGGACCAGGTTGTTCCGTAGTATTCAAAACCTGCCAGAAGCCAATTCATGTTATTAGTAGGGCAAGCATCTTTACTTCATAATTGGGACAGCTCATAAGATATTTTCATCGCTATGACCAAACTGAGCTATAAACTGGTGGCAAATAACATGGAGTTAAAAGCTGACTTTGAAGTTAGGGGGCAGGTTTTTGTTGAGAAGCAAGGCATCTCACAGGACATAGAGTTCGATGGTTATGGACAGAAAGCGCTGCATATGGTAGTTGGGAAGCCAGCATTAAACACATTAAGATGCAGAGACATAATGAGCCCTGGACGGTTTAGACATACCCTGAGGCATCTCTATAGAGACGGCAGGGTCGTTATGCACTTCGGAATCCCCGATGGGTTTCACTCCGAGGTCCAGTATATGGTATCTGCTGGATGTGTTATCGGGGGGCAGAATTCATCACCGAAAACCACGTGCGACAGTTTCCGCACCTTGGAGACTTAACCGTCAAGGTCTCCAAATCCTTTCTTTGTTGGGCAATAGAGATAAACGGACAGGGTAATTAATGAGGGGTATGCTATTATTACTGAAGACAAGAGTAGCCAAGGGGAAATAACCTAAGAAGAAATTAAAAAATTAATCTGCACACCCCCTTCCGGTATGCAATTCAGAGATATCTAATTCGGGCAACCGTAACAGCGAGCCGGCCTATATAACCAATGGCTTCATAGTGAAAGTGTAGCCGCTCAACCATCAAATTAATCGCGAATGCCAACACTACCCATCTGTCGGACATGCTCTTCCACATATGGTAGCAGGGCTAGGAGACGTGCTCTCTTTATGGCAATTGCCAAGGTGCGCTGATGTTTAGCGCAAATTCCTGTTTTACGACGGGGCTCAATCTTTCCTCCACTTGATATGTAGCCGCGCAATTTTGCTGGGTCTTTATAGTCTATCGCTATGACCTTATTAGTGCAAAAGAAACAAAACTTACGCTTCGGTATGTATCTTCTCTTACTTCTCCCCTTGTTTTGGGCATTTGTAGATTTCGGTTTAGCCATTCGTAATAAGACCCCCTAATTCTATCCTAATTTAATAAATTGTAATCCCTTAAAATGGAATATCCTCAGGCTCCAATTCAACAGCTTCCTCGAGCTTCTCCTCAGGTAAGGATGCCACTGATTGCCTATCAAGAAAGGTTACCCTGTTGGCTATTATTTCGGTTCGGTAACGCTTTTGCCCATCCTGCCCCTCCCAGTTGCGCGTATGTAGCCTCCCCTCGGCGTAGATAAGCCGACCCTTAATTAAAAATTGATTGCATTGCTCAGCTAGCTTGTTCCAGGCAACCACAGTAAACCACTCTGTTTCTTCTCTACGCTCACCCTCGGCAGTAGTGTATACCCGATTAGTGGCAACGCGAAATGAGGTTACAGGATTGCCATTAGGAGTAAAGCGCATTTCAGGTTCGCTCCCAAGATTACCAATAATCATCACTTTATTTAAGCTTGCCATGTCTCAGAACTCCTTTCCTCTCGCTCATTAACTGCTCATTTTTATCAGTAGATGCCGTAGAATCTTCTCGGAAGTTTGCAGGTTCGCTTCGAGTCCTTTGCTTAATGCGGGCTTCAATTTGAACTGTGTCAACAGATAGAAACCCTCCACACAATGTTCTATAGGATAGGCCAGCTTTCTTTTGCCCCATTGTTCTGTGTTGGAAATAGTTCCACCCCTTTCTGTAATAAGCTTGTTCGTATTATCTATTGTAGTATCAAGAGCCTCGTCCACAACCTCTGGATTGAAAATTAATACTAGTTCATAATCACGCAGCTGCGTATCTTCTACCGTTACCGGTTCCTTAGACACTTTTTTAGATACCATCCGTTCTCCTAACAATTTTATGCATATTATACCACATAGCAGAAAATACAAACAATACCAAATAGGAGTTCAACTTACTTGAGTCCATCAGTCTTATCAGTTATACTATTATTTAGGTAGGCGTAAATACTCTGGCACCTATCTTGTAATTGGGGTAAATAACTACAAGTCCGACGGCAAGATAATTTTAATAAACAAAATGCGTTCAACTGTAAGACAGGAGGTGTTTTAATGGGTGCAAAGCCCCTTTCAGGAATGAGGATAATCATATGTGGGAAGGGAGGGGGTGGTAAAAGCACTCTCACTGCCTTAATGGCGAGGGTGTTGACGGAAAAAGGATATGATGTTCATGTAGTAGATGGCGACCCATCTAACCCTGGGCTTTATCGGATGTTAGGCTTTGAAAAAGCCCCTGAGCCCCTAATGGATTTTTTCGGAGGAACAGTTTTTACCGGGGGGAAAGTAACCTGCCCGGTAGACGACCCGTTTCCCTTGCCTAGAGGAACAATTGCTTTGGATGAGATTCCAAGCAAGTATTTTATGCAAAAGAATGGAATTACTTTCTTCAGAACGGGGAAAATACAGGTTGCCTTTGAGGGCTGTGATGGTCCAGAGGATAAGATAGCCAGAGACTTCATAGTGCCTGGAGAGCAAGTTACATTGGTAGATATCAAGGCAGGCTTAGAACATTTCGGGAGAGGGGTAGAAATTAACTTTGATGGAATCATAACGGTGATTGACCCAAATGTTATAGCTTTTGAAATCGCAGAGAGAGTAAAAATGATGATTGAAGAAATGAAGAGGGGGATTTCACCGGCTGTTTCTCATTTAGAAGACCCCAAAGATGTTGAGATGATTAGAAAATTAGCTAAGTCAGTAAAGATAAGATATGCCTGGGCGATTTTAAATAAGGTGAATTCGGAGGAGGTCAAGTCAGTAATGATGAGGGAGTTAGGAAAAAGGGGAATAGAGCCCATAGGTTCTGTGCGCAATGACCCTGAGATTTTTAAATCCTGCCTGGAGGATACCTCCATTAGAGAATCGGGAGCGAAAAAAGATATAGAAGAAATCGTCAAGCGCTTAGAAGATAGTGTCTAGTTGTATGATAAAGTCCCTCCTTAGAAAGAGACGAATTGAGTAAACGGGTTTAACGCAGTGTAATTGCTCACCCATTCCCCCTAATCCGTTTCAATTACATAGAAACTTACAAAAGACAGAGCGGTAAGGTTATAGAGAAGCTCATTATGGGGCAACAGGGGTGTCGTTAGATTTAACTAAGGTGGCTGCGCAGGTTGGAGGTATGGTAGCCAGGCTGAAGGCTGGTGGTGCAGAAAGGCAGAATCGTCTAAACCATGCTCTGGATGTTCTCCATAACTGGTCCGCTGACCTTGAGCTTTTAAGAGCCAAGATTGCCTCCAGTAAGACCACCTGGTTAGTGGCTGGTTTAGTAAATGGGCTTGACCGGTGCCATAAAGCACCACCCACCCCCGCCGAATTCACCGTCATTGCCACCGATGGCTCTCATATTGATGTTGACCGGCATAAGTCAACCAGGTGCAATCTGATAAACATAGGCAGTGTCATTCTTCATTACGGCGTCTCTCCTAGTGCTACCCTTGATAGTTTCCCGTGCCTCTATTTCGGAGATGAAGAACTGGTTATTATGCCGGCTGGGGTTAGGGGTCGTGAGCAACCAATAGAGGGCGTGCTGCTAGGCATCAAGCGTAGTGTAGACGAGTGCCGCCAGTTAGCCAATCTGGCTGCCGAGCTGCCGCCGGGCAGTTCAATCTTGGCCCTGCTTGATGGCTCGCTTATTCTTTGGGGTCTGGCTGGTCAGGCTTACCCCGAATTCGTCACCGAAGCATTACTGGAGCAGGGCTTTCTGACTTATCTTGATGAGATAAGGAAGCTCAACAGGGATAAGAGAATTGCCCTCGCCAGCTATATTAGCTTTCCTCGCAGCACCGATGTAGTTAATGCCTTGCGGGTGGCTCTTTGCCCTCATGAGGTTGCTGACTGTGACCGCTATTGCGCCTCTAGTGAAAAGAGAGACTGCGATATGGTGGCTGGTGTTCAGGACAGAGAACTATTCTCGGCTATATTGGAGCAGGGGGAGAGGTCAGCCTTATTTATCAGTCAGTCGTCTATCGTTCAGAAGCACTATGGTGTTCACCAGGTCTATTTCTTCTACCTCAGGGTGGATGATGAAATAGCCAGGGTTGAGATTCCCCGCTGGGTGGCAACGGATGAAAACCTGCTCAATCTGGTTCATAACTTAGTTTTAGACCAGTGCCAGCGTGGACAGGGGTACCCGGTGGCATTAAGTGAAGCCCACGAAAAGGCAGTGGTAACCGGGGCAGATAGAGAAAACTTCTGGCAATTGGTAGAGTTATCCCTGGTGGATGAGCATTTGCCCACCCTCAGCTCAGCCAAAAGCCGTAGCAAAAGAACAAGGTGGGTTTAATTTAATTAACCTCAAATTCTAAATACTATTCTTCAAAGAAGGACTAAACTCTAAACAATATCAGATGACATAAATACAAGAGGGGCAAGCCCATTCAAACTTCCCTTAATAAATGGCTTTACGGGAAATAAGGGATAAGGAAGATTAGAAATGTTGAAAATGGGGAAACCCGGCTAATACAGGGAGATAACTAGTATTGGAGAGTAAGCAATATCGTCTAGCGAAACGAATGAGATGGGCAGCGCGAGTAATTGGGTTACTGGCAGCAGGGTTTCTCCTAACCATGTTGATTGGTGCAGCTATTGCTGAAGTTCTAACTGAAATCTCGGAACCAATCACTATAGAAGGTATTCTACTAGGTATACTTGGAGCAATTGCGCTAGCTGGCTGTATTGTATCCTGGTGGCGGAAGCGACTTGCTGGTATACTACTAATTTTAACTGCTGTCGGATTGGGCATCCACATTGGCATTTGTGCTGGACATAATCATTTCTTAGTTTGGTCAATGCTGGGCTTTCCGTATATCGTTGCTGGTGGGCTGCTCCTTACCTCCTGGCGCCTTTCAAGGAAGACACCATAGACAGCCTTAGCTCAGCCAAAAGCTAGAGCAAAAGGACAAGGTGGGTTTAGGTGGGTGATTTATTAGGGAAAGTTTGGAGATGATATGATGAAAGTGTTCCATATTATAATGGGAATCATTAAAGGATTTTTGCTTAAGGTATCTCCTTCACTGGGTTATGAGGGCGTCATCAATACGCAAATCAATATTTATAATAGACTTAGAAAACGTGCACCAGAGATGCCAGAAAATGACCTATTGAACCGTGTCATAATCTCCAGGATTAGAGCTCTGCCGAGAGTAGCCTCTGAAGAAGAGGAATATGCTCATTATAGACCACTTGTTAAAAATCCTTATAAGACACTTGAGGATGTAATTTGGGCAATAGTTGACTATGAATATATTCTAAGTCGTGAAGAACATATCTTTAACCAATTTTCCCAAATGGGTCTTTCAGAGCCACAGATATTGACAGCAATAGATGACCAAAAGGCACAAATGAGAGCATACGTAGAAGAAAGTATTGAAAATAAGGTTAAAAAGAGAAGCTGAAAATGATTTGCTCAAGACGGGGAAATAGGGGATATGAAAGGTCTATTATGGGTTTCCGTAACGGTTGCCGCTGTCGTGGCGATTTACGAACTAACTTAGCTGGGTAGGAGTGAGTTAGCTTGGGTTATCCTTGGACTTGCAGTAGCTATAGGCTTGCAAGCCGTGTATCTTTTAATCAAAAAATAAAAAAAAGAGAGTTTTTGAAGGGGCGAAGCCCCTTCAAACTTCCCTTATGAATATCGATTCTAGGAGGCACATATAATGCCATATAATGAGGGACAGCCAACTTTTATAGGCTTCTTGAGTATCCCAGTTGTAACCAAAGTCGCCAAGACACCGTTATTCGGGGGGCCCTATATACGCTTTTATGACTTGTGTGTAGTTCTTTCATATCTATATACTGCTGGGGCAATATTGGGGAGTGCCAGGCGTAATAAATTGACCATTCTGGCAAAGTTGTTTTCTATTCCTGGAACCGAGAAAGAGAATTTAGATGGATTACAAGAAGAGGCGACGAAGCACCTCAGTAAGTTTAGGAATGACATTGCAAAAGACCCTGACACATTTCATGAGTTCATTCTTTTCAGGGAGCTTGAGAGCGCCATTGGGCTAAGTATGGAAGATTGGTTCAAAGCCTATACTGAGGGAGATGCAAAAATAATGAAAATAGCTGACGAGAAAGTTCCGTTAGAAAAAGCTGAGCCTAGCATCAAGTGGTTCGGGCTGGAAGGCATAGGCTTTGGTAGCTCTTTCCCAGAATTAACAGAGAAAATGTATAAGAATTCCTATGAGGATATTGATATGGATGTTTGGGCGAAGCACAGAGCACATGGCTTGGTCATCCCAGAAGAACCCACGCCAATAAGCCTTGAGGAGCAAGAGAAGATAGTTCTTCAAATAGTGGCAGCCTATGCGTCAAAATGCTATCCAGAATTACTTGACGCTTTGGATTTAAGAGGTTACGTAGAGGAAGGAGGTTAGCATGGGAACTAAGGGAAGGAAGAATGTGAAAAAGTCCAAGAAGGAAAAGGAGAAGAAGGAAAAGAAGAAATAGAGTGGGGGTAATAGAAGATATGTCTTTGCGAGGAGCAGAGCGACGAAGCAAACTAAAAGACAAAGATAAGATTGCTTCGCCTTCGGCTCGCAATGACACGTTTGTCAGGAGGGGATAAGGTTACCTAATAAAAACTTAAAGGGGGTTGGATTACTAATTGAGTACAGATGAAGTGCAAAGAGTGGGTGAGGTTGTTGAAGCCAGCACTACTGATTTTGTGGCGCAGTGCTATGAGCTTTACCAGACGCCACCATTAGGTAGTCTGGTAAAGACTATGGATTTGACGGTGGAGTTATATGGCATAGTTTATAATGCTACTACCACTAGTATTGAGCCGGGACGGCGCCCGATTGCTAGGGGTAGGGATGAGGCTAGCGATGATGAGATCTATCGGTCAAACCCTCAGCTTTTGAAGCTGCTTAGAAGTGAATTCAGTGCTTTAGTGGTCGGGCATAGGCAGGGTGATATATTATATCGCTACCTGCCGCCTAAGCCAGCCCGAATCCATAGCTTTGTTTACCTGTGTTCTACTGAGGAGGTAAAGGAGTTTAGCCAGTCTTTTGACTTCCTTAATATGTTAATTAACACTCATCTCCCGGTTTCCACAGATGAGCTTGTGGCTGCCTGTTTGCGCCAGATGAGCCAGGCATATGAAGACCGTCACGCCTTTTTAGTGGCTGCCGGCAAGGAGCTAGCCATCTTGCTTGGTGGTGAGTTCAACCAGCTTAAATCTATCCTGGGGAGGATTAGACAGTGAATCAGGAAAATATTCAGAGATTGGGCATTGTTGTCTCTGGCTCATTGAATAAGGGTGTAGAAGTTAGGCTGGATAGCTCGGCTTCAGTTGAGGATATGGTGGTGGGGCGCTATGTAACCATTGAAGGACAGAAGCGACGGTTCTTTGGCATGATAACCGATGTCAGTTTGGGGGTAATAGACCAGAAGCTTACTCTTACCCCACCTGATGTTTCCAACCCCTTTATTGCTGAGGTAATAGCTGGAACCGCTACCTATGGAACCCTCCATATTTTACCAATGCTCACCATTAGTGGCGATGTTGCCAGCCTCATTGAGGGACCCCAGCCGGTCAAGACCGTCCCCAGCCACTTCTCTACAGTAAATCTGGCTTCAGACCGGGATATAGAGTTGGTCTTTGGTAAAGAGGACAAAGAAAGGTTTTGGATTGGTAATCCTCTGGATATGGAGACCAAGCTTTGTCTTAGCATGGAGAAGTTGGTCGAACGCTCAAGTGGCGTCTTCGGCAAGAGCGGCACGGGAAAGACTTTCTTTACCAGACAACTTCTCATCGGCACACTCCAGAAAGGAAAGGCAGCCAACCTCATCTTCGATATGAACAGTGAATACGGCTGGGAAAGCACTAGTGAGCAAGGTCGGAATGTTAAAGCACTAAAGCAGCTCTTCCCATCACGGGTAGCGGTATTTACTCTTGATGAGGAGAGCTCTAGGCGCCGGCGGGTGAGCACCGATTTTGTGGTCAGGATAGGCTATGACGAAATAGAGCCTGAGGACATGGTCTTGCTTCGTCAGACCTTGAACCTAACAGAGCCTGCTGTTGAAGCTGTCTATCAGATATACCGTAGATTTGGTCGAAATTGGCTACAGGAAGCCTCAGAGCTGAAAGACCCTGACCAGATTAAGGAATTGCTAAAAGAGCTAGGGATACATGAGAGCACCTATCAGAACTTGCAGCGAGGGCTGGCGACCATCAGGCGACTTCCCTTTCTGTTGCCCCACAGCCCTGATAATGCGGTAAGCTGCGTTCTAGACTATCTGGACCGGGGCATAAATGTAGTTCTGGAATTTGGTAGATATAAAGATGTTGCCTCTTATGTTCTGGTGGCTAACTTGCTTACCCGGCGTATCTACGCCCAGTATCAGAAGAGAACAGAGAAGGCAATGGCTGAAGACACCGTCAAGCCTCAACCCCTGGTAATAACCATCGAGGAGGCACACAAATTCCTTAATCCTGAGGTAGCCAGTCAAACTATTTTTGGCACTATTGCCCGTGAGATGCGGAAGTACAATGTTACCCTGCTGGTGATTGACCAGCGACCCAGCGGCATTGATGAGGAAGTTATGTCACAAATTGGGACTAAGATAGCCTTTCTCTTGGATAATGAGCGGGACATTGATAGTGTTTTGGCTGGCGTCTCGGGTAAGGGTGAGCTCAAATCGGTGTTAGCCAAGCTGGCTTCTAAACAGCAGGCACTTATCTTTGGTCATGCGGTACCTATGCCGGTGGCGTTCCAACCTCGGGAATATGGTTCCGCCGAATCTTATAAGCATTTTATCCCAAGTGCAGAGACCGAAATTGAAAAACAAGCGGAAAAAGATATAGAGGAGCTGTGGGGGTAAAATTGCGGAACAGAAAAATTGGGTTGGCTCTGGGCAGCGGTGCCGCTCGAGGACTGGCTCATATCGGGGTGCTGGAAGTCCTGGAAAAAGAAGGCATTACTATTGATATGCTTGCTGGCAGCAGTGCCGGCGCTCTTGTTGGTGCCCTCTATGCCCAAGGTAAAGATATTAGTCAGATAAAAAATCTGGTAATAGACCTGGGTTCGAAAAGGTTCGCCTTTTTGGCAGACCCAGCCCTGCCCAAAACTGGTTTGATTAAGGGGAGGAGAATTAAAGAGGTATTGAAATCAATTATCGGGGGTGACATAGGATTTAGCAATTTAAGGATACCCCTTGCTTGTGTAGCTACTGATATAGTGACTGGTGAGGAGGTAGTAATTAATCAGGGCTCGGTGCTGGAAGGCGTGAGAGCCAGTATTTCTATCCCGGTAATATTTGCTGTAGTTAAATGGAAAGGCAGATATTTAGTTGACGGTGGTTTGGTGAACCCGGTGCCAGCGAGTGTCCTTAGAGATATGGGAGCTGACTTCATCATCGCGGTGAATGTGGCACCGAGTATTAGCGGTAAGCTTCACCAGGTGGGCAGAGAGCCTAACATCTTCAATGTCATAATGCAAACGATTCATATTGCTGCTTATCAGTCGCTGAAGCTAAGCCTTAGCGAGGCTGATGTAGTGATTGAACCTCAGGTAGCATCCATTGGATACTTTGACTTCCACCGAACTCAAGAGTGCATTTTGCAGGGTGAACTAGCTGCGCAAGAGTCCATTATTAAAATAAAAAGACAACTGGAAGCCTAAACTTCCCCCTTTTCTTTTATAATTGTCTTTCGATGGGGTTGACAACAATAGTATTTATATATTATAGTAATTACAAATGAGAAGCATTAGCAATAAGGAATAGGAATGGAAAATGGAACCGGGTCGCTAGAGGATGACCGAAAGGCACTAAGTGTAACTGGAATTAGGGCTACCAATCAGCGGGCTATAGTTCTGGAAGTTATTAGTCGCGGGCAGGGACATCTGGATGCTGATGAAATCTATCGCCGAGCCCGTATGAATCAACCGCACATTAGTCTGTCCACTGTCTATCGAACCCTGCAGGCGTTTAAAAAACTAGGTTTAATAGACGAGCTTCATTTTGATGAAGCTCACCATTACTATGAGATAAAGCCAGCCTTTGAGCATCAACACCTGATATGTCTCGGCTGCGGCAAAATCGTGGAATTTGAGTGTCCGCTGAGCCAGAAAATGAAGAAGGATGTAGCCCGAGAAAACGACTTTGAGGTCACCAGTGTTGAGGTTCGTATGACAGGCTATTGTCCTCAGTGCCGACAGGACAGGACATAAATTTTTTTGCTATGCTTATTGCAAATAAGAAGCATTTGTATATATTTTGGGGAAAAGTGCAGTAAAAATGACACGAAATAACCAGAGTGTTATCTAATATCACGAAGAGAGGTAGATGCTAATGTCGTTAAGTGAACTTAAAACTGGTAAAACAGCCAGAATTGTAGCCATTGAGGGAGGACGAGGCTTAAGACAGAATCTCTTTTTACGAGGTTTGTTTGAGGGCAAGGAGATAAGGGTAGTATCCAATAACGGAGCGGTAACAGTTGAAGTTGATAGGAATGTCGTTACCATCGGTCGTGGAATGGCACGGGAAATTGTAGTGGCTACAAATTGACCAGACCAGGAGAAAACAGGCTAGTGAAATTGTAAAAATATCCACTAGCTATAGAGTGGTATGAAAAAATAGTCTGAAGGGATGCTAAAAATGGAGAAGAAACTATCTGAAATGGGGTATGAAGAGGAAGGTATAGTAATAAAAATTTTGGGAGGGTTAAGGTATAAAATAGCCGGTATGGGTATTAGAAAAGGTAAGGGAATCAAGATGATGACCAAACAGCCGATAAAGGGTCCGGTAGTGGTAACTGTAGATAGAAGTAATACATCTATTGGCTTGGGACTAGCCGATAAAATCTTAGTGCAGGTGAAAAAGTGAACAAGGTGTTGCTGATGGGTCAGGCTAATGTCGGCAAGTCTGCCTTTTTCAACCGTCTAACGGGAGCCAAGGTTGCCGAGTCAAATTATCCGGGAACAACGGTTGACTTTACCAAAGGGCACATGCTGTTTCAGGGTGAATATGTTGACCTCATAGATGTCCCTGGCACCTTTTCTTTACAGCCCAAGGATAAAGCCGAAGAGGTAGCAGTGAAGATGCTTGGGGAGGAGAAGGAAGCCCTGGTTATATGCATCATAGACGCCTCTAAAGTGGAGCGTGGTCTTTACCTGGCTCTTGAAATTATAGAGAAGGGCTATCCAGTAATAATTGCGTTAAATATGTGGGATATGGCTAAGAGTGTTAATGTGAAGGTAGATACCGAAAAATTGGAGCAGATTCTGGGGGTGCCAGTGGTACCTACAGTAGCCACCAGAGGCGAAGGGTTTAAGGAACTGGTGTCAAGGATGGGACAGGCAGCACCTGTAACAATAGAAGAAATTATTAGGAGTGTGGGAAATAGCAGTAGAACTCACCATTGATCAAAGATGGGATTTAGTAGATAGAATAGCCAAAGAAACTATAGAGGTCGGCGCCTATGAGCCCACATTAAGAGATACCCTAGCTGATGTTACTGTCAAACCCCTAACAGGCATACCCTTTGCTATTGCCGTTATCTATGGCTTCTGGATGTTCTTTAGCGGATTTGCCGGGTTTTTTACCGACGGCTTTTTCGTCAAGATATTTGATGTACACTTTCTGCCCTGGATTCAGAGTGTTTTTCCGGGAAAGGGCACCTGGCTGTACTTTATTTTCGTTGGGGATCCATCAGCCGAGACTTGCTTTGAATCTTTTGGGGTGCTTACCAGTGGGCTTTTTCTGCCAATAGGCGTAGTTCTACCGGCAATAGTAGCCTTTTATCTGGTGTTTGCCTTCTTGGAGGATGTCGGCTATTTGCCCAGGCTGGCGGTTCTCGTCGACGGTGTACTGCACAAGATTGGACTTCACGGCTATGCCATTATACCTACTATCCTTTCTCTGGGTTGCAATGTTCCCGGAGTAACAGCTTGCCGCCCGTTGGAGTCAAGGAAACAGCGTTTTATGATGATTACTTTATTGGGGGTATTTATCCCCTGCGCCGCTCAGATTGGAATGATGGAAGGATTAATCCCACATCTGATAGGCTGGGTTTTCCTTACCTTAGCCATAGGTTATTTCGCTGTTGGTTTCATCCTCAACAAGGTTTGGCCCGGGGAATCACCCGAGATTCTAATGGATGTACCACCATATCAGAAACCAACTTGGAGGAATATAGGCAGAAAGATGGGAACGAGGACATCACATTTCCTTATGGAAGCCGTCCCCTTTTTCCTCTTAGGTTGTCTCATTGTGGCTGTTATGTATCTAACCGGAGCTATGGACTGGTTAGGCAATGCTCTGGCTCCAGCACTAACCGGGGTATTTGGGGTGCCTGAGGAAACGGTAGCGCCCCTGGTGGCAGGATTTTTGAGGAAAGACCTAGCCATAGGACTGCTGGGTGGTATTGAGCTGACTACCTGGCAGATGTTCACTTCGGTGGTTTTACTTTGTATTTACTTCCCTTGTTTAGCTACCTTTGCCCTGATGTTAAAAGAGGAAAAATGGAAGGAATTCCTGGCAACCATGCTGGTTTTGGTAGTAACGGTCTTTGTTTTTGGAGGTTTGCTCAATCTAATCGGAATAGGATTGGGAATAGCATAGATGGGGAATAGATCGACATTCGGCAGTGTATATTTTGCTATCTTTGGCTTTATGGTATTGGCTTTGGGGATAGTAGAGTTAGTAGTAGTAAGCACAGGGGGGATGGAAGGGGCGTCTTGGGGACCGTTAGAGATGGGAGGCATGTTACTGTGGTGGCGAGCAATTATTCTTGTCTTTGCCGGGCTTATTTATCTTTCCAGCGTTAACAATTTTCTGGATGTTCGTCAACTGGGCAAGTCAGTAATTGCCAGCATAATGATATGGATTGTTGCCGGAATGGAGATATGGGCAAGGATAGCTGGTTCCATCCCAGGAGGACCAGAGGAAGGAACCCCTTGGTTTAACCCAGAGTTCCTAGCCACATACGGTCCGCCCTATATGCCTGAGATATATCTACTGCCCCTGTCGCTAGTGATACTCTATTTTGTCGGCAGAAGAAAAAAGCAAGGTAGGCTGAGTTAGTTACTATGAAGCTTAAAGATGTTGGGAAGAAGATTGGTAATATAGCCTTCAGGCTAGCTATGTACAGTTGCGAGCGGAGTGGGGAATGCGGGGGCTGCGCTGGCTGTGGCTATTATGTGAACCCATCTCCTTCTACGCCGGAGAGCAAAAAGAAATCCGGTGGTAATAAGGGAAAATAAAAGCCGCCGGCTAGTTACTATCCTGTCTCCGAGTCCAGACTTTATTATTACAGAATTAGTTAGAAGGGTTCTTTGTTTCTATGAGGTGGATATGGCGGTGTTAGGGAGATTAACCTGTCCTTGGTTTTATTGATTACCCTTCTGACTGGGCTAGTCCTGTTATCGGGGGACTATTTAACTCAATTAAATATCTATTTAATAGCTGTGAAAAATGCTTTAGCCCGGTGGGCAGTTGCCATCTCCCAGACCTCAACTTGTGGCAGCAGTTTTTCCACATCAGCTTTACGGCATAGTTCGGTACCGGGGGTTAACACAGCGGCAGAGCCCATAGCTACCGCTAAGCGACAAGCTTCTAGTAGAGGCTCTCCATAAGCTAGCTTTAGGGCAAGGCCAGCTATAGTTCCGTCGCCGGCACCTACAGCACTCTTTACCTTTACCGGGGGTGGAACTGCCTTAATAATCCTCTCCTTGTTGGCAGCAATAATACCTTCTTTTCCCATAGAGATAACCACTACTTCAATACCCGTCTCAACCAGTTCAAGAGCCCCATTAATGATTGCCTCTTCAGTGGAGAGTTCCACCTTAAGCAGTTCCTCAGCCTCACGGATATTAGGCTTGACGAGGTAGGGGCTAGCTCTTATGCCCTCTTCTAACCATTGACCTTCAGAATCGACGATAGTCCTTACCCCACAGCCTTTAGCTTCCATGACTAAGTCATAATAGATGTTAACCGGAATGCCAGGCGGGACACTACCGCCAATTACCATTAAATCTGGACTAGGGTCAATTCGTTTCAATTTTGCCGTGAACCTTTCCAGCTCTTTTTTTGAAATGCGCGGCCCGGGGGCATCAATCCTTGTTTGCTGAGAGGTTTTGGTTTCAGTAACAATAAAATTGGTTCGTGTTTCTTGCTCAATGGGGGTGAAGCTGAATGGCACCCCTTCCTTATCGAGTAAGATTTCCAGAATTCTGCCATTGGGCCCACCTACGAAACCATAAGCTGTAGTTCTGCCACCCATCTTATGAATAGCCCGTGACACATCTATGCCTTTGCCCCCGGCATAGAGCTGTGTGCCTGTCCATCGGTTAGTCTCGTCGACCACTAATTGGTGAACAGTAATTGTCCTATCCAGGCAAGGATTAAGGGTAATCGTAGCAATCATAGTATTTTCCTATTTTAATATTCCTGATACCATTTTTCTAATATATAAGCTAGCTCTCGACAAGATACCCCAAGCTTCTTATACCAGGGCACAGCATATTTACTAGCTATTTAACTTAGTTTTTTAGTCTATCTGTTGCTATTGTTGATAGATACTGGACTCTTTATCGTGAATTGTCAATATACATTACTTCTTGCCAGATAGCGCGACCACCTAGAAAGCTTGAGGCTCCCGCTCGGCAGGCAATTTCTACTTCCTGGTAAAAAATTTGAAAGTCCACACCGGCGCTTAGGACAACCTAGTTTGCAATCTGTTGCAGACCTCTTATTTTACCAATAGTTAGCCTTTCCATATTTGCCCCTTTAGGTATTATGTGGTAAAAGTCAGGTTTAATCAAGGTCGCTTTTAACCCTATCCCCTTCCCCTCAAGGGGAAGGGGATGATAATTTCTTTAGAGGGGCGTAGCCCCTCTAAAACTTCCTTCATTGTAAGTTAGGAAAGTCAAAGAGAGGTCGACAGAGTCCGCCTAAGGCGGAGGTGAGGTTGATAAATAATAAGTTTAATCAAGGTTTGTCTTTGTCCCGAACCCTAAGCTATAATTAACAAACTGTGGAGGCAAAATGCCCTGGTTCTATTATGTGGGTAGGCTAATAGTGAGGACACTGTTCCTCCTCCTGACTCGGTGGCAAATTAAAGGCAGAGAAAATATCCCTAGCCAGGGACCCCTGCTAATTGTAGCCAATCATCTTCATCTAGTTGACCCACCTTTACTTGTGGTTAGCCTCAGCCGAAAGGTGATATTTATGGCAAAAAAGGAGTTATTCCATTTCAAGGTGATTGGTTACTTCATAAGTGGCTTCGGCGCTTTTTCCGTGCACCGTGGGCAACTAGGTAGGAGGGCTCTGCGCCAGGTGCACCAATTATTAGCTGATGGTCAGGCCATAATTATATTCCCTGAAGGGACGAGGAGCAAAAACGCCCAATTACAGCATGCTTTCCCAGGTACAGCTCTAATAGCCTCACATAGTGGTGTCCCTATTATTCCCGTTGGCATTGCTGGCACAGAAAAAATTAAGGGAGCAGGCTGGATGCTGCATAGACCTCGGATAGTAGTAAACATTGGTCGTCCTTTCTATCTGCCATCGGCTAATAGTAAATTGACTAAGGTAGAGTTGGTTGAACTTACTAATTCTATTATGGGGCACATCGCTGAGCTCCTGCCCCCACAATATCGAGGAAATTATACCGGATATGGAAATTAGATGGCATTGAGAATTGAGAAGGCGGATGAAGTGGGGTTTTGCTTCGGAGTTAGGCGAGCTGTTGATGTCTTGGAGAAAGTTGCCAGTGAGCGTGGCGGAGTGGAAACATTGGGGGCGGTGGTACATAACCAGCAGGTGCTGCAAAGACTAGCTGAGATGGGGGTTAGGGTAGCCAAAGGAGTGGATGATATACAGGGTGATACTGTGGTAATTAGCGCTCACGGGGTGAACCCACAACTAGAGGAGGAAGTTCGAACTCGGAATATTGAAATAATTGATACTACTTGCTCCTTTGTTCGTAGAGCCCAGGTGGCGGCTCGGAGATTAGCTGAGTCTGACTTTTTTGTTATCATATACGGTGATATTAACCACCCTGAGGTCAAGGGCGTTTTGGGGTGCGCTAAGAACAGGGGGGTGGCTACTCTGGATGAGAAATTCGTTACCCAATTTAACTCTTTACCTCGCCGTTTAGGCGTTCTATCCCAAACGACTCAGATACCAGCTCGTTTTACCGAATTTGTAAAGAAACTCATTGATTCTGCCTTGGTTAAAGATTCCGAGCTACGCATCATTGATACTATATGTCATGATACTAGGAAACGACAGGTAGTAGCCGTTACCTTAGCTAATAGAGTAGATTTAATGCTCGTTATCGGTAGTCATACCAGTGCTAATACCAATCATCTTGTTGAGCTATGTTCTATGGCTACTAAAACATATCTAATTGAATCTGCGGAGGAAATCCAACCCCTTTGGTTTCAAGGTCAACACTATATAGGGGTAACTACCGGTGCTTCTACAGCTATGGAGACTATAAATGAAGTATTAATGAAGCTAGAAGCCTTATCTTAGTGACGCTTAAAATCCAGGAGACGCTTCGGTTTGGCTATCGCGGTAGTACCAGGCAGGTCACTGTTCTAGCAATGCCAGAGACAGGGTGAATTTGCACTGTAACCAGGTCACCTATTTCATTCAGGCTTTCTCCTTCTATTATAGCGATAATATCATACGGTCCGGTTACAGTATTAACTGATTTCACCCCTTTTAGCTGTTCTATACTAGTAGTGACTTCCTTGGTTTTGCCTACGGCGGTTTCAATCAGAATAAAAGCCTTAGCTGTCACTGAATTCACCTCCTTCCCCCATATTTGGGGTACTATCAAATATAAAGCAAACACATTATAGTGTCAATATTAGAGATTGTTTATTAACCTCACCCCCTGTATCCCCCTCTCCTTCAAAGGAGAGAGGGGGAAGTATAGGTTTTGAAGGGGCTTCGCCCCTTCAATCTTCCCTTGATAAACGACCTCAATATTAGATATCATCTTGACATTGGAATTATGACGCCACTTATAATAAGCTGACTTTAATTGGAAAGCAATAGACTAAAGGGAGGGCTACTTTGGAGTATTTCTTAAATGAGCAACAAAAGGAAATCAAGGCTCTGACACGAACAATAGCTGAGGAAAAGATACTACCGGTGCGGGCGGAGCTCGACGAGAAGGAAGACTTCCCGTGGACTATAATGAAAAAACTCGCCGATGCTGATATGTTTGGTGTCTTTGTCCCCGAAGAATATGGGGGTATAGGCGGAGGCTGTCTCGACCTATGTCTGGTTGTGGAGGAGCTAAGCCGAGTATGTAGTAGTATTGCTATTAGTTACGCTGCCAGCGCACTGGGAAGCTTCCCCTTGCTAGAGTATGGTACTGAAGAACAGAAGCGGAAATACCTGCCTGATATTGCCTCCGGGAAGAGACTGGCTGCTTTTGCTCTAACTGAGGCAACAGCCGGTAGTGATGCTACTGCTATAAGGACAACCGCCAGCCGGGAAAGAGGGGGCTATGTGCTTAACGGAACCAAGCAATTTATTACTAACGGCGGTGAGGCCGAGGTATATACCGTTATTGCCTTGACTGATAAAGAAAGGGGAGCCCGTGGCGCTAGCGCTTTCCTGGTGGAGAAGGACACGCCGGGTTTCTCTTTCGGTAGGAAAGAGAAGAAGATGGGCATTCGTGCTTCTTCAACAAGGGAACTGGTTTTCCAGGATTGTCTGGTTCCTGAGGAGAATATGATTGGTCGGGAGGGAATGGGATTCATTATGACGATGAGACTCCTGGACCGCTCTCGCCCCGGAATTGGCGCTCAAGCTGTTGGACTGGCTCAAGGAGCTTTGGAAGCAACAGTAGACCATGCCCGGCAGCGTATCCAATTCGGACATCCTATCATTTCTATTCAAGCCGTCCAGCATATGCTGGCTGACATGGCTATCCAGGTGGAAGCCGCCAGGTTACTGGTTTACGCCGCTGCCAGAACAATAGATAGCGGAGTCAAGAACTTCACTGAAGAAGCGGCGATGGCTAAGGTCTTTGCTTCAGACACAGCTATGAAAGTTACCACTGATGCGGTGCAAATTTTTGGTGGAGTTGGCTACATGCGTGATTACCCCATTGAGAAAATGATGAGAGACGCCAAAATCACCCAGATATATGAAGGTACTAATCAGATATTAAGAAATACCATCGCCTTTGAACTTAGAAAGAGGAAGGCAAGGCGTGAATGAACATTGTGCTTTCGGCTCGCAATGACGAAGTAAAGAAGCAATGTGTCACTAATCCTGTGAACGAGCATGTGGGCTTGCAGTGAGTATGCGGCTTGGATTATAATAAGCTAGCTTTAGCTGGTCGGAGGTAGGATATAATGCAGCTAAATGTTTCTCAGTTGCTCAAGGCAACTATAGGCTCAATACGGGATTATGAGGTGAGTTCTACTGTTGATATTGGTGGTGGCAGCCTGGTTCAGGGCGAGGTTAGGTTGACCCGTACTCACCGAAGTATCCTGGTTAAGTGTACACTACACACTGAGGTTGAGGTTACCTGCAGCCGCTGCTTGAGTTTATTTAGTTGTCCTTTGGTTCTAAGCATGGAAGAGGAATATTTCCCCACCACGGATGTAGTTAGTGGTGCCTCGCTGCCTTTACCGGAAGAGCCCGGCTGTTTCACTGTTGATGAGCATCATATTCTTGATTTAACCGAGGCAATTCGTCAGTATGCACTAGTGGCTACCCCTATGAAGCCACTTTGTGCTGAAGATTGTGCCGGGTTATGCCCCTATTGCGGTCACAATCTCAATCAGGGGCCTTGTGATTGTCTAACTCAAGGTTCGGAAAGGAAAGATGTAAATTATGGGAGCTTTACCCAAACGAAAATACGCTAAGGCGCGTCAGGGTAAGAGGCGTAGTCACCTTGGATTGACGCCTCCCCCGGTGGATTATTGCCCTCAATGTCACAGTCCTAAACTGCCTCATCATGTTTGCCCTACCTGTGGAAGCTATGGCGGCAGGGAAGTCATCGAGATTAAAAGCCCGAAAAAGAAACCTGAGTAGTTATGGCTGAGCCAGGAAAAGTAGCTTATGTCTTTCCCGGGCAGGGTTCTCAGTGGGTAGGGATGGGTCGTGACCTCTATGGAAATTTTACCTCGGCTAGAGCAGTATTTGACGAGGCTGACCAAGCCTTGGGATTTCCTCTGTCCAAACTATGCTTTGATGGACCAGAGGACGAGCTTCGCCAGACTATCAATGCCCAGCCAGCGCTGGTAACAGTCAGCTTTGCCTGCTTACAGGCTATCAAGGAGGTGAGTAGCAGCAACGAGCTACCACCTCCTGCTTTTGTGGCTGGTCATAGCCTGGGTGAATATACAGCACTAATTGCCACTGGAATGCTTGGTTTTGCCGATACCGTTTATCTGGCTCGAGAGCGGGGGCGATTAATGCATGAAGCCGGAAGTAGTCACCCTGGAGGCATGGTGGCAATAATTGGGCTTGACGAAGCTTCGTTGATGGAGGTGTGCAGCCAGACTGACACCCGGATTGCTAATATTAATTGCCCCGGTCAGTTGGTAATCAGCGGGGCTGAGGAGAATCTAACACCAGCTACCGATTTGGCTAAGTCCAGAGGGGCTTATCGCACTATCCCGTTACAGGTAAGCGGTGCCTTTCATACGCCACTGATGCAGTCGGCAGTTGATGGTATGTCTGAAAATATAGCTACTCTTGCCTTCAATGCCCCAATTATTCCTATTATAGCTAACACTACGGCTCAGCCAGTGACCACTGCCCAATTGATTAAGGAGGAGCTACTCACACAGCTATGTCATTGTATTCAATGGCAGCGCTCTGTTGAATATATGGTAAATAACGGTGTGTCCACCTTTATTGAGATAGGACCGGGTAGAGTGCTTAGCGGTCTCATCAAACGAATAAACAAAGATGTTAAAACGCTGAATATTGGTGATGCCCAGGCTATTAAGAATTTAATTAACCCATCCCCCTGAACCTATTCCCTCATCAGAGGCTGTCTGGTTGTCATAGCGAGGCACCCGCCCTCTCGTCATTGCGAGGAGCGTGAGATTGCCACGCCTTCGCCCTTCGTTACACTCAGGGCTTTGGCTCGCAATGACATCCGCTCCTAGTCAATGACAGGGAAAAAGAGGCACGCCGTGGCACTTCTGTTTCGTCATTGCGAAGCACAAAGTGCTGAAGCAATCTCGGAGGAGGGGGAATTGTCTCTTTTATCTTTTTATTCATTACAATTATTTCTTAATTATTATTCGTGTCCAAAGATATTGACTCTTTCCAGCCTTAATTGCCTAATCCGTGCTGTCTTTGGTAAGCAAGTACTGGTACCGGGTAGTGCCATCAAGCACATAATAAGCGTGGGCTTCTTCAGGGGTAGAGGGTGCCTGGTGGATTACCGGCTTGAGAAGTTCATCGGCTATCTTCATCAGGTCTTCCATGGAGCCTAGGGATATTAGCTTCTCACCTTCTACTGGTGACTGATTTATTGTCTCCGCTATCCGCTTGCCATACTTTTTCCTGATATGTAGAATCTCCTCTTCCATCGGGGAGGATTCCGCAGGCTTGAATCTGACATAAAGCACCACTGAAAACAGGAAGAAAAAGAAGAAAATGCCGAGCGCAGCCGCAGATAAGTATCTTGCTGCGCTAACCGATAGCCCTAGATATTTGTTAGGATTGGGAATCACCTGGCTTGTGGTAATGGCGCCAGACTCAGTCTTTACCAGTTCCTCATTCCACTCCAGAGTGCCTTTCCCCAGCGCGCTGCTCAAGGTCTGGCTGAAGACCTCATCTATTTCTCCAGAATCTGTCTGGGCAACGGTGTGGACATCAGCCGTGATGGTGAGGTTATATGATTCAGCAGGAACCCCGGTCTCACTGCGGATAGTCTCAAACATCTCGGTGAAATAGTCTATGTCTAAGGGAAAACTAAGGCTGAAATTCCCACTTTTCGTGGTGTGAGGCACAAGGACAAATATTTTGCTCCAGACCTCGGGATTTTCAAGGATAGCGGTTATGGTCACCTCCTCAGTCAGACCGGTTACCGGCTGGTCACACTTGAAATCGTAGTAGAAGGTGGCATCCATCCTATCTATAAGATTGGAGAAGATTACCTCTCCAGGTCCCGCGGTTTTGGGTGATGCCGGGGTAACTACCGGGGGCTCTAGCCTTGCCGTATCAAACAGAGAATTCTCCTTTAGATGAATCAAATAATCAAATTCCCCGGTAGCGCCTGATTGGGTGCAACTCAAATTACTGTCCACCTCAATGATGGTATTTCCTAGCTTAACGGGCAGGCTTTGAGTAAACGCCTCACTCCCGCTACCGACACTGGCAACGATGGTTACCGGACGTGATGACGAGGTAATCTGTATCTCTTCCTCAATGGTATCAAACAGCTCATTAATTTCATCAATATCAAGCGGAAAATGAACGGTAAAGTATCCCGTTCTGGTAGTTTCAGGCACCAGGGTACTCTCTTTCTGCCAGATGCTGGGGTTTTCCAGGACTGCCTTGACCTCTACCGGCTGAGATGTTTCTGTCGCCCCTTTATAGGTAAAGCTCATGTCAATGCCGTCAACTATTTCAGCAGGGTATTTGGGGTTTGGCGGCGGCTCCTGAGGCTCGGGACCGAACAGGTAGGAAGGTTTTAGATAGACCAAGTAATCAAAACTCCCCTCATTCTCGTAACTAAGCAGTGTAGTATGCGCCTCTATTTTGCTGGGCAGGCTAAATGCCTTATAGACACCAAATATTGATATGAGAAGAAGAATTGAACTAAGAATAAGAAACAGCCTTTTCATATTTCACATTCTACCTTATCGTAGCTAGCCGGTAAAGAAACCCCTTTTTCTTTTGGCAAGCCTCTCTTTGCGTTTCTTTAGCATCTCCTGGCGTCTCTTTAAATGTGGCGTGAATATCCATTCCCATATATTGTTTGCTTCCAAGCCAACAATAATCATACCTATTACTATAATAAACAGAAACGCTAGTGAAACTTTCCTCCCCATGAAAATAATTGCAGTTTCATGAAGACGGGAGAGATAGGCTATCTTCCCCACATTTGGAATGTAAGATATCGTTTTACCGATGAAGTTCTGCGAGGAAACCGGGTCCGAATCGGGATACTGGTTGGCATCCCCTTTGGTTTGAAAAAATAGCTGGCTATCAATCTCTTTTGTGTCTATCACCCGGTGGCAAATACGAGCCTCTTCCTCAATGTGCGGCTCCCGGAACAGGATGGCGTCTCCTACCTCAATGTCTTTGAGTTCTACTGGCCGAGTTACCACCATTCCCCCTGGGCTAAAAGCCGGCTCCATACTTTTGGTAGGCACAACATCAAAATGCCAGCCCAAAAAAGAGGCGGTCAGCATAAACAAGAATGCTGAGATTACTATCCCGAATATAATCCAGCCTGCCAGTTTTACTAGCTTAATCGTCTGTACCCTTCCTTATTTTGAAAGACTTTTACCTTTCGGCGACTGCTACCTTGACCTTCTTGCTGCTATGGATATCATCAATATCAAGCGTTTGGTCAAGTCGGATTATTAACTCATCGTCTTGACCCATGAAGTTATTCAGAACCTTCCAGCCATGAACCTCGTCGTCTATCGTAACCCAGATTGTGCTGCCGGCGGTAAGGTCACGGTCAAAAGAGAGAGCCACCCTGTTAATACCGGAGCCATCGGGAGCCGGGAGAAACCCCACGTCGTCGGTGTTAACCTGAACCAGGTCCGACTTGCCAGCACTGAGCGCCCCGACATTAGAGAAGTCCATGCCGGTAGCATAGGCGGCGCCCATTGTCCCCAGAGCCAGAACTATAAATGCAATCCCTATCATAATAGCCTTGCGTGACATCTGTATACCTCCTGTTCATATCACTTCATCAGAAACAGGAAAGAGGAAAGGGAGTTTCGGCTCTGGGAAACGGTTGACCGGTAGATTAGTTGCCCGTCTATGTAACCCACGGTTCGCCTACGCTTACCCTGATGTGGTAGACATTTGCGACGGGTACAGCGCTAGTAAGGTCGGCCTGGTGGACACTGCCCGCTGCTAGTGTGGCGGTCAGCGCTATGTCGCTCGTTCCTATACGAACCCAACTAGCATTATAAACGTCAACCAGAATACTAGTACCCGCGTTAAGATCCTGATCGAAGTACACCCAAAGCCGGTCAAGCATAAGCGGGGATCCGTCCGACCAATTGTCAACGCCTGGATTTATCTGAGTCACATTGACTTGGGGTATCGAAGCATAGCCGGTGCTGAGTGATCCAGGATTAGCGGGGAAGTTCAAGCCCGTGGCGAACGCTGCGCCAATTGCTCCCAGAGCCAGCACACATACCAGCAAACCTATTAGAAGAGCTTTCTTCATATTTAGTTCTCCTTAATTTAGATTTCTCACCAGCGCTAGAAGCAGCTAAAGCTTACTTCAACCAGACCGACCACCGGCTTTACCGCCAGCGAGATTTAAGTCTTCGGTCTTTCCCGAATGTCATCCCCAAGCCTGGCTCCCTTTCCTCCTTCCCTGCGAAAATATCCATATGAATAACATTCACTGCCTGACAAAGCGGAAGCCAACGCCCCTGTGGTTGAGCAGGTCAAAGTCTGAGTCGGAGCCGTTGGCTAGCTTCTTCTTCAGCGAACAAAGATAAAACTTGAGGTTGCTCGGGCTGACTTCCTCTCTTCCCCAGACCCCCATCGCCAGCTCGGCATAGGGGACGAGGCGGTCACTATTAAGGGCAAGGCAGTTAAGCAGGCGAAACTCGGTGGGGGTCAGGTCAACAATCCTGTCCCCCAGGCTTGCCTGATAATCAGTAGCATCCAGCTCTATGCTCGGGGGAAGGCTATAGTTGAAGTTCGTTCCACAGCGGCGGAACAGGGAGCCGACCCTGGCTAAAAGCATTCTTTGACTTACTCGCTTGACCAGGCAGGCATCGGCGCCCATCTCCAGAAACCTGGCTGAAGCCATTCCCTGTTCACTACCTACCAGCGTAATGATGGGGATAGGAGATATGTATCTTATGTATTGGCAAAGCGGCTCACCATTTATGGGAGGCAGATTCTCATCCAGGAGCACCATATCGGGGCAGGTTTGATACACTGCCTGCACCGCCTGCCCGCTGTCTGGGGCAGTTACCACATCAAATCCGACATCGGCTAAAGCTTGAGCTACACTCCCTGTCAGCTCTTGGTCGTCCTCAACGAGCAAGATTGTTGCCAAAGTCAATCCCCTGAAAGTACTATGACTTTAGTTTATAACGGGACGGTGGAAATTCTGGTACTTGAGGTCGCCAGGATGGTCATAGCTTGGTGGAAATTTGGTGCCGAGATGGTGCTAAATTGGTTAGAAAAAAAGAGGGGGGCAGGCAATTGCCTGCCCCTATATATACCTTAATCCGTAGATTTTATAAGGTAAATTTCATATGTCATTGCGAGAAGTCCTTCACAGAAGGACTACGTGGCAATCTCTGGAATGGAGGTGAGATTGCTTCGTCCTTCCACCGAAGGACTCGCAATGACACCTATGTGATGGGCTTTTTGAATATGGACTCAAGGATTAGGGATATGGAAGGCGGCTTGACTAACTATCTCCAACGAACATGTAACCTATACCCCGCTGGGTGACCAGCAACGGATGGGGGTTCTGGTTGTCCCCTAGTTTGACTCGCAGGCGATAGATATACTTCTTCAACGAGCTGGTATCATCAATGTAGTCGGAGCCCCAGGTCTTTTCCAGGAGGAAGCGGCAGCTCAGTACCTTGCCTGCATTCCTTACCAGGTTGCACAGGAGATTATATTCGGTGGGGGTCAGGTTCACCGGCTCCCCGGAGACTAAAACATCATGGGTAGCAAAGTTTATGGTGAGGTTGCCAGTGATAAACATTGAAGAATGGTTCTCGACGAGGTGAGGCATGGTGGCACGGCGCAACACCGCCTTTACCCTGGCTATGAGGTCAATGCAGTTGAACGGTATAGTGATATAGTCATCAGCGCCCGTTTCCAGACCCTTTGCCTTATCCATCTCAGCTTCTCTGGCAGTGAGGATGATGATTGGGACATCGGAAAAGGAGCGGATTTGCTCCATCACTTTGAAGCCATCTATTCCAGGTAATTCTAGATCCAGAATAACTATATCCGGGGATTCGGTCTCGACCAGGTCTACGCCCTTGTTGCCGTCTGCGGTGGTATTAATGTTGGCCTGCGACCAAGCCAGCCTCAAGCACACGGAAATATTATCCGCCACCTGTTCGTTGTCTTCAATGACTAATACAGTCACTCGCTATCCTCATTAAGTAGGGGGAGCAAAAACGGAAACATGCTGTCTTGGCTATGCCTTTATGTCTCTCCCAACGTTGTGCCCTTTTAAAACACAAAACCGACCTAAAAAGGTCGGTTTCACTATTGGCTCCCCGCCATCCAAGTGCCCAGATACAGGTGGCGGTTCAACGCTCCCTGGTTACCCGGCTACTGGTCACTGTGTTACATCATTATTTTCCCGCCTCACACTTGAGCCGCCTAATGGTAAAAGCATCCCCCCTCATAATCAATAAAGTAATCAACATTGTAATTCGCCATATTGCAAATGTCAAACATCTAACTTAACTTTTCCCATCAATCTAGGACTCCTTTACCATGACTATTTACTAATCAATTTTAGCCCATTTGGGTGATTTTATAGTTAGTTGCAGTAAACTATCATTAAGATAGGTTAATTGGAGAGTAGAAGGGGGAGGATATGGCAAGTAGTAACGAAATGAGTCCGATGCTAACGGTAAGGGAGGTAGCCCGGCTTCTCCATATTCATAGCAATACGGTGAGGCGGTGGAGTGACCGGGGGATAATCAGGGCATACCATATAACCCCCCGCGGTGACCGAAGATTCAGGGGAGAAGACATAGCTAGTTTCTTAGCCGAGCTCAATGCCAACAACGGCAATGTGAGGGAAGCTAGCTTAGCTCGGAGATAGGTTAAAAGCCATGTCAAAATTGACCTCAGAGCGGCGTATCTGTTGGACTCAATTGAAGATGCGGATGCGCCACTAGTTTTTTGCCACCAGAAATCCGGTTAAATGACAGCATTGCATATATAAAGGCTATATAGGCAAGATTGAAGGGTAGATTGATGAGATTGTTAGCAACCTATCCCTCTAACCCCCTTCCCTTACAAGGGAAGGGGGAGTTATAGAAAGAGAGGGGGCTCCGCCCCCTCTCTAAAATCTCTTCCCCATCTCTTTTGAAGAAGAGGTGAATTAAAGGGGTGAGGTTAATAATCCGCCTCAGGCGGATAGAGTTTAGGATTTTACGAAAGAAGGGGGGACAAGCGTGAGATTGCCACGCCTTCGCCCTTCGCTACCCCTTCGCTTCACTCAGGGCTTCGGCTCAGGGCTTCGGCTCGCAATGACATCTTCTCCTAGTCATTGCGAGGTCACCCAGGCGACCGAAGCAATCTCCAGGAATGACTTGGGATTGCCACGCTTCGCTCGCAATGACACTCCCTTTTCGTCATTGCTAGTCCTTCGGTTCATCCTTCACCAAAGGGTGAAGGATAAAGGACGAAGCAATCTCCTGGTGTGTGCTTGAAGAGATTCTTCGGTCGTCCTTCTGGGAATCCTTCCTTAGAAGGACTCAGAATGACGGACTATTTTCATGACTTTGGGGATTTAGTCCGCCACAGGCGGATAGGCAATTTTGCTAAACTATTATTGAATACTATGATATTATAATGTGAGCTTAGTTTTAGGGGGTAATTTATGAAAGGGGAGCGGCGAAGAGCCAGAGCCATTGCCCTTAAGGTATTGTATGAGGTTGATTTAGTGGGGCATAAGGAGGAAGGAGTGGCGACCCGTCTTCTGGAGAAAGAGGGATTGTCCGAGGAGAATGTTTCTTTTGCCCGAGAGCTAGTAAGTGGTGTTATCCGCAATAAGGAGGCAATTGACCTTAATATTAGAAACTTTGCTCCAGCTTGGCCCGTAGAGCAGATGCCGGTAGTTGATAGGAACATCCTGAGGCTTGCAATATTTGAAGTTTTACTTGATAATAAGGTGCCAATTAAGGTAGCTATAAATGAAGCAGTTGAGCTAGCCAAGAAGTTCGGTAGTGATAATTCGCCAAAGTTTGTCAATGGAGTTTTAGGCTCGGTCAGCGGTCTTGCCACTAGATAGAAAAGGAGGTTGAAAATGGCAACTATTTTTGAGCGGATAAAAAAGATAGTCGTGGAGCAACTAGGTGTGGAGGGTGAGGATGTGGTTCCCTCGGCTAGCTTTGTTAACGATTTGGGTGCTGATTCTCTGGATTTAGTAGAACTGATAATGTCACTGGAAGAGGAGTTTAGTAATCCTTCTCAGAAGATTGAGATACCAGACGAGGATGCCGAAAAGATGGTAACTATTCAGGATGCTATTGATTACCTTACAGACCTGGGGATTAAGGATGATTAAATAGGAATGTCAAAGTGATTAAAGCAATATTTCTTGACTGGTTTAATACTCTCGCCCGTTATGAACCGCCTCACTACGAAATACATAGACGAGCTTGTCAACATTTTAGTATTGAAGTATCACCTGAGAAAATAATGAGGGGCGTTTTGCTTGCTGATAGGTATTTCTTTGAGGAAAATACTCTGTCACCGGTGGAGAAGAGAAGCCATGAGGAAAAGGCTGAGGTTTACATTCGTTACGAGGACATAGCATTAACTGAGGCTGGAATTGATGTCCCCCAAGAACTAGCTTTGAAAATTATGAAGAAGGCAAATCAATTATTTGAGGGAATGACCTTTACTCTCTTTGATGATGTATTGCCAACCTTGAAAACATTAAAGGAGCGAAATTTCATTTTAGGCATGATAACCAATCTGTCCATGGATATGAATCCTATTTGTCGTGAGCTAGGTCTGGAGACTTATCTTGACTTTGTAGTTTCCTCCGGGCAGGTGGGCGCTGACAAGCCTGAGCCGGCTATTTTCCTGGCGGCATTAGAGCGAGCCGGGGTAAATGCTTCCCAATCAATACATGTCGGTGACCAGTACAAATTAGATGTAGTTGGTGCCAGAGGGGTAGGCATTAATCCTATACTTATAGACCGCTACAATTTATACACTGAAGTCAGTGACTGTCCCCGGATTCGCAGCTTAACTGAGCTAGCCCAATACCTTTAGCGGTTGGTTCTGCTTAGCCGTTAGGTTCTGATTGTTCCAATACTGGGTCATTACCAGTTGGTACGCTAATGTATTTCTCAACAATCTTGCGGAAATGGAATCCGTAGACGGCAAGGCTTATAGATAAAGGGAATGACCGAGGCTGTCTCAATAAGGTTGAAGCCAGAAGCTTCCAATAATACCTTCTACCCTTTTCTTTAATACCTAAAAACCATATAGACTTAAAAAATGCCTTGATATGGTAAAAATGAACCTGGGGTCTCGCCTTTCTTTTTTGAGGTTTATACTCCTTTAGAAGTGTTTTGACCCGTTCATAATAGGGCTTGGGTGAATAAATCGTATTTAGGATATGCTTATAGCCATTTATTAGAGTCTCATAGTTCATCTTAGGTATGAAGTTGAGCGAGCAGTCGGTATTGTCACCTGTAAATGTCTTCAACAGGCGGTTCTCCTTTTTGAGACGCTGGTATAGTCTGGTACCACGAGGCGCATTTAGTAAACCGACCATGGCGGTAACAATGCCGCTCTTTTGAATAAAATTGATTTGGTTTTTAAAGATTGAGATAGGGTCACTGTCAAAGCCGACGATAAATCCTCCCTGAACCTCCAAGCCGTAGTTTTGAATTTTCCTGACCGAATCAACTAAATCACGATTTATATTGGTAAACTTATTACACTCAACCAGACTTTCTTCATTGGGGGTTTCAATACCAACAAACACTGTGTTGAACCCTGCCCTGACCATCAATTGCATTAGCTCTTCATCATCAGCTAGATTTATAGATGCTTCGGTATTAAAGGCAAAGGGAAATTTTTTCTCCTCCATCCATTCAATTATTGCCGGCAGCGTTTCTGCCTTTAATTTTTTCTTGTTGCCGATGAAGTTATCATCAACAATAAACACACCAGCCCGCCACCCCAGACTATATAGTGCATCCAGTTCTGCCACTATTTGGTCTCCATTCTTGGTTCGTGGCTTATGACCGTTTAGTATGATAATATCGCAGAATTCACAATTAAAAGGACAGCCCCGAGAATATTGAATATTCATTGACGAGTATTTTTTCATGTTGATAAGCGACCATAGTGGGATAGGCGTTTCTCTAATGTCAGGTCGTTCATCGGATGTGTATATATGTTGGGCACACCCCTTCTCCAAATCTTCCAAGAAGGGAGGCAGGGTAATTTCGGCCTCACCGAGCACAAAATGGTCTATCCCATCAAACTCTTCGTAACCGGTAGTAAACAGGGGACCGCCGGCAACAACCTTGGTATTGAGTTTCTTACATCTGGCAATCACTTCCTTCACTGAATCCCCTTGCACCACCATAGCGCTGATAAATACATAATCAGCCCACTTAAGGCCTTCGTCTTTCAGGGTGGTTACATTCATATCTACCAGCTTTTTCTCCCACTTTTTGGGGAGCATGGTAGCTATAGTTAATAGACCCAGAGGCGGGAAGGCTGCCTTTTTAGAAATAAATTTAAGGGCGTGACTAAAACTCCAGAAGGTGTCTGGATAATGCGGATAAACCAGTAGTATTTTCAAATTATCCTCCTTTTAGTCGAGCCTAAGTGATAAAAAACTTGCATATTATAGCACCTTCCTTATTATGAAGTAAAGGCTAGGGGTTATTTATTAACCCCATCCCCTGTATCCCCTTCCCCTTGATAAGGGGAAGGGGAATTAGTTATGTAAGAGAGGCTTCGCCTCTCTTTGACTCTCCTTTTGCTCCTTCCCCTTTAATCCCCCCTCTTTGAGATTGGGAAGGATATTAAAAGGGAGGAGCTTCGTTCGTCATAGGTGGACTCTGTCTAGCGTCGCAATCTAATGCGAAAAGTAATGTCATTGTGAGGAGTCCTTCCCAGAAGGACGATGAATCAATCTCAAAAGATAAAATAGTTTTTAGGTAACCCTCCCCCTTTATCCTTCACCTGTGAAGGATTTATCCCCCTCCCTTGATAAGGGATGGGGAAAATATTAAAAAAGAGGGGTAGCCCGTCTTAAATTCTCCTTGAAAAACGAGATCAGCTCTGCACCCAGGGGAATCCAAATTTTTGTGGAAGTTTGGTTCACAATCCTAGCTAACCAGAAACGTCAGGTTAGGTTTTCAGCGTTCCCTTATTTTTTGATAGATAGTGAGCATATCTCTCGATAAGGTTCTTAGCTTCTTTTTGACAAGCTGTTAAGTGTTCCCTCGTAACCACATTGGGAGTAGCCAGAGTAGCCTGTCTTTTTGAATGGGCGACGTCATAATCGTTCCTAACTTTGTATAATGGAAGTATATTCTGTCGAAATTCCTCGTTACTCATACCGAGTTTTTTATAAAAGCTCTGAAAGCGTTTCCCCTCCATTTTCTCACCAAGAATAATGGCGATAACCTTCCAGAAATTAAGAAATGTCTCAGCTCTAAGCGAGGTCTCAGAAAGAGAAAGAGGGTCAAAAGGATTGAGAATCGAGTATCGAGAGTCTTCCAGGAGTTCGCAAAATAATAATCCCTTGCCAAAATATTCGAGTGCTTTAGAAATACGGTTTTCTGAATATACTGTTTTTGAGGCACTTTCAAACTCGCTTAGTTGTTTACGTAGATTGTCCAAGTTATAAAATCTTAGGCTCCCAAGTTTTACAAGTTTAGGAATTGGTATTCTTTCGCCAACTACATTAGTAGCTTGAACTAAGGTATATCTAATAAATGTGTTCTGTGAGAAGGAAAGGTAGAGAATAAGTCTTTTCAAGGCAGGGATAAGCTTTGATTCTGCTTCTTCTAGAGAATGTCCTGGTACTGAGACGAATAGAAAGTTATCGCTGAAGCGGAAGATAGCTCCATCGATATTAAGCGGCAAGTCTAGCTTCTTATCTAAAGCTCGCAATCTAGATTGTGTACCCCAGCTCACAATATTCATTGTTCGGCTGTCAAGTATAGGCGAGACTATCTGATCGCCTTCTTCCGCAGAGATAATCGTTTTACCAGCCTCTTCGATACCAAATATTCCCGCAGGTTCGACTAAAAATACAAAGTCAAAAGTAGTCAATTCTTTCATCTACCAAATCGATCCATATTTTTGCTTCTGAATACCTAAAGTTCGGCTCATTATGTATCTGTTAGGTTCGGGAAAGGCAAACTTGCTCCCAGAGGAGGATCCGAACTAATTATATCACGATATGTCTTGTAATACTTCTTCCAGTACCTTTTGCCATTCTCTACCCAGACGTTTGGGGTTTAGGCGGAGCTGGGTTAGACCTACCTTTATGCCGTCTTTTGAGAAAGGCTCAAGTTGTTGTTTATTAAACTGCAAGCCAGCAAATAGTCTGAGTACAATTTGACCTTCCTCGGTGGAGATGGATTCAATGCCAGCCTTAGCCGCCAGAATCTTAATCTTTACTGCGTAGAGCAGGTTTTTTAACTCTATGGGCAGTGTGCCAAATCTATCGCTACATTCAGAAGCCAGGTCTTCTACTTGCTCTACCTTATTTACCTTTACCAGGCTCTGGTAGAGGCTTAGCCTTGTGTTGAGGTCAGAGACATATTCCTGAGGGATATATGCGGAGAGGGGCAGGTCTATAGTCGGTAGTGGCAGGCGTGATGGCTTCCCGCCTAGGGCGGGCTTTACCTTTTCTTCAGATATACCAGCCTGCTTAGCTTTTTGTTGCTCAACTGACTCAGCCAGCAGCCGACAGTAAAGGCTGAAGCCAACGGCAGATATATGCCCACTTTGTTTTGCTCCAAGTAGGGTTCCAGCACCTCTAATCTCCAGGTCTTTTATAGCGATGCTAAAACCGGCTCCCAGTTCTGTAGCTTCAAATATAGTCCTCAGCCGCTTCTCGGCAGTTGGGGTTAGAAGCTTCCCCTTATCATGAAGAAAATAGGCATAGGCGAGATTGGCACCACGACCTACCCGACCGCGAAGTTGATATAGCTGGGTTAGACCAAATTTATCGGCTTTATTAACAATGATGGTATTAACATTGGGCATATCCAGTCCCGATTCAATAATAGTGGTGCATACCAGGATGTCGCTCTTACCCTGAGTAAAGTCTGCCATTACCGACTCCAGCTCTACCTCAGGCATCTGACCGTGAGCGATGGCTATCTCAGTCTCAGGCACTAAAGATTGGAGCTTATTGGCAATATGGGTTATGCTTTGGACTCGATTGTGAACAAAGAACACCTGACCGTTTCTTTCTAGCTCTCTAAGTATGGCTTGTCTGATGAGTGGGTCATCATATTCGGCGACATAGGTTTTAATGGGTTGGCGTTCTTCCGGTGGGGTTTCCATAATGCTCATATCTCTCACCTCTACCAGGGACATATGGAGGGTGCGGGGTATTGGGGTAGCGGTGAGGGTGAGAACATCTACTTCTTGCCTCATCTGTTTAAGGTGTTCCTTATGGGCTACGCCAAAGCGCTGCTCTTCATCAATGATTAACAGCCCCAAGTCTTTGAATATCACATCCTTTTGTAGTAAACGGTGGGTACCGATGCAGATGTCTACCGTTCCACTAGCCAGGCCATCAATGATAGCCTGCTGCTCTTTTGGTGTTCGAAACCGACTTAATACCTCAATTCTTATCGGGAAGGCATCTAGTCTGTGGCTGAATGTGGAGAAGTGCTGCTCGGCTAGCACTGTAGTTGGCACCAGTATTGCTACTTGCTTATTATTCATCACTGCCTTAAAGGCAGCACGGATGGCTACTTCAGTCTTACCATAGCCAACATCACCGCAGATCAGCCGGTCCATAGGTCTGGGTTTTACCATATCTTCCTTTACCTCTCGCTGCGCCTTTATCTGGTCAGGGGTCTCAACATAGAGGAAGGAGGCTTCAAGCTCTTGCTGCCAAACAGTGTCAGGAGAAAAGGCAAAGCCGGACACGACCTCTCGGGCAGCGTAGAGAGCTAATAGCTCCTGAGCAATGTCTTCTATTGACTCCCTGACCCGTTGCTTGGTTCGTGACCATTCCTGAGTGCCCAGTCGGTTCAGTGCTGGTGGTTGTTCGCCAGCTCCTATATAGCGGTTGACACGGTCTATCTGGTCGGTGGGGACATAGAGCTTATCACCGCTAGCGTATCCCAAAACCAGGTATTCCTTTTGGCTGTTATTGGTTCTCATTGTGGTAACACCGGCAAATCGGGCAATGCCGTGCTCAATATGCACTACATAGTCGCCCGGGGTCATGTCAATAAAGAGCTTGTGGTGGGGGACCGGTCGTTTTCTTATCAGCCGCCGTTGCTTAATAAATCCGAAGATTTCAGCGTCGGTATAGAGGTGGGTGTCATTATTCATAACCCAGCCTTCAGCTAGCGAACCCTGGAGTAGGGTCAGTGAGCCGGGTGGGGGTATTTGATTGATTTCGATAAGGGGAGGGGCAATCATATCTTCCTCTTCAAGCAGCTCTGATAGTCGGCTTGCCTGATGGGTGACGAGGATGAGCCGGTGTTTTTGGTTTAAGAAGTGCTTAGCCTTTTTGATGAACCCGTCTAGCTGTCCGGCATAGCTTTGGGTAGGAGTGAAGTTCAGTTGGTATGGTTGTTCATTATCACTGATACCCCAGGTGGTGAGCGCTAAGCTCTGCCTATCTCCTATTCTCGGCTCTAGTTCTTTCCAGGTGAAATATGGTATGGGAAAATTATGGGGCAGTTCTCCCCGCTCCAGCTTCTCGCCACGCAACTCGTTGGTTTGAACATCCAGGTCTTCTACTGCCAGTTTAATGTTCATCGGTTCATCCAGTATTAGAAGGCTATTCGGGGGTAGGTAGTTCAGGATGCTGTCCTTATTGAATAGCGGGGCATAAAACTGGATGCTACTGGGTCTTTGCTTATCAAGCAGTATAGCCAGTTCTTGTTTAAACTGCTGGCGTGTCTCAGGGGCACAATTAGACAGGTCGATATTATTGATGACTGGCTCGAGCTCTGGCTTGTTACTCAATAGCAGTTCTGTAGCTGGACCAACAGCTATGGATGATACTGCCGTTAGCGAGCGCTGACTTGATGGGTCGAAGAATCGGATACTATCTATGGTGTTACCGAAGAATTCAAGCCTGGCTGGGAGGTTACTGGTGGGGGGGAAGATGTCAATGATACCACCGCGGTGACTTATAGTGCCTGGCACCTCTACTATGCTTTCCAAGCTGTAGCCTATAGCCTGCCATTGGCTCAGCAGATTAAATGGCTCGACTTCCATGCCTAACTTTATAGTGTGGCATATGGAGGTGAAATCACCATATAGAGTTATCTTTTGCATAAGTGCCGGGGCTGAGGCGACAACTAGAGGGGCGGCTATATCAGGCTCACCAGTTATATTAGCTAAAGCTGACAGTACCCGCACTCTTTCCAGTTCTATGGAGGTATCTGAGGCAATGCGCTGGTAGGGCAGGGCGTCGGGCTCAGGAAAGAGCTTTACCTGGCTAGAATTACACCAGGTTAAAAGTTGTTCATAGAGCTTTTTACAGTTTTCCGGTTGTGCGGTAACTACCAGCATAGCTAATCGCAGGCTGTGGTGTAGAGCAGCTATGAGATAGGGCTTGGCGGTATTGAGCACTGCTACCCTGGTATTGCCTTTGGGCTGCTTTAACTCATGTATAAGCTGGTGATAGGCAGGCATTTCCTCAATGAGATGTAATAGTGGAGTTAAGTCTGGTTGCATTCCCCCCCCAAACACCTATAGGGCTAGCCGAAACGGACTAACCCTCGGTTAAATTCTAGCACAGGGGTGGCGGAGGCAACAACTCTAGCTTGTTGCGAAATGGATTTTTGAAGGCGCACCCCTCTCTTGACTTAACTATAAGCCTACAAATATAATCTGGTAATAAAAATTAATGGTCGATGAAAGGAGGAAGAATGGCAGACACTCTATTTTTGCTACTGTTTTGGTCTGGACCTATTGGGCTTGGTATTGGCCTTGCCCTCATAGGCACCTTCGTCTGGCTACTTGCAAAGGCTGATGAGATAAGTAAGCGCACAAAGGCATTTGTAAAGGAAAAGGGGCTGGAGAAGAAAAAGGAATAGGTACCTCCAACGAAAGCATATTGCTAAATTCAGAGTAAAGATGCTGTCTATGGAATTTAGCGACAAGCTAAACTCAGCTCTTAGTGACTATTAAGGCTACCACTAAAGCCAAAACCACAATGACTGAGCTTAATGCCAAGCCTAGCTCTACCCCCATTATTTCTCCTGCCCAGCCTATAATGGGTGCCCCGGTGGCAACCCCAGCGGTAAGGAGAGCATGAAACATTCCGGTTGCCATCCCACGCTCTTCAGGAATGGTGTGGTCGGCAACCAATGCTGAAATTGAGGGAAATAGTATGCCATAGGCTGTTCCGTATAATGCCATTACAACTGCCAGCAGTGAGAATGTTTCCAGTGAAGGCAACATCACCAGAGAAACTATACTGAGGCTTAGACCTACACTAGTTGGTATCAGTCGCCCTACCCTGTCAGAGAGAGCCCCACTGGGAAACTGGACGATAATGAACATAATGGCGAAAGTAGCCAGTAACATCCCCACATGAAAGGTTTCCATTCCCAGACTTCTCACATAGAGCGGTAGAAGTGTAACCACACCTCCGAAGGCGAAGTATTGGGCGAATATAGAGCAGTAGGCGACAGTAAGCCCCCTTCTTCTAAGTAGACCTTTTACCTTCCTGAAACTTTCACTAATTGAGACCTTGGCTGCCATATTGCCCCTTTTTGAAGCCTTGGGCAGTAGGAGAGTTAGTGTCGCCCCTACGACTAACATTATTACCCCGAACATGAAGAGAGCCTGATAGCCCAGTTGAGAGACAATAACTCCGCTCAATCCATAGCCGACTAAAGTGGCTGCAGCCAGGGACATGCCGTAGAAGCCCATCGCTCTGCCCTTTTGAGCCTTATCAGAATAATCGGCAGTAATAGACATAGTAGCCGGACCTATCAGTCCACCACTTGCCCCATGAATTACCCGCACTAAAGCCAGGTGAATTGGCAGTCGGCATATGGAATAGCAAAACATGCTCAAGGCATCTCCTATTAGCCCGGCCATCAATGGGACCTTATAGCCCACCCTATCAATCAATCTGCCAAACAAGATATTGGCTGGGGTATTGGTTATTGAATATAGACCTATGATAAGTCCGATAATACCTACACTGGCGCCAAGCTTATAGGCATAAAGAGCTATGATTGGAATAAGCAGATGGGTGTCGAGAAATCCGAGGAAGGTTATGACTGAGGTAATAGGTAATACCCTTCGGGCGTGACGGTGGCTTAATTTGTTCATCACTACCGACATAATATAGCATATGTTGAACTCACGCATAGGGGGTTATATCTATGCGTAAGAAAGTTAATTTAACAATTATGCGATACCACTAGAGATTACATTCCTATCTATACCGAAGAATTAACTGTAAATGGTATACCGGCAATAGAGCATACTTACACTAAGAATGTTGCCCCAACTCCCTATAAATCCGTAGAAATATACCTAGTGGAGAACGGGATAGGATGGATATTAGCTATTGATTGTCCCCAGAAGTCCTTTGATTTCTATAAGGCTACTTTTAATACCGTCCTTAATAGCTTTCGCCTTAGATAAGAGTAATCTCCTTTGTTCAACTCGCCTTAGCCTGATATAATGGAGCAAATCTATTTGAGTTGGCCATAGATGATCAAATCTGTTTTGCCCTATAACCGCATTGTGGCTAAGTTTGGCACTTCTCTTGTCACCGGCGGCAGCGACCACCTGAACCAGGACATAATGTCAAGATTAGTCGCCCAGGTGGCGCAACTTCACCGGCAGGGTCTGGAGATGCTTTTAGTTTCTTCAGGGGCAATAGCCTCAGGCAGATATAAGCTGGGCTTGACCAAGGAGCTTAGAGGCATCCCTTTTAAGCAGGTGCTGGCTTCAGTGGGACAAAATCGCTTGATGCAGGCTTATGAGCAGCTATTTAGTCAATATGATATTACTGTGGCTCAAGCCTTGCTTACCAAAGCTGACCTTTCCGACCGTGCTGGTTATCTGAATGCCCGCAATACCCTTTTAGCTTTGCTAGAGCTTCGGGTGTTGTGCATTGTCAATGAGAATGATGTGGTGGCGGTAGATGAGATTCAGGAGGCTAAATTTGGTGATAATGATAATCTTTCAGCTATGGTAGCCAATTTGGTTGATGCTGACCTGTTTCTAATTCTTACTGATACTGCCGGGCTATATACCGCCGACCCGCACCGTAATGCTGATGCCTGCCTTATTTCACAGGTGGAAAGGATAGATTCAAAGATTGAACGCCTAGCGGCTGATACCCCTAGCGGCGTGAGTACTGGGGGTATGATTACCAAGATAGAGGCAGCCAAGCTGGCTACTGCCTCCGGGATAACTGTGGTTATCGCTGATGGCAGGGAGCCAGATATTATACTACGTCTAGCCGCTGGTGAGGCTATAGGCACTCGTTTCCTGCCAGCTACCAGCAAGCTGGAGAGCCGCAAACGCTGGATGGTCAGTGGTCTCTCTACCAAGGGGAAACTGGTGGTAGACTCTGGGGCAGCCCGGGCGCTAAGTAAGCAGAAGCGCAGTCTGTTGGCGAGCGGGATTGAGCAAGTTGAAGATGAGTTTCAGCGCGGCGATGTAGTGACTATCTACGACCATAAGGGGTCTATACTTGGCTGTGGCATTACTAACTATAGCTCCAGTGATATTTCTATTATTAAGGGGGCACAATCAGAAAAAATTGACAATCTCCTCGGCTATGACTATGGCTCAGAGGTAGTGCACCGAAATAACTTGGTGTTATTATAGGTTTGTGGGAGAGTTAGAGAGGCTTTGCCTCTCTTATATAACCAATTCCCCTTCCCCTTGATAAGGGGAAGGGGCAGACCCGCCTTGCGTAGCTCGACAGAGTCGCAGTCTGGTGACCTTTGGCTCGACTCGGAGAGAGGATAAATCCTTCACAGGTGAGGGGAATAAAGGGGATAGGGTGATGGATGAACTAAAGACTAATGTTCTTTACTTTGGCGACAATTTGGAAATATTATGTAAGTATATTCCTGATAACTCTATTGACTTGATATACCTAGACCCGCCGTTTAGTAGTCTTAAGAGCTATAACACCTTATTTAAGGAAAGTGACCGCTGGTCTGAGGCGCAGATAAAGGCTTTCTCCGATACCTGGACTTGGGACGAGACTGTGGAGAGAACTTACTATGATATTCTTCGGGCTGCGCCGCCACATATAGCCAAGTTAATTGATGCTATGCATAGTGTTCTAGGCGACAGTAATGCGGTGGCGTATCTGGTTATGATGACCCGGCGACTAATTGAACTCCGCCGTGTGCTAAAGGATACCGGCTCTCTTTATCTTCACTGCGACCCCACCGCCGGTCATTATCTGAAACTGGTACTAGACTACATGTTTGGACCTAATAATTTTATAAACGATATTGCTTGCTACTATGGAACAGGTGGGGTTGACACAAGTTGGTCGGGAAGAAAGATTGACACTATTTTCCTTTATGCAAAATCGGGTAATCATTTCTTTAATCCACAAAAAGATGAGTCTTATTTGGAGCGTAGACGCGGGTTATCAAATACTAACATAGAGCATAATGAGAGCGGCTATAATACTCGGAATTCTATGAGTGATGTTTGGGATATTCCGGGCTTGCGGGGTAGCCAAAATGAAATGTTTGGCTATCCTACCCAGAAACCCCTTGCCCTTTTAGAGCGCATTATCAAGGCTAGCTCTAATGAAGGGGATATTGTACTTGACCCATTCTGTGGGGGTGGGACGGCGGTAGTGGCTGCACAGAAACTAAATAGACGCTGGATAGGAATTGATATCACCCATCTAGCTATTGGTATAATGCGAAACCGTCTTAAGGATGGCTTTGGCATTGATGCCGATATTATTGGCGGGACAGTAGATTTGGCTTGGGCTAAAGCTCTAGCTCGTCAGGACACATATCAGTTCCAGTGGTGGGCACTGAGCTTAATCGGATCCCAGCCCCTTGGCGAGAAAAGGAAGGGCGCTGATAAGGGGATTGATGGAGTTATTCACTTTATAGATAATGCTAGCGGCGGTGTGAAGCGAGTGGTGGTTCAGGTAAAGAGTGGGCATGTTGGAGTAAATACTGTTCGTGAACTCAAAGCGGTAGCCGCCAACGATGCCATCGGAGTGCTTATCACCCTTGAGTCACCTACCAGTCCAATGAAGGTTGAAGCGGTGGATGCTGGCTATTATCGTTCTCCAATCTATGATAAGGATTATACTAAAATACAGATATTGACCATAGAGGAGTTGCTAAACGGCAAAACGGTTGATATGCCCCCTTCCCCTTAGCAATGGATTAAGGGGATACAGGGGATAGGGTTACCGAAATTAAAAGCTAAGGAGTAAAAGATATGAAATCAGCTATTGAAGAACTGGAAGCGAAGGCTAGAGCGGCTAAGGCGGCGTCTCGGCGGATGGCTTACCTTTCGGCTGAGGTCAAGAATAAAGCTTTACATAATATTGCTGACGACCTGTTAGTTAAGAAAGATGAAATACTGGCTGCCAATAAACTTGATTACCAGGAGGCTCAGGCATCTGGTATGAGTGCGGCAATGCTTGACAGATTGCTGTTAGACTCCAGTCGCATCGAGGCTATCGCCCAGGATGTGATGGCGGTAGCAGCATTGCCTGACCCGGTGGGAGAGGTATTTGATATGCGAACCATGCCCAATGGATTGCAAATAGGCAAGAAGCGGGTTCCATTGGGTGTAATGGGAGCTATCTATGAGAGCCGACCGAATGTTACTATTGACATCTCTGTCCTGAGCCTGAAGGCAGGTAATGCCATCATCCTCAGGGGAGGCAGGGAGGCAATTCATTCCAATAATGCTTTAGCCAGGGTAGTTCAGGATGCAGCCACAAGAGCCGGCATGCCTGATGGGGTGGTGCAGTTTATTGAGAATACTGACCGGGCTCTGGTAGATAAAATGCTCAGAATGCGTGACTTTATTGACCTAATAATCCCGCGGGGTGGATCCGGACTGATAAAGTTTGTCACCGAGAACGCTACTATGCCGGTGCTCAGTGGTGGGATTGGTGTTTGCCATACCTATGTGGACAAGAGTGCTGATATGGAGAAGGCGGTAGCTATCGCATTTAATGCCAAGGTGCAACGACCCACGGTGTGCAATGCCTTGGATACCCTGCTGGTTCATACTGATATTGCTCAGCGTTATTTGCCTCTGGTGGCGGCTGAGTGGGCAAAGTCTGGGGTGGAGATGCACTGTGATGAGCGGGCTTTGGCTATCGTTAGGGCAGATATTTCCTTAAAGCTAGTATCAGCTACAGATGAGGATTGGGGTAAGGAATTTTTGTCGCTGAAGGCGTCAGTTAAGGTGGTGGACTCTCTGGACGAGGCGCTAGAACATATTGAGCGCTATGGCTCAGGGCATTCAGAGGCTATTATTACTGAGGAATATCAGGCAGCGATGCGCTTTCTTAATGAAGTAGATGCCGCCTGTGTATATGTTAATGCCAGCACCCGGTTTACCGATGGTAGTCAATTTGGCTTGGGGGCTGAGGTTGGCATTAGCACTCAGAAATTTCATGCCCGAGGTCCATTAGGATTAAAGGAACTAACTACCTATAAGTGGATTATCTTCGGCAGTGGGCAGGTGCGACCTTAAACGATTAGTATGTCCTTGTTGCTTCCAGGGCGGCTTGCTGAGCTTCAAACAGTTGCTTTATGCCCTTTTCAGATAAGGAAAGCAAGGAATCAACGGTCTCCTTGGAGAAGGGCTTAGCTTCAGCCGTAGCCTGAAGTTCAACAAACTTGCCCTCGTTGGTCATCACCACATTAAAATCAACCTCAGCATTGCAGTCTTCATCATAACAAAGGTCTAACATCATATAATTATGCACGATACCAACGCTGGTGGCAGCTACGGTGCTCTTTAGCGGTATAGATGATATTATCCCCATATTTACCAGGGTTTGGAGAGCTTGAAATAGGGCTACATAGGAGCCAGTAATAGCTGCAGTTCTGGTGCCACCATCTGCCTGAAGCACATCACAGTCTATAATTAGAGTTCTCTCCCCCAGTGCAGTGAGGTCAGTTATTGCCCGAAGTGAACGTCCAATGAGACGCTGTATTTCCTGACTCCTGCCAGCCACCTTGCCCAGCGAAGAATCACGGGGAGTGCGGGTAACAGTGGCACGGGGCAACATTGAGTATTCAGCCGTAATCCAGCCGCTACCTTCTCCTCTGAGGAAACCTGGCACCCTATCCTCCACACTGACCGAGCACAGCACTAGGGTCTTCCCCAATTCTATAAGCGCTGAGCCTTCAGCGAAGCTTTGGAATCCGGGAGTTATTTTTAGTGGTCGCAGTTCGTCCCAGGCACGTCCATTAGCCCTTTTCATCTAAACTCTCTCCTTATACGATAGATTAGAGTATAGCATTGATATGTGGCAATGGCAATTAGGTTTTATTTGGTAACCCTATTCCCTTTATCCCCTTCCCCTTGATAAGGGGAAGGGGATGATAGTAAAAAAAGAGGGGCTTCGCCCCTCTTAAACACCCAGTTTGCCCTTCATTCACATCACTAGTAAAATGGGTACTATGAAAGTATTTCTTGCACATGCTAAAGAAGACTCTGACGCGGTTAAAAGAGTGGGCCAATTCCTTGTGAGTAAGGGTGTTGAAGTTTGGCTGGATGACTGGTGTCTTACTCCTGGTGATTCTCTAACTCAGAAAATTTTTGAAGAAGGTATTCCAACTGCAGACCGACTTGTAGTGTTTTTGTCACTTTTCTCGGTAGAATCTAACTGGGTTGAGCGAGAGCTTGCTACTGGCACAATAATGGAGCTTGCCGAGGAAAAAGAACTTGGTGTCAAGTTTGTGATACCCGTATTGCTAGTGGAGTGTAAGATTCCTTATATGCTACGGGATAAGCTCTATGCCAACTTCATAAATAAATCGTTTGACTCAGCCTGTGAGGAACTCTATCGAGGTATAATGGACCAACCCAGCGGGCCGCAGGAGGTAAAATTCAAGAACCGATATATTCATTACAAGGAGGTTGCTCCACAGCATGGAGGCAGGTTCACACTTCTAATAGAATTTGGTGTCGAAGTATCTCCAGTAGAGGGGTTTAATGGATGGGTTCAGGTTTCTACCCCATATAAACATGCACAGTTCTTGTACGGCCAATCCAACTTTGGGGGCTTTCCTATAGGTGGAGCCTATGCTGGTGTAATTGAGGTTAAGGAAGAGACAAAATACACATTGGTGGTATCGAACCAGATTACGCCGTCTACTAGTTTATATTTCCTCATAGAGGCTGATGAGCGTTTCGAGATTGTTGCTTCCAGCTTCGGGGATTATTATGGGAACCAAGAGGTTTAGAAGCCCCTAATGAATATCAGTCCTGAAATTATTAGCCTGATAGATGAAGTCAGAAATGACAGAACTCACGGTGCCAGCCAGTTGGCTAGGCAGGCAGTCAGTGTATTGAAGGTTGCTGCCGAGCACAGCCAGGCATACAGCGTTGAGCAGTTTTTGCAGGAGCAAAAGGAGGTGGGGGAGAGATTAATGTCAGCCCGTCCAGCTATGGCACCACTATTTAATATCGTTAATCGTTTGCTTAGCATTGTATCAGCAAAAGCCATAGGGATGGATTTGCATTCAATTAGCCGCTTAACCATTGATAAAGCTGATGAGGTAATCAAGTATTCAATACAGGCTATAGCTCAGATTACAAAATATGGCTCTGAGCTAATTGCTGGCGGTGACATAATAATGACTCATAGCTATAGCTCAACAGTGGTAGAAGTGCTGAAGGACGCCTTTACTAAATATAGTATTGAGGTGATTACTACCCAGTCAGGATGGGGTCGCAGTGGTGAGATTACTGCCCGGCAACTTGGTAGTTATGGGATACCGGTTACCTTTATTGATGATACAGCTATGGGGCTTTATATATCAATGGTGAATAAGGTCGTAGTCGGTGCTGATAGGGTATGTGCTGATGGCAAGGTGGTTAATGGAATAGGTACTTATCAGCTAGCCTTAGCTGCTAAAACTGCTACTATTCCCTTTTATGTATTGTGTGAGACGCTAAAGTTTGACCCCCGGCTAAAGAGTGATGCGGCTGATTTGGAGGAGAAAGAGACATCTGAGGTGGTTGAACCGGGGAAATTGCCGCCAGAAGTTAAGGTTAGAAACCCCGGCTTTGATATTACACCTCTGGAGCTGATTACTGGGATAGTCACTGAAAATGGATTACTTACACCTGAACAGGTTATCAGTTATGTTCAAAAGTAAATAATTGTTAATAGCTAGCTTTCATACACCCGGGCTAGGGTTTCTTTGAGCTTGGGCACGGTTTGGTAGTTAGCAATATCTTCGGGGTCTATCCACTGTGTTTCTTTATGTTCCCAATCAATTTTGATCTTGTCTCGGTCTTTTATTTGAAAAAGATAGGGGTGAACCACCCATTTAACATCAAGCTTCTCATCTTCAATCGGTAGCGGTTTGCCCTTTTTTACTAATTTAAGGTCTTTCCTGTCTAGGCTGGTTTCCTCTTCAATCTCTATGAAGGCTTGCTCATCGGCAGTCGTCTTTACCTCTATATAACCACTAACTCCTGCCCACTTTCCTTGATAGCTGCCTACTTGCGCACTGCGTCGCAAAATCAGTATTTCATTTTCAGATTTAAGAAAGCAGGTAACGACATGTTTTTCCTGTAGGGGTTTATTTATCAACCTCACCTCTGCCTAGGGCGGACTCTGTCGGTTCTTCTGTTTCCTAACAAATAGCTACAATTTTTGGCTTAACAGGTATTCTTTTAACCAGGCTAGGGCAGCATTGGCAGCGTCTCGCTTATTTTGCTCTCGGTTTCCTAGGAAGTTGTGTTTCTGATTATAGGTTCCAGCCCCGTGTGATAAGCCAATGTAGAATAGCCCTATTGGTTTTTCTGTAGTGGCACCGGTGGGTCCGGCGATACCAGTATCAGCCAGGCATATATCTACGGCTAATACTTTTCTGCCACCTTGTGCCATTTCCTCAGCTACCTGGTGGCTCACGGCACCATATTGGTTAATGGTATCTGCTTTCACTCCGATTACTTTAATCTTGATCTCGTTACTATAGGCAGTGATAGAACCTTTATAGTATTCTGAGCTGCCAGGGACATTAGTTATCAAGTGTGATATTAGCCCTCCGGTGGCTGATTCCACTAATCCCAGGGTTAGCCCTTTCTGGCGAAGTAAATTTCCTACCTCTTGCTCTAGACTAGTCATGGCTGAGATAAACCTTTTCATCAGGGTATTAGCATCCATTCCTCTTTATAGCCAGCTAAGTATATTTTCTTTAATGAATTCAAAATTACGCTTTACCTTTTCAGCTCCAGTTATAATATCCATATGACCGGGAAGCAAATACTCAATTTTTAACCGTGATAGTTCTTCTATAGAGTGCTTGAGCTGTTCACCATTGCCACCGGGGAGGTCAACCCTGCCTGTATTCTGGTTAAAAATGACATCCCCACAAATCAGAATTCCCTCCTTTTTATTGTAAAAGCAGATACTATCCAGTGAATGCCCCGGGGAGTGGATAAGCTCGAATTCCATGTCTCCGCTATTTAGCCAGTTATTATCCAGATAGCCATCTTCTTTAAACCCCACTGCTGTAAGACCAAGAATTTTTGATACCTCTATAAGGGTTATGTTGTAAAACTTCTGGTGTAAGGGGTGGGAGAGGATTTTGGCTCCAGAGGTTTCCTTTAAGGCTGTATTTGCCCAGCAATGGTCGAGGTGGAGGTGGGTATTAGTGATAATATCAATATCTTCAGGGTCAATACCGTCTTTGCCCAAATCTTCTATTAGTGCTGGTAGGAATTCAGTAAATCCAGGGTCTATAATGACGGTGAGGTTGTCCTTAATCACATAGGTGTTGCAGTCTAATATTCCCTTTTCGGGGTAAAAGTATAGATTATCTGTCAGCTTCATATCATTAACCTATTGATTATATAGTAACTATTGGTTAAAATAAAGCTAAAATGTAGCTCACCTAATAAATAAGGAGGTTCTATTATGAGAGTATTAGCTTTAGTTCTTGCTATCTTGGGTGGACTGTGCACGGTGCTGGGAATCCTTACTGCGGTAGAAGTAGTCCCAGCATTTATTGCTGCGGGAGAGACTACTAGCCTAGTTGCTTATAACACCGCAGGCTGGGGAGGGCTAGCCGTGATTTTACTCCTGGGCTGTATTGCTGCCCTTCATGTTCATCATGGACATGAATAGCTGAGCTTAATGGCTGTGCCTACTTCGGAAAATAAAGCAAAAATTTCACTGCGTGTTTACCCTAATACCAACAGGAGTGAGGTGGTAGGCTTTAGGAATGGGGTATTGCAGGTAAAGGTGTCAGCGCCGCCAACCAAAGGTCAAGCTAATAGGGAACTCATAGCTTTGCTCAGCCAGCTTCTGGGAATAGACAAGGGCAGTATAGATATTATAAAGGGTCACACCATTAGGAATAAGGTTGTAGCTATAGATGGTTTAAGCCGGGAAGAAGTTATGAAACGGCTTACATATAAGCTCTTTTCTTCCGGCGGCGCCAGTAGATAATACCAAGTATAGTCCCCCATATAGGGCTAAAGATTATAAGCCAGATGGCGGCGACGCCTAGCCACTGCCCGAAGATAGCGAGCCCGCGAACAGCAGATTTGAGAATCTCTATGGCATTCCAGCCGGCATGAACTAGTGGCTTGGTAGAGGCCACAGGCTTTAGATAGACTGAAATTAGGGACATTGATGAGGTTCGCTCCAGATACTGCATCCGACCCTTGATTTGCTCTATGTCACGCCTTATCTGGGACAGCTTTTCGTAAATTCTGAGGATGTCGTCCACATCCTCAGTTTTTTCCAGAAGGGCTAGGTATTGGCTCTCCGTTGCCTCAGCGTTCCTGAGCCTTGACTGGAGGTCAACATACTCCTCAGTTACATCCCGGCTATCAGTGCTTTCTGAGGTTACTCTTACCGCTAAGTCCCTGAGTTCAGCTAGTGCCTGGTCAAACTTGTCATCAGGCACCCGAATAGAAATCCATCCCGTCCTATCCTGTTCCTCGCCTGAAATTCGGGACGATACCACATAGCCGTCAAGCGTTACCGCCAGTTGGGTTATCTCATCCCGAGCCTCAATCACATCCTCTACTACCAGCGACATATCCCCGGTGCGGACTATCATCCGCTCTTCTTCGGTTGACGGCAAATCCCCAGCCCCAGCATCCTTATAGTCCTCTTCCCATCCCGGCGGCATTGATGTTTCGTCCAATGCGTCTTCCGAAGGTGCCCTAGCGCAAGAAACCGGCACCAGCAAACACGCCACCAGTATCACCCCGATTATCAACCTTTTCATGGGAAAGCCTCCCACTTATTACCCATACATCACTATGTTATAACGCTGGAAGGGTGAAAAGGTTAGTCCCACAAAAGCGATTCAAATGCAACTTAGCTTTGCTACCCCTTACATGTCATTGCGATGAGCTTATAGAAAGCAAAAGTTTGCAATTGTTCATTTGGTAGCTTAGTGGGCAAAATTATGGGATTGGGACAAAGAAGAAATACTAGAAAATCAATATAATGCGTGAATTGTAGGGTAAGCTGTATGACCATTTCAGCAATACTCGCCACTCTACCTTTGCCCAAAGCCTTTCGCCGTCAGTTTGTTAGAGAAAGCCTTCAAAAAGCAGCAACCCTAATAGATTCAAATTGCTCCGGTATGGGTACACCTTTTTCCCTGGCTACAGCCAACCAGCCTTCCATAGCGTCTTTTATCATCTCCATAGCCTTCTCAAAGGTTTCGCTATAGGATATGCACCCGGGCAGAGAGGGAACAGTTATGGTATAACCCCCTTCAGTTTCAGGCTTAAGCTCAAAGACGATATCACATCTGATAACCTGAAAGGTCTTCATATCAATCACCCCTTGCCTTGTCTTTTTTTATCTTGTGATTTGCCAGTTACGACACACCCTAAACGGCTATCTTCACTCGGTTCTCTATGGGGATGTCGCGCCCAAGTTGGCGCAGTGCTTCTATATGACCTCGGATTGCTTCTCGCACATTTGCCAGAGCTTCTTCACGGGTCTTGCCCTGGCTGGTGCATCCGGGCAAGCTAGGAACGAGAGCCGCATATTCTCCAATATCCTTGTCATATTCTAAGACCACAGTATATTCATATTCCTTGACCATTCTCAATCCCTCCCTTTGAGTAGCTTGATAAATTGCTCATTACTTATTGCCGCCTGTTTCAAAACACTTTTCAGCAGAGGCATAGCCAAGGTAACTTGTTCAGGAATGGTAACCAGTCCTAACTTTGAAGGATGAGCGTAGTGATGATGGTCACCTGACTGCCTAACTTCATACCAACCATCTCTTTTGAGAACCTTGTTACACTCCCTCCAAGATACTCTAGGAAGTCTCTGCCCCATTATTCATGACCTTAAATATCCTCTGTTAGTTTTACTGGCTACATTTTATCACAATTCCACTATCACCCACAGCCTTTCGCTATCGGTAAGTTAGAGAAAGCCTTCAAAAAGCAGCAAGCTCAATAGATGCAAACTGCTCCGGTATGGGCACACCTTTTTCTCTGGCTACAGCCAACCAGCCTTCCATAGCATATTTTATCATCTCTATAGCCTTCTCAAAAGTTTCGCCATAGGATATGCACCCGGGTAGAGAGGGAACTGTGATTGTATAGGCGCTTTGGGGTTCGGGCTGAAGCTCGAAAACAATACCACCCCGGATAACCTGAAAAGTCTTCGTGTCAATCACCTTTATTAGCATTTGGTAACTTCATAAGAAGTACACTATTTGAGTGCCCAGATTATCAATGCAAAACCCTGTTTCCCTTTACTCACTATCGGTAAGGCAGAGGGATAATCCTAGCCGTTAGATTGGTTTTGTATGGTATAATTGAAGAAGCCTATACTCAGACTGAAGGACGATATATAGATGAATGCTTCCAAATTCACTGTTGGTGAGCTTTCACGGCGTACCAAGATAGTATGTACAATTGGTCCGGCTAGTGACACCCCGAAGACCTTAAGACAGCTTATCAAAGCTGGTATGGATGTAGCCCGGCTCAATTTTGCTCATGGTACTTATCAACAACACTCGGCACTCATCAGCCATATCCGCTCTATATCCCAAGAGCTGGGTCGTCCCGTTGCTATACTGCAGGACATACCCGGTCCCAAGGCAAGGACTGGAAGGCTAAAGGAGGCAAGTGTTGACCTTAATGAAAACACTGAATTCATTCTGACTACTAGAGATATGGAGGGGGATGAGCGTCAGGTATCGATCAGTCTTTCCTGCCTGCCGGGAGATGTGACGGCAGGAAACACCATTTTCCTTGGTGACGGGGCAATTCAGCTTCAAGTGATTGAATCCAGCAAGGAGGATATAAGATGTAATGTGGTAAAAGGTGGCACTTTGCGACCGCAAAGAGGCGTTAATGTCCCCGAGGTTAGGTTAAGTACACCTTCAGTGACATCCACTGACCTGACGCATTTGAAGTTTGGATTGGAGCAAGGAGTGGATTTCATAGCTTTATCTTTTGTCCGCCAGCCTGAAGATATAATCAGAATCAAGGAATTCATTATAAAGAATCATAGCCAGGCGATGGTGATAGCTAAAATTGAGAAGCATGAAGCGATGGAAAACATAGATAGCATACTGGACACTGCTGATGGGGCTATGATAGCTAGGGGTGATTTAGGGGTTGAAATACCTATTGAACGGGTGCCGCTGGCTCAGAAAGAAATAATCAAGAAGTGTAACCACTTGGGCAAACCAGTAATCGTTGCTACTCAGATGCTGGAGTCTATGGTCAGCTCAATACGCCCGTTACGTGCCGAGGTAACTGATGTAGCCAACGCCATTTTTGATGGCGCCGATGCGGTTATGCTTTCTGCGGAAACTGCTATGGGTTGCTACCCGGTAGAGACGGTAGAGATGATGACACGCATCTCTATTGAGACTGAAACATCACTGCCGTATAGTCGGATACTTAGGGCAATGTGGTTAGATTTGGAGCCTAGGACGGAAGACGCTATGAGCTATAATGCCTGCCATACAGCCCAACAGCTTGGCGCAACAGCTATTATTGCCTTTACTACTTCGGGCAGTACTGCTCGGCGTGTTGCTAGATACCGTCCACATGCTCCCATATTAGCTATTACTACTAATGAGAATACAAGGCAGAACCTTATGCTTACCTGGGGGGTCTATCCCTATCTAGCCCCTGAGGAGAGGAATCTGAATGAGCTTCTAGTTAGCGGAGTAAAAATAGCAATAGAGACCGGTATTGTCAGTAAAGGCGACCTTGTAGTTATGGTTGCCGGAGTTCCGGTGATGGTTCCCGGTACTACTAATATGGTAAGGGTGGAAATAATAGATTAAATCATTAGGTTTGTTGTTTTCCAATATTCACCCACAGACTTTTACCATCGGTGATGAGTTCTATGGTGCCGTGCTTATCGGTACGTAATATACTCTCTGAGCCTATCCTATCATTTAGTCTCTCCAGAACCTCATCGCCAGGATGACCAAAGGGGTTATCGGCACCTACCGAGATGACGGCTAGCTGTGGGTAAACCACAGCCAGGAACTCTTGGCAGGTAGAAGTATCCGAGCCGTGGTGAGCCACCTTGGAGACTGATACGAAATAGACACAAAGTGGTAGCTATGTGGATAGTTAAGTCTAAGATTATACGAGGTAGAAAGTATTAACCCCTGTCCCTGCGGAATGTATTTATAAAATTGGAATTGAGGGTGAGGTTAATGAGGCGAAAGGATGATTTTAGTGTTTGGACGTGTTAAATTCAACCATGTCGAAGGTAAAGGGATTCCTCACATCCCAACACACTAGCTTTTGGTGTTCTTTGATGAGTGTTTTCACAATATCTTCATGTTTCTTATAGTTCCCACAGTGTAAGTTGTCGTTGTCGAAGTAGCATAAGGGTCCTTGTGGAGAAGTTAACGCGCAGACAGTATGACTATATCGAACTGGTCGCACTAGGGCAGTAACCAAAACTGGGTTGCAGTTGGAATTCCATCGATTCAGCAACTCTGCAGCCAGCACTGAGAAACCATCACAATCATCCTTCTTTTTCGCCCATGTTGTTTGCGGATAACTGATGCAGTCAAACAAATGTAAAGGTCCATCCATTGTCCACTTGACATCTTTCAAGCAAGTTTCGATCTCTTCCAGTGAGCTTGCTGTCGGAAGCGTGGTCGATAGATAGCGCCGCTCGAGCACCTTGCGACGCAGCTTTGACCAACCGTAACGCCCGCTACGAAGCCACCAGACGAGAAACCAATCCAATACCGAGCTCATATATCCCCCTCAGTTCAGAAGCACCGTATCAAATATCACTATCCTAGACACTTGTACCCAGAAGTCAGTGTTGATTCGTCAGCCATTATTCGTATAGCTGTCTGTAGAAACAGTACTCGTGTCATTCGGTAAGTTTGGACTGTAATCGGTTCTCTTTTTCGCTCGGTCAATAACACTTTGATGTACTAATGCTCCATCTGGTATTTCTCGTTTCTTTCGCGACCCAAAGATTACCCAAGGGAAGAAGGTACAGGAATCATGCATATCCACACCAGCATATCGGCTTGAGTTATTCTGCCAACCATCTTTCAACTTCAAACCACCTTCAATAGCTTTGTCCATCATCCAGGCAAACGGGAGATCAGGGAGAGAACACTCATCTTTCGAGCAACCGCCACCCACTTCTGAATGTGCTCCAGCGAACCAAACCTGTTCTATTACTTGATTGCCTGCTTTACTGCTCTCATCCCAGAGGACTATCTTATATGGCTTTCGTTTTTCGTCGATAGAAATTGCCTGAAATCCATATTTAATGTCTGGGTTCAACTTAAGGTCAGGGAACTTTTTACTCAGATTGGGTCCTAGCGCACCTACCGTATCCCATAAACCAATGAAATGGGGTTTGCATACATTGGAGAAAGTCTTCTTGAAACCTTCAATGATCTTGAAATCCTTGTTCTTATCCTTTTTGAAGTACATTTTGGACACATATGGTATCAGGTTCTTGCTACCTCTTTGCAGAATGCCAAACTGGTGAATCATTCCCGATAGCGCACGTGCCGTATACGCTCCTCTGCTGAATCCGAATATGAATACCTTATCTTTCGGCTCGAAGGTGTTCATAAGATACTCATAGCCGTCCTCGATATTCTGTCGAATTCCATAACCAAATACCATCCCCAGCCCGATTCCGACCAACCTGCCAAACCTGCGTCCAAAGAAACTGAATGTTCCGACACCTGGATCATAGAAGGCAGCCTGACCGTCATCTCTTACAATCGCCTCAAATGTTCTTACTACATTTGTGTTGTGCTTGCGATATTCCGCGTTAGTGCCATCGTAGCAGACCACAATATTCTTACTCATACTCCCGTCATTCCTCCTCTCTTAGTTATCACAGTACTCCAAAATAAGAAAGGCACTCACCATCGGATTGGCATTTGATGATTCTGGTGCCTTTTTATATCTAATCTCTATACCTCCTAGATTCATCTCAGAAGGTGGTTAGGTCAACGTTATGTTACACAGAGGAGCTAGATTATAGTCATCTTATGTGGGTTTGTCAATACATTCAATTGGGGCACGAACCCGTGTCCGTGCAGAATACAATTACAAATTTGGAATTGAGGGTGGTGTTGGTGAAAGGAAGGGGAGCTTTTAGCGTATTAGGCAGCACCGTTCTGTTCACTCGTGGACACAATTGCCACAAAGTGTAGCCAGACGGATGGTTATGATGCATAATATCTATACAAGGAAAGACTGTGAGGAGGCGTGATGAATAGTCTCACACATTGACTATATAGGTTTTTGAAGGGTGCAGCGAAGACCTTCAAACTTCGAAACCACAATGAAGTCGCTGATATGCCTAGCCTTACGCTTAACTCACGTTTAAATACATGTATGTTACGGTTAAAGCAAGTATATTATGTTTAAAGACTGTAAGCTGAGGTCACTAACCTAGGAGGGTCAAAGATGGGGAAGATGTCTAATAAAGATAGAAAAGAAGTATTGAGGAACACTCATAATATCTTAACCTGGCTATGGATACTCATTATGGTTTTAGCCGCTGGTAAGGCAATTCAGAATCTCATCTATTATGTTGATCCCGTCACAAGGAATGAAGTACTGAGAAACTGGAGTGATTTCACGCCACAAGTTGTCGTTCTATTCCTTGTATTTCTCTTCACCATGGTAAGGTTCTATCATGGAGATACCAGATATTTGGATAGAACATATCTAGAAGCCCAATTGGCAGAATTTGATCCCGAAGTTCATTCCTATTTTGATAGGATACTCGATTTTTATATTTTGGTATTTCATGGGATCATCTTCTATGCTATGGCTTCTTTTGAAAGAGAGTTTGTTGGTTTCGTGACTGTATACGTTATTTTGCTATATTTTAACGTAGCATGGTTGGCTGTATTGTATTATCGGCAACGGGCAAGGATTAGGAGGGGGGCTCTAGGTGACGACAGCAGACAAGCAGCTATGGAAGTACAAAGAGCTGCGAAGTGGTGGATTGTGAATAATATGGTTTGTGCATCACTGCTAGTTCCCTTGCTTTTCACCACAGATTGCATAAAAGCACCTTATAGTCTCACCATATTTGGAATAGTAGCAATGGCCAATACGATCATTGACTACTTGGGAACCAAGTACTTCTACTTCCCGCTTGCTAGATTGTGAGAAGAAACAGGAACAGCCAAAAAGGAAGCAGCAGAATTCCTTAAACTGGCGTCGGGGATTACCAAGAGTCTGTGTGGTTCTTGAGATAAGGCGAAAAACCCGGGAAATCTCAAACGGCACGAGGGGTGAAGAATGAATCTTTGTTGTGATATTGCCTAGAATCGAAATCTGAGGGGTTTTGTTGTTGCGATTTGAAGTCTATTCTTTAAACAGGTATTAAACTATAGCCCACAAAACAAGAACTAAAATAAGACTATAAAAATAGGCTAGAATAGGCTCAATTACGCCTTAGTTTCTATCCCATACCGATAAAGTTAGTTAACCACGTTCTGAGCCGAGAATCTTGGAATTCTGGGAACAGCAAGGAACTTACCGTATAGAACAATCTATGTCGTGAGTTACGTTGAGAGAACTTATCTACGTTGATAGTTACGTTCTGAGTTAAGGTTACTACGTATAGTTATTCAGAAGAGGGGTAAATGAGGACAAGTGAAAGGGAAGCAGGCACCACGTTGAGCTAAACCAAGGACGTTACAGTTTAGCCTATGTTCTACCTTGCGTGGAGCAAAGGCGTTAAGCTTTGATGTTTAGCATTATGTGGGGTAGTTATCATATTGATTGTTTGCCTTTGTCTACGACTGGAGCAATGAGTAAATAAAATGAAGCACCGCACCACAGTAGAGTGTCATTCTTCTATTGATTAACCCTACTCAACCATGACCGTCACAGTGTACGTCCATTCTGCCTTCAAGCCACCTTCCCACGGTTGGCTGTATTCCATTTGCACTTCAGTTGTCCCCTTTTTAACCGCTTCAAAAGTCCAAACTTCTATACCAGCGGCTCCAGGAACATCTCCCTTAGGTTCTTCGAAGTCATGGTCTTCTTCTTTTAATACATTTTCTATAGTCGTTTCATAATCCCATTGGAAACCTGTTGTCGGATTTGAGCATAGTTCCACTCTGATTTTATCACCGACCTCCACTTCAAACTCGCTACTACGGTGATTGCTCTCGCCAAACTCAGCGCAGGCAATCTCAACGTTGAAATCATGGGAGGTTACAATACATGATGACAGTAACAGTACGGTTGTAAATATCCCAAATATCAAGAAGATTCTGAGTTTCATTGCTATCCCTCCATACAATTGCATCACTTTCAAAAAGGGTAGCAGAATGATACTTATTACCCAAAGAAATGTCAATCCAGAGTAAGAACCTGTGAGGAATTCTTTGACAGCACAGAATATGAAGTACAGACGGTGCTCTATACTACTGACTTATTTGAAGACTGGAGCATAAGTAAAATAGAGTAAAAGGGAGTACACCACGATTGACACCCACTACTACGGGGTAAGAATCATCCTGAATTACACACTACTTGGTTTAGCTACATATCCCCACAGCAAAAACTTCAAAAATCCCAAACAGCACCAGGCGTGCCGACCTGTTCAACTCATTTTTCCACCTTCACCCACAGCTTTTTGCCATCGGTGATGAACTCTATGGTGCCTTGCTCATCGGTGCGGTATATATTTTCTGAGCCTAGCTTTTCCTCAAGTCTCTCCATTACCTCATCGCTAGGATGACCATAGGTGTTATCGGTACCTACCGAGATAACGGCGAGCTGGGGGTTGACCACAGCCAGGAACTCATGGTAGGTAGAAGTATCCGAGCCGTGGTGAGCCACCTTGAGCACAGTGCTTTGCAGGTCAGCTCTACGGTTAATAAGCTCAAATTCTGCCTCCTGCCTTATATCAGCAGTAAGCAGGAAGCTCACCTCACCTATACTTAAACGCAATACCATGCCGTTATTGTCTACATCGGAACTAGTATTAGCGAATAGTATTTCAGGTGGGTTGAGAACCTCTATTACTACTCCGTTCCCTAAGTCAATCTGCTGTCCGGCTTGAGCTACGGTGTATTTAATATCCTTTTCTTCAACTAACCTGAGCCACTCATCATATATATCGGACTTAAAATCTAAATCAGGGTAAAGCACTTGCTCAACATTGTATCGGTGTAGAACCTCTACCAGCCCGGTAACATGGTCAGCATTGGGGTGAGTCAATACTACCAGGTTAATAGTTCTGTCCCAAAAGGGAAGCTTTTTGCCTAATTCCAGGCTTATTGCCTGGGGGCTGGGACCACCATCAATTAGAATATCCTGGTGGGTTGGGGTCTGAATCAGTATAGCGTCACCCTGTCCGATATTAAGGAAGCTTATATGAAGATTATCATCAGGCATAGTGGCAGCGGCAAGTGATACCAAGATAGCTACAACCAGCAGTGGCGGGATAACCCATTTCTTGGGTAATCTGGAAATAAAACTGGTGACGCTATTTCCACCTGACTTGGCTAAGGTCAAGGATTTGGAGGTTAAGGTAATCGCTTTTTGACGGTGACCACTGAACCAGATGACAAGGGCAAGAACTGAATAGTAAACCCATATCAGGGTAGTATTAACCGAGCCTACCTCGATGGATGACAGGGGAAAAGCGGCGAAACCATTAACTACCAGGAGCATATATGACAGGAAGAGCCAGGCTAACCAGGCTACAGCCTGGGCGATAGGTAGGGCAATGAGTCCTAAGCCTCCGGCTAAAGCTCCAGTGATAATGATGCCAGGTAACGCTGGCAGGGCAAAGAATGTGGCTAGGGGAGCAACGAATGAAATAATGCCAAAATAATAGGCAATAAGTGGCCAGACAGCTATGATTGCCCCCAGGGTTACACTGAAGCTGTCGGTAACAAAATGGGCTACTGGTGTCATTGCTCGGTCTTCTCCTAGAATAGTATTGACAGTTTTCCTACCTAAATCTCGGACAGGTGGGAAGATAAAGATTAACCCTGCCATAGCCAAGAAGCTCATCTGAAAGGAGGCAGTCCACAATATCTGGGGACTGATACCTACCATTATAGCCGCAGCAAAAGCCAGGGAAGTAATGGCACTCCTCTGCCTACCCAAAAGCTCGGCAGTGAGGAACAGGCTAGCCATAATTGCTCCCCTGACCACTGGCGCGTGCATACCGGTGATTAGGGCAAAAAGCCAGATTGTGCCCAGTGCCAGCCAGATGTAGATATTGTGCCTTCTGCCCAAGAGCCATATACCGAGGCTGAGCAGAATACCAGCTATAATACTGAGGTGGAGACCGGAGATGGCTAATATATGGGCGGTGCCAGTACTGGAGAAATTAGCTTTAATTGTAGCGGGAATATTGCCCCGGATGCCTAAAACAATACCCTGGGCTAGTGATGCCTGTGGCTCAGGCAAAACTTCAGCCAGGGTTTGAGATAGATGGTTTCTTAGTGAATAAACCCACTCCAGCGGCTTAAAACCCTCTCCCCTGTCCAGAATTTCTATTTTAGGGTAAAGCATAGTGGAATAGATTTCCTGGTGTTCCAGATAACCTCTATAGTCAAAGTCATTAAGCTGAGGTGGCGTCTCCAATTCCCCGGTCACCAGCAGCATATCGCCATAGGCATAGGTAGGGTATCGGGGCACATATAGTAGCACAGTCCCTGAAACCGCCTGCCACTCTTTATCTACTTCTATTTCTGTGGCTGACAAGCGGAGGTGGGTACATTTATCCCTGACATCAGGGTCGGTATGAACCATCCCCTGGATTTCTACTATTCCGTGGTCGTTATAAAACTGGAGGCAATTCTCATCAATAATGGGTAGGCCTGACTGATAGCAGAAGGCACCGCCAAAGAGAGCAATAAGACATAGACTGCTCAGGATAATTAGTTTCCTGTGGTGACGAAGGAAGAAAAGTAGGGAGAGTGGGATAAGTCCGGTGAGAAGGAGGACTAAGGGCAGATAAAATTTTGACCCTAAAAAGATGCCAATTACCCAGGCACAACTAAGATAGATAAGTGTCACTAGCCACCATCCTGAATATTAGTCGGCTACAGTAATGAGGCTTGTAATCTTCTCATAGGTAGTTACCCCTATGCCTTTTACCTTAATCAATTCATTAATGTTGTGAAATGAACCATTTTGACGCCGGTAGTCTACGATGGCTTGAGCCCTAATTTCACCAATACCAGGCAGAGCCTGTAGTAGCCACGCTTCAGCTCGGTTAATATCTATTTTTTGCGGTTGATGTTCCTCTCCTATTGCGGGTATATAGAGTTTAAGCTGACTGATGTCAGCATTGCTACTAATTCCGCCAGCAGCTTGAATAATATCTGCTACACTGTCTCCTGTTTTTAAGGGATAGAAACCAGGATTAGTGACAGCATCACCGATGTAAATCTCACCTTCTATTTCCTGACTGGACGGAGTAGAAATTTTAATAGGCTGGCTTGGGCTATATCTTGACCAGACTATTACACTACCGGTAGCCATAATAGCTATCAGGAGAATAATAACCATCGTCCAAAATTTGTTAGGCTTGCTTATTATCATAGGAAGCCTCCGAGCACTGACTCTATTTTAGTATGATACCACTTAAATAATAATGGGCAATGAATTTGATACTCATTGCCCATTATTATCCTCTCAATCTACAATCAGTTCCTCTCGGTAACTGACCTATAATTATAGGTTTGAGCTTTTAAGTACCTCTCAGTGCAGTTCGTAGCGCCTCTTCTGACTCGGGGCTGGTAACAGCTATTATCCTGTCTTCTGCCTGAAGGATAGTATTGGTGGTAGGTATACGAGGCTTCTGTCCCTTGCTAATAATTAAAGACAGGACGCTTTCCGGTGGTAGTGAGAGTTCCTTTGCTGATTTGCCTACCGTAGTTGACTCAGGTAGGATTTTTACCTCTACAATTTCCAGTCCTTTGTCTCTGATGGGCAATAAGTGGGTCAAGGGGTGCGTTGGTACTTCTTCTTCTATGGATTCAAGGATGACATTGGTGCTGCTTATAGTAACATCAATACCTAGTTTCTTGAAGATAGCCTCATTCTTTGGGTTACTGATGCGAGCTATGGTTCGGGGTACATTAAATTTATGCTTAGCTACCTGGCAGGCAACTAGGTTATCTTCATCATCACCGGTTACCGCGATAAGCATATCAGCCCGTCCAGCACCTACCTCATCCAAGGTAGCTGCCTCACAGCCATCGCCTCGGACACAAACACTGCCCAGTTCATTGCAAATGGATTCGCTTTTATCTGCATACTTTTCCGTTACTAGTATTTCGTGCCCTTCATCTAATAAAGCTTTGGCTAGATGGTATCCTACCTTGCCCCCGCCAACAATAATTATATACATATTTCCACCTCAACTTACCAGCTTTTCTTTTAACATCTGGGCAAGTATGGTGGTTGGGCTAAACGCTTCTATCCCCAGAGTGTCGTATATTTCTTGCCGCAAGGGGTCATAGATACGGCAGACTACTCTCGGCACATTGAAGATATGCTTGGCGATTTGAGCTGCCATAATATTGCGGTTGTCTCCCTGAGTTACAGCAACAAAGGCATCGGCTTCCTCTATACTTGCCTTTGTAAGCGATTCTTCTTCGGTACCGTTACCGAGCAAGGCTGTGCCATTAAAGTCAGGGGGAAGCCTCCGGAAGCTATAGGCATCAATATCCAAAACGGTAACCAAGTGCCCGTCAGCATCCAACAGCGTAGCCAGTTGAGCTCCTACTCGTCCACAGCCCATAATAACTACTTTCATATAGAAACTCGGTTATTCAATAGGTTGGTGATACAGTATAACATGACAAGGTGTATTTTTCAGCACATAAGGCACTATATTACCCAGGCTAAACTGTCCAAAGCGCTTCTTATAGCTAACACCCATTAGGATGAGGTCAACTCCTCGCTCCACTGCTTCATCAACAATACTTGGAGGTACCTCACGAGATTGAAGTAGGTCAGTCTCCACCTCATAGTCTTGTTCCTCAGCGACCCTCTCTATATGGTCTAATATATCTTCAGCTTTTTTAATCTCAGATTCAATTTCGGCATTTACGGGTAGGGCGCGTTTTACTGAAATTATATAAACTGCCCAGATTTTAGCTTTATTCTTCTTAGCCAATCGGCAAGCTAGCCTCATTGCCTCGCCATCGGCTTTGGTACCGCTTACTGGCACTAAAATCTTATGAAACTCCACCGCTTTCTATTCCCACTCCTTGTTGCGTAACATAGTATTATAATCCCCTCATCGGAAATCTACAATATCCTTTTAGGGCTGCTGACTAATTGAGTCCCTCCATTCCTTCTCTGTGTGGGTTAATGGTATATGCTGTTTTCGCCGATAAAGATAGTAAATAATTAAGCCAATAACCATCCATGCGATTCCAACCCAACGGCTATAGGGTTGGGTAATAAATATGATAATCCATATTATCGTTGTCGCCACTAAACCTAGAATAGCGGTTACTGGTAACTCATACCCCCCAATTTTTACATTCCAACCAATCCTAAAGGGGTGTGGCAATTCCGGCTTTTTGGTTCTCAGTCTAAGGATAGAGGCATGAGCAAACATAAAAGCTAGTAGAGAACCGAAAGCATATAGTGCTCCCATGTTCTCGAAGACATTAGCCGCAAAGAACCCTGGAGATAGAATAATAAGGGCTATTACACAGAACATAATTATGGAAATATGGGGTGTCTTAAATCGGTGATGCACTCGGCTAAAGGTTGAGGGTACCAGCTTGTGGGTACCTAGTGAGAAGGCGAGCCTGGAAATGCCCATAATTCCAGCATTGGTAGCTATGAGTAATATAGTACCGGCTAGTATGGCTATTAGAGGCTTGAGGACATCGCGTATCAATGCAATAGGGAGGCTAGCGGCGATGCCGGCTACAGGGTCTCTTGCCCATTCGGAGGCAAGCTCCTGAGGCGTCATGGCCGATAAAGAAACTAAAGAAATACCGGCGAAGAGAACTAGAACAGTAAATATCATCATAAGTAGTGCCTTAGGTACCCTTTTTTCCGGTTGTCTGGTTTCCTCCGCCATCTGTGACATAGTTTCAATCCCGGTATAGGCGATAGAAGCTAAAGCTATGCCAAGAATCAGGTTATCTAGGGTTGGCCAGTTATCAAAAATACGATGAAATAGAACGGTGGGGTTAAACAGTAATATGAAGCCTATAATCACCAGCGAAATCTGAGTAGTTATATCTATTATGGCGGCTCCTATATTTACGAAAGAAGCCTCTTTTATGCCGATGATATTGATACACATAAGGAAGATAACGATTCCCATAGATGTTGCCGTGCCAGCGATAGGAGACATCTTCAATCCTTCCCAGAAGTAACCTAAATAGGGCGGGATGGTAAAGGCTGAGATTGAGATAGTGACGATATAGCTGAGCATTAGTGCCCAGCCGGCGATAAAGCCAGCAGTATCGTTAAACCCGTATCTAGCAAAAGTGGCTGATCCACCAGCTTCAGGTAGCATGGCTGTGCCTTCAGCATAGGTAAGAGCAGTAAATACAAAAAGAATGCCAGCTATAGCTAATACTATAGGAGTAGCGCCCATAGCTACTAAAGCAACCATGCCTAGGGCATAGTAAATAGATGAGCCGACATTCCCGTAGCCAGCACTGAATAGGGCAGGGACGCCTAGTATTCGTCTTAGGTGGTAGCGCTTGATCCGTCGGGGGCGAAAGATCTTATCGCCAGGCTTAGGTCGCCAACTGTTACTCATATTTCATTCGGCTACTTAGTTTTAACAATTTTATTCAATTGGGGGAATTCTACGCACCCTACTGATGGTTGTCAATTACTGACGGGAGGATTATTTATCAAACTTAGTTGGCTTGACAATTATACCATTCTCTTCTAAACTCACAGCAGAAGTAGATGGTAAATCTCTTTCTAATCTCTTAATTTCTATCTCTCGGTCACTAATGCACCTTTTGTTGGGAAGGAGGACTAGGTGTGTTTAAGTTCCCCTTTATGCCTCGTGAGGAGAAATTTTTCAACCTTTTTGAACAGGGTGCCCAGAATACGGTAAAGGCAGCTCGCAAGCTAAAGGAGCTGGTTGATACTTGGGAGAATATTGAGGACAAAGCGGGTGAAATAACTAATCTGGAGCACGAGGGAGATACTATTACCCATCAGATTATGGCACAGTTGCATCGTACCTTTGTAACTCCCTTTGATAGGGAGGATATAGCTCTATTGGCTCATTCTCTGGATGATGTAACCGATTTTATTCACGCGGCGGCTGATGCCATGCTCATCTATAAATTAGAATACTCCAGTCACAGTGCCAAGGAGCTAGCCGATATTATAGTGCAGGCGGCGGTTGAGGTGGAACAAGCCATGCCCCAGTTGAGACATCATGCCGAGTTAAAACAAATTCTAGCACGATGTGTAGAGATCAATCGGCTGGAGAACATGGCAGATAGGGTATTCCGCTCAGCAATGGCCGAGGTTTTTAATGATTCTGCAGATTTTGCTTATGTTATCAAGTGGCGTGAGATTTATGGGCATATGGAGGAGGCAACCGACAGGTGTGAGGATGTGGCTAATGTTCTTGAAGGGGTAGCCCTCAAGCATGGCTGACCCCTCTCTTCCCCTCTTTCTGCTTATTGTTGCCCTGGCTATTGGCTTTGGTGTTGTTAATGGTTTCAATGATGCTGCTAATGCCATTGCTGCCTCGGTTGGCTCTCGTGCTCTTTCCCCCAGAAATGCTTTAATACTAGCTACCTTTTGTAATATGGCTGGTGCTGCCACTGGTACTGCGGTTGCCATGACCATTGGTAAGGGGATTTTAACCACAGGGGCAATCTCATTTCTAACGGTGATTGCTGGTTTAGCCTCTATTATTGTCTGGGGTACCATAGCTACCTATTATGGCCTACCGGTAAGTATAACCCATGGCTTTATTGCTGGACTGGCTGCAGCCGGGGTAGCAGCAGTGGGCAGTGAGGCGATACATTGGAATGTTTTACAACGGGTTCTATCAGCCGTGGTTACGGCTCCAGTCCTGGGTTTTGTTGGTGGCTTTGTTCTAATGGTTGTTCTATTTTGGGTATTCCGCCGAAGCGCCCCGACACGGATGCGGCTTATTTTTGGCCGTTTGCAATGGCTTACTACTGCTTTTCTGGCTTATAGCCACGGTAAGAATGATGGTCAGATGCCAATAGGTGTCATCACTATGGCACTGGTAATCTATACCGGGCAGACTGGGCTGTGGGACAAAATCCCGTGGTGGATAATAATTATATCAGCCCTAGCTATTAGCTTGGGGACAGCTACTGGCGGCTGGCGGGTCATTAGAACACTGGGAATGAGAGTTACCACCCTTCAACCGGTTCATGGCTTTGCCACTCAAGCTTCAGCAGCTACAGTCATTGAAGTAGCTTCGCACTTTGGTATCCCGGTAAGCACTACCCATTGTGTAAGTTCATCAGTTATGGGGGTGGGTGCTACCAGTCGGCTTTCAGCGGTGCGCTGGGGGGTAGCTGGCAATATTGTTGCTGCCTGGATATTTACCTTCCCTATCTGTGGTGGACTGGGTTACTTGTTTGCCATGTTACTACGAATGGTATTCTAGTGAGCTTATAGAGCAATCTCCTGGGGAGTTACTCGGCACTTTTCGGCAGTGATAATAGCCGCAATGTGTGAAACTGCCAGGTCAATTTCGTCCTGCTTATTCAACACTACATAGTCAAACAGGGGTAGTTGCTTTATTTCTTCCTCGGCAGTTTTTAATCGTAAGGCTAATTTAAAATGTGATTCAGTGTGGCGTTGCTTGAGCCTGGTGGTGAGTTCTTCTATTGATGGTGGCATCAGGAAAATAAACACCGCTTGGGGTAGGATTTTCTTGATAGTAGCTGCGCCCTGGATGTCCACCTTTACTATTATATCTTGCCCTCTATCCAGCGCTTGTTTAATTGGTTGCTTAGGTACCCCATACCAATTGCCATAGACTTTTGCCCATTCAAGTAAATCGTCATGCTTCATTATCTCCTGGAACATTTCTATTGAGACGAAATGATAATCTACATTATTTCTTTCCCTATCTCGCTGACGCCGTGTGGTTACGGTGGTAATATATTCAAAGGGATAGCCTAATTCTTTCATCCTGGTTAAAATAGCATCCTTACCTACTCCTGAGGGACCGGAGAGGACTATGAGTAAAGGCTTTGTTGGTAAATTGAGTGGGACTTGGCTTTTATGGCTCACCTTTTTCTTCATCTTGCTCTGATATTAGTACTGAACTTTCTCGGTTTGCCTGTAACCTGCCAGCAATAGTTTCTGGGGCAAGTGCGGCCAAGACAATATGCCCGCTATCGGTAAAAATGACAGCCTTCGTTCTTCTGCCACTGGTCATATCAATTAGTAGTCCCTTGTTTCTGCCTTCTTGGATGATGCGTTTTATAGGTGCCGAGTTTGGCGCAACTATGGCGATAACTTTATTCATGGCTAACACATTACCAAAGCCGATATGAACCAATTCAATGACCATTCTTATCACCTCGGAAGATTACTTTTTGTTGCCAAATGTGGAAATTATCTGTCTATTCGATTGGCGTAATCAAAGCCTGGCCAATCCTATATTAACGATGCTTATCACCCCCTTTATGTGTTATTTTAGATTGTCTATTATCTTATACCCTTAATGGTAATTAGGCAACAGCCGAAGACTTGAATTATACTCTGGTTAGTGGTAAATTATAATTCTGCGGCTGAATTTTATTTTTGGGGTGTATCTGATAGACGAGATTAATTTAATCATTGACGGTACTGATGTCAGTGTGGAGAAGGGTATTAGTGTACTGCAGGCAGCACAAAGGGCTGGTATTTATATTCCTGCCCTATGTTCTCACCCTGATTTATCTTCATCCAGAGAGGTGAAGGTAGATGCATTTGTCTATCGTGGTATGGAGCTAATTAAGAATGATAACTCATTAAAAGAGTTTGAGGGTTGCCAGTTGTGTGTGGTGGAGATTGATGGTGTTGATGGTTTACCTACCGCTTGCACTACCGAAGTTACCGAGGGAATGGTAGTTCATACTAATACGCCACAAGTTCAGGAAACGCGGAGAGATAGTTTAAAGCTTATTTTAGCCGAACACCCTAATGTATGTCTTACCTGCGAACGCAAAGAGCGATGTTCAATGTTTGACATATGTTTGCGTAATGTGGCGGTAACCGAGCGCTGTATAGTCTGCCCCGACAATACGGACTGTGAATTACAGGAGGTAGTTGACTACATTGGGTTAGAGGGAATAGATATTCCCTATACTTATAAAGGTCTACCTACGCAGAGGGATGCTGCCTTCTTTGACCGAGACTATAATCTGTGCATTGGTTGCCTCCGTTGTGTCAGGGTTTGTCAGGAAGTGCGTGGGGTTAATGCTCTTGGGCTTGTCTTTCAAAATGGTAAAGTTGTGGTTGGGACTAAGGCGCCTACCCTTGAAGAGTCAGGGTGTGAGTCCTGTGGGGCCTGCGTTGATGTTTGTCCCACCGGGACATTAATGGAGCGGGATAGGAAGTGGAGAGGTTTAACTGAGGGCAAGGTGGTCACTACTTGTCCCTACTGTGGTGTTGGCTGCCAGTTGGAGTTACAGGTTAAGGGGGACAGGGTAATAGCGGTTATTCCTAAAAGAGGTGGAGTAGTAAACTATGGACAAGCCTGTGTCAAGGGTCGTTTTGGTATTGCTGAATTTGTTCATCACCCAGAGCGCTTAACCACCCCCCTGATAAGGCGAAATGGGAGGTTTACCGAGGCAACCTGGGAGGAGGCTCTAGAGCTGGTTGCCAGCCAGCTAGCTAGTTACAAGGAAAATGGGGTGGCAGTAATCTCCTCAGCCAAAGCCACTAATGAGGATAACTATGTGGCTCAGAAATTTGCCCGGGTAGTACTGGGCACAAACAATGTTGACCATTGTGCTCGTCTGTGTCATGCCTCCACTGTAGCTGGATTAGCTCAGAGCTTTGGGGCTGGTGCTATGACTAATTCTATTAAAGAGATTCGCAATGCTGCCTGCATTCTGGCTATTGGCACCAACAACACATCAACCCACCCCATAGTTGGACTGGAGATAAAAGAGGCAGTGCGTAAAGGAGCGAAGCTCATCGTAGCTAACCCTCGTAAGATTGACCTTGTTCGCTTTGCCGACATATGGCTACAACATAAACCAGGCACTGATGTTGCCTTGCTTATGGGTATGATGTGGGTCATAGTAGCTGAGGGATTACTTGACTCACACTTCATTGAGGAGCGCTGTGAGAACTTTGATGCCTTAAAGGAATCACTCAAAGGCTACGACTTGGATTTTGTAGAGCAGGTTACCGGCGTAGCTAAGGAAAAAGTAGTTGAAGCCGCCAGGTTATATGCTACCAATAGCCCAGCTACCCTCCTCTACGCTATGGGCATTACTCAGCACTCTCACGGCACAGATAATGTAATAGCTACGGCTAATCTGGCAATGCTCACTGGAAATGTTGGTAAGCCATCAACCGGGGTAAATCCCTTGCGAGGGCAGAATAATGTGCAGGGTGCCTGTGACCTAGGGGCATTACCCAATGTCTACACCGGCTATCAAGCAGTGGCTAACCCTGATATTAGAAAGAAGTTTGAGACTGCCTGGGAATGCTCCTTACCCACCTCCCCAGGGCTGACACTCACCGAGATTTTCCAACCGTCTCACCAGAAGCAAATAAGGGCATTATACCTTATTGGTGAGAATCCGGTATTGAGTGACCCTGATGCTAATCATGTAAGGAAAGTGTTAAGTGAATTGGAGTTTCTAGTCGTCCAAGATATTTTCCTCTCCGAAACAGCTCAGCTAGCTAATATTGTTCTGCCAGCAGCCAGTTTTGCTGAAAGGAACGGCACCTTCACCAATACCGAGCGGAAGGTACAGCTAGTGAGGAAGGCGATAGAGCGCATAGGCGATTCCAAGCCTGATTGGTGGATTACCTGCCAGATTGCCCAAAGAATGGGGGCTAGGGGCTTCGATTTTCGGCATCCCTCCCAAATCATGGAAGAGATTGCCTCGGTTACCCCCAGTTATGGAGGCATTTCATATAACCGTCTGGAGGAGGATGGTTTGCAATGGCCCTGCCCCACCCCAGACCACCCAGGAACACCTATACTTCACACTAAGCAGTTCAGCCGAGGTAAGGGTAAGTTTATACCCTTGGAGTATAAGCCACCTATGGAGCTTCCTGATGATGCCTATCCCCTCACCCTGACCACAGGACGAAGCCTGTATCACTGGCATACCGGTACCGTCACTCGACGAGTGAGAGGGCTCAATCAACTGCTGGGGGAGGGGTTCGTGGAAATAAACCCCAAAGATGCCTCAGCTTTAGGCATTATTGATGGCGAGATGGTAAAAGTCATCTCTCGGCGAGGAGAGGTAATGGCTAAAGCCAAAGTAACTGATGATTCCTCGGTGGGGGTTGTCTTTATGACATTCCATTTCGCTGAGAGCCCGACCAATGTGCTCACTAATCCGGCTCTGGATCCGGTGGCTAAAATACCTGAGTTTAAAGTGTGCGCAGTAAGGATTGAGAAATAGATGTATAAGATATTACTGAGACAAGACCTAGTACCCAATATTCATCTTTTCAAGGTGGCGGCACCTGTTGTAGCTAAGAAGGCTCAGCCAGGGCAGTTTGTCGTCATCAGGATTGACGAAAAGGGTGAGCGTATTCCATTGACGATTGCCGATTGGGACAAGAAAGAGGGTAGTGTTACCATCGTCTTTATGGAAGTGGGAACAACTACCCATCGGCTAGCCCTAGTGGAAGCTGGCGACTTTATCACTGATTTTATCGGACCGCTGGGTTTACCTACCCATATTGATAAATTGGGCAGCGTAGTCTGTGTCGCCGGCGGGTTTGCCGTGGCTACCATAATGCCTATTGCCCGAGCTATGAAGGAGAAAGGAAACAAGGTTATCTCAATTATGGGGGCACGGAACAAAAACCTCATCTTTTGGGAAGATGAGCTACGGAGCGTCAGTAACCAGCTAATAGTCACTACTGATGACGGCTCTTATGGTCGCAAAGGGCTGGTAACCGAGCCATTAAAGGAACTGCTTGAAGGTAGCGAGAGGATTGACAGGGTGATTGCCATTGGTCCGAGCGTTATGATGAAATTCTGCGCGCTGACCACAGAGCCTTTTGGAGTTAAAACCATTGTCAGCCTGAACCCAATAATGGTTGATGGCACTGGTATGTGTGGCTGTTGTCGGGTATCGGTTGGCGGCGCAACCAAATTTGCCTGTGTGGATGGACCTGATTTTGATGGGCATCAGGTAGACTGGGATTTACTCTTTGCCCGTCAGCGTATTTACATTGACGAAGAGAAGCGTTCCTTTGAACAATGGCAATCTCAAGATGGTGTCTCTTCTTAAATAGAAGACTGGAGTAAGTATATGCCAAAACTTAACCTAAACCGTGAGCCGATGCCAAGGCAAGCCCCCAAGCTACGGGGCAAAAATTTCAACGAGGTTGCTCTGGGTTATAGCGCTGAGCAGGCTCTAGCCGAGGCAAGCCGCTGTATCCAATGCCCCAAACGCCCCTGCATGGATGGCTGCCCGGTAGAGGTAGATATTCCTGATTTTATCAAGGCGATCCGTGACGGTGATATGCCCGAAGCAGTAAGGATACTTAAAAGTAAGAATAGCCTGCCCGGTATCTGCGGGCGGGTCTGCCCCCAGGAGTCACAGTGCGAGGCTGCCTGCTCTCTGGCGAAAAAAGAGGCACCTATCGCTATTGGTCGTTTAGAGCGATATGTGGCTGACTGGGAGCGGGCTAATAGGCAGTCTATAGACTCACCAGTAGTACCGCCTACGCCAACCGGTAAACGGGTGGCAGTGGTCGGTTCAGGACCAGCCAGCTTAACCGCGGCGGCTGACTTGGTTAAGCTGGGGCACGGTGTTACCCTTTTTGAGGCACTGCATGTGGCTGGCGGGGTATTAATGTATGGTATCCCTGAGTTTAGATTGCCTAAAGATATTGTGCAAACTGAGGTTGACTACGTCACTTCTTTAGGGGTAGAGCTTCAACTGGACTCGGTGGTGGGTAAGGTAATGACTATAGATGAGCTGCTAAATAATGGTTATCACGCTGTTTTCTTGGGCACTGGTGCTGGATTGCCTATGTTTTTGAATATCCCTGGTGAGAACCTTAATGGTATCTATTCGGCAAACGAATTCTTGACCCGGGTTAACCTGATGAAGGCGTATCGGTTCCCCGAATATGATACCCCGGTGAAGGTAGGCAGGAAGGTTGCCGTGATTGGTGGCGGTAATGTAGCTATGGATTCAGCCAGGTGTGCCCTGAGGCTTGGTGCCGAGGAGGTCTATATTGTCTACCGGCGCTCGGAGGTGGAACTACCGGCTCGCCGTGAAGAGGTGGAGAATGCTATGGAGGAGGGTATCTATTTTAAGCTATTGACCAATCCCAAGCAGATGCTGGGTAATGAGCAGAACTGGGTGGTTGGTATGGAGTGCTTTAAGATGGAACTTGGTGAGCCTGATGCCAGCGGTCGGCGCCGCCCTATCACTATACCGGGAAGCGAGTTCATCATTGATGTTGATGTGGTGATAGTAGCTCTGGGCACCACCCCTAATCCTCTTATCGCCCAAACTACTCCTAGTCTGGAGACGACTAGACGAGGCACTGTTGTCGCTGATGAAGCTACCGGTAAGACGGTGAAGGACAAAGTTTGGGCTGGTGGTGATATAGTCACCGGCGCCGCTACCGTAATCAGCGCTATGGGCGCCGGCAGAAGGGCAGCTACCTCCATAGACGAGTATCTGCGGGGACAATAGTTTTCGGTCCAATATTGTAAGGGGTGTCAAGGAGAGGCGAATCTCGCCATAGGTCGCCACGGCGACTTGCCGCTGGAGAGCGACTCTGTCGACCACTCTTTTTAATATCCTTCTTCCTCTCCTTTGAAGGGGGGGGGGGTTAAGGGGGTGAGGTGGATGCTGACCTAGTGCAACTCCGAGAGCGTTTAATAGATGAATCGACATTTCGAGAGCGCCTCCCAGGTTATGTCAGGATTGAGGATACTTTCATCCTTGAGTATTACGAAATACAGCCTAGTGTTACTATCGATGCAACTACTCCTAGGGAGGTCCGCTTGCAGCCTGCATTTACCTGATCTGGGGAAGATAAACAACCCTAAATGGTAAGCGAGTTATGTTTACATTATTTAGATCTATGTTAAACCAGTAGATTCCTATCTGGTCAAATTTCAGTTTCATATTCACTACAATATCTAAGCCCCTGTCGTCTTCCCCCTCGAACAAAATGTTCCGCCTCATAGGCGGTGCACTTTCACCAGATGGCTTTATTAATTGAATCTCGAGGGGATAAGTCCCACGAGCTCTTCCTGACTTGAACCGGATTAGCATAGCCATCTCATAGTCGAAAGGTACCATCTCCTGTGGAGGATTAGGGCCTACCGCTTGATGGGTTACCCTGTCAATGATACGAATAACTGATTTAACTCCATTGCGCTCCTCCAGTACCTTTTCGCAAACAATGGCTGCTGAGAGGTATGGTCCTTCCTCAAAACTTTGCGATGTTGTCATATTTTACCTCTAACGCGTATTGGCTGGGAAATCTTAGATACACCCCTTCAATGCTAGTATACCACAAAATAGGGCATTACTATATTAACTGTAATTGTTAATGTTCTACAATTTTGTCACCAGTTAACTGCAATGTTGTTAGGTAATCTAAGAGGGGCGATGCTCACCTGAGGTCGCCACGGCGACTTGCCTCTGGAGAGCGCCTCTGTCCGCCTTAGGCGGGCTCTGTCGCCCCTTCTTTGACAAAACACTAAACCCCAAACTCTAGGCATTTGAATTTTGTATTTGTTCCGATTCTCCCACCCTCCCACCTTCGAGCCGTCATTAAAGTCTATAATCTTCAACCCCTTTCTTTTTAGCCTAAAACTCTAGTAGAATAGGATGATATGAAAGAAGGCTCGACCCCTATCCGGCGGCAATACCTCAGGATTAAGCAGAAGTATCCCCAGGCTATTGTCTTCTTCCGTCTGGGGGATTTCTATGAGACCTTTGATGACGATGCCAAGCTTACTTCCCGAGAGCTAGAGATTATCCTGACCTCCAGGGAAATGGGAAAGGGGCATCGGGTGCCTATGGCTGGCATTCCCTATCATGCCCTGGACAACTATCTGGCGAGGCTGATTAGTCGGGGTTATAAGGTTGCTATCTGCGAGCAGGTAACTAAGTCCGGTGAGACTAAAGGCTTGGTAGAGCGTGAGGTTATCCGCCTGGTAACGCCGGGCACCGTAGTTGAGCCCGGTCTTCTTGATAGCAAGAACAATAATTATTTAACCAGCCTGGTTTTAGGTGAAGATGAGGTAGGGATAGCCTATGTTGACATAACAACAAGCGAATTTGCCACTGCTCAGCTCCCCCTTCAGCGTGCGGTTCCTGAGCTGGAACGGCTTAACTCCTCGGAGATTATTGCTGCCAGTAGCTCAGAATTGTCCGGATTAGCTTTAGGTGTCTCAGTAACTCGTCTTGATGATTACTGGTTTGAGCTGGAGGTAGCCCAAAAGACACTAGTTGACCATTTTGGCGTAACTACCCTTGACGGTTATGGCTGTGGTCATCTTCCCCTGGCGCTAAGGGCTGCCGGGGCTATTGTTCACTATATTGAGGAAACGCAAAAAGGGGTTCTGGCACAATTGACACGGCTTTCTACCTATTCCACGGATTCATTTATGGCGCTGGACGAACAGACTCAGAGAAACCTGGAACTCTTCCGAATCAGTTATTTGGGAACGACTGGTGGCTCACTCTTGTCAATTATTGACCTAACCAAGACAGCTATGGGGGGCAGGTTGCTAAAACGATGGCTGGGTCAGCCTCTTCTTGACATAACGGAACTGGTTAAGAGACAGGATGCTATTAAATGGTTCTATGATAATATGCTAGCTCGTAACCAGACTATCTCTTGGCTGGGTGAGGTGGCTGACCTTGAGCGGCTAATAAACCGGGTAAAGGGCAATATCGCTCTGCCGCGAGAGCTAGTTACCCTGCGCCGTAGCCTGGAGGTAATACCCGAGATGAGGCAGATACTTGGGGAGGGTAACTCAATAGAGTGGCTCAGGGAGAATTTGAAGTCGTGCCCTGATGTAGTTGATTTGATTTCTGAGGCTATAGCCGAGCAGCCATCTGATTTGGATGAAGATGGGGTCATCAAGCAGGGTTTTTCTGAGGAACTAGATAGTCTTCGCCAGACATCCAAAAATGCGAAGCAATACCTGGCTAATCTGGAGCGTCAGGAACGGCAGAAAACGGGGATTAAATCGCTGAAGGTAGGCTTTAATAAGGTCTTTGGCTACTATATTGAGGTATCTAAAACAAATCTGGCTCAAGTACCTCAGGACTATATTAGAAAACAGACACTGGTTGGTGGTGAGCGCTTCTTTACCCCTGAGCTAAAAGAGTATGAGTCGCTGATTTTGAATGCAAACGACAGAATTAGTGAGCTTGAGGCTACTCTGTTTCGTCAGGTATGTCATCAGGTGGGAGCTGCCAGGGAGCGTATCTTAGCTGTGGCTAATGCTCTGGCCAATACAGATGTCTTTTCCAGCCTGGCTGAGGTTGCCGTGCGCTATAGCTATGTCCAACCTAGGCTGACAACAGGTAATAAAGTGACTATTAACGAAGGACGCCATCCAGTAGTGGAGAGAAGCTTGGTTGATAGCAGCTTTGTGCCTAATGATACCTACTTATCCAACGATGATGCCCAGCTTGTTGTTCTTACTGGGCCCAATATGTCAGGTAAGTCAACTTACTTAAGACAAGTCGCCTTAATTGTGCTTCTAGCTCAGATAGGTAGCTTTGTTCCCGTGACCTCAGCTACTATTGGCTTGGTTGACCGTATTTTTACCAGGGTTGGTGCCAGGGAGGATTTAGCCGCTGGTCAGTCAACCTTTATGGTGGAGATGGTGGAGACCGCCAATATCCTGAATAACGCTACGCCCCGCTCACTAATCATCCTTGATGAGATTGGAAGGGGCACCAGCACTTACGATGGGCTATCTATCGCCCGAGCTGTTGCCGAGTATATCCATAGCCATCCCAGACTTGGAGCCAAGACCCTATTTGCTACCCATTATCACGAGATGGTGGAGTTAGCCAGTTTCCTACCCCGGGTGAAGAACTTCAATGTAGCAGTGACCGAGGAGGGTGGAGAGGTTACCTTTTTGTATAAGATTGTGCCCGGTGGCGTGGATAAAAGCTATGGCATCCATGTGGCAAAGCTAGCTGGGCTACCTATATCAGTAGTTTACCGTGCCCAAGAAGTTTTGGAAGATCTGGAAGGGAATAACCGAGCTGCAGTGACTAAGCCTAAGCGACGCGGTAGAGAGGTAGTAGCTCATCAACTACTGCTCTTAGGGCAGAAATCACCGCTTTTAGAGGAACTTGAAAAGCTGGACATAGATTCCCTCACCCCGCTGGCAGCAATCATCAAGCTCTACGAATTGCAAAAGAAGGCGAGGGAGGGGTGAGGGGGTTACTAACACCTGCTGATTTATCATCCCTATTATGATTCAGACAATTCTGAATCCAGTTTCAAATATCTATTAGCACAATTTAGCATATACCTAGAAACCTTAAGGACAGTAGTCTCATAACCTTCACATATTTCCCCATCGATAACTAATTTGTCACCTACGTTTTGTGTGTTATTTGTCATACTCTTATATTTTGCATCAATATATCCTGCCTTGTGTACTATTAGATTTCTATCTTCTGATAGTAACCTTAATGTATCATTACCTAGTGATTTTTCTAAGGTAGCACTTTTGGGGAATACAAATTTATAAGCATTATTTATACCTGATAACGAATTAAAATCAAAGTAGCGTTTCAGTATGCTTCCAACATTGTCTCTAATGTTATAGTCAAATTCTGCTAAATAATCGACTCTTATACTTTTTCCTCTCTTTTTATCCTCAAACGCAGTTAATGTATCCATTTTTGCCATCCTCTCAAGGGCGGCTTTGCCCAAAATATTGAACCCCATGTTCAATGTTGTCTCCCATAAATCAGCAGCAAATACTTCAAATAGTGTCCAAACCCACACTATGCCAGAATATAGCAAATTGTAATATGATCTCCCATGTTGCGTATGTAAGCGTAGAATTCGTTCTAGTTCTACATCAGACCACAAAACTCCAACAGGAGTAGCTAGTTGTTTGTATCTATCTGCTATTTTTCTATCCTTAATTAGTGGGTTTTTCGCTAACTTATCTCTGAGTTCTCCTAATAAAGTTTCAGTATCAACAGCTTCAATATCTCCTTCTTGTGCATATTTCGAGCATACCTCTAAGCCCTCAATAAGCGCTTCACTGTGTACTATGCTATGCATCAAAACAATATTAGGTAGCTGGAACATAAATCTGATATCGGTGAGACCCTCGATAAAGTTCTCTCCTAACCTTTTCATAGAAGTGAACTTTGTTTTTTCTACTACATTCTGTAATTCTCGCAGTTCATCTTGGTATTCTTTTTTGAATTTGCTTACCGCGGCTCTGTATCTCATTATTATTAGTTCCTTACAATTGGCTTTTAATTAAATTTATGTGATTTTACCACTACTTTCAGGCCTTTGCCATACGGGTCGCTTATCAGGGGTAGCTTGAAGGGGCGGAGCCCCTTCAAAAAATAACTTCCCCTCATGATAGGAATATATATCCATATCTTGGAGAGGGGGATAAAGGGGATGGGGTCACCTTAATAGCTTAATTAACCATTTTGAACTACATAATTTCTCAGTGTGCCGATGCCGTCTATTTTTATCTCCACCGTATCGCCGGGATACATTGGACCAATGCCGCTGGGTGTACCAGTAGCGATAATATCACCCGGTAGCAGGGTCATTACATGAGATATAAAGTCTATCAGTTCTGGGAGGGAGTAGATAAGGTCACTGGTGTTGCCTTGCTGTTTAAGTTTCCCACTTAAGTATGTTTCCACAACAACATTTCCCGGGTCGAGTTCAGTCTCAATACACGGTCCCACAGCAGCGAAAGTATTAAAACTCTTGGCTCTAGTCCACTGCCTATCCTGGTATTGTAGGTCACGGGCAGTAACATCATTAAAGCAGGTATAGCCTAAGACATAGTCAAGTGCGTTTTCTACGGATACTTTCCACACTGGTTTCTTTATCACTACTCCTAACTCACCTTCATAGTCAACTCTATGTGAGGCAGAGGGATAAGTAATATTATCGTCTGGTCCTATTAATGCTGTTGATGGTTTGAGGAAAATCAAGGGGGCATTGGGGATGCGGGCATTAACTTCCTTAGCGTGACTATGGTAGTTAAGCCCTAAAGCCACTATTTTGGAGGGTGTGCACGGAGGTAAGAGTTTAACCTGGCTTAGTTGATAGTAGTCATCAGAGGGTTTGAGGTAGCGGTAAGGCTTATCTTCAATAGCTTGGATAGATTCACCTTTTAATATGCCATACCTGACCTTATTATCAATGGCAAAGCGCACAATCTTCATGGGTTGGAAGTAAGTTTACCTGTATCAGGACTAGATTGCAAGCTGGATGATGTAACCATTTCATCACCAAACTCTACGAACTCCAAAAGAAGGTGAGGGAGGGGTAGATAGTTACAAAATATTGACAATAGTTTAGTTGCGTGGTATATGTCTAGCATAGCTATCCAAGTTTATTGCACTGAAGTCCGAGTTGCCCTATAATCAATTAGATATGCCAGAATATCTATAGTAAAGACAAGAGACGGGGAAAATGAAATTTAGGCGTAAAAATAGAGAAGACAAACTTTATGAGCAATGGGTAGAACATGGCGACCTCCCGGCCGAGACTAGCCCACAAAGGGAGGGTCCTGAAGAGGGGCCGGTGAGCAAAGGGGAAAATAAACGAGTCTCTCCTGTAGTATACATATCGATCGGAGCTGGTATACTTGTATGGGGTATATGTTTAGTTCTTCTCTTTATGGAATCGTGCTAATAGCTTCCAGCTAGCATATTCTCTTTACCAATGACCGGTAAGGGATTATAATAACTAGCGTATTTAACTTTTCAAAAAGTAGTTAGAGGTGTAATTTGGTTGCTTTATATGTAATCTCTTCCGAAAGAGCGGTGGGTAAGACGGCAATTTGTGCCAGTATAGGTAATCATTTAATGAGAGATGGTAAGAAAGTAGGTTTTTTCAAACCGATTACTCATGATGAAGGCACTGACAGCGATGCCGTATTTATGAAGCATGTTTTTTCTTTAGACGAGTCTGTAGACTGTCTCTGCCCGGTTATTGGTAACCAGGATAAGTTAGTTAATAGCATTAAGGAAGCCTATGTCAAAGTTTCCCCGGGAAAAGATGTGGTTATTATTGAGGGCATTAGTGAGCAGAGTCAGGCTTATTACCAAATAGCAAAAGCCCTGGATGCCAGAGTGATTATCGTAGAAGATTATTCTAAAGACTTACCGACAGCAAAGAGTAGCTATAAGGATTTTGGGGAATATTTATTGGGTGTCGTATTGAATAAGGTACCAATAAGCCGACTAGACTATGTGCATAATGAGTTGTCCTCCCAATTTGGCGAGGCAGGAGTAAATATATTAGGGGTGTTTCCTGAGGATAGAGCTCTATTTAGTCTAACTGTAGGTGAACTGGCTGAGTATATCCAAGGAGAAATACTGAACTCCACCGAGAAATCAATAGAGATAGTGGAAAATTTAATGCTTGGAGCAATGTGCGTTGACCCCGGTCCTCAATATTTTAGTCGTAAAGCTAACAAGGCAGTAGTGGTCAGGGGTGAACGCCCGGATATGCAACTGGCAGCTTTAGAGACCTCAATAAGGTGTCTTGTTCTCAGTGGCGATGCAGCGCCAATCCCGGCTGTTCTCTATAGGGCTGAGGATAAAAGCATTCCCATTATTTTAACCAGGGGTGATACTATTGCCACAGTGACCAGTATTGAGGACGCCCTGGGTAAGACCAGATTTAATCAGGAGAAGAAGCTACCAAAGCTTACTGAAATTATGGAACAACACTTCAATTTTCAAGCTCTATATCAAGGGCTGGGCTTAGCCGATTAGACAAGACAATTCACCAGTGGCGAAGAAGACTCATAATAGATAACGAACAACTATATATTTTTCGTGGCCAGGATAGCTTAACCCTCTTTCTAAAATCATAGTTATTTCCTACTCTTCTTTGAATAAGGGGAGAACTTATACACACAAACTACCACTCTAATTCAGCAAAGGTATACCTCTTAAGCAACATAACCTACTCCCGCATTCTCTATATCGGAAGGTGCAGCCAGTCGAAGACGCCAATCATCTTAAGACCCATGTAGAACATCAAGGCAATGAAAATCCACCTGAGATGCTTTGCTGGAAGCATATGTGCTGTCCTAGCCCCGACCTGTGCCATGGCAACACTGGTAACAGCTAAAGCCAGCCAAGACCAGATGTGGACATAGCCAATATGAGGAGAGGGAATACCAGAAACGCTGAGACCATTTACCATATACCCTATTGCGCCGGCGGGGCTGGTGAACATCATCATTGCTGTCGAAGTGCCAACGGCATGGTGCATCTTAAATCTCAGTGCCATGATCATAACTGGAACCATTATTATACCGCCACCTATGCCAATCATGCCGCTCACGATACCGAGGGGAAATCCCCAGGCAACCCAGAGCCAAGGATTGTCACTGGGCTCCTCGGTAACGGTAGGCGGCCTAGCAGTGAGCATCCTAATACCACCAGCAATAACCACCCCACCAAAAGCGATTTTAAGCACCTGTCCACTGAGAAATTGTGATGTTATCGTTGAGCCTAGGAGTGCCCCCGCCGCCCCGCTAATACCCAGAACAATACCGGCTCTCCACCAAACAGACTTTTTCCGGCTATGCGCCCAGGAGCTACTCATAGCTGTGGGTAATACCACCAGTAGATTAGTCCCAAAAGCGAGCTTTATAGCCAGGTCTAGAGGCATGCCCATTGCTCCAAATACCCATACCGTCACCGGAACCATAATAAAGCATCCACCAACACCAAGTAGCCCGCTGGCAAATCCAACCCCCACCCCTGTACCCAAAAGAGCAATAATGTATCCTAGCTCCATTTCTTCCTCTCCTCTCGCTATTTATGTTACCCTGTCTTTTTGAGCAGAAAATAAAAGTAATTAATATCGTATAAAAGACCAACCTTCAGTGGTTGACTCTGCTTGGTCCCACTCTGACCGCTGTCTTTAGACGCTCCAGGTCAAGAGCCACTACCTGGTTGCCTTCTAGTGCTTTTCGGATAGCCTTGACCATGTCGGAGAGGTATTCCTGCATTCCCTCCTTGTCCACAGAATAAACTATCCAGGCTCCGTCTCTCCTTGCTCTCAACAAACCAGCCTCCCGAAGAATACCAAGATTACGCGAAGCTCGAGACTGAGAGATATCCAGAGCTTGCATAATCTCACAGACACAGCATTCCTTTTCCAGGAGAACTCTAAGAATCCTGAGCCTAGTTTCATCAGAGAGAGCATTCATAGTTTTAGTCAAGTTCCGCATGGCTTCCTTTAAGGCTATAACTAAATATGCGCATATACTCATATAATTATACGATTTTCCCCCATTGCCTATCAATATGTCTTGGACTTTGAACTCATCTTCAGGAGCGTTTATAATGAGCTTGATGGATATTCTGGCTGAGCTTAATCCGGCGCAGAGGGAAGCGGTAGAGGCGATTAGTGGACCGGTGCTGATTCTAGCCGGTCCAGGTAGTGGCAAGACCAGGGTTATTGCTCATCGAGTGGCTTACCTCATTAAAGTTTGCGGAGTTAACCCTCGCCGCATTATGGCAGTTACCTTCACTAATAAAGCCGCCAGGGAAATGGAGGAAAGGCTTCACCGGCTGGTCAGCGGCTCAGTGAGAGAGCTAACTCTAGGCACCTTTCATGCCATTTGCGCTCGTTTTCTGCGTATGGATGGCAATGCTATAGGTGTTAACTCTCACTTTGTCATTTATGATAGGGAAGACCAGACGAGCCTGATAAAGCGAGGCATCCAGGAAGTAGGTCTTGACCCCAAACAATATGCCCCTCAGGCTATAGCCTCGGCCATTACTTCAGCTAAGAGCCACCTGTTAACCCCCCAGGATTATGATCAGCGTAGCCGTAGCTATTTTGATGAGGTGGTGGCGCGGGTTTACGAGCGATATCAGCAGCTACTGGGTGAAAGTAATGCCCTGGACTTTGACGATTTATTAATGAAAGTAATACAGCTATTCAGAAACAGCCCCGATATTTTGTCCAGATACCAAGAAAGATATTTGCATGTCCAGGTAGATGAGTTTCAGGACACTAACCAGGTCCAGTATGAACTAATAAAGCAGCTATCAGGAAAGTATCGCAATATATGTGTCGTTGGTGACCCCGACCAGTCAATCTACTCCTGGCGGTTTGCCGACCTGCGTAACATCCTCAGCTTTGAGAAGAATTATCCCGAGGCTAAGGTTGTGTTGCTGGAGCAGAACTATCGGTCGACCAAGATGATCCTGGACACGGCGTCTCATATAATCTCATCCAATCAGCAGCGTAAGCCCAAGGATTTGTGGACAAATAATGAGAAGGGTGAACTGACTACGGTGGTTGAAACATATAGTGAGCAGGAAGAAGCCCGGTTCGTGGTTAGTGAGGTAGAGCACCTAGTAGGTCAGGGGAGGGTTAAACTAGGTGACTGTGCTGTAATGTATCGCACCAATGCCCAGTCAAGAACCCTTGAAGAGGCTTTTATTCGCTATGGGACACCCTATAAGCTGGTGGCTGGCACCCGTTTCTATGAGAGGCGGGAGATTAAGGATATTGTTGCCTACCTCAGGCTTATCCAGAACCCTTATGACAGTGTTAGCCTGTTAAGAATAATCAATGTCCCTCAGCGAGGAATTGGGCAGCAAACCCTAGCCAAACTATCTAGCTGGGCAAAGTCTATGGGTGTCCCAGAATATGAGTCGTTAAAACTTAAAACTAATCCAGAGGGGAATGAGGGTCATCAGCATCCATTTAGCCCTCATATCGCCAAGGTGCTAGTTTATTTTGAAAACATGATAGAAGAACTTGTGGCTCGCAGTCGGGAGCTAAATCTGGTTGATTTATTTGATTTGATTATCGAGCGCTCTGGTTATAAGGAATATATATTAAGTGGGGTAGACGGGGAGGAGCGGTGGGACAATATTCTTGAGCTTCGTACCGTAGCCCAAGAGTATAGTGATTTGCCGCCACCAGAGAGTTTAGCCGCCTTTTTAGAAGGGGTAACTCTAGTATCAGATGTGGATGGGCTTAATGAAGGTGTTGATACAGTAACCCTGATTACCCTGCATCAGGCTAAGGGTCTGGAATTTCCGGTGGTGTTTATGGTGGGTATGGAAGATGGTATCCTACCCCATTTTAAGTCATTTGATGACCCGGCACAGATGGAAGAGGAGAGGCGGCTGTGCTATGTCGGTATAACCAGAGCCAAGCACAGAGTATATCTGGTTCGTGCCTTTCGCCGTAGCCTGATGGGCAGCAGTACGGTAAATAGACCATCCCGTTTCTTAGACGATATACCATCCTATTTGATAACAGGCGGTGGCTTGTGGCAAGGGGAAGATAGCCTAATAGCTGAGGCAATGTATTCCTGGAATAAAGCTTATTTGCCTAATGTTACCGCTCCAGAACTAAAGGCTGGCGATCATGTCCACCATGCCCAATTTGGCGATGGGGTAGTGGTAAGTTGTCAGCCGGTAAAGGATGATAACGAGATAGTAGTTGCTTTTAGTAGTGGGATAGGAGTGAAGAAGCTACTACTTAGTTTTACCGATTTGGAGAAGGTGGAATAATTTGAGAAAAACCCTTGACAATATACACGGAACCGTGTATAGTTATTATTAAGGTTTGATATGCCGATTAAAGTTTTAGATTCCCAGGTAGTATCCCGGATTGCGGCTGGTGAGGTGGTAGAGAGACCAGCCTCAGTGGTGAAGGAACTGGTGGAAAATTCATTAGATGCTGGCTCAAGCCAGATTTCGGTTGAGATTAGGGGTGGTGGAGTGAGTTTGATTAGGGTAACCGATAATGGAATTGGCATTCCGGCTACAGAGGTTGAGCTTGCCTTTGACCGCTATGCTACCAGCAAGATAGGTAGTGTTGATGATCTGGAGTCTATTTCCAGCCTTGGCTTTCGGGGAGAGGCGCTACCCAGTATAGCAACCGTAGCTGAAGTAGACATTGTTACTCGGGCGGGTGGTGAGTCGGTAGGCACCTACCTCAGTGTGAAGGATAGCTCTATAGCTAATAGGGGAAGCCAAGGGCGGTCTCAGGGAGCCACTGTTACCGTGCGAAATTTATTCCGCAAAGTGCCAGTAAGATTGAAATTTCTCAAGTCGCTGGCTACTGAAAATAGTCATATAGCTAATATAGTAACTCAATATGCCCTTGCCTTCCCCGAGGTTAAATTCAACTTGGTCATTGACGGAAGACAAACGCTAAGAACTCCAGGCAATGGTCAACTAATAGACAGTGTGATTGAGATTTATGGCGTTGAAGTGGTCAAGAATATGCTGGAGATTAAGAACAAAGGCTGGGAAAGCGGGCCTGTAGCTTCACCGCCCCAGGTAACGGGCATGATAAGCTCACCAGCAGTAAGCCGCTCCGGTCGAGACCACCTCAGCTTATTTGTTAATCGTCGCTGGATAAGTAGTCGCCTGCTGGCTTGGGCGGTAGAGGAGGCTTACCACGGGCTTTTGATGCTGGGAAGGCACCCTATTGCTATTATCAATATCTCACTGCCGACTAAAGAGGTAGATGTTAATATTCACCCCACCAAGACAGAGGTTAAATTTGTCTATGAACGCGCCGTTTTTAGTGCTGTCCAGAGGGCAGCCCGGCAGGCTTTAATTGAGCTAATGCCGGTGCCTAAGATTGAGGAGGTAGCCACAACATATGTATCACCACCAAGGCAAGCGTTGTGGACATCAACCGAGATTGATGCCACCTTGCCATTAGTGTCTACCGAGACTCCAGCCGTAGCTCTGCCCATTCTGAGGGTATTGGGGCAGCTAGCTAACAGCTATATTATTGCTGAAGGTCCTGACGGATTGTATCTTATTGACCAGCATGCCGCCCATGAGCGTATCCTCTTTGACAAGATTAAATACCAGGGGACACGGCAAGAAATAGAGGTTCAAGGTCTACTTGAACCAGTAACTTTTGAGGTTAATCCTAAAGAGGAGGAGGCTTTGAAATTACATTACGAAGACCTGGCTGAGTTTGGCTTTTCTATTGAGCCCTTTGGAGATAGAACTTATTTGGTTCGGGCGGTACCACTTTTACTTCATAACAAGGACTGGACAGGAACAGTGAGGGAATTATTAGCTTCTTTATCGGGAGGAGATAAAAGCAATTGGTGGGAAACTATAGCCAAATCTATTGCCTGCCACAGTGCAGTGAGGGCAGGGCAAACATTAACTGATGACGAAATACGTGAACTTATCCGGCAACTGGAGCAAACGTCTATTCCCAATACCTGCCCCCACGGTAGACCGACAATGATTTGCATCAGCTCAGGGCAGTTGAGAAGGGAATTTGGCAGAACTGCTTAATCTGGTGGACTTTGGCTGCTACCTGGTTTGACTAACGGGATTTGGGCGGCACACAAAGGACAATCCGGTGGGCTATAAGTTGGAGTTAGGACACGATGACAGCTAAAAAGGGGAACGCCAAATTCAAGCTCTTGCTCAGAGCGATCAACCAATACCCCTATCCCCACTACTATCCCGCCTTGCTTGGTTACTGCCGCCATAACTTCGCCAATGGAGTTACCTGAAGTAAGGATATCATCGACGATGAGAACTCGTTCACCAGGGCTAATGCTGAAACCTCGCTTAAAAGCCCTTTCTGTATTACCTTCCTTTTCAGCAAAGATGCCACGTACTCCTAACTGCCTAGCTACCTCAAAAGCAAGGATGATACCACCAGTAGTTGGTCCAGCTACAACCTGAATTCCTTGCTTCTGGAAGTGAGTAGTAATAATGTGGCAAAGCTGCTCAGTATAGCTAGGGAATTGTAAAACTTGAAACTTCTCCCAATAGGTAGGGGAATGCACCCCGGAGGCAAGCAGAAAGTGTCCCTTGAGTATAGCTCCTGCTTTTTGAAAGATTTCCTCTACACTTTCCATCAACCTCGCCCTCCTCAATCTACCCCTAATAGCTGGCTAATTGCTCCTGTAAGGAATAGTTAGGCGCCAATCCCCAAGTACTCGGCGGCCAGATTGATAACCAGGCTTTACCAATTATGTTTTCACGTGGCACTGTCCAGCCATTATGAGAATCATCAGCATTAGGGCGATTGTCACCAAGGACAAAATATTCGTTCTCTGGAACTTCATACTTGGGGACAGTATACTTGGCAGGGTTTTCAACATAAGGTTCATATAGTGGCGAACCATCAATATAAACTGCTCCTCCTGTTATCTCTATAGTATCATTAGGTAAACCAATGATACGCTTAATATAAGGGGGTGTGTTTTTGGGTTTATGAGGTGGATGAAATACAATTATATCGCCTCGCTCAGGCTCATGAAAATAATAAACGACCTTACTTATTAATAGTCGTTGTCCTTCTTGTTGGAGGGTAGGCTCCATGCAAGAACCTACAATGGGGCAACTCTGTACTGTGGTTTGTAGCAGTAAGAAAATTACTATAGCCATCACAAAGATTGCTATAGTCTCACGAAGATAAGCCCTCATTTGATACTTCCTTCCTAATCACCATTATACCTTATCAGTCTTCGTTCGGCTAGTATTTGCCGTGCCTATCAACTATGGGTTGTGTTGCACTTTTTCAAAAGTAGGTGCTAGAATGACCACAGTATGGACTATATGGAGCAGGCACTTTCCCTGGCTAAATTAGCACTGGGTCAGGTTAGCCCTAATCCAGCGGTAGGGGCGGTAGTAGTTAAGAATGATGTAGTTGTGGGACAGGGATATACTCAACCACCGGGCTCATGGCACGCCGAGGTAGTAGCTCTGAATCAGGCAGGAGACCAAGCCCGAGGGGGAGTGATGTATATTACCTTGGAGCCTTGCTGCCATTATGGTCGAACTCCACCCTGTAGTCAGGCAATAATTACCGCTGGCATTACTGAGGTTCATTTAGCTATGCTTGACCCGAATCCCTTAGTTTCAGGGCGAGGCATGGACGAACTAGAGCGGAAAGGCATTAAGGTACATACGGGTGAGCATGAAACTGAAGCTCGAGAGGTTAATGAAGCCTATTCCAAATTTATTACTACCGGCATACCCTTTATTACCGCAAAATTTGCACTAAGCTTAGATGGTAAAATTGCTACAAAAAGCGGTGATTCTAAATGGATTAGTGGTGAAGAGGCAAGGAAGTATGTTCATAATTTGCGTTATACCACTGATGCTATTATGGCTGGAGTCAATACTGTTCTGGCTGATGACCCTCACCTCACGGCTAGGTGTGGTGGAAAGGGAGGAATAGCTAGGAACCAACCTCTCAGGGTAATTGTAGATAGTAAAGGGCGAACCCCATTAACCGCTCGAGTATTTAGTGAGCCGGGTAAAACGCTTCTGGCAGTGGGCAGGTTGGTTAAGCCAGAAGAGAAAACAGCTTTAGCTCAGGTTGGAGCTGAACTAATAGAATTGCCCTCGGCAGAAGGGCTGGTGGATTTAGAGAAGTTGCTAAAAGCACTAGGAGAATGGGAAATTACCAGTATCTTAGTAGAAAGTGGCGGAATTCTTCTTGGTTCTCTATTTGACTATAGGCTGGTAGATAAGGTTATTGCCTTTATTTCCCCTATCATCATTGGTGGCAAAACGGCAAAGACGGCGGTGGCTGGTAACGGGGTTGACAAAGTGGTAAACTCATTTAAACTAGAGCGAATTAAGGTTGAGGAATTAGGTATAGATTTGATGATTAGCGGATATGTTAGGTGATAAAAGTGTTTACCGGGATTGTAGAAGAGATAGGTAGGATTACTTCGGTGACACGCCGAAATATTGTTATCGCCACCAGTGATGCTCTCCAAGGAATAGAACTTGGCGGAAGTATGGCTGTTAACGGGGTATGCCTGACCATAACCAATTTTAATGCCAAATCGTTCTCGGTTGATATAATGACGGAGACATTAATGCGGACCAACCTTGGTCTATTGAGAGTGGGAGATAGAGTTAATCTGGAACGACCTCTAGCTCTAGGGGGACGCCTGGGCGGGCATTTAGTCCAGGGTCATGTGGATGATACAGCAAGGGTAGCCTCGGTTAGCTGGGATGGTGAGGCAATGCTCATTAGATTGGAGGCTTCCCCCAGGGTGATGCGCTACATAGTAAACAAAGGTTTTATTGCTGTTGATGGAGTTAGCTTAACTGTGGTGACCAAGAATAGCGGTTCATTTCAGGTCTCTATCGTTGACTACACCCAGAAGCACACCACTCTAGGTAGTCGGCAGGTGGGTGACATGGTTAATATGGAGATAGATATTATAGCTAAGTATGTAGAACAGCTTAGCCAGACTCATAACACTGGCATAACTACCGATTTTCTGCGGGAGCATGGGTTTTTAGTAGGTTAGATCAATCTATTTTTAATTGAGGGAGTAAGCATGAGGTTATCAAGTATTGCTGAAGCTATTGAAGACATAAAAGCAGGCAAGTTTGTCATCATGGTTGATGATGAGGACAGAGAAAACGAGGGAGACCTGACTATAGCTGCCGAGAAGGTTACTGCTGAGGCGATTAACTTTATGACCAAGCACGCCCGGGGACTTATTTGCCTGCCGATTATCGGTCAGCGATTAGACGAATTGGGGATTCCGTTAATGGTGGAAGATAATACATCCAGGTTCTCGACAGCTTTTACTGTATCTATTGAAGCTAAACACAGGGTAAGCACCGGTATTTCAGCAGCAGACAGAGCCGAGACAGTAAAAGCAATAATTAACCCGGCTACCAAAGCTGAGGATTTAGTTCGTCCGGGGCACATGTTTCCACTGCGGGCGAGAAACGGTGGTGTTCTGGTGCGGGCGGGACATACTGAGGCTATAGTTGATTTAGTCAGGCTGGCTGGTCTTTATCAAGCAGGGGTTATCTGTGAGATTTTGAATGAAGATGGTTCAATGGCTCGGCTACCTCAACTTTCAGTAATGGCGGAGAAGTATGGGATCAAGATTGTAACTGTGGCCGACCTTATTACCTATCGCCGTCGCCATGAAAAGCTAGTGCACCGAGTGGCTGAGGCTAAGTTGCCAACAAAATACGGTGAGTTTACTGCTATTGCCTATAAAAGTGATATTGACCCTAATGAACACCTAGCCTTAGTGAAGGGAGATATATCCACCGAGGAGCCAGTGTTAGTACGGGTTCATAGTGAATGTCTTACTGGCGATATATTTGGTAGCCTTCGCTGTGATTGTGGTGAGCAGGTTAATCTGGCAATGCAGAGTATTGCTCAGGAGGGGAGAGGTGTTTTATTATATATGAGGCAGGAGGGAAGGGGCATTGGCTTCCATAACAAGATTCGTGCTTATGCTCTTCAAGATAAAGGACTGGATACAGTAGAGGCTAACCTCTCTTTAGGATTCGCTCCAGACCTGCGGGACTACGGTATAGGTGCCCAAATCTTGGCTGATTTAGGCTTACATTCAATCCGACTGCTCACCAATAATCCAAAAAAGGTAATAGGTTTAGAGGGCTATGGGTTAAAGGTACTGGAGACATTACCTATTATTATCACCCCCAATCTGTATAACCGCCATTACTTGGAGATAAAACAGAAAAAATTAGGGCATCTATTACAAATACCGGATACTGCCGATAAAAGGAGACAGGAATGAACAAGCATTTTGAAGGTATGCTACTGGGGGAAGGGCTGAAGTTTGGGCTGGTTGTTTCCCGTTCTAACGAGTTTATTACCAGGAGGTTGCTTGACGGGGCACAGGATGCTCTACTTCGCCATGGTGCTAGCCAGGAGAATATAGATATTGCCTGGGTACCGGGTTCATTTGAAATTCCACTGATAGCCAAGAAATTCGCTGAAATTAAGAAATATGATGCTGTTATCTGCCTTGGGGCTGTGATTCGTGGTGGAACACCTCACTTTGAATATATTGCTACTGAGGTTACTAAGGGTATTGCCAAGCTAGGTTTGGATATTGGGCTGCCTGTCATCTATGGTATAATCACGGCTGATAACCTAGAGCAAGCCATTGAGCGGGCGGGGGCTAAAGAGGGGAATAAAGGATTCCAAGCTGCGGTGAATGCCATAGAGATGGCTAACTTAATAAGGAGCATAGTTTCTAAAGGGAAGTAGCTATAGTCAACTTTAGTGATTCAGTCAATAGCGGTTCAATGCCTGATTCAATTTCTAGGCGCCGGGGGTTACCTTCCCAAGATTTCCAATCAAGTGTAGTTAGCCAGGTGCTAAGAGCAAAAATAGTAGATTTATCCTCCATACTTTGGAGTAATTCCCCTGAGATATAGCCTGGCTGTGATATTAATTGAGCTCGTAGTTTGTTCAGCAGCTCAATTAAATCCCCTTCTTTACCCTCTTTCACGTGGCGCTCAATCAATACCTTTACCGTCATTTCCACTTCCTATTAACTTTGGAGGAATCTCTGGATATTTGCTTTAATCGGTAACCTTATAGACTGTATCCCCTCTCCTTACCCGCTCGCTGACCTTGAGCCCAACAGCATCTCCGGCTTTAGCCTCTTTAACATCCACATTGTTAATCTGCATAGAGTTGACAGTTAGTTCAATATCAGTAGTATGACCTTTGATGTGGATTATGTCGCCCAGTTTTAGAGCCCCTGTTAACGAAATACCAGCTACTACAGGTTTAGAAAAGAAGTCACTCACCTTTCCAATTACTTCCTCAGGCATTTGCTACCTCCTTCGTGTTTATTATAAAATGGTTGCTTACCTGTAGAAATATTATATGTCATTCGGCTTGTGTAAATCAATACTTCTTTGAAGTTTTTTAGCAACCTATCCCCCTGAACCCCTTCCCTTATTAAGGGAAGGGGGATTAAGCGAGTGAGGTTGATGAACAACACAAAAAAACTTTGACATAGCACCACCTGCCACATATAATTGACTCATTGTAATCTCTGGGGGTGTAGCTTTGGCACAGGAAACTAAACCCGATAAGGAAAGCAAGGAAGATGTGCTGGATATTGACCTTGTCAAACAGCGCTTGGATATGTTAGACCGTCGTTTAGATAATATTGACTCAATGATTACTGTTGTTGCTGAACGAGTAATGAACCAGCCTATCACCTTTGAAATAATCTGCCCCCATTGTGGCAAGAACATAGAGATAGCCATTATTGGTAACCAGAAGCCAACCAAATAATGCCAAAATACGGAATCCAGAGAATAGGGAGGGTAACTTGGAAGTAGCTAGAATTAACCAGGCTAAATATAATGTGTTTCGATGGAGGTATGAGCTTAGTATACCGAAGAAGCTGGTCTTAGCCCTTGGTATAGCTTGCCTTACTGGACTGGCTGCTCAAATTAGAGTTCCGGTTCCCTGGAGCCCGGTGCCAGTAACAGGGCAGACCTTTGCAGTACTCCTGGCTGGTGTGGTCTTGGGAAGTTGGTGGGGAGGTATAAGCCTAGCTCTCTATACTGGGCTGGGGGCTATGGGACTTCCCTGGTTTACTGGCTGGTCCAGTGGCTTAGGCTACCTTGCTGGTCCTACTGGGGGCTATATAACCGGTTTTATTTTAGCTGCCATGTTCTTAGGTTACTTCACCGATAAGTATATTAGGTCGAGAAGCTTTTTCAGTATGCTCGGGCTTATGCTTTTCGCCAATTTTATTCTGATTCATATACCAGGCTTGATACAACTACACTTCTGGCTAAGCCTGGTTAAAGGGGAAGCGGTTTCCCTCTCCCATCTCCTGATGATGGGAACAATTCCCTTTATAGTTGGTGATATAACTAAAGCTATCGCCGCCGCCGCTATAGCCAGAGGAATAACACCTAAATTAGCCTATAATGGAGAGGTAGATAAAGAAAAATGGGCGAGTTGGCGCCTCCCCTGAAAATACTACCTTAAGCTCAAAGAATTCCTTAATTGTCACCAAAGTATTGGATGAGGACAGCGTGTTGACGATAGGGGATACATCTAGTAGAATCATTATTTCAGTGGGCGATTAGCTCAGTTGGTTAGAGTGCTGCGTTGACATCGCAGAGGTCACTGGTTCAAATCCAGTATCGCCCACCACCGCTTCTGCTGGCTATTCTTCTTGGCCCCAGTGTTGCATCATTTCTTTTAGGTGCTGGGCAAGTTTAGGATTGGAACGCAGGCGGTTGATAAAAATGGGACAGCCCTCTAGCAGCGAGTTCTGAGCAGCAGTTGCCATACTTGATAAAAGGTTCTGCATGCCAAGGTCTGCCTGCTGTGAGATATCCATTCCCGGTGCTGATGACTCTAGCTGCCGGCGGATATCCTCAGCAGTGAACCTCATTGGCATCACACAGGATTTATACCACGGGCACTCCTTGCACTGGGCTATGGCATAGGCTTCATCCAAAATATCACTCATATCTAATCTCCTTTCAACTAAGTCAATGCTAATTAATTTGACCTAAAATATCAAGTTAGGAACATTTGATAATTAACTTGCATTATTCTCCAAATTAGTGTATTGTATGTAAATAAAATTGAATAAGTGACCCGGAGGTGCCTGAACTATGTTCAGGTGTAATCGGAGAGTAAGTCGGTGAAAGTCTGACGCAGTCCCGCCTACTGTGACTCGCCCCAGGCGAGAAGCCAGAACGCCGAACCTCTGGGTAGTCTTGTACCTTCGCCGGGAAAGGGGGTTGGAGTATGTTTGAAGGGACTTGAGAATCCCCTTGCCGCTAGGACAAGGGGATTAGTATTTTTATTTAAATTAGATTGGAGGTCATATTTCATGAAACTGAAGCCATTAGTTATGCTCATTGTGTTGTCGAGCATATTTGTGGCTTGCACACCACCTGCCGAAGATGAGGTATCATTCGCAATAGAAGTAACAGACCAGCTAGGCAGAGTAGTCAAACTGGAGAAAATACCGGAAAGAATTATTTCTCTTGTCCCAGGCAATACCGAGATACTATTTGCTCTGGGCTTAAGTGATAAAGTAGTGGGGGTGACAGAATATTGCGATTATCCTCCTGAGGCTCAAGAGAAACCTAAAGTAGGTGGTTTTAGCACGCCGAATATTGAGGAGGTGGTAGCCCTTTCTCCTGACCTGATAATAGCTACCCAACGTCATGAAGCGAGCATCATTCCAGCACTTGAGGGAAAGGGGCTCACTGTTTTCGCTTTACACCCCAAAACCCTTGATGAGGTGTTGGAAGCTATCACCCTGATTGGAGAGATTACCGGGAAGGAAGCGGAGGCTTCCCAGTTGGTGACCGAGATGAGTAACCGGATTAAGGCGGTAACTGACAAGACTGATGGTCTGTCAGAGGCTCAAAGACCGAAAGTATTTTCCATTACCTGGCATGACCCCATAAAGACAGCCGGGGGAGATACCTGGCAGGACGAGCTAATTGTAAAGGCAGGCGGGATAAACATAGCCCACGACCTCACTGGTGGTTACGTGGCAATTAGTTTAGAGGCAGTCATTAACGCTAATCCCGAAGTGATAATTGCCGACGTTGGTATGGGCTCAGGAGAAGACTCACCTCTTCAGTTTACCTTGACTGAGCCGAGATTTAGGGGTGTGGACGCCCGCATTAACAACCAGATTTATGGTATAGACGTCGACCTTTCTGGTCGTCCCGGACCACGAATAGTTGATGGTCTAGAACAGTTCGCTGAATGCATACACCCGCAACTGTTTGCAGAGGACTGATGAATATATACTATAATATATTGATCTTATAAAAAATTAGAGCATTGCCAGGTTTACTGGAGGGGTAAACAGGGCTATCCCTTACCGAATAGATGCCTATATCCCGGTTGGTGATAACCCTTGGCGACGACCTACCGCCGAGGAGATGGAAAAGGCGGTGAGTATAGCTGGAAGGCATCTCACCAATGTCTCTTACTTGAAGGGGAAGGAAGCCCTGAAATCCGAGGTACTAAGGAATTTTCAATTATGACCCTGAATCAACTTAAACCATCTTCCATGGTGCAATCTATGCCCATCCATTTCCCTCGTTGGCGTCGCCGGATATACTCCATTATAGGGCTTTTGATTGCACTTATAGGAGTGGTTGCAGTAGCCACTGCTATTGGCAGCGTTCATATTCCTTTCTTAACTACATTCCGCTCTCTGCTCTCACAATTGCCCTTAGTTGACATAACTTCTGGCTTGTCGAGCACCACCGAGACTATAATTATGGAAATACGCTTGCCCAGGGTCATTCTGGCAGGTCTTGTCGGGGCTGCCCTGGCCCTAGCCGGGGCTGCTTATCAAGGGCTGTTCCGCAACCCATTAGCTGACCCCTACCTTATCGGCGTAGCTCAAGGAGCATCACTAGGAGCAGTCGTTGGCTTCATATTACCCATCAACTGGCATGGAATGGGTTTCGGAATTATCCCCATACTTGCTTTCGCCGGGGCGATAATTAGCGTAGCCATTGTCTATAGTCTAGCTAGGGTAGGCAAGACACTACCCGTGACCACCCTTATCCTAGCCGGTGTGGCTTTGGGAGCCCTTTGGGGGTCAATCGTTTCTTACCTTATAATCACCAGTGGGGAGAAGATGCATGGAATTTTATTCTGGCTTATGGGTAGCTTTGCCTTAAGTCAGTGGTCAGAGGTAAAGGTTGTTCTTCCCTATATAGTGGTGGGGGTAGCCGTAATTTTGATTTACTCTCGCTCGCTTAACATAATGCAGCTTAACGAGGAGCAGGCTCAACAGTTGGGAGTCAATGTAGAAAAGGTCAAGCTCATTCTTCTTGCTGCCGCTACCCTGATTACTGCTGCCGCTGTTTCTTTCGTAGGCACCATTGGATTTGTCGGTATCCTCGTTCCTCATGCCGTTCGTCTGGTATGGGGACCGGATTACCGCTTTCTACTACCATTGTCTGTACTCAGCGGCGCCATTTTCCTAATTCTCGCCGACCTTGTAGCTCGTACCGCCTTAGCACCTACGGAGATACCGATAGGAGTAATCACAGCCGTGTGCGGTGCACCATTCTTCCTTTACTTATTACGGCGTAAAAAGAGGGTAGTTTTCTTCTGAGGATAGATAAAATGATTAAACTGGAATTACAAAGCGTCGATATTGCCTACGGTCATAATATGGTGGTGAAAGACCTAAACTTTGAGGTGATGCCGGGAGAGATGGTAGGACTTATCGGACCGAACGGTTCTGGCAAATCAACTATTATCAAGGCTATAAGCCGTGTTATAACCCTGTGTTCGGGGAAGATAATGTTAGATGGAAAAGATGTATTCAAGATGCCAAGGGGAGATTTAGCCCGCTCGCTTGGTGTAGTCCCTCAGATGTCAATACTGCCTAGCGCCTTTACCGCTTTTGAGGTAGTGCTAATGGGAAGGAATCCCCACCTCGGGCTTCTCCAATATGAAGGGGAAAGAGATTTTACTATCACCTGGCGAGCTATGGAGATGACAGCAACCCACTCTCTTGCCCAGCGAAAGGTAGGCGAGCTTTCAGGCGGAGAGATACAGCGCATAGTCATTGCCCGTGTCCTGACTCAAGAGCCGAAGTCAATACTTCTGGATGAGCCGACAGCGAATTTGGATATCAGGCATCAGGTTGATATCCTTGACCTGATTAAGAACCTTTGCCTAGAAAATAATTTAATGGTGGTGATTGCCCTTCATGACCTGAACCTAGCCGCACAATATTGCGACCGATTAATCCTCATAAATAATGGGCAAGTTCATGCTCAGGGGACACCAGAGGAGGTAATCACTTCCCAAAACATGAAGGAGGTCTACGGAGCTGATAGCTGCGTCTATGCCCACCCGGTTAACGGTCTACCCGCTGTCCTAGTCAAGGCAGGCAATAGCCATCATGCCAAGCCCAGAAGTATGATTCAAGGGGGTATAGTTTAGTAGTTATGGGGATTCTACCCCTATTTTCTCTAACCTTAGTTAGTGATCCGGTCATTGATGAACCATCTTATGTTATTCCGCCCAAGCTATTCAAATCGCCGGCTGGAAGATACGAAGGAGAATAATAGTGAAACACCCCGCTATCCAAGAAGGAGGTCTCTTAGTATGCCTTGGTGGAGGCTACTTCGGAGCCAAAGCCGCCAGGCTGGGCAGGGAATGTAAAGCCAGGACAATGATAATAGATACAAATCCTGATTGCGCTGCCAGAGAAATGGTCGAAGTTGTACTGACTGAACAAGAACCGATAAAAGCGGGGCAAGTAGCTTTAATCGTTGGGGATGCAATGGAAACTTTATTCAACATCCTGAAAGGAGAGGTGCCGCAATGGGTCATCCCTGCCGTCCCGGGACATGCACTGGGTAAATTGGTCAAGAGTTGGTTAATGGCGAAAGGGCTTAAGGTGTCTAGTGGTGGAGATTTATTATCACAAGTTCTAGACGGTTTACCTCACAGATTGGTCCTGAGCACAAATGAGAAGTCTGGGATACTCATATCAAGTTATATGGCGGAGGGTTTAAGGTGCAAGGAGGGCTGTGTGCAACGGCGTATATGCCCGGTGACCAGAATTAAAAAACCTGCTGCCATGTATGAGCTTCTCGAATTCTCAGTCGCCGAGGCAATCGATTGCTATAAGATTTTTATAAGTCATCAATTTGATGGTGTTGGCGGAGTACCTGGAGAAGTGATTAAAGAAACATTATATTATGTGGCAAGTCTCGCCCCACCCTACACTTTAGCTATTGGCACTTCGTGCCGGTGCCATGGTATATTGAGCCTCTTTAAAGTGGAGGAGAATTAGATTACGGATTGGAGAGGGACAGCGGTATGATAGAAGGGGGTATAAAATAACAGTTGTGGAGATTCCACTCCTATTGTCTCTAGCCCTGGTTATTGATTTATTTTTGGGTGAACCGCCTCGTATCTTACACCCCGTGGTATGGATGGGAAAGGTTATCTCGCTCTTGGAAAGGATTAATGTTGGTCGTTCCCCATTCGTTCAGTTTGTCTATGGGTCATTTATAACCCTTCTAATAGCAGGGCTGTTCACAGCCCCTGTTTATTTTATGCTTTTTTATCTAAAGAGCTTTAGCTTTGCTGCGTATGTGATTGTTGGGGCTGTACTCCTCAAATCCACCTTTTCCCTTAAGGAACTGCGCCAGGTAGCACTCAGAATTAAGGGGCTTCTGCTGAAGGAGAAACTGGACGAGGCACGCTTTGAGCTACGCTCACTGGTCAGCCGTGATACCCAGAATTTGCCAAAGCCGCTACTTGTGTCGGCTACCGTAGAATCAGTAGCAGAGAGCACCTGCGACAGCTTTGTCGCGCCTCTCTTTTGTTTTTTACTTCTTAGTATTCCAGAAGCCTTATATTTTTTACCCCTTGCTGTCCCGGGAGCCATTGCCTATCGGGTAGCCAACACCCTTGATGCTATGGTAGGCTATCACAGTAAGTATGAGTATTTAGGGAAGTTTGCCAGTAAGTTGGATGATGTACTTAATTTTATACCGGCTAGACTGACGGCGCTACTCCTGGCTTTTGCTGCTTTATTATCCAGAAGAGGGGATAAGACCTCGTGGCAGGCTGTTCTCAGTGAGCATTCTAAAACCGAGAGTCCCAACGCTGGCTGGCCTATAGCGGCGATGGCTGGTGGGCTCAGTGTGCAACTGGAAAAGGTAGGTTACTATAGGTTAGGAAAGGCAAATACTCGTCTAGTGCCAGAGACCATTGATGCTGCTTTAAAGCTAATGCTAATAGCGATGCTGACCTGGGTAATGATATGTTTCATAGTAGGAGGGATTGGCTTTGTCCTTACATCCTAGACCCGAGGCAGAAAAGCTGAAAATCTGTCCCCACGGCGGACCAAATTGGGCTGAGCTAAGGGCTATAGGTCTTACTCCTAAGGAGGTTCTCGACTTCAGTGTCAGTACTAACCCGCTTATGCCCCCACCGGGGGTAAAGGAAATCTTTAATACTATCGCCATTGACCACTATCCTGATTCAGAGGCAACCGAACTCAGGCAGTGTCTTTCGGAAGAGCTGGGAGTAGCACCAGAGAATATACTGGCTGGAAGTGGCGCCACGGAGCTTATCCGTCTGATTCCTTTGACTTACTTCGGTCCTGGAGATTCCATCTTGATTCTTGAGCCAACCTTTGGTGAATACAAGGTTGCTTGCCAAATCATGGGTTCGGAGGTTCTTGAGCAATGGGGAAAGGCAGAGGAGAACTTCGCTCCGAGAACGGAAGAGACGATAAATCTTATCAGGCAACACCGTCCTAAAGGTATTTTTATCTGTAATCCTGGCAATCCTACTGGTCAATACCTTTCCAGACAAGAGGTCGATATGATTTTGGATGCCTGTGTTGACTGTCTGCTCATCCTGGATGAGGCATACATCGCCTTTACTGAGGGAAGCTGGTCTTCTGCCGACCTAATTCTCCGGAACAATGTGATTGTTCTCCGTTCTATGACCAAGGACTATGCTTTAGCTGGGTTGCGTCTTGGTTATGCTGTTGCCCATCAGGATATTATTGATGTTCTGCACCGGGTCTGCCTGCCGTGGAATGTCAATGCAGTAGCTCAAAAAGCAGGAGTTATCGCTCTAAAGGATACTGAGTATCTCAAGCGGTGTGAGTTAAAGATTAGGCAGGCAAAGCAGTTTCTGATAAACGAGCTTGTACAAATAGGATTTGAATTACTGCCATCAAAGACGAATTTCTTCTTGGTAAAGGTAGGCGATGGTAAAAGCTTCCGAAATGCTTTGTTGCGGCATGGCATTATGGTTCGCGATTGCACTTCCTTTGGCTTGCCAGAGTATGTCCGCATTGCGCCCCGCACTATGCCCGAGTGCCAGAAGCTAATCACCACCATCAAGGAATTGAAGCGCAAAGGAGAATTAAATGTCAGTATTTAGCCCTTTGAAATCACCCGCTTTCAATTGGGGCAAAATTGATAAACGATCTTAAACAGGAGGTAGAAATGTCGGAACTTTTATCCAATGTAATTGAAATGATAAAACCTCTGGATAAAGAGGTAATGGCTCAGGCTCAAGCACGGCAGGATATGTTGACCAAGCCACAGGGTAGTCTGGGCAGGTTAGAGGAGCTATCCATTCAACTGGCTGGCATTCAGGGTAAGCCTATACCTCAAATCAGGCACAAAGCTATTATTACTATGGCTGGTGACCATGGGGTGGTGACGGAAAAGGTAGGTAACTGGCCACAGGAGGTTACCGCTCAGATGGTTTATAATTTTCTCGGTGGTGGGGCTGCAATCAATGTGATTGCCAGTAAGGCAGGAGCCAGGATTATCGTGGTTGATATGGGGGTGGCATCCGAGCTTGAAACCAATCCTCAGCTTTTATCCAGAAAGGTTGCCCCTGGCACGCAAAACATATGTCTAGGTCCAGCTATGACTGACGAGCAGGCAGTAAGGGCAATTGAGACGGGGATTGATATAGTAAAGAACGAGGTGGCTAAGGGTTTGGATATAGTGGGTACCGGTGATATGGGCATCGGTAACACTACTGCCAGCAGTGCTATTTGTGCCGTTATCACTGGAAAACCTGTGGCTGAGGTAACTGGTAGAGGCACTGGTATAACTGATGAGCAGTTGGCACATAAAATAGAAGTAATAAACAGAGCCTTAGCGGTGAACCGCCCTGACCCGTCTCAACCTTTGGCTGTATTGGCCAAGGTAGGTGGCTTTGAGATTGGCGGGTTGGTTGGTGTGATGTTAGCCGCAGCCGCCCACCGTATTCCGGTAGTTATTGATGGATTTATCTCTGGTGCAGCCGCTCTCATTGCCACATCACTAGCACCAAGATTGAAGGATTTTCTTATTTCGGCTCACCTGTCGGCTGAGTCAGGTCACCGGCTACTACTTGAGCATCTTGGGCTTAAGCCATTGCTTACTTTGGACATGCGTCTGGGTGAGGGCACTGGGGCTGCGCTTGCCATATTTCTGGCAGAGACTTCAGCCAGGATTCTGGCTGAGATGGCCACCTTTGCTGAGGCTGAGGTATCAGAGAAGGAAGAGTAATAAGTTTGGCATTACTAGCCGCAATAAGGTTTCTAACCAGTATACCATTACCCTGGTGGCGTGAAGCTAGTCGGCAGGAATTTGTACGCTCATTGGCTTATTATCCTGTGGTGGGAATCCTTATCGGTCTAATCCTAGCTGGGCTGAACTGGCTGTTGGCTCTTTTTTTGCCTTCGGCAATTGTTAATGTGCTGCTCATAGTTGCCTTAGTAGTAATTAGTGGCGCATTGCACCTCGATGGCTTCGTTGATACCTGCGATGGGATGGGTGGTCACAAGACTCCTGAAGAAAGATGGCAGGTAATGCGTGACAGTCGCGTCGGCGGTTTTGGCATTATTGGCGCTTGTTGTCTACTGCTGGTTAAATATGTCTCACTAAATAGTGTACCTCCGTCTTTACTGATGATGACCCTGGTACTTATGCCGGTAATAAGTCGCTGGGCAATGGTCTATGCTATTTTCGCTTATCCCTCTGCCAGAACATCAGGCTTGGGAAAGGAGCGCAAGCAGGCTGCTGATTGGCTAAGGTTCACCATAGCCACACTCATAACCCTGGCGGTAGCTATAGGGCTAGCTTGGCTAGCAAACATAACTTACTTTTATCTGGTAGGACCAGCTATGGTATTTGGCATCTGGATGATAACTATAGCGATGGCAACCTACTTTAAGCATAAATTTTCTGGTCTTACTGGTGACACCTACGGAGCTATAAATGAGGTGGCTGAGGTTTGTGTGCTCATCATTGTTTGCCTGCTAGCTTATAATCAGTGGCTGGGAGTAGTCTAGTTCGGAGGTATGATTGTCCAAATTACTTTTGGTTAGACATGGTAATACTGAATCAGGCAGTACTCTAAGATACTGGGGGCAGAGTGATGTTAAGCTGAGTGCACTAGGACTCAGGCAGGCTGAAAGATTAAGTGACCGCCTGGCAAAAGAGAAGATTGATGCTATTTACACCAGTCACCTTAGACGGGCTTGGACAACCACCGAGATTATTGCTACACGGCATCAGTTGGATATTGTCAACTGTACCGAGTTAAACGAGGTTAATTTTGGTAAGATTGAGGGGCTGACATTTGATGAGGTTAGTCAGCTTTATCCTGAGGTTGCCAAATTATGGGTTAGCCAGAGTCTCTGCCTTGAGTTTCCTGATGGTGAGAATTTTGACCGGTTTAATAGCCGGGTAAGCAAATTCTTAAGTAGACTGGATAAACATGCCACAGAGGAAACAGTGCTCATAGTAGCTCATGCCGGACCGCTGCGGCTACTTGTATGCCATCTTTTAGGCTTAGAGTTAAGGCACTGGCGGCAGTTACGCCTTGATTTGGCTTCACTCAGTATAGTGGAAACCTATTCCCAGGGAGCGATACTAAACCTATTAAACGATGTTTCTCATTTGATATAACAAGATAACACTTTAGGAGGTTACTATGCATTGTGTTTTTGACTCGTGGAGTGGGGAAAGGACAGTTGTTTTACCTAGTACCAGGTGGTTGTTAGTGATGTATAACTGGAGGGCAAAATGAGTAAAAAGTGCATCTTACTAATTGGCGGCGCCCGTAGTGGTAAAAGTAGTTTTGCCCAGAAGCTTGCCATCAAGTTAAACAAACCGGTGCTCTTTGTGGCAACAGCTGAGGCTAGCGATGAAGAGATGCGGGACCGCATTGAGAAGCACCAAAAGGCAAGACCGTCAGACTGGAGCACTCTTGAGGTTACCAATCATATCGGTAAAGAGATTACTCGAAAAATTGGTGAGTATCAGGTAGTAATTATAGATTGTATCACTCTACTGGTTAATAACACTTTTGGTCAATATAGCCACCAGAATACCGAACAAATTGACGCTCCCTTCATTGAGAAGAAGCTTACTAATGAGATTAGTGAGCTGGTTGAGTGTATCAACCAGGTTGATGCCGACTTTATTATTGTTACCAACGAGGTTGGCACAGGTTTAGTGCCGGCTAATGCAGTGGGCAGGTTATATCGTGACCTCCTGGGTAAGGCAAACCAGATATTGGCACAGCGAGCTGATGACATTTACCTAATGGTTGCTGGCTTACCTTTGTCAATAAAACCAGCCAAGTATTTTTTACTATAAAATCTTCTTAGCTATAGTTTTGGTCTCCGTCTTAATGTTTCCTCTAGATTTAGTGGCATAACCTCTGGTTTTAGCCCTTGATAGACATTTACCACTCTCAGTCCAGTAAACTCATTTTTTATAATAGCCATTGCCTCTGGGGTTAACGGCTTCACCGGGCAAGGACGCAATGGGGTATTGAGCTGTACTTCATCAGGCGAAATTTGCCTGGCTATGTCTGCCATTTGACTAGCATAATTCTTATTTATACTAATGAACATCATTTGTAAATCCAACTTTCCCTTGAAGCTTTTTCTGAAGTCTTCTATGGAGTAGAGTATCTGGTCAAAAGAATAGCCGACTACAGGGTTATTAATCTGTCGGAACATGTGTTCATTAGCAGCATCTATTTTGGCTACTACTACATCTGCCTGCGCCAAATCACTACAAACATCTTCCCTGGGCATAAGAGAGGAGTTGGTTAGAATTGCTACTGGTACGGATAGGATTGATTTGGCTATCCTGATGGCTTCTCCTAGATTGCTGGCTAGGGTTGGCTCTGCCATCCCGGAGAAGGTAACATAGTCAGCTACTACATTATTCTTTACTTCCTCCAGCTCTCTGGTTAGCTGAGTCATAGTCACAAATTCTCGCCGTTCCACTTGAGGGTATATTGTTCTGCCCAGTTGACAGTAGATACAGTCAAAGGAGCAAGTCTTGCCCTCGGTAGAGACTAAATCCACTCCCAAGGATCTACCCAGTCGCCAGGAAGGAACAGGACCATAGATTATAGATTTCATTGTTCGATTTTGGTTTTAGGCAATGCCTGAACAAAGGCTTGACTAAGAGCAACGAAGGCGTCAGAGTGGTAGCTTTCTATTGTGCCTTCATCACACAACCTGGCTAACTCTGGGTCTATGGGCAACTGCCCCAGAAAAGGGGCATTGGCTACCTGTGCCATCTCCTCTCCTCTACTCTTGCCAAAGAGTTCAATTCGCTTATCTATTTCAGGTATGTACAGGTAGCTCATATTCTCAACTACACCCAGGATAGTTTTTTCCATCTTCTGCAACATATTCACTGCCTTTCTGACTACCATAGCTGTTAAGTCTTGAGGGGTAAAAACAATGATTACCCCAGATATAGGAAGTGTTTGCATCACCGTCAGAGAAGCATCGGCAGTGCCCGGGGGCAGGTCTACCACTAGGTAATCAAGTCTGCCCCAGACTACCTCTTCCCAGAACTGTGTAATAGCCTTAGAGATAAGAGGACCACGCCAGATAACAGCATCATCCTCCTGGGGCAGGAGCAGGTTAATGGATATAATTTCTATCCCCGACCTCGTTACTACGGGTAGAATTCCGGTATCACTTCCACCAGGTCGAGTGGAGAGGCCAAACATTTTGGGGATGCTGGGACCGGTGATGTCAGCGTCTAGAATACCTACCTCGTTTCCCTGGTGATTGAGGGCAACTGCCATAAGACTAGCTATCAGGGACTTACCCACTCCTCCCTTACCACTCATTACAGCAATGACATGGTTAATCTGGTTTAACTCTGTTAGCTTACACTCTATAAATTCTACCTCTACATTATTTACCTCGCGCAACCCCTCCACCACTGCCTTTGTCTTTGTCCTGACCCAGTCCTGGGCGCTCGAGCTCAATGCAGTATTGGCAAGGGTAATCTTGACCATATCATTTATAACCTCAATCCCCCGTATCATATTTAATTGCACTATATTACGCCCTATCCCAGGAACAAGCACCTCAATGAGCTCCTGCTCAATCTGTTTTTTCGTAGTCATTAACAATCACTTCCTTTCTATCACTTTGTAAGAGTCCAGCATTGGCATTTTTACATTTTGGCTCTAAGCTATGGCTAGTGTCAGGCGTTGTTCTTTTCCCTCCTCTCCACATTTAGCTTCACGCCTAGGAATGCACCGAAGGGGTTGTTAGCGTAAGGCATGAGCCTGTCGAACCGACGCATATATTTATGCCAGCTTGGTGGGAGAAATAAGGTACCCCGCCACTCAAGAGGTACCTTACCGATTGCTCTTCTGACCATTGCCTCTATCTCCCAGATGCTGTAAAACTTTGCTTGGTTATAAATGGAGCCCCGAAATTTACCCTTGGTTCGGCGATTTACTGCCAGCAGTGAAATTTTATTTAAGATGCCTAAATAAATTTGAGCACGCGCCACCCGACCTGCTTCCTTGAGTACTTTGGTCGGGTCATTAACAAACTCTAACACGGTGATTAAAGTAACAATGTCAAAAGAATCATTATCAAATGGGAGTACCTCAGCGTGCCCCCAGTAGAGTTCAGCCTCGGTTCCAATCTTCTTGGACGCTATAGCCAACATTGGCTTAGACGCATCAATGCCAGCAGCCTTCAGTCCTAATCCCTTGAAGAAAGCCAGATTATGTCCGGTACCACAGCCGATATCAAGTATCCTCTGACCTGATTTAGGTTTGACTAGCTTGAGAAACAAATCTTTTTCTAAGGTATCGGCGTACTGCCCTTCTGGTGTCTGATACCAAAGCTCATATTGCGCAGCCCGGTCATTAAAGAGCGCCTTATCCATCATTGAATTATATACCATCAAACCAACCGTAATGGTATTTCCTCAGGTACTCATCGTGTGAATATGTTCTTCTCACATCTTCTTCACCAAAGGAATAGCTATAGTCAGTAAAATATTTCATTATTAGCTCATACGCCTCATTCATCCTTTTCATCATCTCCTCACATTTCGCCCTATCTATCTCTTTGCACCTATCGGGATGATAGCGATTAGCTAGCATCTTATAGGCTGCTTTCACCTGCTTTAAGGTGGCCGCTTCCCCTAAGCCTAGCAGTCGTCGTGCTTCATCTATTTGGTCAGAATTAGCCATATCTAATGTCTTAACCCTCTTGTCAGTGATTCCATTTTGCTGCTGATACTTAAAAGCTTATCTCGCCGGTCGTCAATCTTAATTGTAGTGACTACCCTCATAATTCCGGCATTGAAGACAGCCTCGTGCATTTTCCGAGCTAAAGTCAAGCCCCTCTCTAAATCACCCTCAATAATTGTTCCCATTGCTGTTAAGTCATACTTTATGTCTTTCTCTCCCTCAAGTATCTTCACTGCCTGGGTTATATACTGGCTAACTGAAGGTGTTGGCGTCCCTATAGGAACTATACTTATTTCAACCAATGCCATTTGTTTAGACCTCAACTTAAATAAATATTAATGGAGGCGCTCCATTAGATTGGTTAGTTTGCCATCTAAATAGAGCTGCACTGCTTCATCAATGCTGTCTACATCGGTAACTATAGGCGTAATGTTGTAGCTTTGCATAGCCTCATAGGCTCCCCAGCCCATACCTCCAGCAAGGATGACCTGGCAGTCAGAGATAGTATCAATCATGCTTTCGTGCCTTACCTGTGAGCCAGCATCGTAGCCGTGGCGCTGACCAGGAGCTAAATCAGGGGGGTGGTGGGCAGCAAAGGTGTTATGTCCAGTCTTGGCTCGTGTCTCTTTGCTCACAATCTTACCATCCTCCACTGATACCACCATAAAGAGTGAGGCTCGACCGAAGTGCTGGCTTATTTTAATTTCGTCATCTGATATGACTGCAATCTTCATAGTTTCCTCCTAACTTTTACTAACCGGCTATCTCCTTAGTTGAAAACTTCGGCTCAAGGTCAATTGGTTCCACCTTTCACCTGTTTTCAAGTAATCTTAAAATAGATTGCCATAATCCCTTTATTTGTTGCGTAACACTATTATTACTATACTCCACCACTGGCAGTCCCCGCACGAGTGCCTCGGTTACTACATTATCAAAGGGAATTCTAGAGGCAACCTCTATTCCCTGGCTGTGACAGTAGCTTTCAATTTGGTGACTATTATCTTCATTAAGGTCATATTTGTTAATACATACTATAACCGGGATACTGAAGTGCTGGCAAACGCTAATAGCTCTATCCAAGTCTTGTATCCCGGACAGGGTTGGTTCAGTGACGATAATCGCTAGATTTACCCCAGATATGGAGGAGATAACAGGGCAGCCAATACCCGGTGGACCATCACTTAATATATAGTCAACCCCTTGGTTTTCAGCAATGAATTTAGCCTGTTGCCTGACTGTGGCTACCAGTTTTCCTGAGTTTTCCTGGGCTATGCCCAATCTAGCGTGGACCAGTGTTCCATATTTGGTATCGGAAGTGAACCTGGTTCCTGATAGATTCTCCTGCATAGTGATAGCCTCTTCAGGACAGATGTGGTAGCAGAAGCCACAGCCCTCACAAGAGATAGTATTAACCTGGAATCCATTTATGGCATCAAATCGGCACAAATTCTGACACAGACCGCACTGGGTACACTTATCTCTATCTATAACTGCCTTATGTCCGCTCCAGAACTCCTGCCTTTCCTGAATAACCGGCTGGAGGAGGAGGAATAGGTCAGCAGCATCAACATCACAGTCCACCATTACCTTGCTTTTGACCAAGACAGCCAGGGAGGCGACAATGGTAGTTTTACCAGTGCCTCCCTTGCCACTAATAACCACGATCTCCTTCATCTTTGTTTAACCTTTAGTCTGGAGTGCTACCTGCTCAATATCATTATAAAGCTTGAGGAATGCTTCCTGCCACTGTGGCATTCCCTCTACTAAAGTAATCCCCTGAGAGTATAGTCGGGCAATATCAATATCTAGCGGTATCCGCAGCAGAATGGGGATGCCTTCCTCGCGGCAATACTCCTTAACCTTACTATCTCCGCTACCATCTCGGTTAATAACTACACCACAAGGAATATTCAGCTTGTTCACCATATCTACCGCCAGAGCCAGGTCATTGAGACCGAAGGGAGTAGGTTCAGTCACCAGCAAGCAGAAATCACTACCCTTTACCGCTTCAACCACTGGGCAGGATGTTCCCGGGGCAACATCAATAATGGACAGCCTTTCACGGTTGATATGCTTTTTTACCTCCCTGATTATATGAGGAGCCACAATCTCACCTATAGTAAGCTTACCCTCAACGAATTCAATCCCTTCTGCCCAGCCTGTCTCCAGGATTCCCACCTCCTTATTTATCTCGGTGAGAGCATTTTCAGGGCAGAGATAAGAGCAGGCACCACAGCCATGGCAAAGCTCGGGGAAAACCAAAACATTGCTGGGGGAAACAGAGATAGCATTATAGGCACAGACCTCAGCACACTTACCGCAATAGGTGCACCTCTCCCCATCTAGTTGGGGGATAGGGATAGAAACCGTCTCCTCATATCTAAATGACGGCTTTAGAAAGATATAAGAATTAGGCTCCTCTACATCACAGTCGAGAAGCTGCACTGCTTTCTTATTTTCTAGCGATAAAGCCAAACTAGTTGCGACTAAGGTTTTCCCAGTACCACCCTTTCCACTGGCAACAGCTATTATCACCTTATCTCCTCACCATCTTTCTGCCAACTTGAGGGCAGAGCAGGTTATAGTAGGGAGTCGCTGCTTGATGATGAACTCTTACTCCACAGTTGGAGTAGAAATAATCCCCGCCGGCTCCACTTCCGGCACTCATGTTTCTAATCCTACCACTACCACTTTCGCCTCGTCCAACGCATCTTCTTGTTCTATCCCTTCTAATCATAATAGTACTTCCAATAAAGAACCGACCGCTCCTTACTTCATTGACGGCAGTTTACAAGTGCTTGTGCTACAACTGAGGCAACTTATTTGCGAAGGTTCAGTTGTGCTTAAGACCTGGCCGTAGAATGCAGAAAGAAGCCGTCTCGGATTTTGAGCATCGCATTTATAGTAATGTAATTTAGAGCCGTCCTCACTAATGGATTGGCGAACCTCCAACTTCTCTCGACACGGGGTACACTGGAATTCATAGACTGGCATAACCTATTCGTCCTTCGATTCTTTCAAAGCCTTTAATTCCGCGGCTAGCTTGCGAATAGGACAATCTTCACTACAAGTCGCTTGACCACACTTAAAACAAAGATAGCTTATCGCATTAAGAGCCATATATATCTCCTCCTCGCTCACTTCCTTACCTGAGTATTTCCAGATGGGCACTATACTCTTCCCCTTTCCATTTTTTTCTTCCTTTCCAAATGTTCAATCTGGCGCTGGATATCAGTTAATTGTTGCGCTAGCATCTACGATTGGGTTTTGGTTGTCTCCAGCTCTTGTTCCAGGTTTGTCGGATGGAATGCCGGTCCAGCCATAGCCATCATCCCGTCCTCCATTCCTCTCCTCTACCTCTACTTCATCACATTCCCATGCCAAAGTGGGTGCTTACGGTAGGTTGTGGGATAGCTTGGAATTTATCTGATTTGTAGTCCTGGACGACGTCGCGAATTTTACCGGAAACGCCAGTTATTACCTGGATTCCAGCCGCAGATAATACCTGGTAGGCATTGGGGCCACAATGACCAGTAAGCACCACCTGCACCCCTGACTTGACAATCATTTGCCCAGTAGCTATGCCAGCCCCTCCGCCAATAACTATGCTTGAATTTTGTATGGATTCAAATTGCATCGTGTCCGGGTCAAGAATAAGATAATACTGGCATCTACCAAAGCGGGGGTCTACCTCAGCATCAAGGCTTGGACTGTTGGCTGATATAGCAATTTTCATACTTATCCCTCCTTCAGTTCTAGGTCAAGCATCCTGTTCTCAATCTGCTCAGAGTGAGGAATAGCCGTCATTGTTTTAGCAGGCATATCCCCTTGATGGCCAGAATTGAGACATCGGAAAGGGATGGGAGCCATCTCAAAGTTGCCACCATCAATTCTAATCGCCTTGCCATTAATCAGCGACTCAGCTACTTTCTTTCTAGCTGAACCCAGTACCCTGTGGAAGGTAGGACGTGAGATGTGCATCCGTTGGGCGCATTCTTCCTGCTCCAACCCTTCCAGGTCTTTAAGCCGGATAGCTTCAGCCTCCTCCACAGAAAGGCATACCTCCTTGAGTAAGCGAAGAGGTACTCCCGCTGGCTTAAAGTATGTTATCTGTGGCATAAAACTAACACAGCGCCATTTAGTTGGTCTAGGCATGATTAGTATTTCCTTTGAATAATGAACTTATGTTCATAATAACAAATTATTTTATTACTGTCAAGGGCTAGTCTATTCCCTGTTATTGCTATGCTTTACGCTCGCGTGCAGCCAAATATCGCCAGTAAACAATGACCGGTACCCTGAACAGGAGGGAGTGAGCATGACGGACAAAGTGATTAAAACTGATGAGGAGTGACGGCAGCTACTTACATCAGAACAGTACCAGGTTACGCGCAAGAAGGGAACCGAACCACCGTTTTCAGTCAAGGAATATGACTTCAGAGAAAAGGGTATCTTCAGATGCATATGCCTTAGGTGCGGTGCGCACCTTGGACATGTGTTCAAAGATGGGCTGCAACTTACCGGCCTTTGCCATTGCATCAATTCCGTGGCATTATACTTGGTGAGAACTACGGAGGACTAGGGTGGAGATGGGAATTTTGACCAGAGAATACCTATCCTTTTGAGAACACACCCAGTGCCTCCCTTATTGCTGCAAACTTGAGGTCAAACAGTGCCGACATTTCAACCCCCATTCCATATCCACAGCGGTCACAGATGCCTTCCCGGCTGCCTGGACACTCGCTTGACAGTGCACCACTAGGCAGAAAAAAGCTAGAAATCCAGCATTGCTTCTTCCAGTTGTTGGAATAAAAGAGCTTTAACCCAGCTACAGAATTAATAATCTGAAAGCCCTGCTTCTTCAATCGGATGATTACATGAATTACCTCCCGCCGCTGCTCCCAGGGCAGAAACAGGTCTTCAACGCCACGGTGCGGGGTGTGAAAATTCAGTGATATCGCGCGAAAGCCTGTGCTTCGAGCCACCATCTTGATTACATCCTCAACCACCATATAATTTAACCGGTTTATTACCATATTGGCATGAATGCGGGGGTGAGAGGAACAGGCGACATTCTTCATCATTCGGTCAAAGCAACCAACCCCTCTAATTTCATCATGTATTTCCCTTGTCCCATCCACACTTACCCAGATAAGGTCTGCGCTGGAGTTAATCGGCAGAGTTCCGTTAGTAGTAAAGCTAGTAGCAAAAAAGCCTATTTTTTTGGATACCTGAATAAGGTGTTCAATAGAGTAATCCCCATCTCTCCACAGCAGCGGCTCCCCTCCCTCAAAGTGGATAATGCGCGCTCCGGTATTATAGCAATACCTCAGTATTGGCAATAGCTTGGAGAACTTGAAATCCTCTGCTTTCAGTAAGCCTGAGCCAATAGCTTTGGCGACAAGACAGTGCTTGCAGTTAAGATTGCATCTTGTGGTAACGGAAACAACTGATTGAAGGGGAATTCTCTTCCCCAGGAGACGGCACTTCAAGTACCACCAGCCGTAGTAAAGTAATTTCACTTCTTTACCTTATCTTTAGAGCCGAGACATATAAGGTATATAACCGACTATAAGTAGAACTAAACTCAGTACATAGCACTTCAATATCAGTGGTATTGCTTTCATAAAGCGGTTTGTCTCTCCACAGCTTTCTCTACTTATCTTAACCACCTTTATCGCTAGTGGCAGGGAAAGAAAAACAAGGAGGGTGGCAAGTGGTAGTATCCCGGCAACAACTTCAGCGAGGATACCTAGATATATCACCGCCAGAAACAATGGGATAAACCCTACTGCCCTCCTCCTGCCGAGGATAGTGGTCAACTTGGTTTCTCCTACTGCCTTATGGGCTTCATAGCCCGGAATAGCATCCACCCATCTAATCAAGGAAACAAAAATCCCTACGGGGATGGAGATTAAGACTATTTCCAAGGTAAAAGTTTTACTTAGGACATAATATGTACCAATCATAGCCAGAGGGCCATAGGCTATGCCCGGCAAGATCTCCCCTAGAGCATGGGAGCTAAGGTCTACTGGTGGTGCCGAATAGAAATAGGCAATGAGGAAACCTACCGCACCTAACATAAGGATTAGGGAATCCACCTTTATCGTCAAATAGATGCCAATTAGCAGAGCGAGAATAAAACAGACTACGGAAGCGTAAAGCACGCTATTAGCTTTGACCCTGCCGGTTACTATCGGATTCCCTCGCCGATAGACAATATGGCTTAGGCCAGAATAGTTGAGGTATTCCTTCTTTCTGGCATCAACTCCGCTTTTGTAATCAAAATAATCATTAGTCATATAAGACCCCAGAGCTAGCATACCGACGCCGATGAAGGTAAGCGAGAACAACAGTGGATTAAACTGTACCCGGGAAGCGACTATAACTCCGCTCAATGCTACCGGCAGAAGAACTGGCAGAGCATAGGTAGCCCTTGACACTTCCCACCAAGTGACAACCCACTTCTTGAAACTTGTCATCTTACCTTCATTGTTGGTGATTTGGTTGCGCTTAAAGTTGGTTATTTTTCAGGCGGCCTAGACAATATTCTAAAGAATATTATAGCACCATCCCTCCCCCGCCAACTAGGGTAAGTATCTTCTGACAAATCACGAGATTGGCTAACCGGGTTACCTGAAGCCCTTTTATTTAGGTTCATTTTTCAATTAGAATAGAGTGGTCTACGAGCTTAATTAGATAAATTGCGACCAAGCCCAACTATTGTTATAATATTTCTGGTAAATGGGGCTGTGGCTCAGTTGGGAGAGCGCCTCCCTTGCACGGAGGAGGTCAGGGGTTCGAGTCCCCTCAGCTCCACCAAAGGTCGCTTTTGCAAAACCGGCCTGCTCCCTCTCCTCATTTACTTTGGCAAGGTTCAACCGGCAAAATATCTTCCTCGATTTCAAGTCCTCTGACGGCAGGATCTTGATTCCGAGCTTAGCAACCAAGTCGGCCCTTTCTTCGAAGATCGACTCCCGCAGATTTCGGTCACGGAGTTCCATGAGCTCCTGCCGTAGCAACTCAGCCTCGACAGCGCTGAGATTCCTGTTTGCCATTTGATCACGAAGTCTTCCAATCTCTGATTCTACCCTGGCAATGGCTTCACGGTGTTCGGTAAGTTTAATTTGGACTTCCTCCTGTGTGTAGAACCCCTTTTCCCAGCCCTCCTGAACTTTGCTGACTCGTAGTTTTGCCTGGCTAATCTTGAATTGTTCCATTCTGAGGAGCTTTTCTAGGTCTGCACTTTGAGACAATTCCTCTGCCAGTTGCTGTTCCAGCCAAGCATCGTTGCTCAGCATGGCGCAGACCTCCTCCCAGATCTCGTCGTCCCAGGTTCCCGGAATAAAACGAATGTAGTTGCAAGGGTTTCTCAACCACGGGCAGTAATGTGCCCGGCAGTAGTAATACACCTGGTCGCTACCTTTCTTCCGCAGGACAGACATCGGCTTTCCGCATTTCGGACAAAGCATCCGGTTTCGGAACAACGCCTGTATCCTTTTGCCCTGCTTGCCCCTGCCGCGTCCTCTCTCCCTGAGATTCTTATTGGACCTTAGCCACTGTTCCTTAGTAATAAGACCTGGGACTTCAAAAGTTACCTTCTCGCCGTCAGGCTTCGGGCGCACCAGCGTTCTCTTTATACCCAGAGTTAAATCACCCAGAGGTCTCTCGGGATTGGGAACACGGCCATTGGTATTGTACTCAGCCTTGCCCGTGTAACACTGGCGACCGGCTATCTTTATCACCGTCTTGGGATCCCATGTTGTTCTTTGGGGTGGCTCAATCTCGAGTTCATTCAGCTTATGGGCAACCCAATAGGCAGTGCGACCTTCATCTCCGAGCCAGACGAAAATTTGTTTAACCACCCAGGCCGGGCTCCTCCAGACTGGCTCCCCATCGGTTCCTGGTTCGTCTATCTCCCACCAGGCACGGAGTACTTTAGTTCTCCCCGTGCGAGCCTCAATAATCTTTTCAGTACGGTAGATATATCCGTAGCCTGCTCTGTGCGCCGGCGCCTTGCCTGCCAAAACGCGGGCAATATTCCCTGCTAAGGCATTATCGCGGTTACATTTGACCCTCAGGGCGTTTGCCTGGGCCTGTATAAGCCTGGTTGTCTGGCTAGCCCAATCATCGCCCCCAGGGGCATCACCGTATACCACCCGAATACCGTAGTAGGCGCATTCTCTTTCGAAGGCCAACTGGTGGAGGGGGTCTGCAGACAAGCGCCCCTGGAAAGGAATAACAACGCCGGCTATGCGTCTACCCGCTATTAATTCTTTGCGTAGCCAAATCATACCGGTGCGATTTAAATCTTCGCTGGATTCAGCATCGTAGATGACATATTCCATCGGTACGATACCGCCGTTTTGTTTGGACAGTTTCGCATTGGTAAGCAGGTACTCTCCCAGGCGGTCGTTTTCCGATTGCTCTCTCGTGGACTGTCTATTATACGCTGCCCACCAGCGATTAAGACTCAAATCGCATCCGGCAACACCGAACCCTTCTTCGTAACCAGCTGTTTTCGCTGCTTTGGTAATGTAAAGGTCAAGACGTTGCCTGCTCATAACTTCTGCTGTTTGATCCATTATTTTCACCTCCTGAATAACCAATTTTGTATACTAACATTGATTTCTCGGTTGGTGGTTGATTCCGGAAACTCCCACGTAGAAACTGCTTCACCAGTCTCCTGTTGCCCCATTCTTACAGAGCGTGACCATAAACAACGCATAGTGAATGCCATTTCAAGCACCTGTGTCAAAGACGCTTCACTGTCATCACCAAAGTATCTTACAGCAAGGTCACGGGTCTTGGTAATCAGGTCATTCTCCATCACGATGTCGAGTTCTATCATTTCCACCGCAGTATCTCCACAGTCGCTTTAGACTATCACGAACCAGTCGCCTAATGGCTATCATACCATCTCCTGGCCAGAGAAGCTCAGCCTCAGCCGAAATCTGCTTCATCAATTCATCTCTGATCTTGAATTTCAACTTTGCCATCGTCTAAACAATTTGTTAGAAGGTGCAATGGGACTGGAACATGTGAGCGTTTCTGATCTGTCGCACTGAGTAGCGAGTGGGGCCGACGCTCAACTACCGTGTTCCATTTTCTCTCATAATGCCTAGCTTGTCGCACTGTCTAGTTGCCTCTCTCATTCGTACCTGGCCGCTTGGATCGGGTTACCCTACCTTTTTGCTCTCTTCTCTCTAACTCAACGAGACCTTTCTTCACGACCCCTCCCAACGCTGAGAAGATACCCTCGATAAATCCATCTGCCGTCAGGAACTTTCTGTACTCCGAAACACCGAGGTCGCCGAACATCCTGTTCGCCATGCTTCGTAACTCTTTTTTACTGACCTCACTCCATTTCACATCCAATGGAATTTCTTTAGAGAACCTTTGTTCCCAGAGTTTCTGACGAATCATGCTCCGGAGAGCCTCGGAGAGGTTGCTTATTGCTCCTTGTTCTACAGCCTCGCTCAGGCTTCGGTACGTCTCAGCATCTAGCCTGACTGTCACTCTATAGTCTTTTTTACCAGTTCTCGTCACCTTTCTCATTGGCGTTTAAATCTCCTCTGTTGTCATACATTATACGACATAAAGTCGGACATTGTCAATACCATATGCAAACAAAACGATGTATTGTTTAGTTGACACCATGCGGTCGGATTTTATAAAGCAATTAAAACAGTTAAGACTATCTTATACGGTTAGTCTACGCCTCATTGTAACCAGCGATATGGAGAGAAACAGGGCAGTTAGACCAATTATAAGAGCCAGCGCCCAGAGAAGGTCAAAGTGAAATTCCCCACTAATTAGCGCTCGGCTAAGATGGACCACCGGTGTTAGCGGTGCTATCCAACTCAAAGTCTGCACTATCTCGGGAAAGGAGGAGAGAGGGAAGAACACTCCGCTGAAAAAGAACATTGGAGTGATAAATAAAGTGAAATAGTAATTAAAGCTGTAGATGGCGGGGGCAAAAGAGGTGAAGAGTATAGCAATGGAAGCAAACATTAGGCCTTCCAGGAAGGCAAGTACCGGTATGAGCAATGCCCAGGGTGAATGAACCAGTTGGAAAATAGCGGCAATGGCGAGGATGATAGTGCCCGTCAGGAGCGAGCGTGTCGCTCCCCAAGAGATTTCGCCAGCGATGACGTCTTCGACGCTCAGCGGAGTGGCAATGATGGCGTCATAGGTTTTCTGATACTCCATGCGCAGGAAACTCCCGTAGGTACACTCAAAGCTGGCGCTGAACATAGCATAGCTGGCGATAATACCCGGGGCAATAAACTCAATGTACTTCTGTCCATCAACCAAGCCAACATATGCCCCCAGACCCAAGCCCATAGCCAGCAGAATAATAATCGGTTCCGCTATAGAACCGGGGGCTTCTGAGTGCCATAGCCTGAAGAAGACATCTCGATTACGCTGCCACACTCTAATAAAACGCCAGGAGAAGAGTCTCATTCGACTAAAGACCTCCCGGTAAGCCTAAAGAAGATGTCCTCTAATGTGGCTGGCCTCCGCCTCACTCTCTCTGCGAAATTCACTAGTCCCCTGGTCATCTCGTCAGCCTCAACGTGGAAGACATGAATCTTACCTCCAACCTCCTCAAAGTCAAGCCCACGACTTCGTAAATCCTTGACGGTTTTATCCCTTTCCCCGGCGTCTACTTCAATCTCCCATACTTCACTACCTACATATTGAGAAATGAGACTCTGGGGAGGACCAAGGCACAGGATTTTACCTTGATGCATTATTGCCACTCGATCACAAAGCACAGTCGCCTCTTCCATATTCTGGGTGCATAGAAGCTGGGTGACACCTTGGGATTTTAGCTCAGCGAGCTTGTCCCAGACTAGGTATTTGCCCTGCGGGTCGAGACCTATTGTCGGCTCGTCGAGAACTAATATCTGGGGCAGGTTAATCAAGCCCCTGGCTATCAGCAGGCGCCGCTTCATCCCTCCTGATAGCTCCCTGATGTGGCTATTTCGCTTGTTTCCAAGCTCAAACAGGCTTAAGACTTCCGTACTGCGCCGATGTGCCTCATTCTTAGGTATGTCAAAGTACCGAGCAAAGGTCATCAGATTCTGAAGCACTGTCAAATCTGGGTCGAGGTTATCCAGCTGGGGGACTACCCCTAATATAGCCTTCACTTGCCGGGAGTGAGCCTTCAGATCATTACCCAGCACCTGTATATCACCTCTGGTGGGAGGTGATACTGCAGTTATCATTCTGATGAGAGAGGTCTTCCCTGCGCCATTAGGTCCCAGTAAACCGAAGCATTCACCCTTTTCCACCTCTAAATTTATATCATCTACCGCCAACAGGTCTTTAAATTTCTTGGTTAAGTTGCGAGTCTTGATAATGAGCATCAGAAACCAGCTTCGTCAGATTAGATTCTGGCAAATTGTATCAGCTTCAAGCTGCGGCAGCAAATGGGCAGGGACTTCGACTGTCTAATTTAACTTTTTACTAATACAAGGACGGGAGTGTCATTTCTTTCAGCGTGACTATAGATGCCTTACCTGGAACTCTAAACAAAATGGCTTTATGTTGGACACATATTCCCTATTGCGTCACGACGATATCACGTTAGCCAATATATAATCAAAAGTAGCATTATCCACATAACCGCGGCATTTTCGCTGGAAGTCCGCTTGTGAAATTGGACGGTTTAACTTGTTCATTACTTCGTCTGCCGTCGCACGTAGTTCCACATTATTGTGTAAATCGCTCAGATATGCCTTGATCGCTACCGATAGATCGTGGAGAAGTTCGGTCAAAACCATATTCAGGAGTAGGGTTCCATCGCGGTCTCTAACTATTAGGAGGCGGATGTCTTTCGGCTCAGCTCGAATTACCCGCCAGCGGAGCACAGTGCCGTTACTTAGCTTTATATCCCTCGGTTGCCACTCGTGCGTTAGGCCATGCCGATACATTCCGATGAGGATTCCAGATAAGTATTTATATCTACTATTTGCCCCTGTCATGTAAGTGACGATGGATTCTTTCATACTAGCCATGGAGCTGTTTCCTTTGAAAAGGTAGCCAAGCCTATCGATGACAGCAAAGATCAAGGCTGGTCCACCAAAAAATCATCCTAGCCAAGTTACGTGATTGATATGAATGAGAGGACTGATTTCATTCTCAATTTGTAGAGGTAGTTCCTTGTCCAAGTACTCGATAACATCCATCTTTTCCATCACCTCCTACGGTACCACGTTCGAATGCGTATAAGAACACATACAATTGCCACAATGACCCGGCCTGGAGTGCTCAGCCCAGGCTTCCGAGACAGTCACTAATCTTGCTTAAGCCAGCCACGTGAGGCCGCCGATAACCATTAGAACTGGCCCAACGGCCCCTACAACCTTTCCCACCCTCAGTGCTAGTGGTCTCCCCTAATTGCACTTTCTGACGCTCTGTGTGATGCTTCAAACCATAGTTGCACAAAACTGACATTTGTTCAACCCGCCCTATTCAACAGAAAGTCATAAAGTTGGAGTCGAAGAACTAGCACGTTTATCGTCCCCTCCCGAGGCTACATGGAAACAAGATAAAAAGACAAAAGGAGAAGTCTCCCTTTGGCGGGAGACTTCTCTCAGGTCGAGTAGAATCAAACTACTCTAGAAACATGCTACGTTTTGCACATGTATTAAACACACACCAAATTTATCATACGATCAAATACCAATTGGATTAATAGTATTTCTTATTTCGATAGCTTATCTTTAGGTCGGTATATCAGGTTTTGCCACGTAATACTACCAGTTTCAGCATCATAAATCATCGTTTCTCCATCAAATATGCCACCCACTATTTGAATCTCAGTGTCACTGATCGGTTTTAGATATTTACCATTGGAAACCATCAGGATCCCGTCTTTAACCTTGATCTCGACCGTACCCATCAGGTCTTCGTCGCTATATACTGAGGGCGTTCTCGCATACAGGTCATACGCTCCTGTCAATTCTTCCCACAGGATCGGCACGGTTTCGACAACAGGGTATCTTGGGCAGACGAAATAATCTCCCATATAAACGATCATGATGTCTTCATTACGGGGATCATTAACGAAGAATTCTATCGCGACATCTTCGAGATTGACCATCCAGTGATCCAGCCTAAAAGCGGACCGGCTGACGGGGATCATGTCAATTTTCTGTCCCTGGTATACTGCTTTTAGTCGACTGCCGGAAAGAATAACCTCGATCATTTCGTCGTCAATGATGTACATACCGGTATATTTTTCGAGGGTATCCTTACCTATTGTATGTAGTCAGTAAAAGTGGGACAGTTCAGGCCATTGAGTTAACGGACACTCAAAGGCCATTGCCCTGCTCCCTGACGACTCTATTGTAATCCTTTCTTCTCTGTATTATCTCAAGATGTTTGCC
>DUEE01000008.1 GCA_011170285.1 Dehalococcoidia bacterium
CGTCTCAGGGGCTAATTCACCACTCGGACCGGGGCAGCCAGTACTGCTCCCATGAATACAGAAACCTCTTGGATAGCTTCGGCCTAATAGCATCGATGAGCCGGAAAGGGAACTGCTTCGACAATGCGCCGATGGAGAGCTTCTGGGGAATTATCAAGCAGGAGCTTGTCCATCACCGCCGGTACCGGACCAGACAAGAGGCGATAGGGGACATTACCGAGTATATCCAGATCTTCTATAACCGACAGCGGCGGCAGGCTAAACTGGGATTCTTATCAACTGTAGCGTATGCACAGAAATACTATGCCGATTGGCTAGTGGCAGCATGAAAGGTTTGGTGTCCACTATTGACATCCGACCCCAATCTCAGCAGGAGGACAACTTTGAGCAAAACGAAGGATAATCTAGAGTTCGCGTTTGCCGGCGAAAGCCAGGCAAAACGTAAGTACCTCTTCTTCGCAGAGAAGGCAGAAGAAGAGGTCCAAAAACGTATAGCACGGTTGTTCCGTGCGGCTGCTGATGCCGAGGCGATACACGCTCGAAACCATCTGAAAGTGCTACAGGGGATAGAATCAACCAGGGAGAACCTGCTTACCGCCATCGGTGGTGAAAACCATGAGTTCACCGAGATGTATCCTGCCTTCATAAAGAAGGCAGAAGTAGAGGGTGAAAAGAAAGCGGCCGACAGCTTCGATCTAGCAAACGAAGTAGAGCAAATTCATCATGGTTTATATCATGACGCTCTTAGCGGGATCGAGAAAGGTGAGATCATGGAACTCAAGCCCTTCTATGTCTGCCAGTATTGTGGCAATACGGTAGAAGGAGAAGCTCCTGAGAAATGCCCCGTCTGTGGTGCACCAAAAAGGATGTTCAAGCTGGTCGAGTAGAGTAATTCGGATACCCAAGATTAGGTATGGTTGTACAAAACATCACAACTAAAGTAATACCTGCAAGAACCATCGTGTATCTTCAGTGTAGGGGTTCGTGGCGTCAGCTTCCAGAAATGATCAAGAGACTCGATAGACACATTTCCCAAACTTCGTTGAGGGCGGTAGGTCCGGCTTCGGGCATCTATTACAACACGCCGAACGAAGTCAGCACACAGGATCTAAAATGGGAAGTCTTCTATCCTGTTCCAACAGATACACCAGAATCGAATGATGATAAGATGGGTGTTGGCGTAAGGAACTTACCGGAAACGAAAATAGCCAGCATTCTTCATAGAGGTCCTTATCGTAAGGCCGGTTCGTCATACGAGCGTCTCGAGGAATGGATAAAACAGGAAGGATTCAGGGTCTGTGGTCCTTCCGAAGAGGTCTATCTTTTCATCTTTGATATGCCAAGCGAGAAGCAGACCATGGAGATACGCATCCCCGTAAGCTCAACATGAGGAGGTTCTATTATGGCAGTCGAGAAGACAGGGGAAAAGTATAGGTGCAACATATGTGGAAACGAGGTAACAGTAACTAAGGTAGGAGGTGGTACCCTAGTCTGTTGCGGTCAGGATATGGAGAAGCTGGAATAGCGGTTAGGTCCTCAATACTATTTTTAGGGGAGAAGTCATGACTTACGTGCCGACTTTTTCGCCGAACACTCGTCCATAATCCTGGCAGGAACGCATACCTTCAGACGTTTCGACGACTGCCTCCTTCAGATTAAAGGAACCCAACTCAAATGGCTCCATTTTGTATACGTATTGCATCGTATCGAAGATAATGGCTGGAGCATCGCCGCTATGAGTGTAGGAACCGAAGGCACCAGCCAGCTTGCCCTCAAGGTTAGCCTTTTTTGCCAGGAAAAGAAAGGTCTTCATCGGCTCGGCCATGTCTCTATGGTAAGTGGGAGAACCGAAGATGTAACCATCATAATTTACCAAATCGTCAGCGCTTTTAATATCTGATATCTTCTTCACCAACGCTTGTTGCCCGCTGAAGCGAACTCCTTCAGCGATATACTCTGCCATCTTCTCTGTTTTGCCACTCAAACTAAAATATACGATTAGCACCTTCATTACCGTCTGACCTCCTCTCAGATGATTTGATGACTATTGTAAAGATCCTGGAGACTGTTTATGTGCCTTCAAGACCACTCGCGCATTTCCACCTTATCGGCCATTGCTTAAATATCTCAGGACTCAAGCGCGGCTGCTATTTCATGTTGGCAGTGGCGAAATCCCAGTTAACCAAATTCCAAAATCCTTCGACGTATTTAGCCCTGGCATTCCTGTAGTCGATGTAATAAGCATGTTCCCACACATCACAGGTGAGCAGCGCTTTCTTCCCCTTCTTCAACGGAGTTTCGGCGTTGCTCGTAGCCTCGATTGAAAGACTGCCATCGGAATTCTTGACAAGCCATGCCCATCCGGACCCAAATAGTGTAACGGCAGCATTGGTGAACTTCTCTTTGAACTGGGTAAATGATCCAAATTGCTTAGTGAGTGCGTTTGCTAAATCTCCGGTAGGTTCGACTCCACCTTTGGGCGAAAGACAATTCCAATAAAACGTGTGGTTCCATATCTGGGCTGCATTGTTGAAGATACCGCCGGAAGATTCCAAGATGATCTCTTCAAGTGACATGTTTTCGAATTCAGTGCCTGGTATGAGCCTGTTCAGGTTATCAACGTATGCTTTGTGGTGTTTCCCATAGTGGTATTCGATGGTCTCGCCAGATATATGCGGTGCTAGTGCATCCTCACCATAAGGCAACTCTGGTAATTTATGCTCCATTGGATTCCTCCTTTCTTATCTGTTCTACCATTATCCTACTAATTAACGGTGATATTCAATATTCATATGCCCGGCAATATATCTATACAGATCCTGATGCTCATCAACGGATACGTATTGCGTCAAAATAAAGTGTTACCGAAGCTTTTATCATTGCGTCATAATTCCTGTTACCGAGATGAGCTGGGATGCCCTCACTATTAGTACCTTCTTAAAGTGGGGGACGAAGGTTCGGCCAGTATCCAAAGGTGTTACACAGCTTTCCTGATTTGCTTTAAGAGCATCACCGGGTTAAGAGCGCCATAGATAGAAGCTAGCTCGCGCTTTTTATCCTCCGTGAGTACTCCGCTCTTCATTAGGCGCTGGTAAGGTGTTTGAGCTGTGTCGTAGACTTTGTGCACCTTGGCCCCGTGTCGGGTCTTTTTTACCAGCTTTAACACCGGCTGGAAGAAATTAACATGTAGGCGCAGCAAAGTATAGACGTCTTCAAGTGCCTTAAATGACGCCTTAGAGCTAAAACGGTCATATCCTATGACCTGCCTTACCACCGCCCAGTTCTTCTGCTCAACTTAACAGCTATCATTCTTCTTATAGGAGCGTGACCTGTAGGAGCGTGACCTGGTAAAGGTAATGTGACACCTCAGACAATAATCGTAGAGACTATGATTGATGAACTCGCTTCCGTTATCCGAGTCTAAACCGAGCATAGGCATAGTGGCTTGGGCATCTATTAATTACTCACCGTTTGAAAGCTATCACCCCCTTTCAAAAACCCAAAGCCGGCCTTTTTCTGGGTTGGTAGTTAGGGGTTAATCTCGATAATGACCAATTGGACGTTTCGTTTTTTCTACGTTCATATTAAGACAGAGGGCCACTGGTGAGTATATGGCTGCCATCTGTTTTGCCTTCTTAGTTTTTCTGATAGCTTCCTAAGGGGCAGCATGATATGTGATATAGGGATAGCACAATAGACAAAAACAGAGGGCGCGTGAGATAATCTGGTGAAGAACACACAAGAAAACTACAGTACCCAGTCACGAGATAAAAGACAAATCGGGTTATGAGGATGAACACAGAAGAAACGAGAGTAACAATCACCGATGATGAGCCCCTTTTTGTAGAATTATTACTTCGGGCTCTAGTTACCGAGCCGGAGATTATAGTAGTCGGCACAGCGTATGACGGTGAGAAATCGGTTCAACTTGCTAGAGAACTCAGACCCGATGTGGTACTTGTGGACATTGAACTCCCCGGCGAGATGGACGGAATCGAGGCAGCGCTGATAATCAAGAGAGAAATGCCGGAGACCGGCGTTGTCATCCTCTCGGCACACAGTGACCGGCGCTACATAACAAGTTTGCCGCTTGAAGACAGCAGTGGGTGGGCATACATCCTAAAACAGACAGTGCCGAATGTGGCGGAACTGGTACGTGCCATCCAAGGTACTAGGGTAGGTATGGTAGTGCTGGACCCTGCGGTGCTGGCAAACCTGCGTCCCCGGCGGGACTCATCGGTGGCCAAACTGACTCCCAGGCAACAGGACGTACTTAAATTGATAGCAGAGGGCCGTAGCAATGCCGCAATAGCTAAACGGCTAATACTATCAGAGAAGTCAGTTGAGACTTATGTCAACTGTATCTATCAGCGACTAGGTCTTTCCGGGGAGCAGGAGATTAATGCCCGAGTAAGGGCTACCCTGCTTTTTCTGGAATCCTCTGAGAAACACTAGTTATTGAGGTGCAAAATCATCAGGTTAGCACCATATTATCTACCCCGGCAGTAGCCGTATAATCTACATATACTGACTGCATATTTCAGTAATAATAAATACATTCAGTGAAGGAGCAACACTTGGCATATAGAGTTGTCGTGGCTGATGATGAGTCTGAGTTTAGTGAATGGCTGTGTTTGCTACTGGACAAAAGCAAAGATTTCGAGGTAGTGGGACAGGCTCACTATGGTGGAGATGCCATTTATCTGATTGTGTCAACAAAACCGGATGTGGTAATAGCAGATATACATATGCCAGAACCAGATGGTCTGGAAGTGACTCGATATGTTCATCAGCACTTACCCGATATCAAAGTAATACTTATTAGTGCCTATAAAGAGCCTATCTATGAAAGATTAGCCAGGGAAGAGGGTACGGTCGCACTTATTCCAAAATCTAAGCTCTCTCTGGATGCTCTCCTCCAGGCTTTACAAGAGGAAGCGCAGCCCTAACTCTGGTTCCCTTACCTGGAGTGCTGTCTATAACACAGCTACCGCCCACCACTTCGGCATAATCCTGCATCAGTAGTATTCCAAGACCCGCCGAAGCGCTTTCCACTTCAAATCCCTGACCATCATCCCGCACCATAAGGTGTAGCCAATCTTCAGAAGATAGCTCCAGCTTTACGGTTACTCTGCTGACCTTTGCGTGTTTAGTCGCATTGGTCAGAGCCTCTTCAGCAATACGGTACGCTGCCAACCTCACCTGTTCTGTGATGAACCTGGGATTGATTCTCTCCTGCCTCTTAAGCTCCTTACTGAGTTCCATATCAATAGATTGGGTCTTTTCCAACTGGTCTACTGGAGATTGTAGTGCCGGGACAAGACCCCTGCGCAAAATAGAGGGAAATAGCCGATGGCTGATAGGACGTATATAGCCCTGCAGCACCTCCTCCAATTTTTGGCGTAGGTCAGCTAATTCCGCAGCCATCTGCTCTGAAAGGGAACTTCTCTCGAGATCCGCCAGTCGGTGCATTAGAATAATAAGCCTGTTCTGCACTGTTGAGTGAATCTGCTGAGCAATATCCTTGCGCAGGGACTCCTGCATTGCTGTAATGCGCTGCCGTGACTGCTGTAACTCCTCCGCCCTTGCCAGAGCCGCTGCCTGCTCCGTGCGCGCTTCCTCCAGCTGCTTGCGCTCGGTGATATTGCGAGCCACTGCTATGACCTCCTTAACGGCTCCTGACTGATCTTTAACAGGTGAGACTCTTGCGTCAAACCATGACTTCCTGCCTTTTATTTCCAAGACATAATCAAATTGCTGGGCCTCACCGGAGGTTTCAACTACCTTCATAGCAGATTGCAGTGATTCAGCCACGTCTAGTGGAAGTACATCTTTGAAATGTTTTCCAAGAAATTCGCTTGGCGGGACATATAGGTCCTCTCTACCCCAAGGTTGGTGAAAGTTCTTAAAAGTGCCATCCATAGCAATGACGAAAACAAGATCCTCTATTGAGTTAAATAGGGAGCGAAGGCTTTCCTCGCTCGCCTGCAGTGCTTCCTCCGCTTGCTTACGCTCAGTGATTCTTCCCAGCCGCTCAGCAACAGTGTCAATCAAGTGCCTTTCTTCTATGAGGAACGGGCCTTCACTAATCGGTGGTCTCTTTTCCAAGTAACAGACCTCTACGGCGCCTGCTTTTACTCCATGTACTTTGACATCGGAGGACTGCTTCCACTGAGTTTCTCTCCAGTTCTCTGTTTCATGCCTCTTGTCATTTATAATGACTCTGGCACAGGCAATCTCCGGATACTGCCAAGCATCTGGGAGTAGATTAGCAATTTCTTGACATAAGCTATCTAAAGCAATATGTGGTCTTTCGGCAATAGCAGCGACACCGTAAAGACACTGGAGTTCTTTGACACGTTCCACCAAATCATACTCTAGCCGCTTGCGCTCGGTGATATCACGGAATATCGCTCGTGTATAAGTTGGTTTACCATCTACAATCTCGCAACTAACATTGCCCTCAACGAAGACTTTGGCTCCACCTTTAGTAACAAAGGTTGTATTAACCAGACCAATATACTCACCAGACATTACTCTTCTAAATAATTCCCGGCAATGCTCTAATTCGTCTGGATGAATGATATCAAAAATTGTCATACTAGTAATTTCCTGCCTCTTGTATCCAAGAGTTTTAAGCCACGCATTATTAACATATCTAAAATGACCCTCTGGTGTGACAGATTGCATCATGTCGCTTGCGTTATCACAAAAGTCCTTACAAATCTCTTCTACATCCATATATAGCTCTCTGGTGATTTCCCCATTGGGTTGCCCCCATCTTTACTACCACTCACAACGAGAGAGTTCCTGCTATCTCCCCTGGTTGTGTAGCCTCTTCTGCTTGACTCTTTTCGTAGTATTGCCTGACAAACTCGGCTGGGGTCAGATAACCCAACGAGCTGTGCGGTCGGTAGTTATTGTACTCCTGCCTCTAGTTTTCCACAATGACCTGTTTAACGTGAGCAGAAATATTACACAAAAAGCCACAAAGTGTAATTTGGGGTAACTGTTGACATTCGAGCAGTGAATAGCCTATTCTTCATCACAAAAAGGGAGGTACAGGTCAATGCAAGCATACTGCGTGAAGTGCCGTGCCAAGAAGGAAATGAGAGATACTAAGGCTATAACTATGAAGAACGGTAGACCTGCAACCCAAGGTGTATGCCCGACGTGTGGCACCAAGATGTTTAGAATAGGAAAGAGCTAAGGCCCATAAGTAATTACGTACAAAAGAAGATAATTTGTCCAGACATTTAGAAGTAGTCAATATTGTGGAGAAAGAGGTTGTAGTTGCTCCGCTTTGACATAGAGTTTTTCCGGCGCACTTTCAAAATACCTGAGTAAAGCAGGACATAACCAGCCTTCCATTAGTTGACCTTCTATACTATACCAATTGCCGTTATACTCTTCCTTCACCCATGTCAACTCCCTCTGATAGCCGGGAAAGGGTGCTGAAGAGAATATTAACCTGAATCCACTCCGGGCATTTGGTATGCCCTTTGTCAGGTTATCAATCATCTCTGGAACACCCGCCACAAATGGTTCCTTATTTAATCCAACGGATTCATCATCAAAGACCCAAGTACCCTGATCCCAGTAGGGTGCGATTACTATAAGAGCGTTAGCCATTTGCACTTACCTTCTAGATCTGAATTATGTTTGACTTCCATCAAAAACAGGAGTCCTAGCAGTTTCTAACGACTTCGCTGTCTAAGACGATTTTCATGGTCATTGCCTTTTTATTTTCCCATTATACACCCAGCCGAAGTAATCAAGAATATCCGATACTTAACATTTCATCTCTTTGTTACTTCCCCTACTTGTATACTGGTTACTTCTTCAGTCAGTACCGTTTGACTTCTCCAGTCCCACATTGCTAGAATAGTAGCCAGAAAGGAGGCAAGCGGTTGGTCTAGCAACCGATTAGTAGCTTGTCTCTCGACAACTTCCCAAGCAAGACGTCGTGGGTTCGAATCCCATCATCTGCTCCACAACGCTAACCGATGACTTGCCTAGGGCAAAAACAGACTGGCTTTGGGTTACTGAAGACGGCATAAATTACATGTTATACAGGAGATCGTCCTGGCTGTGCCAGCTTCAAGCAAAGATATTAGAAGGGAAGCATTCTCCATTAGGCATAAAAGGATGGTTCAACATAGTCATAGTTTAGTCTACCAGAATCAGCCACACCCAGCTCCTGGTTTCTTTCTGGGCAAAGCTCAACTGCATCCCAGCCTTTTTGACGGTAGCTCCCACATCTATACCCAAAGCATCCATCGCCGGTCTCGCTTTCAAAGGATGACGACAGGGCTCCCCAGGTCCAACGCATTGGTCACATAACAAGCAACCAGTGGCTGATAGTCCGGCGGCAAAATGATATCCTTCTTCAAGGCAGAGAGCTTCTATCTGGCTGGTTATTTTGTATATTCCCTCCAGATTGTTTCTGAGGGCACGAAGGTAGTCCGTTGTTGGTGTTGACGGCGGCTTCTCCTCCCCTCCAGCAGCCTTGAATGCCTCCCATATCTCTGTTATCTCAACTGGACCGGTCAACTCTTCAGGTGGTCCCGACGGTACGGAGTCCATTTTTAGCAGAATAGCACCGTGATAGTGTTTAAGGACATTCTGAAATTGCGAGATGGGCATCACATTAGGCGGGCACATCAAGTTGGTGCCATAAAAAGGACACCGCGGCGCCAGGCATTTTAACGCTACTCTCTCATCAACCCCTATATCAGTAGCTGGTATGGCTACCGCCTCTGACACTCCCAGCTCTTTTGCCCTCTGGCACAACAAATTCAGGTAAGATTCAAGCCTCTCCTCCATTTTAATCCTCACTTTATATTAACAGTGAATGCCTTATATTCCAGGATTTCTTATTCTCGCAGTCTATTATAGACCATTGTTATCCCAAACTCACTACAATTCAGTGCCCTCTAAGGAAGGGGTAACAGCCGGGAGAAGGAGGCTATGATGGTCCTTCACAGAAGGAAGGGTTAACTGCCCTGTAGAGCGTGGGCTAAAATCGCCCCAGCTTAATTACCGATAGTAACTCGGGGCTGCTCAAAGCGACAAATGATATCTGGCCAGGGATTCCCAGGTAATGCTGTGCTGTTCATCGTATTCGAAATGTAGTGGCAAGAATACCCAAGAAGAGGCAAGATGAGGTTATGAAAGCCATCCATCGTATCCTTTGCGCTGCCTGTCTTGATGATGCCCGGGATGAAGTCATTCAGTTTATGTGACGCTACCAGATAGAGTTGCCCTTTGCTGATAAGACATTGGCCAAATACCTTGAGGAATGCCTTACCTTCTATCGTTTCCTTTAGTGTCAATTGACTAAGATGATAGAAGGGTAATAGGATATGATTAGATTAAATTTCCACCAGTTATGGGACGCAGCCGGCGTTTGTTACTGAGGGCACTATATAGGTCGCCTACCGGAGATGCAACTTCTCTAACCTCCCGCTGGTGAGTTTCCCCTCTGGTTAATATTGGCTTTTAATTGCGGTTGCACTAGTCAATCAAGCCTGCTATATTACCCGGTACATAGCTTGACAACCCCGATCTTATAGTTAAGCACTATCTTTAGCAAAATGTTAAAATTCATTTTTAATGCAATCTTGAAGCGGCCAAGGCAAGTTAAACTAAATGCCAAACTGAGGCTACTCAGTACCAGCATCCGGCGTGAGCACGCATACTTGTTGATTTATGGACTGATTGTCAATGTGAGTGACCAAGATTTGAATAATGTAGTTGCTATTGCTGAGTGCTTCTCAAGTAGCGGCACATTCATCAAGAAATCGGATATTCTTGTTGATGACATGACCATCAAACCCAAGCAGATTTCATCATTTATTATTGCTGCGGCAGATGAACCAGACATTGAGGATGTGAAAATATCTTTTAAACACTTCTTTGGAGAAAAAATAGCAGTATTCAATATGGCTCCGGGCCGGAAATTACAGTGTGCGCCTGAAATGGTGGTGCGAATAGGAGATTGAGGAAACTCTTAACCGGTAGAAGAAGATATTAATAGCTGAGAAATAACAGGGGCTTGCATTACTCTTTCAGAGGAGAGGGTTTTTTTGCATTTTGGACAGGATTACACACTATCAGGGGGTAGTTGAGGATATCACCGAACTCAAGCTGGTAGAAATTGAGAGAAGAGAATACGAGCAAAAAGCTCAGCTTTCTAGCCGCCTGGCATCTATTGGGCAGATGTCAGCAGGAATTGCCCACGAGATAAACAACCCCCTCACCGGCGTTATCGGCTTTGCTGACCTGCTGATGGAGCGGAAGGACCTACCCGATGACATCTGGAGTGACCTGGAGATCATTCACAAGGGAGCCCGGCGCGTGAGCGAGATTGTCAAGAGACTGCTCACCTTTGCCCGCCAGGACAAGGCGGAAAGAGACTATGTCAGTATTAACGAGATTTTGGAGACTACAATCCGCTTAAGAGCTTATGATATGGAGACGGGTAATATTAAACTAAAGACATATCTTGACCCCGACCTGCCCATACCATGGCGGCTAGTGGTCAACTCCAGCAGGTGTTCATTAATCTAATCATCAATGCTGAGGATGAGATGAAGCAGGCGTATGGCAAGGGAAATCTCTCGATTAGGACAGAGAGGATAGATGACAATATACGGGTATCTTTCAAGGATGATGGTCCCGGGATACCCAAGGAAAACCTGGACAGGATATTCGAACCCTTCTTTACCACCAAGAAAGTAGGTGAAGGGACTGGAGCGAAGATACTGGTGGTAGATGATGAGCTGGGTGTCCTGCAATTCCTGAGCCGTCTGTTAGCCGAAGAAGGGTATGAGGTAGACGCGGTAGATAATACCGGTGATGCCCTGGAAAAGATCAAGAAGGAGAGGTACAATCTCGTTCTCCTGGATATCAAGATGCCTGACATGAGCGGCATTGAGATACCAGCGTATCCGGAAGATAGCCCGGTCTTTGGCAAAAAGGGTGGTCTTTATCACCGGTGATGTCATGGCAGCCGATACCAAGTCTTTCCTCTCCAGGTCCAAAGCTTCGTACATCAGCAAGCCTTTCGACACTAAACAACTCAAGAAGGAGATAAATCGTATATTAACTGAGGGTTGACACACATTTACGATGGTAAAATATTGATTGAGCTTGACTGCTTGCGGGTAATCGAGTCATCCAGTGTTTGGTACTATAGTCACCATATCCTTGTATAATACAAAAGCTTAAAAAGTGCAGTGCTTAGAAACATTATTCTTTAGTTCCAGGGTGCCTACAAAAAGACCTTTATGCTGGGTGCTGATATCTTGCAACCATCACCGATAATTGTTGAGGTAAAAGTGCCATACCACAACTCCAAGGATTAGGGATGCGGTAAAAATTATTGGAAGGAAAAGACTAAAATACTAGACGGGATTAACCCTGTCCCTTCTCGTATCTGGCAATCGCCTTACTTCTTAGCCCACCTCTTTCTTTGTAGTCTGCTTCTATTACCATTGACAGGGGATCTAACAATTGGACTAAATCCTGAAGGATGCGATTTACGGTATGCTCTTGCAATATTCCCACATTACGATAGGAGGTAAGGTAGTATTTTAAAGATTTGAGTTCAATTAAAGACAGTTGTGGGATATAGCGTATCGCCAATCGGGCAAAATCAGGTAAGCCCGTCCAGAGGCAAACACAAGTAAACTCATCGGTCTCATAAACTACTTCAGTAGCAGAACCAGGATAGTCAAAGGGGATAGCTTCAAGTATAGCAAAATCGATTGCCTCTTCTTTCTGAATGTCAAACCGTCTTGAAGTATATTTATCCACTACCATTTTGTATCCCTCACCAGTGCGCTTTTTTGCGTTCACTTACCTTGAATGGCTTTTACCGCCGTTGCTCAATGCCTTCTACTCTTATTTACTTACATTGGCTATTATGCACCATACCCCAATAGGCAAGCTAACGCTGGTAGGTGCCTATTAGCTCCCCCCGAGCCAGAATGTGTCCTTGCATAGCCCCAATAACCTTCTTCTTAGATACACCCACCTTTAAATCCAAGACTCTGTCCAGGGCATAAAGAGTGAAGCAGTAGCGATGGGGACGACCAGGTGGTGGACAAGGACCACCATATCCAATTCTACCAAAGTCATTCTTGCCCTGTAACGCACCACTTGGTAGCTGAGCTTGGGTAGGTATAGCCTCTGGCAATTCACGGCTACCAGGTAGGATGTTAAATACAACCCAGTGGGTGAACACACCACCAGGGGCATCTGGGTCATCCACGATAAGGGCTAAAGATTGGGTCCCCTGTAGAGGCTCGTTCCATATTAATGGTGGCGATATGTCCTGACCCTCACAAGTGTACTTAACCGGGATTCCTTCTCCATCTTGAAAAGCTATACTAGATAAGGATAACATTATCTCACCCTCCTCCGGCTAAATCGTATACAATTGTTTCCTGGGTGTCAAGGTAGCGAATTATTTCACAATAAGGGTTGAAAACAGTGGCGCCGAAGTCCGAAAAACCGTATATCAATTGATACTTCTGTTCCATTGGGCTAAATTATAGTTGGGAAGTAGCTAATATGAAAGGAGCAAAATGGGTATTGCAATCTTATATCGAGAAGAATTAAAGGAATATGATTTTGGACCGGGTCATCCCTTTCATGGAGACCGCTACCAATTATTTTATCAATTTCTGCGGCATAACCTAGCTGAAGATGTTGACTACCAGATTCTCAAGTCGGATTGGGCGAGTGATGAAGAGCTCCTCCTGATTTGCCAAAAAGATTATATTGATTTTACCAGAGATTACTATAGGGCGACCAACCTGGGCTTGGACTACCCCGGTCAATTTTCTCGGTTTCACAGCGGAGATAATAGACCGGTTGGCAAACCAGGAAAGCTTGAAGAGGCAGCCAGACTAACTATCGGACAAGCTAAGAGGGCTTGCCAGTTGGTTCAAGAAGGTAGCTTTATAAAGATAGTATCCATAGGTGGCGGACTGCATCATGCCAAGCCGGCTTATGGAGAAGGTTTTTGTCTTTACAATGATGTTGCCTTTTGTGCCATAAATCTGATAGACAAGTATAATTTGGAAAGAATCCTCATCCTGGATACCGATGCCCACGCCGGAAATGGAACCGCCGAGTATTTCTACGAAGAACCCAGAGTTTTGTTTATTGACCTACATCAAGACCCCAGAACGCTCTATCCCGGGACCGGTTTCTCTAACCAAATTGGCTCGGGCAGTGGAAGGGGTTTTACTATCAATATTCCAATGCCAGTCTATGCTGGCTATGATTCTTATCAATCAGTTCTGGATGAGATAGTTCACCCGGTAGTTGAGGAATTCAGACCTCAGATTATTATTAGAAATGGCGGTTCGGATCCTCATTTTAATGACGGGCTGACCAATTTAGGGCTACCGGTAAAAGGCTTTAGAATGATTGGAGAAGAAGTGAGAGAAATGGCTAAAATCTGCGATGGTAGAGTTATTGATTTGATTGCTTCCGGTTACAATAAGGAAGTCTTATCTTACGCATGGCTAGCCTTAATTTCTGGACTAGCTGATATCAAAATTACAGTGGAAGACCCAGAGCCAATCCCTCAACGATTCCAGAAAGACCCTTCCCTAGCAGAGACCAAAAGGGTCATACCGGAGGTTAAGGAATACCACAAGGACTATTGGAGATGTTTCAGGTAAGAAGTCCCAGGCATCAGTGATAGAGGTATTCAAACGACAGAGCTATGTTAGATTAAATACTTTCCCTAGACTAAAAGCTGAATATCTCTGTTCTCCCGTCAATCAGTGAGAGGCAGCGATTTTCAAGAAGTAGCGATGGAACCTTAGGTCATGGCTAAGCTCAGGATGGAAGGCGGAGACCACTAACTCCCCTTGTTTAGCGGCGACAGCAATGTCATTGGGTAACTTGGCTAAAATTTCTACCTGTGGACCGACTCTCTCAATAACGGGGGCACGAATGAAAATGGCAGCAAAGGGTTCATGTCCTAAAGCTGGTACTGGTAATTCAGTCTCAAAGCTATCTGCTTGTCTGCCAAAAGCATTACGCCTAACCTCCATATCCATAACAGCCAGGGTCTCCATATTAGAATTATTAGAATTAGAAACCTTCTTAGCCAGACAGACCATTCCAGCACAGGTTCCCAAAATAGGTAGCCCAGCTTGAGATAGTTCTTTCAGCGGTTTGATGAGGTTGAAGGTTTGCATCAAGTTGAGTATTGTCGTGCTTTCCCCACCAGGGATGATAAGCCAATCCAAACTGCCCAATTCACTAGGCAGACGAACAGGTGCAGCCTCCACTCCTATTTGTTGGATAACACTAATATGCTCAATAAATGCTCCCTGTAAGGCTAAAACTCCGATTTTCATGCCTAATTACTGCTTTTAAGAATCCTTTACCATCTCCAAGAAGCTGTGAAAAAGGTAGACTTTGTTCATAGGTCCAAGAGAGTCTTCAGCATGGTATTGAATGGATAAGATAGGTAGCTCTTTGTGGCTTAACCCCTCACCAGTGACACCGTTCAGGTTTATGTGTCTCAAACTAGCAATGCCACAGGTAATGGCGACCCCGGGGGGATTCGAACCCCCGATCTCCACCGTGACAGGGTGGCATGTTTGTCCACTACACCACGGGGCCAACACAATTCAGAAAGACTTTTCGGAGTCAGTAATCAAATCTTTCACTTAGCCAAGTCTATCAGGAGCAATGTATTGTGTCAAGCTAATGAACAGATAGTGCTATACACCCTCAACACTGGCACTTAACAGTTTGTTTTTAGTAATATAACAAGTTGATAAAATAAAGTAAATGGGATAGACTAAAGGTATGATATACTTTGGCACTTCAGGGTTTAGCTATGATGATTGGGTGGGACCCTTCTACCCGCCAGATATGCCCAAGCGGGAATGGCTTACTTATTATGCCCGTGAATTTAATACCTGTGAGGTAAACTCAACCTTTTATGCCTTACCCAAACCATCTAGCTTAAAAGCGATGACAGAGAAAACAGGTGATAACTTCCTATTTTGTATTAAAGCTAATCAAGAGATGACCCACCAACGGAAGGACAATGCCCCCACTTTTAAGTCCTTTTGTCAGGTGCTAGAGCCTGTCATCACTGCCGGGAAACTGGGTTGTATCCTGGCTCAGTTTCCATTTAGTTTTGGCTTTAATCAACATAACTGGGACTACCTTGGGCTATTTCAGGAGCGGTTAGGTGAACTACCGATGGTGATAGAATTTCGTAATGCCCAATGGCTAAGGAGTGAGGTGTTTGACTGGCTTAGCCACCGAGATTTAGGCTTCTGTTGCGTTGATGAACCACAGCTACCAAATCTACTACCGCCGCTGGCTGAGGCAACTAGTAAGATAGGCTATGTCCGTTTTCATGGGCGGAACAGGGCTAAGTGGTGGCAACATGAGCACGCTTATGAGAGGTATGATTATAACTATACGCCACAGGAACTCAGCGAGTGGTTACCTAAGATTCAAAAGCTGAACAGTGTAACCGAAAAAACCTTTGTCTTCGCCAACAATCACTGGCGTGGGCAGGCGGTCAGTACTATCCGCCAGCTACAGATGATGCGGGACTAATCCTTTACTGCCTATCATTACTTTCTTGGAAATCATTAAGTATAATAGCTTACCTGGCATCTCTAAATGGGAAGAATCACCTGACAGGTGAGCGGAAGGAAAAAAAAGTGACTACTGGTTTCAATTTACTTCGCTCTCGTCTGGACATCGAGCGAAAGCGGCTAATAAAAGAATTAGAACATTGGGAATCTAGTATTCGCCCTATCGATGAAAGGCGGGAAGGTAGCTCTTTTAGCAAGAGAGAAGAGGAGGCTACAGAGAGCTCTGAGCTAGAGAAGCGTCTAATCTTAGAGAAGCGTTTAAAAGACCTTCTGGCTGAGGTTGAGCATGCTTTATTTAAGTTTGAAGAGGGAACCTACGGCTTGTGTGATAGTTGCGGTCAACTTATAGACCCAGCCCGATTAGAAGCACTTCCTCAGGCTAACCTGTGCTTGAATTGTAAGGCTCAGCAGGCAAAGAATGCAAAAGGCAAATTCTCTCCAGTGTAGGTGGCGGAATGCGGTCTTTTTCCTTACTGCGTTACTGACAGTAACTGCTGACCAGCTTAGTAAGATTTGGATAAGGTCTAATCTACTTGTTGGGGAATCGCTATTTGAGCTGGGATTCTTTAGGATAATCTATGTCCATAATACTGGAGCCGCTTTTGGTTTGTTCCAAGACCAATCTTTCGCCCTAACTATAATCGGCTTAGTCAGCGTTGCCGCTCTTCTAGTCTATGCCCTCTCCTTTTACCGTCATTTTCCCCTTCTAAATAATAGGCTAAGCAATTTAGCTCTTGGCATAATCCTTGGTGGCACAGTAGGTAACTTGATTGACCGGCTAAACCCTAACCTTGGCGGTGTCACCGATTTCATTAGTATTGGTATCTGGCCAGCATTTAACATAGCTGATTCCGCCATAATTGTCGGTGTTATTATCTTTGCTTATTCTCTTATTTGCTTAGCCACAGCCGGGAAACACTGAGGCTTGATAAAGTATAGGGTTATTCATCTGGGGAAGTTTGAAGGGGCTTCGCCCCTTCAAAACCTATACCTCCCCCTCGCCTTGGAAGGAGAGCAACTGTCTTAAATGCTAATGTCAAGGACCAAATATTTGAGCGTTCACATAGCACCAGGGAGCACGATGTTTAAGCATAGCGTTAAGAATAACGAGAAGTTTACGCATGCAAGCGGTAA
>DUEE01000009.1 GCA_011170285.1 Dehalococcoidia bacterium
AACAGGTAGAGAAATATGGTATCCCTAGCCAAATTGAGGCATTAAGGAAAAGGTGTCTGGAAAGGGAATGGCCTCCGGTATTTGATGGAGATAAGGATGCCTTTGTTGATGATGGGTATAGTGGGGCCGAACTGGATAGACCAGCCCTCAAACGTTTGCGCCAGGCAGCAAGGGAAGGAAGAGTGGATGTGGTCTTGGCCTATGACCCTGATAGACTCTCCCGTAAGCTCTACCACCAGATGATCCTGGCCGAAGAGTTCGAAAAGCAGGGGATAAAGCTAGAGTTCATCACTCAGGACATGGGTACCTCCCCCGAGGACAGGATGTTCTTTAATATGAGAGGGCTGGTGGCAGAGTATGAGCGGGAGAAGATAAGGGAGCGCACCATGAGAGGCAGCCGGGAAAAGGCTAGGCAGGGCAAGGTGGTCAGCGCCGGGTCTATACCTTTTGGCTTCTGCTATAACAAGGAAAAGGCGACACTGGAAGAGAACTCTGAGAGAGCCCAGACAATAAGACTGATTTTTTATGCCTTTGCTAACGAAAACCTATCCCTTCAAAGCTTGGCCGATAGGCTTAACCGTTTGCATGTACCGACTCCTAGGGGCGGGGATAGATGGCGGGCCAGTACTCTAGGAGTTATACTGAGGAATGAAGTTTATATCGGCAAAATGTATCAGTTCAGAAGGTATCATATTGAGCCCAAGTTCAGGCTTAAGCCATCAGCCAAGAGCAAAAAAACCTCCGCTGCCCTACGCCCCAAAGAGGAATGGATACCTGTAAAGGTGCCTTCCCTGATTCCGCTAGAACTGTTTGAGGCCGTGCAGAGGAAGCTTAGAACGAATGCGGAACTGTCTAAGAGAAACACAAAGAGGCAGTACCTCCTATCTGGGCTTTTGTATTGCTCCCAATGTGGTGGCCGAATGGGTGGACATGCCATTCATGGTATCCCTTACTACCGCTGCTATCGGAAGGGCGATCCCGATAGGGTTCCACTCGGTGCAGATGGCAGGCCCCAGCCCTGTTCCTGCCCTGAGATTAAGACTGAGGCAATAGAACCGGAAGTCTGGAATACTATTTGCCAGCTTATTCAGGATCCAGACTTTCTTATCCAGGAGCTTCATCGCCGTAATGCTGACAATTCACAGACAAAGGAAATCTTGGAACGGGAACTACAACTTTGTCAGGCCAGGCTAAAGGCAATACCAGAGGAGCAAAGGCGGTTAGTGGAAGGCTATCGTAAGGGTCTATATGCCGACTTCATGATGCGGGAGGATATGGAACTCATCCAGAAAGAGCAAGGTGAATTAGAGAAGCGAAAGGCTGAACTAGAAGGGCAGCTTGCCCAGAGGTTTCTGACGAAAAATCAGGAAGCCCACATTAGAAGTCTAACAGAGAAGATTAGCATAGGGTTAGACAACCTGGACTTTACTGGTAAGCAAGAACTGTTGAGGCTTTTGGTGGAAAAAGTATTCTATAATGGACAAAGTATTGAGATTCTAACCATCATCCCTCTGGGTGAGCAATTGCATCCAATCCACCGAGGGGGATAAATGGGGAGGGTTACCTTATTCTTTGTCATTGCGAGCGAAGCGAAGCAATCTCTTATTCTACTAAGATTGCTTCGTCGCTGAGGCTCCTCGCAATGACAGGGGGGTAGTCCAAAGGGGATGGAGTTGAATAATCTTAAAGTAAATTGCTATTCTGGTCATACCTATGCGGAGGAGCCAAGATCTTTCGTGTGGGAGGAGGTAAAGTATGAGGTTGAGGAGATAGAAAAGGCGTGGCTGGAGCCGGGAGAGAGGTATTTTCAGGTCAGAACCAGGGATAACAAATTGTTCCGACTCTGCTATAATGAGGCAGAAGACCAGTGGTCGCTAATTGAGCTAGTGAGGAGTTAAATATGATAAATGACATTCTTAAAATACTGGAAAATGATGCCCGAACTACTACAAAGCAAATATCAACCATGACCGGCACCCCCAGCGCTGATGTTACCAAGCTCATTAAGCAAGCCGAGAATGACAAGACTATCCTGAAATACAAAACTGTAATAAACTGGGAAAAGGTGGGTGAGGAGCAGGTATGGGCACTAATAGAGGTTAAGGTTACTCCCCAGAGGGATGTTGGCTTTGACTCCATAGCCAAGCGTATCTATCGTTTCTCCCAGGCTCGTACCGTCTACTTGGTATCAGGAACCTATGACCTACTTGTTCTGATAGTGGGTAAAACCATGCATGAAGTAGCTAACTTCGTATCGCAAAAGCTCGCCCCTATTGAAGGGATACAGGGAACAGTTACCCACTTTATGCTTAAGCGATATAAAGAGGATGGTGAAATCCTAGAGGGAAAGGAAGAGGTTAAGCGCCAGCCAGTAATACTTTAGACAAGCCCTTCCTATCTTATATAATACCCATTAGGAAATATTTATGTCAACTAAACCTAAAATTCAGAATAGAAAATATAGCCTTACCTCACAGCGAGTAAACCAAATATCCCCTTCCGGTATAAGAAGGTTCTTCGACTTGCTAGCTTCTATGGAAGGGGTAATTTCCCTCGGAGTGGGAGAGCCAGATTTTACCACCCCGTGGCATATTCGGGAGGCAGCTATTTACTCGCTGGAAAAGGGCTATACTATGTATACCTCGAATTTGGGGATGCCTGAGCTGCGTCAGGAGCTGTCACGCTACCTGAAGAATAACTATAATCTGGATTATGACCTTGATAGTGAACTTCTGATTACGGTTGGTGTTAGTGAGGGATTAGACTTGACAATGAGGGCAATCCTTAACCCCGGGGACGAGGTTATTATGCCTGACCCCTGCTATGTTTCCTACAGCCCCTGCTGCATTCTGGCTGGAGGCATACCGATTATGGTGCCGACCAACCAGGAAAACAACTTTGAGATTAGCCCTACTGATATTGAGGCAAGAGTTACCAGTAAGACTAGAGCCATTCTTATTGGTTATCCAGCCAACCCTACCGGAGCAGTGATATCTAGAAAAAAATTAACACAAATAGCCGAAGTAGCCCGGCGCCACCAGCTACTAGTAATCTCTGATGAGATTTATGCCAAGCTAGTTTATGGTGTGGAGCATACTTGCTTTGCTACACTACCTGAGATGAAGGAGAACACCATCTTTCTCGGCGGCTTCTCCAAGGCTTATGCTATGACCGGGTGGCGTATCGGCTATGCTGCTGCCAACAGAGAGATTATTTCCGCTATGACGAAGATTCATCAGTACACTATAATGAGCGCTCCGACAATGGGACAGGTAGCCGCTATTGAGGCACTAAAATCGGGCGAAGATAGTGCTGCTGAAATGGTTGAGGACTACAATAGGCGGCGGCTAGTTATAGTTAAAGGATTAAATAACATTGGGCTACCTTGTTTTGAGCCTAAAGGGGCATTTTATGCTTTCCCATCAATAAGCAGCACTGGTATGACCTCAGAGGAATTTGCCGAAAGGCTGCTGATTGAGGAAAAGGTGGCGGTAGTCCCTGGCACAGCCTTTGGACAATATGGTGAGGGGTATGTCCGCTGCTGCTATGCTACATCGTTGGCTGACATTGAGGAAGCACTATCCAGAATGAAGCGGTTCGTGGCTAGACACCGAGCCGTTTAGTCCTTAGGTTGTTTATTAACCCTATTCCCTTTATCCCCTTCCCCAGAAAGGAATACGTATAGGTGAATTTGCTAGGAAAAGCTCGGACGGACGTCACAATAACCCTTAAGATGCCCGAATACAAAAGAAGAGACTAGATAAAACCCTTAGTAAATTAGGAGGTCTAACCTAGAGCTTAAGTGGATGCTTGGTAGCTACAGTGGAGAGTCCAAGAGGGGCGAGAAGCCCCTCTTTCTTTTTCTTCCTTCACTCTTTAATAGGGAGTGAAGGATAAACGGGGTGAGGTAGATTTAAACTAAATAAGCCCCATCTTTTGCTTAACTTCTTTGAGGGTCTCTTTGGCAATAACTCGGGCTCGGCTGGCGCCGTCAGCCAAAACATTAGTTACATATCGGGGTTTCTCAGCTAGAGCCGCCCGCCGTTCACGAAAAGGTCTAAGGGTAGAGTTAATCTCCTGAGCCAAAAGCATCTTGCAGTCAACGCAGCCAATTTTAGCTGAGCGGCACTGCTCACCGATACTATCCAACTCAAAGGGATTGAAATACTGCTGAAGCCGATAGATGTTGCATATCTCCGGGTGCCCTGGGTCATTGCGGTATCGTCGAGCCGGATCAGTAACTGCTGTCATTACCCTTGCTACCGTCTCCTCATCGGAAAGGGCTATCTCAATATCATTGCCCAGTTGCTTGCTCATCTTCTCTTTACCGTTCAGTCCCAATATCAACGGGAACGAGGTAAGCTTGGCTTCCGGTTCAGGAAAGGTGTAGCCAAATATATTATTAAAGCGGCGGGCAATCTCCCTGGCTAACTCTATATGCGGTAATTGGTCTTCACCAACCGGTATAAATTCACCCTTATACAGCACAATATCGGCAGTCATCAGAACTGGATAGCCCACCAGCCCATAGTTAATATTCTCGGGTTGTAGTCTTGCTTTCTCCTTAAAGGTAGGTACTCTGAGTAGCCAGCCTAAGGGGGTAACCATGCCGAGTAGAGTATGTAGCTCCATTACCTCGGGGATATGAGACTGGACAAAAAGAATGTTTTTCCGAGGGTCGAGACCAGCCGCTAGCCAGTCAAGCATCATTTCGTGAACATTCTTTTGCAGCCCACTGGTGTCTTCTAATGAGGTCAGAGCATGAACATCAACGATACAATAGATGCAATCATACTCGTCCTGAAGGTTCACATAATTTTGTATTGCTCCCAGATAATTCCCCAGGTGCTGCCTACCTGTGGGACGAGCCCCAGAAAAAACACGATGCTTCATCTAATTTTCCTCAATCGCAAAGTGTAACACAGAAGGGGGTATAGCGACAATGTTGAAATTATTTATCCGCCTATGGCGAGATTTATCCCCCTCACATCTTTTCCGGGGCTGTCATCCCCATAAGGTGAAGGGTTTTAGCCAGAACAACCTTGGCCGCCTCCACTACCTTGAGACGAGCTTTAGTTAATGCTTCATTGCGAGAAATGACACGGCATTGCTTATAAAAGCTATGGAATACGGTAGCTAAATCCTGAGCATAGTAGGTAAGATGATGAGGTTCCAGAGTATGGGCTACTACCTCAACTATCTCAGGCAAAAGCAGCATCTTTCGGATTAAAGTCAACTCAGGCTCGCTAGAGAGCAGAGAAACATCCCCATCCTCATAGTTAATCCCTCTCTGCTGAGCTAGACGGAGGATACTAGCGATACGAGCATGGGCATACTGAACATAATAGACAGGATTATCTGCCGACTCCCTTTTGGCTAATTCTAAATCAAAGTCCATCTGACTATCAGCCGAACGGGATAAGAAGAAAAAGCGGCAGGCATCAATTCCCACCTCATCAAGCACCTCACGCAGGGTAATAATATCACCACTGCGCTTGGATATACGAACTAACTCCTGACCACGACGCAAGGTAACCATCTGAGAGATTATTATCTCTAGTCGCTCAGGGCTAACACCCATGGCGCCAAGCACTACTTTCATTCTGGATATATGTCCCTGGTGGTCCGCCCCCCAAATATTTATTACCCTGTCAAATTTGCGCTCTAAAAATTTGTTGTAGTGATAAGCAATATCAGAGGCAAAGTAGGTAGGTGAACCATCACTACGGATTACTACATTGTCTTTATCTTCACCAAGGGTAGTAGATACAAACCAGGTAGCCCCTTCTTTCTCCCTCACATAACCCGCCTGGCGTAAGAGCGACATTGCCGTCTGGTATTGTCCATTATCATAAAGGCTTTGCTCACTAAACCAGACATCAAAGCTTACCCCTAATAGCTCAAGGTCACTCCTAATTTGGTTTGTTATCTTCTCCAAACCAAGCTGACCTAACTGTGAGATTGCTTCCTGCTCAGGCAGAGTAAGAAATCTATCTCCTTCCTCAGCCATAACATCCTTGGCTAAGTCAACCATGTAGCTACCAAAATAACCGTCAGACGGCATCTCAGCATCAATACCCAAACACTGTTGATAACGAGCATAGAGCGAGCGATAAAAAGCATCTACCTGGTTGCCAGCATCATTAATGTAATACTCCTTCTCCACTTTATAGCCATCAGCAGCTAGGACATTGGCTAAGGTGCTACCCAGAATAGCACCACGACCATGCCCTACATGAAGCGGTCCGGTAGGATTTACACTAACGAATTCTATCTGGACTCGGCTGCCCTGCCCCAGGTCAACATTGCCATAAGAATTACCAGCGGCTAGGATAGAATCTACCTGTCTGGTCAACCATTCGCTCTTAAGGGTGAAATTAATAAATCCCGGTGTTGCCACAGCAATAGTAGCAATCTCAGGGCAGGGAGCCATAAGCCCTACTATATCATCGGCAATAGTCAGGGGGCTCACTCCGACTGCCCGAGCCAATTTCAAGGGAAAGCTTGAGGCATAATCTCCATGCTCAGGATTCTGGGGTCGCTCTACAGTAACCTCAGGTAAGGCAATAGCGGGTAGCTTCCCCAATTGCTGTGCCTCACTTGCTGCCTGTGTCAGTAGCTCTATAAGCTTTTGCTTGACTATCACTGCTCTGGTTTAAAACTCCTATACGCTCAAATTATAGCACAATGCCAGTCAAGGAGGGTAACCTGATACTTTATACCAGCTTAGAAAATTCGTCGGTACTTATTGCTGCCTGCTTTAATATGGAGTGTAAGGTCTTCAAAGCAAGCTCTCGCCGCTAATAAGGGATTGTTACCCTACGACCTATTTGGTGATGCTTAAGAATATAGTGGCTTCCTCTAATACGATGAACTGTGAAACCGGCTCACAGGAGTGCTTCCACAGTTTGTTTGCCGCTGATGCGCGGCAGCCTCACGATGCAACCTCTACTATAGCCTCCTCAACTGCTTCTTCACTAGGAATTGGCTCACCATCAGCTTGAAGACTTTCTATATAAAGTTCTATAGCTTCCTTAATGTTGATTAAGGCTTCGGCTTTGGTATCGCCTTCACTGATGCATCCAGGCAATAACGGAACCATTACCGTATATCCGCCTAACTCGTTAGGCTCAAGAATTACCCGAAACTTCCTCAACGTAATCCTTCCCTCCCCGTTGACCCAATTATAGCACAATGCTAGTTTAAAAGGGATAACTCAGGCGTTCTTGACTATGCACAGCGTGGGAAATCGCAACTTATATTGAGGTGTGGTTTATTCACACGCCTGGGAATCGGCTAAGAAATTCTTGCGGTCTCTCTACAATTATTCCTAGCTGCTCCCTCAATACATTTCGCTTTTTCCACATTCTATTCTCTTGCGTTACGAAAACATCTCGCTCAGCAAAGTAATGACCCACTAAGTGATCTACATCAGCCCACTTGTTGTGAGCCCTCTTGTCATTCGCACTTATCTTGCCAAAAATAACTTTTTCTATCTGCTGGCTTACCTGCACACCCTCATCATCCACTGTAAAGTCGCCGGTATTCGTCCACGTCAAGTTGGTTCGCGCTATAGTCCCCACTTTTATATAACTGTCAAACTCCTTTAGATGTTTGGACTTCCGTGCCTCGTCTGGGTCTTGATCTTTGTCAGCTATTACTCTTGTAGTGACAGAAATGTCAATCAGACCTTTCTCAGCGAGTTGCTTAATCTGGGCTAGCAGCCCAAGTGTTTTCTCGTTAATAATCATATTAGAGTCTATGCTAACTTTGAGCATTTCTATCTTGCCTCTATGAGCAAGCCCTAATTACGGGATATCTAGCTCCATTCGCCGGCTTCGGGCCACACCCGCGCCAGCTCTATGGACAGGAGTTTATGTTCGGGTTTGCCCAACCCGGGGTCTATTTCAAAGAGTTTTATCGCCTCACTCCGAGCTAGCTCCAATAGAGCTATATCAGAAAGCTTAGCCATGCGAAGGTCAGGTAAGCCACTCTGGCGGGTGCCAAAGAATTCCCCCGGACCTCGCAATCTCAAGTCCTCTTCAGCCAATTGAAAGCCATCCTGAATCTTCTCTATTATATCCAAACGCTGTCTGCCTACCTCTGAAGGGTTCTGGGCTAACAGCATGCAGTAGCTTTGCTCCTGTCCTCGCCCTACTCTACCGCGGAACTGGTGTAATTGCGACAGACCAAAACGGTCGGCGCTCTCCACCAGCATTACAGTAGCATTAGGCACATCTATGCCAACCTCCACCACTGGGGTTGAAACCAGAATATCCAGCTTACCAGCCCGAAAATGATGCATCACCTTATCCTTATCCGCCGCCGACATGCGTCCATGAAGCAAGCCCAATCTGAGGTCAGGGAATACTTCCTCGGCTAGACGCTGGTATTCAGCTATTGCCGCCTTAGCCTGAATACTCTCTGACTCCTCAATCAAAGGACAGATAATAAAGGATTGACTACCGCTAGCTACCTGGCGACGTAAAAAGGTATAGGCGCTATCCCTTTGCCCAGGTTTGAGCCATTTCGTCTTTATTACCTGTCTCCCTGGAGGAAGCTGGTCTATAACTGACAGGTCAAGGTCGCCATACAAGGTTAAGGCTAGAGTTCGTGGAATAGGTGTAGCCGTCATTACCAATACATGGGGATTAAACCCTTTTTGTCGCAGTGCTGAGCGCTGGGTAACTCCAAATCGCTGCTGCTCATCAACCACAGCTAACCCTAATCGGCGAAACTCCACTCCCTTTTGAACAAGAGCGTGGGTGCCGATAACAATATCAATATCTCCGTCCGAGATACGCTGCTGTAGTTCCTGCTTCCTGACCTGACTAATGTCACCAATAAGTAGTGCCACAGTAAGATAGTGTGATAAAAGCCTGGAATAGCTAGAAAGGTAGCTCTCTGCTTCCTCTCGATGTCCCACTCTAGACAGAAGCTCACAAATAGCCGAAAAATGCTGCTCAGCCAGAATCTCAGTAGGCGCCATAAATGCCCCCTGATAGCCATTGGCAGCCGCCACCAGCAGGGCTGCGGTAGCTACCACCGTTTTGCCACTGCCTACCTCCCCTTGCAATAATCGAGACATTGGTCTTGGTTGCTGTAAATCAGCCAGCAGCTCCCCGAGAACCCTGTGTTGAGCCGCAGTTAGCTCAAAGGGTAGAGACCTTACAAAAGCATCTAGCACCGGTGTCTCGGCACTAAAAGGGTTACCCGGCTGACTCTTCTGCCAGTGGCGCTTCTTACTCAGCACGCCCAACTGGAGAAGGAAAAGCTCATCAAAAGCCAGGCGAACCCTTGCCTTGTCCTTCAGTGCTTCATCTTCTGGATAGTGAGCCTGAGTTATTGCCTCAGGTAGCTCCAATAGGTTACACTGCCCCCTCACCTCTGGGGGTAAAAAATCTGCCACCTGCCATGCCCATTGGTCCATAACACCTTTCATTAATTTTCTCACCTGGCGAGGGCGTAATCCCTGAGTGAGAGGGTAAATAGGAACCAGACGCCCGGTATGAATTAACTCTTTATCATCCACCAGCTCCCACTCTGGAGACTCAAACACATGTCGCCCCTTAAACAAGCCTACCCTGCCACTGACAACTATCCTGGTATTAGTAGCTAGCTTTTTAGCCAAGTAGGGTTGATTAAACCATACTATCCTGACATTACCTGTCTCATCGCCCACAATAGCCTCAGTACTGCGCCTGTCACCCAGTATAATCTCCTGAGATTGCCACACATTGACAATAATGGTCTGCTCCTCCCCCTCAATAAGCTGCGAAATAGATTTCCTCTGGCTGTAGTCAAGGTGACGGTGTGGGAAGAAATAGAGTAAATCCCGAACGGTCTTTACCCCCATCTTGTTAAACTTGGCCGCCAGGCTTGAGCTAATGCCCTTAATAATAGTAATGGGTGAATCAATGGATTGTTTAGCTACTACACTGGGTCGTCTTGGTCCAGGGGAAAGCCTATCAACTAGTGGGGTTGGCTTTACTCCACCTTTTTCCTCTTCCCCGCACCCTGTAGCAGCTAAAAAGTGAAGTACATTATTTACCCATTCTTTACGCTGCTGCTTAGTCAAAGAGGCATAATTGGAATTAACAAGGTGGAGTTTATGAAAACGACTTAGGAGTTGAGAGTTAGTTATTGATTCTATAGCTTGACCAGCCCAATTGCGGAGGAATGTATCCAAACCACCGATTACCGCCGAGTCCACATAACCCTTTTTACATTCTAGCTCGAGAATCTTACGCAGAGGCTCAGCATTCATTGACAAATTCATTGACAAGTTTCCGCCTCCATTTGCCTCAGCGGATATCCATTATCTGTCCCCAAACACAGCTACTAGCAAGAGACCAGGGCCTGTATGCGTACCAATTACCGGGGTTGTCTTCGATCGGTAGATACGCTCTTTGGGAAATTTAGAACTAAGGCGCTCAACTAATAGCTCGGCATCATCAGGACAGGCAGCATCCTCTATCGCCATCTCTTCAATGTGGGCAAAGCTCATAACGAAGCTATACAAGTGGTCTATTGCCTTAGCCCGAGAACGCGTTCTGCCCGCAGGCTCAACCACACCATCTTTTAAGGTGATAAGGGGATTTATTTTAAGTATTGAGCCCAGAAGGGCCTGGGCAGCGCCAATGCGCCCACCCCTTTTGAGGTATTCCAGAGTATCAAAGGCTGCGCGGAAATCCACGGAAGGAATAGTTTTTCGTGCTATATCTACCACCTCATCAAGGCTAGCCCCAGTTTGAGCTGCCTTAGCCGCCTTCATAACTATGAATCCCTCCGCCATAACCGCCCATTGTGAATCAATAACCTCTACCCGGCATTTCCGCTCCATTAACCCTATACTTTGTAACGCCACCTCATAAGTACCGCTGAGCTTGGCACTAACAACGATGGCAAGAATTTCATCCGTCTCCTTAGCCAGCTTGTCATATGCCTCAGCGAAGCTTCCAGGAGACGGCACTGAAGTGACGGGTAGAGTTTTGCTGTACTTCAGCTTTTCGTAGAACTGCTCGGTGGTCAGGTCAACGCCATCCCGATAGACCTCAGTTCCAAAGCGAACATTTAGCGGAATTACTGTAATCCCTAGCTCGCTGGCTATTTCAAGTGGTAGGTCAGCGACACTATCAGTAACTATTTTAACAGTCATTGACTACTTGTTTATGCCTCTAGAACGGATACCGCCATGGCACTAGGTCCGGCGTATGTTCCCACCACCGGGCTAATTGTTGAACTGTAGATACGCTCTTTGGGGAATAACGAGCCGAAGCGCTCAATCAGCTTGTCGGCATCATCAGGGGTAGTAGAGTGCTCCACTGCCAGCCCCTCAATGTTCGGGAAGCCAGCTACAGAATTGTATAGATAATCCATACCTGCCGCTCTGGAGCGAACCCTGGTTAAAGGAGACATTTCGCCATCTTTCACAGTAAGAATTGGCTTTATTGATAACATTGCACCCAGCAGCCCCTGTGCCTTGCCGATACGCCCCCCCTTGGCTAGATATTTGAGGGTGTCAAAAAACGCAAAAAGGTGCGACCGAGGTATGGCCCTACGCACTAAATCAGTAACCTCATCTAAGTTTGCTCCAGCCTGGACTGCCTTGGCAGCAGCAATAACTATAAGCCCCAGACCCATTGCTACCGTTAGCGAGTCAATCACTTCAATACGGCATTTCTCATCCACCATACTCTTGGCGGCAAGCGCTGACTGATAGGTGCCACTGAGCTTGGTGGATAGAGTAATGACTAGAATTTCATCGGTTTCCTCAGCTAGCTTGTTATAGACATCAACGAAAGCACCGGGAGGGGGCTGCGTGGTAGTCGGCCAGATAGGGTCGTGAACCAACCTGTGATAGAATTCATCCGTGGACATAGTAATCCGGTCAAGAAAGGATTCCTTACCAAAAGAGACAGTTAGAGGCACAACAGTAATTCCTAGCCCTTCGGCTATATCATCGGTAATATCAGACAGGCTATCGGTTACTATTTGGACTGTCATTGCCTAACCTCCTATATGCTTACTATTCTATGGAAACAATGTAGTTATAGTGAGGCTGCCCTCCCCGAACTACATCAACCTGAAGCTGAGAGTACTGCTCACGAATACTGGCGCTGACCTGTTCCGCCTCAGCTAGATCAGTGTCCGCTCCATAATAGATGGTAATTATTTCAGCTTTGTTTAAATCTAGCTTAGCCAGCATCTTATTAAGGACATCAGTAGTATTATTACCTACCGCTAGCAAATCTCCATCTAGAAGACCGATAGCTTGGTTTTTCTTAATGGTCAGACCATTAAGCTGAGTTGAGCGCACAGCTCGGGTAATTTCAATAGACTTAATTGCTGATTTTGCCTCTGTCATAAGCTGGGCGTTTGTCTCCAGGTCAGCCTCATAGTCAAAGGCTAAAAGGGCAGCCACACCCTGTGGGGTTGTTTCCGTAGGCACCACCTTAACAATTTTCGTGGTTAGAGACTGAACTTGCTCAGCGGAAAGCACTACATTTTTGTTATTAGGTAAAATAATAACCTTGTCTGAAACCACTGACTCTACAGCCTGAAGCAGTTCCTTAGTGCTGGGGTTCATTGTCTGTCCACCAGGGACAATAACCGCTGCCCCTAGGCTGGTATAAATATCACTAAGCCCATCACCTGAAATAACAGCCACTACAGCAATATCAACCGCTGGCATTCTCTCCTTCTGCATCTTTAAGAAGTCCTGATATTGCTCGTCCATGTTAACTATATTTATCTCATGCAGAGTGCCCAGGGAAGCAACATAATGGATAACACTGCCCGGGTCATAGGTGTGGATATGAACCCTAATTGTAGATTCATCACCGGCGACGATTAAAGATTGCCCTTTCTTCCCTAGCTTTGTTCTGAGCTTATCTGGGTTAAGTCCCGCCCCCCTAATCACAAAATTAGTGCAATATCCATAGGGTACCTCCTCATCTGTCACTACATGGGGCAACCTAGTAACCAGAGGTATATTACTGGCTATCATTTGTGGTTTGCGGAACTGCATCTGCTCTGCCTCACCCCTAAGGTAACGGAGTGCACCCTCCAGAATGGTATATAGACCTTGCCCACCAGCATCCACCACTCCCGCCTCCCTCAACACCGGCAGAAGGCTAGGTGTATTAGCTACCGACTCATTAGCGGCATTAACTATCGCCTCCATAACCGATATCAGGTCGCCGTTGCCGCTGGAGGCTTGCTCCTGAGCAGCCGATGCCGCTTCTCTAACCACAGTAAGAATGGTTCCCTCTACGGGGTTGCTTAACCCCTTATAAGCCATCGTGGATCCCTGGAGCAAGGCATCAGCTAGGTCACTGCCAGTAAACGATTCCTTTTTTACCAAACCTTGGGCTAGACCACGCCAAATCTGTGACAGGATTACCCCGCTATTACCCCGAGCCCCCATAAGTGCTCCTTTTGCCATAGCTAGAGCCACTGCCGAAGCACTACGGTCAGGAGCCTGGTATGCCTCCTCAACTGTGGAACGCATAGTAAGCAACATATTAGTCCCGCAATCGCCATCAGGTACAGGGAAAACATTCAGGGCATCAATATCAGGCACACTCTTCTCTAACCAGGTAGTAGCGGTAGCAAACATATCCCTTAGCTCTTGCCCCGTGATAGATTCAATTTGTTTCATTCCACCTCCTCCTTGCCAAACAGATTTATCCGTGCTAATATTAAGCAACTATTTTAAAACAAAGCTATTTATTAGTCAAAGGAGAGGAAGTATTGAAGTGCGATTTATGCAGTAAGTCACCTCAACATGGGCATAATGTGAGTCACTCTAAGCGTCACACCAATCGTCGCTGGATGCCCAATATTCACCCAGTTACCATCATCATAGATGGTCAGCCTAAACGGCTCAACCTATGTACCAGATGCCTGCGCAATCAACATAAAGTGGCTAAAAAGCTACCTCCAAGCTAGACCTTATCTTTCCCAGGGCTTCACTTATAGTTTGTTCTGAATTAAACACGGCTGACCCGGCTGCTAATACTCTGGCTCCGGCTCTTACTACTCTGGGGGCAACATTAGCATTGATGCCACCATCCACTGCAAGCTCAGTGGCCAAGTTTTTTCTGTCCAACTCTGCCCGCAAATGGGCTACCTTATCTAGCATAGCCTCAATAAAGGTCTGTCCTCCAAAACCGGGATTGACCGTCAATACTAGGACTAAATCAAGGTAGGGAAGAACCTCCGCGAGCGTGTCTATAGGTGTGCCCGGATTGAGAGCAACCCCAGCCTTTATCCCAGCTTTCTTAGCTCTGTGCACTACTCGGTGTATATCAGGACAGGCTTCTATATGACAAGTGATAATATCGGCTCCGGCATCAATAAATTGGCTGATTTGCTGTTCCGGTTCCTCAATCATAAGGTGGACATCCAGCGGCAGTTTAGTCCATTTACGGATAGCGGTTACTACAAGAGCACCGACGGTTATTTGAGGCACAAAATGCCCGTCCATGACATCTATGTGGATATAGTCAGCGCCAGCCTTAGTCGCCTCAGCTACCTGCTCACCAAGACGACCAAAATCGGCAGATAGAATAGAGGGGGCAAGCTTAATTTTTTGGCTACTTCCCAAGACTGAAATCTCCAATTATTTTTTTGGCAGTGGCTATCGCCTGCTCTACTTGTTTCGGGGCGGTGCCGCCGATAATATCCCTAGCCGCCAGAGATGACTCTATTGTAATTGAGTAAACATCTTCGCTAAATAAGGGACAAAAATCCTTATATTTAGTAAGGCTAAGCTCACTAAATGATTTGCCCTTCTCCATAGCGTAGTTTACCAACCTAGCCACTATATCATAGGCGGTACGGAATGATTCTCCCTTTTTGACTAAATAGTCAGCCAGATCAGTGGCTAGAATGTAGCCTCGCCTAACCGCCTTCTCCGTATTTACAGTTTTAACTTTGATGGTTTCAAACATGCCGCTAAATACTTCCAGGGTAGATAGCAATGTATCTATGGTATCAAATAAACCCTCCTTATCCTCCTGCATATCTCTATTATAGGACAAGGGGAGACCTTTCATAGTGACCAGTAGTGCTATAAGCTTGCCATAGACCCGTCCTGCCTTACCCCGAACCAGTTCGGCGACATCAGGATTCTTCTTTTGGGGCATAATGCTTGAGCTAGTGGCATACGCCTCATCAAGCTCAATAAAATCGAACTCGGCTGAAGTCCACAGGATAATCTCCTCAGCCAGTCGGGAGAGGTGCATCATACACAGGCTAGCTGCTGCTTCATATTCCACTACAAAATCTCTATCAGAGACAGCATCAATGCTATTCTGACTTATCTGGCTAAAGCCTAATTGGCGGGCTAAGAACTCCCGGTCAATATTGTAGGCTACGCCAGCTATAGCCCCGCTACCTAAGGGCATGACATCGGTTCTCTTGAGGCAATCACTAAACCTGTCAGCATCCCTCTGGAGCATTTCAAAATGGGCTAATAGGTGATGAGCCAGAAGCACCGGTTGTGCTGGCTGCAAATGGGTATATCCTGGCATAATTACACCCTTATTTATTTCAGCCAGGTTAATTAAAGCCTGCTGGAATGCTTTTAGCTTGACCAAGGTATTAGAGATTGCTTCCTTAGCCAAAAGACGCAAATCCAGAGCCACCTGGTCATTTCTAGAACGAGCCGTATGGAGTTTACCACCTACCTCACCTACCTTGTCCAGTAACCGGGCCTCAATATGCATATGTATATCTTCCAACTCAGGCTTGAACTGAAATTTACCCTGCTCTATTTCCTGTATAATAGAGGCAAGTCCACTAATAATAATCTCCGCCTCTTCTGCTTGGATTATGCCCTGCTTTGCCAGCATCCTGGCGTGGGCAATACTGCCAGCAATATCATAAGGATATAACCGCCAATCAAAGGGGATAGAGGCGGTATATTCGGTTACCAATTTATCGGCATCCTTATGGAAACGACCACGAATATGGCTCATTTAGTATCTTCCTTATTTCTTTATCTCCAAGGTACTAATACCCTGCACCTGTGCCTGGGTTCTGACCGGTAATCCCCAGATATGAATAAAGCCGGGGGAGGCACTCTGGTCAAACTCATCGCCCTTATCATAGGTAGCCAGACCATAGCTATACAGTGAGTTAGGTGATTTCCGCCCGACAACATTTGAGCTTCCCTTAAATAGCTTCAATCGCACGGCTCCAGTAACAGAACGCTGTGAGCTCTTAACATAGGCAGTCAAATCTTGATGGAGTGAGGTGAACCACAGACCGTTATAGATAAGGTCGGCATATTCCTGGGCTACCCTCTGCTTAAACCGTAGTTGGTCTTTGGCTAAGGTCATCGCCTCCAGAGCCCGGTGCGCCTGGAGTAGAACTAATGCTGCTGGCGCCTCGTAAATTTCCCTTGACTTTATCCCCACCAGTCTGTTCTCCAAATGGTCAACCCTACCTACCCCATGCCTGCCGGCTAATTCATTTAGTCGTTGAATCAAGCTAACGCCATCTAATTCCTGCCCATCAATGGCAACCGGAATTCCTTTGTCAAAGCCAATCTCAACATAGTCTGGTATATCGGGAGCCTGACTAGGCGACCTTGTCCAGGTAAATACTTCTTCGGGGGATTCAACCCACGGGTCTTCAAGAACCCCACACTCAATACTCCTCCCCCATAGGTTTTCATCAATGGAATAGGGACTGGCGACAGTAATAGGCACCGGAATGCCATAGCGCTGAGCATAGTTAATGGTTTGTTCACGGGTCATACCCCACTCTCGAGCCGGAGCTATAATTTTGAGACCGGGTGACAGGGCGCTAATGCTTACCTCAAACCGCACCTGGTCATTTCCCTTGCCGGTGCAACCATGAGCCACCACTGAAGCCCCTGCTTCAAGGGCTGCATCTACTAATAGCTTAGCCATTAACGGACGAGATAAGGCAGTAGCTAATGGGTATAGTTCCTCATAGATAGCATCTGCCTGTAGTGCTGGAAAAATAAAATGGTTTACAAATAACTCCTTAGCATCCGCCACTAATGCCTTCAACGCACCGGCTTTAAGTGCCTTTTCCCGAATAGCCGAGAAGTCACGCTCATTCCCAACATCAATGGTAAGCGTAATAACATCCAGATTATATTTTTCTTTGAGCCACTTGATGGCTACTGATGTATCCAAGCCACCGCTGTAAGCCAATATTACTTTATCTGACACTGTGAACCTCCCTTAAACTAAGAACTTATTATCAGTTGGTGATGCTAGATAATACTGCGTTTAAGATGTCTAGGGCCTCGTCAACCTCCCCATTACCGATAATAAGGGGAGGCATAAAACGCAAGGCATTGGGCTTCAATCGGTTAACCAGTAAACCTCTATCAAGGCAAGCCATTAGCACCGATTGAGCAATGTCACTGCTAAACTCCAGAGCTACTAACAGTCCACGCCCCCGAACATCAGTGATAAACTGGAATTTCTGTCTCAAGCTTTCCAGCCCATTAGTAAGATACTGTCCCACTCTCTTGGCATTACTAGCAATATTTTGGTCAAGAATATATTTTAAAGTAGCATAACCAGCAGCACAGGCTAAAGGATTACCACCGAAGGTAGAGCCATGCTCTCCCGGAGTAAAAACAGAGGCTTTATCCTTGGCTAGAATAGCCCCAAGTGGTACGCCGCTGGCTAAACCCTTAGCCAGTGTCATTATATCAGGTTCGATACCAAGCTGTTGGTAAGCAAAAAGGGTACCTGTTCGCCCAAGCCCGGTTTGAATTTCATCTAAAATCAGTGGAATACCCATTCGATCGCACCACTCCCGGACCGTGGTCAAATAGCTATCATCAGGCAGGTTGACCCCTCCCTCTCCTTGCACTAACTCTAACATCACGGCACAGGTTCGACTAGTGGTAGCCGCCTTTATAGCTTCAATATTATTATACTCCACATTTACAAAACCATTGGGCAAGGGAATATATGGCTGCTGGAATTTAGATTGACCGGTAGCTGCCACCATAGCCAGAGTGCGACCATGAAAGGAACCCATCGTAGTAATAATCTCATAGGCTCCATCCAGATTGAGTTTCCCATAACGCCTGGCTAGCTTCACCGCTCCGTCATTAGCCTCAGCCCCACTGTTGCAAAAAAAGACCTTATCTAGGCAACTATTCTGCACTAAGAGCTCAGCCAAACGAATCTGAGGGACAGTATAGAACTGATTTGAAGCCTGAATAAGGGTATGTACCTGCTCTGCTACTGCTTCAACAACTACCGGGTGGCAATGCCCCAAAGTATTGACCGCCCAGCCACCAACAAAGTCCAGATACTCCCGACCATCTTCATCCCATACCCGTGCCCCCTGCCCCCTGACCAAGGTTACCGGTAAGCGCTCAAAGGTGTTCATAAAGTATTGGTGCTCAAGCTCCTGCCACTTACTCACCCTCGTTCTCCGAACAGCTCTCTTTCTCCAGACGGAGCTCTAACTATCTCGGCATCAGTAAAATTCTTTGTCAAACTCTCTTCGATTAACTGTATAACCTTTCGTATTTCCATACTCTCATCGTCTTAAACAAGAACACCAACATTCTTGTTCTTCCTTCCCTTGGCTCCCCTTCCAAGCCATATCCTCTCTTACTTACACTTCCCCTTCCCTTAATAAGGGAAGGGGGTCAGGGGGATAGGTCACCAAATAATCTATTAACTTTATCAGAAGGGGCTTCGCCCCCTCAATCTACCCCTGATAAACGCTGTATTGTTGTGCCGCCAGTGCTCTCCTCAATCTCCCTGAGCAATGTATGGGGCTGTGTCCCATCTATAATGCGTGTAATTGAATTAGCAGATATAGCCCTTAAGCAGGCTCTAATCTTAGGAATCATCCCCCCTGAGGCCACTCCTGAAGCCATTAAGGCTTCGGCTTCAATAGGTGACAAATGAGACAGCAATTTTCCTGATTGGTCACAGATACCAACCACATCGGTTAGAAAGATAAGCCTTTCGGCACCAATAGCGGCAGCAATTTCACCAGCCACAGGGTCACCGTTAATATTAAGTATCGGTGGAGCTTCGTCTGGTCTATTAAATGAGTTTAGGCTTACTGGAGCTACCACCGGAATATAGTCTGACTGCAATAGAGCCTCTAACAAAGTAGAATCTACCTTCACTACCGTACCCATATATCCCATCTCTTGGTTCTTAATCTTGCCTTGAATAAGACCTCCATCCACACCACTAATACCCACTGCCCGTCCACCCAAGTTGTTGATTAAAGCTACAATTTCCTTGTTGACCAAGCCACCTAGAACAGCGGTTACCATCTCTAGCCTTGCCTGGTCAGTTACCCGTTCACCATCAATAATCCTACTGGAAATCCCTTGGCGTGAAAGCCATTCAGTTACTACCTTAGCTCCACCATGAACTATGATCAGGGTTCTCCCCTGCTTATGGAGCTCAACTATGTCCTCAATAGTAGTATCATGGCTGCCAAGGGTAGCCCCACCAAGCTTAACCACAATAACTTTATCCAATTTAATCGTTGCCTCCGATTAGACAACCTCTCAGGTTGTGTATTGACTGTTAATAGTCACGTATTCCTCAGATAGGTCACAACCCCACGCAGTGGCAGTAGCCGTGCCCAGGTTAAGCTGTACAGTTATCGGCACCTCGCTGCTACGCAATACCGCTACTACCTTATCCCTGTCAAAAGGCAATTGGTAACCGTTCTTTACCAGGCAGGTATTATCTATATAAAGGTCAATTTTTGATTCTACCACTTCCACCCCACTCCGTCCCACCGCTGCCACAATCCGCCCCCAATTAGGGTCACTACCATGCACTGCTGCCTTCACCAGTGGTGAACCTACTACTGCCCGGGCAGCTAGCCTCGCCTCAGCCACACTGGGCGCTCCACTAACAGTAACCTCCATAAGCTTGCTCGCCCCCTCGCCGTCACTGGCAATACATTTAGCCAAGTAGATACAGACCTGGTTAAGAGCATCCTGAAAGGAACTGGCCTGGTCTGAATCTTGACTGATAACTTCATTTTCAGCCAGCCCATTAGCCATTATAAGCACTATATCATTGGGGCTGGTATCGCCATCAATTGAAACCATATTAAGAGAAATACCCACTGCCTTTCGTAATGCCTGTCTTAGGAAATCTATATTTACGGCAGCATCAGTAGTTAAAAAACAAAGCAAAGTAGCCAAATTAGGGTGAATCATTCCCGAGCCTTTAGCTATCCCACCTATGTTAAATCCACTATCACCAATCCTAACCACAACTGCCGCTTCTTTGGGAACGGTATCAGTGGTCATTATTGCCTTTGCTATGTCATGACCTCCCTCTTGGGAAAGACCAATCTGTTCTATACTGGCTCTTATCAGCTTCATCGGTAAAGGTTGACCAATCACCCCACTGCTAGCTACCAGAACATCCTCGGCTGAGAGCCCCATTTTCCTAGCTGCTAAATCTGCCATCTCAGCGGCATCGCTAACACCTCCCTCCCCTGTAAAGGTATTGGCGCACCCACTATTTACCACTATGGCTACCGTTCTTCCTGCCTGCAACCGCTGCTGACATAGAAGAATTGGGGCTGCCTTAATACTATTGGTGGTAAATAGAGCCGCAGCCTTACATGGTACTTCAGAAAAGAGGATACCAAGGTCTAATCCGTTTATAGCTTCTTTCTTTATTCCGGCATAGGTAGCCCCTGCCTGAAACCCCTGAGGTGAGGTAATACTACCCTCGGCAATGAACTCAATCTTAACTTCCATTATTGAAACTATATCATAGTGAATATAACTAAGGCAATGAGGTTGATTATCTACCCCGAAATGGCTGGTTTTACAATGTTTTCCGACAAATGGTCCCAACTCCTCAACCATTAGCCTTTCTGGTATTTTGTTTCTGCTTTCAGTACTAATCACCATCAAAGATGAAGATTTCATTTATGGTAGTTTTCAAAGCCTTAGCCACATTGCGAGCCGAAGGTCACCAGACTGCGACTCTGTCCTTCTGGGAAGGACTCTGCCGAGCGTGGCAATCTCAAGCAATAAACTCTCCCTTTCTTCAAGATTGATTTGGCACTTTAGGTTGCTTCATTACATTTGCAATGACATTCCCCGCAATGACAACTAAGTCTGTAGATGCACCTTGAGAATTTTGAAATAATCAAGTAAAAGTGTTATAATGTAAAATAACAAATTAGAAAGAGGATAATATTTGAACCTTTAAGCTAGTTCAGAGAGGCTGGCAAGGGGAAAATAGAGGAAGCCAGTAGTTAAATACCTCTTGTCAGCTAAGGCAAGAGGTATTTTTATGTCTAAAAAAGTGATAATGACCCCAGAGGATATCAGACGAACTCTGGCTCGCATGACCCACGAAATTATAGAGCGAAATAAAGCTATTGAAGACCTAATATTAGTTGGTATGCGCACCCGTGGGGCGCCCCTAGCCAAACGATTAGCTGATAATATTGAAGACTTTCATCAATTTAAAATAGAGGTTGGTGCTTTGGACATCAGCCCGTATCGTGATGATCTTTCCTCGCAGAATCCGAGACCTCTCCTCAACCGGACCCAAATTCCTAGTGATATTAATGGCAAATCCATAGTGTTAGTTGATGATGTCTTATACACTGGGCGCAGCACCCGTGCCGCTATGGATGCCATTATTGACCTGGGACGACCTCAGTCAATCCAACTAGCGGTGCTTATAGACCGTGGACACCGAGAGTTACCGATTCGGGCTGACTATGTGGGCAAGAATATACCAAGCTCTAGATACGAGGAAATACAGGTCAAATTGATAGAAACCGATGGTATTGACGAAGTGGCAATTATTGAACTTAGCCTGGAGACAGCTACGACGCAAAAGATTGAGAAGCTATTATGAGTTTGGCAAATAGAAGTCTGGTGACAATAGACGATTTATCTAATAAGGAAGTTGAGGCAGTTTTTCCCTTAGCCGATCAGATGTCGGACTCAATGAATAGGCAGTCCAATGTATGCCAGGGCAAGATTATGGCCAGCCTATTTTTTGAGCCCAGCACCAGAACACGGCTTTCGTTTGAGACAGCGATGCATAGGCTTGGGGGCAGTGTCATAAGCACTATTGATGTAAATGCAACCTCTCTAGCTAAAGGTGAAAGCATTGCCGATATGGCGAGGGTGGTTGGGAGTTACGCCGATATCATCGTCATAAGGCACCCGTGGGAGGGAGTAGCTAAGGTAGTTGCCAATTATGCCGGCGTCCCGGTAATAAATGCTGGCGACGGGAGCCATGAGCATCCAACCCAGACCCTATGCGACCTTTACACCTTGAAGAAGGAAAGACAAACTATCAGAGGTCTGAAGATTGCACTGTGCGGAGATTTGAAATACGGGCGGACAATACATTCTCTAATTTATGCTCTAACTAGGCTCGGAGCAACTACATTCCTCTGGCCGGGACCAGGGCTTGACATGCCTGAGAATGTCAAGCAGAAACTAATTACAGAATACGGAGCTGATGTAGAAAAAATCCCGGCTGATAACTTGCCATTACTGGTTGGAAGTCAGGATTGGGCAGGGGATGCTAGCTTGGATGCCATATATATAACGCCAAGCCGTGCCCATCAACTGGCACTAATACCTGATATCAGTATTCCAATCGACTTAGTTAAGGAGTATGATGCCCTTTATGTTACCAGGCTTCAGCAGGAAAGGCTTACCGCTACCGCCGAAGGTCAAGAATTGAAAAGGGATTATCCAGTGGTAGATAAAAAACTTCTCAAAGGAAAAGAGTTCAAGAGAACACTGGTTATGCACCCACTGCCTCGTATTGACGAGCTTGCCTATGAAGTGGATGCTGACCCGAGGAGTATGTACTTCAAGCAGGCGGCTCGTGGGGTGCCAGTTAGGATGGCGCTCATAGCCCTGTTACTGGGGGCTAAGGAAGTTGATATTACTGAGAAGGAAGTCTCTCCTGCTCAGAAAAGAGCCTATCCCTTCTATAGACGAGATTTCGGAGTAAGCTGCCCTAATCCAAGTTGCGTGTCAGTGCAAGAAACTGAAACAAGGTATATAAAGCTTGAGTTTCAGATAGTAACTAACCATCCCTTGACGCTGAGATGTGTCTATTGCGAACACGAGATTTACCCCCAATATATCGCCAGTTCTGACTGGCATCAAGGGATGTTGAAGAACAAGAAATACCACAGGGCTGACAGCCACTGGGTTCGGAAGATCAAACCGGAAAACCTGATTGTGTTTGATTCGGAAAGCAGGGCTCAGTCTCATGGTTTCCAGCCCAGCAATTATGCTAGTCAAAGATGATGAACAATAAATCTAATCCTTTACTTATCTATGGTGGTCGTATAATTGATTCTAGCCAGGGGATAGATGAAACTGGCAGTTTGCTTATCACTGATGGCAAAATCTCGTGGCTGGGCAAGGGAGAAAAGACCTCACCCCAGCCCGGGTATGCTGTCCTTTATGCCCAGGGACTAATAATCTGTCCCGGATTTATTGACCTCCACTGCCATCTTAGACAACCTGGTTTTGAGGATAAGGAGACCATTGCTACCGGAACCCAGTCTGCCGCCAGGGGTGGCTTTACCACTATCTGTTGTATGCCCAATACCAATCCGCCTCTGGATAATAAAACTACTGTAGATTATGTAAAGTCAGTGGCAACCACGGAGGGTATAATCCGAGTTCTACCTATAGGCTCTATCTCTAGGGGCAGAAAAGGGAAGGAGTTAGCTGATATGGGAGAGCTGGCTGCAGCCGGGGTCATTGCCTTTAGTGATGACGGCGCACCAGCGGCAGATTCACGCCTTATGCGCCAGGCGTTAGACTATAGCCTTGCTCTTGATTTGCCTATTATTGACCACTGCGAGGATATGGCTCTTAGTGAAGGCGGAGGGATGAATGAAGGTATAATATCAAATAAATTGGGGCTTCGCGGGATACCAAACGCCGCTGAGGACATTATAGTGGCTCGTGACCTGGCTCTGGCTCAACTGACAGGGGGTTGGCTACACATTGCCCATACTTCTACTGAGGGCTCAGTTGACCTGGTTCGTCGGGCTAAGGACAAGGGCATCAAGGTTACTGCAGAGGCTACGCCCCACCACCTGACCCTGACCGAGGAGAAGGTCATTGGTTATGATGCTAACGCCAAGGTAAATCCACCCCTGAGAACTAAACAGGACATCCAAGCCCTGATTCAAGGGCTTATTGATAATACAATTGATATTATTGCCACTGACCACGCCCCTCACACTGAAGCTGATAAGGCGTGTGAGTTTGCCCTAGCCCCATTTGGCATTAGTGGTTTTGAAACTGCCCTAGGCAGTCTTATGAGCCTGGTGCACGATGGAAAGATAACCTTAAATAGCCTTATTGCTAAACTAACTTGCGAACCGGCTAAGATTCTCGGTAATAAATATGGCAAACTGGGGACTATAGCTATCGGAGCTTTAGCCGATGTTACTATCTTTAACTCTGACATGGCGTGGGTAGTAGATACCAAGTCTTTTGCCTCTAAGGGTAAGAATACCCCATTGGCTGGCTCAACGCTCAAAGGAAAAATAATGGCAACCATATCACAGGGAAAGCTAGTATATAAAGATGATTTAGTTAAGCTTGAAGAGATTTGAAAAGTTACTGGAGGTGGTGAGGGGTAAACAGTTCTTTACTTATCAAAGGATTCTATAAAGAGGAACCCGAAGTACTGCTACGCATGCGGAGATGGTCAGAGATTGCTTCGCCTTCGGCTCACAATAACACATCAGATAGCAGGAAAGGGAATGATAGAAAATATGTCATTGCGAGGAGCCGAAGATCTGAGCATAGCGAAGAGTCTGCGACGAAGCAATCTAAAACAAGCTAAAAGATAAAGACGAGATTGCTTCGCCCTTGGCTCGCAATGACGCATTAGATAGCAGGAGAAGGGGATAAATCCTTCACAAGTGAAGGATAAAGGGGATAGGGTTAATAAAAATTATGACTAAAAAAGCAATCCTGGTTTTAGAAGATGGCTCAGTTTACGAAGGCTACTGCTTTGGTGCTGAGGCGGATGCCTATGGTGAGGTAGTGTTCAATACTAGCATGGTGGGCTACCAAGAGATACTAACTGACCCATCCTATGCCGGACAAATTGTAGTTCCTACTTATCCCCTTATCGGCAACTACGGTATCAATGAGCACGATTTTGAATCAAAGAGAATCCAGGTAAGGGGCTTTGTTATCCGTGAGGAGTGCCACCAGCCCAATCACTACCTGAGCAACCAGACCATCCACGAATATTTAGCCGAAAATGATATACCCGGAATAAGCGGCGTAGATACCCGAGCCATTACCCGCAAACTTCGCTCAGCCGGCGTAATGATGGGCATTATAACCAGCGATAAAACTCCACAGCAGGCTATAAAAGAGCTAAAGAGCTTGCCTGACTATGGTTCAACCGATTTTGCCAGACAGGTAACTACCGATGCTCCCTATGATTGGGAACCGGAACCGAGCCAAGCAGTTTTACCACCGTGTAAAATGGTGGTCCTAGACTTAGGCTTGAAATATAGCATACTGCGTATAATGAAGAGCATGGGTTGCACACTGACCATAGTCCCTGGCACTGCATCCGCTGAGGAAATCCTCAACCTGGAACCTGATGGCGTACTACTCTCCCCAGGACCCGGTAATCCGGAGGTTTTGGACTACATAGTGGATACAGTCAAAAAACTTATAGGTAAAAAGCCGATGATGGGTATCTGTATGGGGCATCTTATTCTGGGTAGGGTATTTGGTGCCAAGACATTTAAATTAAAGTTCGGACACCACGGAGCTAACCACCCTGTACGAGACCTCTCTGACGGACGAGTACATATCACGGCTCAGAACCACGGCTATGCCGTTGACCCTGATAGTTTAAGTAGTAAACTAGAAGTTACTCACATAAATCTAAATGATGGCACGGTGGAGGGCTTACGCCACCGGGAGCTACCCATATTCTCCATCCAGTATCACTCCGAAGCCTCCCCTGGTCCCTGGGACAACATCTACCTCTTTGAAAAGTTCCTGGAGATGGTGAGGGAGGGTAAATGATAAAATCCCCCTTAATCCCCCTTTACAAAGGGGGTCGACATAGGAAGCTTCTCCCTTTAGCAAAGGGAGATAGAGAGGGATTTGATGTTACCCTACAATGAAAATCTAAAACAGCCTTCCAGGCAACTCAGAAAAAATATGACCGATGCCGAAAAGCATCTCTGGGCGAAGATAAGAATGAAACAATTAAAGGGATACCAGTTCTACCGGCAGAAACCCATTGGTGATTATATAGTCGACTTCTTTTACCCCAGGGCAAAGCTGGTTATTGAAGTTGATGGTAGTCAGCACCTTGTTGGTGAGACGATTCAGTATGACAGGATAAGGAATGATTACTTGAGTAGTCTTGGTTTGAGAGTGCTTAGATTTACTAACACCGAAGTGCTGACAAATATCAAGGGGGTCGTTGAGAGCATAATTGAGAATATGGAATAAAATCCCCCTTAGTCCCCCTTTTACGAAGGGGGAAATAAATATTGAAGGGGAAGACCAAACATAAAATTACTTCTCCCTTTATTAAAGGGAGATTGAGAGGGATTTAAGGAGAAGGAGAGGGGGATAAAGGGGGTGAGGTAGAGTTGAATAATATTGTAATTGGAATTATAGCTGGCAGTATCGTTGCCCTTATATCGTTTATTCTGGGTTTATTTGGAAACATATGGTATGCCCATTATCAAGAAAGCAGACATCGAAAAAACGAATCACAAAAAAAGCATTTTGAAGACTTGGAAAAAAGATATATTGTGCCAACAGATGAATTCCTTTCAAATATTTCAAACTCAGAAGGCATTCTTACATATACAAATGTAGAAGCTCAATACTCAATTGATGCAAGCCAGACTTCTTGGCCAATAAACAATTTAAACCAAGACTTCATTTGTTTCAAAGAACACTTTAGAACTGAAGCAATAGAAATATCAGGGTTAAGAGAAGAAATAGTGTTTAATAACAATGATAATAGGTCATTTAATAAGGAATTGGAAAATCTACTTGAAAAAAGATCACACATTCCCGTCAAAGATTACTTTAAGAAATCACATCTGGAGAAACCCTTCTTTTCTCCCAGCATTGTATCTTTTTTAAGATTTTCATATAACCAAATCGCAGAAATCGTTCAAGAATTAATAGAGAAAACCGAATTCACCTTTGACTTCCGCCATGCCTCCTTTACGCTTAAGGATAATAATTGTTGGCTTCTACAGTTAGATGGGAGGGAACTTGCCCAAGTGAATAATGAAGCTGAGGCAGAATTATGCAAAAAGGCTTTAATTGAGCTTATGGATAATTACGATTTGCAATTAAAAGGACAAGACCTGTATAGAGACGCGGAGATGCTAAAAGATAAGGCAAGGAAATTATCTAGTAGTTTGGAATTGGTGTGCGAACAATTTGGTCAATACGGCAAACTACTCAAAAGAAAAAAGACTTGCCCAGTCTGTAAATTAATATTTGAATAGGAGCGAAAATTTGACAGACAAACCATCTAAAGTCTTAATTATCGGCTCTGGCCCTATCATCATCGGGCAGGCGGCGGAGTTTGATTATGCCGGCACCCAGGCGTGCAAGGCGATGAGGGAGGAGGAGGTAATCTCGGTGCTGGTGAACTCCAATCCTGCCACCATAATGACTGATGAGGGCATTGCCGACATTGTCTATATAGAACCACTCACCGTGGAGATGATAGCCCGTATTATTGAGCGTGAGCGCCCTGATGGGCTATTGCCTACCCTCGGTGGGCAGACCGGACTTAACCTCGCCGTAGACCTGGCTGATGCCGGTATTTTAGACAAATACAATGTTGAGTCACTGGGAACTCCCATACAGACAATAAGGAATGGCGAAGACCGGGAGCTATTTAAGGAGTTGATGGCTAATATTGGCGAGGCGACTCCACAGAGCGCTACTGTAACCAGTCTTAAACAAGCCAGGAAGATAGCCAGAGAGATAGGTCTGCCCCTGATAATTCGTCCCGCTTATACTCTGGGTGGGACCGGAGGCGGAATAGCCAATACCTGGAGGGAACTGGATAAGGTGGTAACCGTAGGATTAACCGCCAGCCCTATCCATCAGGTGCTTCTGGAAAGCTCGGTAGTCGGCTGGAAAGAGATAGAGTATGAGGTAATGCGTGATGCCGCTGATAACTGCATTACCGTTTGTAATATGGAAAATGTTGACCCGATGGGGGTGCATACCGGTGACAGCATTGTGGTCGCTCCTAGTCAGACCCTCACCAATAAAGAGTATCAGATGTTGCGGACAGCCAGCCTAAAGATTATACGAACCCTCGGTGTTGAGGGTGGCTGTAATATACAATTTGCCCTTGACCCCAATAGCAATAATTATTATGTAATTGAGGTTAATCCCAGGGTCAGTCGTAGCTCAGCCTTAGCCAGTAAGGCTACCGGCTATCCCATTGCTCGGGTGGCAGCCAAGATAGCCGTGGGCAAAAGGCTTGATGAAATCCCTAATCAGGTAACGGGAAAAACCATGGCTTCCTTTGAGCCGGCACTGGACTACCTGGTAGTCAAGATTCCTCGCTGGCCATTTGACAAGTTTGCCTTGGGCGATAGGGTTATAGGCACCCAGATGAAAGCCACCGGCGAGGTAATGGCAATTGATAGGTGCTTTGAAGCAGGTCTGCAAAAGGCAATTCGCTCCCTGGAATTCGGTAAGAAGTCGCTACTGTGGGAAGACCCAAAGTGGGAGCTGGGAGCAAATATGGATTCTTATCCCTTAGAGCCTAACGACCTGAGATTATGGGCAATAATGGCTGCCTTAAGGCGGGGGATAAGTGCCGAAGAGCTATCACAACACACCAAAATTGACCTGTGGTTTATGGGTAAGCTTCAGAATATTGTAGATATGGAAAAACGACTCCTGTCTCAGCCACTGACGCCAGAGCTTCTATGGCAGGCAAAACGGCTTGGCTTCTCTGATGAGCAGGTTGGAACCCTAGCCGATAGACTCCATGAGCAGGTAAGGCAACTGCGTCATAGCTGGAATATCCGCCCGGTGTATAAGATGGTGGATACCTGTGCTGCTGAGTTTGATGCTGGGACTCCCTACTTCTATAGTACCTATGAGCAGGAGAATGAGGCTGAGCCACTTGAAGGGAATAAGGCAATAGTCATTGGCAGTGGTCCTATCCGCATTGGTCAGGGCATTGAATTTGACTACTCTAGCGTCCACGCTGCCTGGGCACTACAGGAATCTGGCTATAAGAGCATTATGGTGAACTCCAATCCAGAAACGGTGTCCACTGATTTTGACACCAGCGACCGTCTCTACTTTGAAGCCTTAGATGAGGAAAGCCTGCGCGACATTCTGGAAAATGAAGGTGGACCTGAATATTCTGGCAATGCCCCACCTTCAATAGTTCAATTTGGTGGTCAGACAGCCATAAACCTGGCTGAACCTCTATTTCGCAGCGGGATGCTTCTCCTCGGTTCCAGTGCCGAAGCCATTGACCTGGCTGAGGACAGGCGTAGATTTGAGAACTTCCTCAGTGAGTTAGGCGTTCCCCAACCGCCCGGCGCCGGGGTAAACTCGGTAGATGAAGCCATTAACGTGGCTAAGCTCATAGGCTACCCGGTACTGGTTCGCCCTAGTTATGTCCTCGGTGGCAGAGCTATGGAAATAGTTCACAATGCCAGTGAGTTAATCCGCTACATGAGACAGGCTATGGAACTGGATACAAGGCACCCAGTGCTTATTGATAAATACCTAGAGGGAAAAGAGGTAGAGGTTGATGCCATTGGTGATGGGGAAACTGTTCTTATTCCGGGAATAATGGAGCATATTGAACGGGCTGGAGTGCATAGCGGAGATTCTATGGCAGTCTACCCCGGGGTGAACCTGACCGAGCCTGAGATAAAAACAATAGTTGACTATACTATCCGAATAGGTCTGGCACTCAAAATAAAAGGCTTAATGAATATCCAGTTCGTTATTATGCCTGGAACTGACCAATCATCTGTTTATGTATTGGAAGTAAACCCCAGGGCTAGCCGCACCATTCCATTTATTTCCAAGGTCACTGGTGTGCCTATAGTAAATGTAGCTACCAAGGTTATGCTGGGCAAAAGCCTCAAGGAGCAGGGCTATGAAACCGGACTGTGGCAAAGGCAACCCCTGGTCGGCATTAAAGCCCCAGTCTTTTCTATGTCAAAACTACTTGGGGTTGATACCTACCTGGGTCCCGAAATGAAGTCTACTGGGGAGGTAATGGGGATTGACTATACCTTTGATGCTGCCCTAGCCAAGGCACTTCTAGCCGCTGGATTAATGCTATTGCCTCAGGGAGCCATACTTTTTAGCGTTGCTGACAGGGATAAGCCTGAAGCGCTACCCATAATCAGGAAGTTCTCTCAAGTAGGCTATAAACTCTATGCTACCGAAGGCACGGCAGCTATGATTGAGGCAGTCGGGCTCTCAGTGAAAATGATTAGCAAAAAATTGAGTGAGGGTCATCCTAATATTATTGACATCATCAATAATGGTACAGTAAACGGTGTGGTTAATACCGTTACCGGGGGTCACATCCCGCTTAGAGACGGCTTTCAAATTCGTCGGGCGGCGGCTGAGAGGCGTATCCCTTGCTTTACTTCTCTTGATACCGCTCGAGCTGCAGTAGAGGCGCTTGTCAACGGGAGCCAGATTTATAGCGCCCAGCCTCTACCAGATTATCGCAGAAAGGAGCTAGATTGAAGCAAACCCTGGCTTCCATCATTTCTAACGATGAAGTTATGCCAGGGGTTCACCTTATCTGGCTGGAATCACCGCAAATAGCCTCTGAAGCCAAGCCAGGGCAATTTGTCATGGTTTATTGTGGGGAGGAATGTTTATTGCGCCGCCCATTGAGTATTCACCTAGTTGAGGCTAGTAAAGTTGCCTTCCTGTTCACCGTGGTCGGAAAAGGCACATACTGGCTCTCCCAACGCCAAGCTGGTAATAACATAGACCTGCTCGGACCATTAGGTAATAGCTATTTCATTCACCCCGCCTCACATAACCTGTTATTAGTGGCCGGAGGTATAGGCATTGCCCCATTACGCTTTCTGGCTCAGGAAGGTATGTATCAAGGCTGCTCGGTAAGGCTGCTATTAGGAGCATCAACTGCCTCTCAGCTTTACTCTAAGTATTTCCTGCCCCCCGAGGCAGAGTCTACCGTGGCTACCGAGGATGGAAGCGCTGGCAAAAAAGGTATGATAACAGACATCTTGCCAGATTTTGCCATCTGGGCGGACCAAATCTTTGCCTGCGGACCTGTTTCAATGTATCACACTATAGCTATCCATAAGCAAGAACTCCTAAAGAAGCCGGTTCAGATTTCCCTGGAGGTGAGGATGGGGTGTGGGCTTGGAGTCTGTTACGGGTGCACAGTAAAGACAAAAAACGGACTTAAGCAGGTATGTAAAGATGGACCTATATTTGACCTGGACGATATCCTCTGGGAAGAACTAGATTACAATGACCGAGGAAAGGAGGTGATATTGAAATGGTAGTTACCAAGAAAATCAGTCTTGAGACTAAGGGGCATTGCGATATTATGGACATTACCCATCAGGTAGAACAACAGGTAGCTGAGACGAATGTAAGTAATGGAACTGTTACCCTGTTTGTAGCCGGTTCAACCGCCGGAATATCTACTATTGAATTTGAGTCTGGCTTGCTTTCTGACTTTGAGGGTCTGTGGGAGCGGAATGTGCCTAGAGACATCACCTACGCTCATGACCGACGCTGGGGCGATGGCAATGGATATTCTCATTGCCGCGCCTCACTGCTGGGTGCCTCATTAGTAATTCCTCTCAGTGACAAAAGGTTAGCCCTGGGAACATGGCAGCAGATAGTCCTGGTGGATTTCGATAATCGCCCCCGCTTAAGACAGATTATAGTGCAAGTTATGGGCGAATAAAGTCTATTTACCCTGTAGCAGGGAGAAAAATTCAGCTCTACTTTGCGGATGGCTGTGGAAAGAACCCCTAAGCGCTGAGGTAACGATAGCGCTTCCTGGTTTTTTAACGCCGCGCATAATCATACACAGGTGCTCAGCTTGAGTAACTACTACCACCCCGGATGGTTTAAGCCCCTCCATAATGGCATCAGCAATCTGACCGGTCATTCTCTCCTGAATCTGGGGGCGTCTAGCAAAGATTTCTACTACCCTGGCTAACTTGCTGATACCTACAATACGCCCACTAATATCAGGGATATAGCCTATATGAACTGTGCCGTAAAATGGCAAAAGGTGGTGTTCGCACATAGAGTAGAAGGGAATGTCCCTCAAAATCACCATTTCCCGGTGTCCTTCCTCATAAGCGACTGTTAGCCCTTCCTTAGGGTCCACACCAAGTCCTGAAAAAAGCTCAGCATACATTTCAGCTATGCGGTTTGGAGTACCTACCAAGCCCTCCCTTTCCGGATCTTCCCCAATAGCCTTAATGATAGAAGTTACTGCTTTCCTAATTTCAGAGTCATCAAGCACTGTAGTCCTCCTTTAATTACCTGTGCCGTAGACCTTGCGGTCCAGACTTTTTATTGTATCCTTGGATATAGTAATATAAAGGTCTTTACCTATATAGAGAATAGGGCTAACCTTAGTCCAATCTATTACTTCGTCCGGAGTAAAGACCTCCTTTAGCCAATGCACAGCTACAATCTCTCCTACCAACCACCTGTGGTCACCATAGACCTTGTCATCAACTAACCGGCACTCATAGGCAGCGTAGGCAGCTTCCAGAATTGGCACCGCTGTTCGTACCGGCTTATTCCTGACAATACTGAACCTCTGAAACTTATCTATCTCACTGCCCTTGCTACCACCTACCGAGGCTACCAGCTCCGCTGCCTCAAAAGGTAAGAAGTTAATCCCGAACTCCTTACTGTCCGCAATAAGCTGGTAGGTGAACCTCTTAGGTGAGATAGATACACCATACAGTGGGGGATTAGAAGAGATAGGCGCATGCCAAGCTACTGCCATAGCATTTTCCTTTCCATTAGCCTGAGCAGTAACTATTGTAGCTACTGCGGGGAAGTGATGAGCGAATGCCCCTACACCTTCACTAATTATCTTATTTATTTCTAACCTCCTTAACCCCAGCCTAAAGCCTGCTCTACCGCTACTAAATCAGCCGGAAGCTCAAGGAAGGGCGCAGCACTTTGCAAGGCAGTATCAGTATCCTTAAGTCCGGTGCCAGTTACCACACAAACCACTCTTTGTAGTGAGAAGTCCGTCCCCATCCGGGAAAGCTTGACTAACCCGGCCAAAGAAGCGGCTGAAGCTGGCTCGCCAAAAATGCCACCTTTAGTAGCCAGGAGCCTTTGGGCTGATAGAATCTCTTCATCGCTAACCATATCAATAATACCACCGGACTCATCACGAGCGGCAATAGCCCTCTGCCAGCTAGCTGGATTGCCTATTCGTATGGCTGAAGCCACAGTCTCTGGCGCCTCAATGGCATAGCCCCGAACAATAGGAGCAGCACCCTCAGCCTGAAAGCCCATCATCCTGGGTTTATTTTTAGCCCTGCTTGCCTGATAGTATTCCACAAAACCTTTCCAGTAGGCGGTAATATTACCAGCATTACCTACCGGGATAAACAGGTAGTCCGGTGCCTCACCTAAGGTATCAACAATCTCAAAGGCAGCCGTTTTTTGTCCCTCAATACGATGGGGATTAAGCGAGTTTACTAGGGTAATCGGGTGCTTCTGAGTGAGACTTCGGACCATGGTTAACGCCTGGTCAAAATTTCCATCAATAGTAACTATTTTTGCCCCGTAGATGATAGCTTGAGCCATCTTACCCAGAGCAATCTTACCCTTAGGTACAATAATAATAGCATTAAGCCCGCCTAAGGCGGGAAGCCCGCAATAGGCAGCATAAGCAGCGGCTGAGGCACTGGTATTACCGGTTGAGGCACACATTATAGTCTTACTCCCGGCTTCTACTGCCTTAGCTACAGCCACTACCATACCCCTGTCCTTAAAGGAACCGGTAGGATTACACCCCTCCAGCTTAAAATACAGCTCCCCACAACCAATTTCTCTCGCCAGTGCCTCACACCTGACCAAAGGGGTATCCCCTTCCCCTAAAGAAAACAAAGGCGTATTTGGAGTAATCGGAAGGAAGTCTTTATACTTGGTCAGAACTCCAGATTTCATCATTTATCACTATCGTTGAAGAGTTTATATAGAGTCCAATATCTCATTTTGATAACTTGGGTTATTACTGTCCATAAGAAAAACCAAGAAGTTATTTAACTTACCCTCGTTGAAAACAGATAGGATAGTTTTTTGTTGCTGTAGTGAAAAACCGTTCTTGATTAAACAGCTTTTTATTTCTTGTTCAGTCATAATATTGTGACAGAAGCCTTTCATCTTTGCTGATGTTAAGCCAAGTACCGAGAAATGATTAACCATTCTATTTGCAATTTTAGTTCCAGCTAAATTGACAAATAGCATCATTCTTATAATCCCGTCCTTTATGTCAGCAATACTTGGAAATAAAGAATTTTTGCTGTGCTTCTTCTCAATCAAGAGCAGCTTATCATTTTTAATTATCGCTTCATCTACAGTAAGATAATATAGACCGCCAAGATAATTTTTGATTATTATTTTCGCTTTTTCTCCTGTTAGTTCCTCTTTAGGTTGAGTAGTTTGAAATTCACGACTCTGAGCATCAATTGCTAAACCACGGGATAGATCCTTAAATTCTTTTGCACTTTCTTTTAACACTGCGATTCTTTCATCAATTCCTTCAATGCTGTGCATTCTCACCCCTAACTGCTTAGAGATAATTTGATAGTTATTTTTACATTTTTGAGCTACATCTAAAGAATTATCCAATTGTGATAAATTCCAGTGCAATGCACTTGATTTATAATTAATGAGCTTATCTAATTGCTCTTTTAGATACTGATAATCTAGTACCTGATTCGTAATTTTATTTTTGTATTTTGGGTTTTTCTCAGCTTCGTGGTAGTAGCCAAGTAGGACATACACATTAAGCAAACTCATTAGAGAAACAGTATCCCATTGTATAAAATCTCTATCTCCGTCAAATCCTTCGTCTTTGATAAATGGGATTGCTGTAACTCTGGTTTGTTGGCTCATCGTGTCATAAACTCTCGCATATGGGTAACTACGAGTCCTTTTAGGTGAAACCCATTGGCTTATTCCAAAACTGTTATTCTGGTAATTTAAAACATAACTGGCACTCCTAGCCAGTTTACCACTCACAAAATTATCTATATTAAACTCTTTTAGCTTTGGTAAAAGACTGGCTCTAAATTTCAAATTCTCAAGTTTGGCTATGATTTCCAATTGTCACTCAATTGTAGCTGTTTTGCTTGATTATTAATTCTTTTTACTGCGTACTCAATATATTTTTCTTGACTATCTATCCCTATGTGTTTCCTTCCCAAAAGTTCAGCCGCTAAGTTAGTTTGTCCGCTTCCAGTAAAAATATCAATCACAGTATCGCCTTTATATGAATAATATTCTACAACTCGTTTAGCTAATTCTAAAGGGAATGAAGAGGGATGTATATTTTCTTGGGGAGCGACTGGCCTAATTTTCCATATATTTTTGCTCTTTTCTCCTTGATAGTCAGATAAATCTATCTTATTTTCTGCCCGTTCTTTTCTTGTTCGGAAATAATAAATATTATTTTGCTCTTTCTTTTCTGCAGGTTTCTGGAAAACGAAAACATACTCTACAACAAAACTGGGATAATAATATCCAGGGTATGGGTGTTGCATTAAAACTCCACTGCGACGGTCACGGGCAATTTCCTTTTCCCAGATAATGTCTTCTTTAAATACCCAGCCGATACTTTCCATCCAACCTACGAAGTGAAAGGGTAAAGCAACCCTTTTCCCATCTGAAGCGACTGGAGAGATATTCACTACATTATGCCCGCCGGGCTTAATAATACGATAAAGCTCTTTGAATCTGTCAGTAAGGAAGTTTCTATAATACTCATAAGAGACTTTCTTTCGCTCCCAATACTTTATTTCACCGCTTAATTTTTTGATTTGGTCTTCATAATTTATAGCATCAAGATAGGGTGGAGAGGTAAAAGCTAATATTATTTCATTATCAGGCATAGTTTGCATTACATCCATGCAATCGCCTATAATCAATCTCCCATTTCCAACTTTTTTAATTTGCATTTTTGTTTTATCTTTATAAAAACGCTTACCAATCTCTAATGCAGATACAATTTGCAAAGCCTTGGCTTCTCCTATCCCGTCAAATTGAGTTAAATCACTTACTTTGATTTCCTCCCCCATATTCTCTCTTAGAAAGCTAATTACTTCCTTGCTTAAATCAAAAACATTCTTACCTTTAGTTCCATGCCCTAAAATAATAGCCAATAAATCCTCTGTCCCAACCATCTTAGGATTATCAGCGGCTAACAATTTCTCTCTCGGTCTAATATCTTCATTACTCATCTAATTTCCTGCCATGTGATTAGCTACGAATTTATACTCAAGAAGAGAGGTTATTACTCAGGCCTCAACCCGAATGAAGTTGGTTATTTCGTTAACTATAGTTAATTGTGCCAGCTCATTAAGAGCCTGTTGCATTGCCGCTTCTTTAGATGGATAGGTCATAATAACAATTTCAGCCGTCTGAGCTACGCTATCTGTCTCGTGCTGAATAACAGACAAAATACTAATTAGGTGGTCACCCAAAATCTTAGAAATCTGAGCTAAGACCCCGGGGCGGTCAGTGACATTTATCCTGAGATAGTACCGTGTCTCAATCTCAGCCATAGGTTTAATGACTTTGCCTGGCTCCAGTCTCCACATAGTCCTATTGCCAACATTAAGAACAATATCCTGTGCTGATGATACAATATCAGCTATAACAGCACTGCTACTGGGCAGAGCACCAGCACCCTCACCAAAGAAAAGCACTTTGCCCACAAGGTCACCCTCAACTAGAACCGCATTGTAGACACCTTCAACCTTAGCCAGAAGGGAATCTTCGGGCATAAAAACGGGATGAACCCGTACTTCAATTGATTTATCGTCCTGCTTGGCTATAGCCAGCAGTTTTATAGCAAACCCCAGTTCTTGCGCATATTGGAAGTCGCGACTACCCAGCCGAGAAATCCCCTCGCAGTAAATATCCTGAGGTTGAACTTGACTCCGAAAGGCTAGGGAGGCAAGAATAGCTAGCTTGTAGGCAGCGTCTATCCCTTCTACATCATTTACCGGATTAGCTTCAGCATAACCTAACTCCTGAGCCCTTTTTAGAGTTGAGGAAAAATCCACTCTCTCCCTTGCCATCCGAGTAAGAATATAATTGGTAGTCCCGTTTATGATGGCATAAATACCACTTATCCTATTGGCTATCAGGTCATATTGAAAAGGGGCAATCAGGGGAATGCCACCGCCAACACAGGCTTCATAGTGTAATCCTACCTTATGCTGTTGAGCTAAAGCTAGTAGGTCTGCCCCGTGCTTAGCAATAACCTCCTTATTAGAAGTAACTACATACTTACCCGCTGATATTGCCCTCTCCAAATATTCCAAGGCGGGACTCTCACCCCCTATCGCCTCAACTACTATGTCTATCCCCGGTTCAGCAAAAAACTCATCAGTATCGGTGGTAAAAAGTTGGGGATCCATTTCCAGTGCCTGCGGTTTAGCTAAATCTTCAGCTAGCACTTTTACCTTCCGCAGTACAAAGGGACAACCAACCTGTTCAGCCAGAATCTCTGCCTTGTCTAATAATACCCTGGCTACTTTTCCACCAACCACTCCTAATCCCATTAACCCAATTCCTATATTTTGCTTCTTCATTGCCTTAGCTCCCTGTAGCTCTCTCTATTGCCCACTGCTTCTTCTCATCATCCAGATAACTATCGTCAATCTCAGCATTATCCCACAGCCCCGAAACCCACTCATTTAAAAGCTGACCCTTCAGCAAATTCCTATCATGCTCCTCAATTTGTCTGTCACCGTCTTCATCCACAACCTTTAATAGCCAATAACCGCCTTCGGTTGTGACAGTATCGTCCCTTATCGGCTCACTTAGCGTTCCCATCTCTATCTCAACGCTAAAAGCGAACTCGTCAAAAGCTGAACTCATTGTACCTGGAACTAGCCAGCCTAAATCTCCCGAACTTTCCTTAGATGCATCATGTTGAGAAAGCTCCCCAGCTACAGCAGCAAAGTCCTCACCTGTCTCCAGCCTGGCTGCCACATTTTGTGCCTCCTCTTGGCTTGCCAGCAATATTGCTTGAACATGAGTTTCTCCTGACTCCTCCTCCCTTTCTAAAACCTTAATCAACCAGTAACCTACCTTCTTGGTTATCGTTTCATCATATAGCGGCTGACTTAACACTCCTACTTCTGACTCAAAGGTATATTCCTCAGGTATTGAAGAGCCCAATAGTAAAATAAGAATATCTTTAGGATGCCAACCAAGGTCGCCCGCTTCATTTTTGGAAATATCTTCTAGTGAAAGCTCACCAGCCACTTCAGCGAAGTCCTCGCCAGCTTCCAACTCTGATGCAATCTCGTTTGCTTGACTTTCACTTTCCAGGAGCATTGCCATTACATGTCTTTGCTCAGCAGATAATGGCACTTGCTGCTCAAAATGCTCATCACGCAGTTTGATGAGCAACAGCTCAGTCCTAACTATGTCTCTATAATGCCTGCTTAGAGGAAGGTCATAACTTTTGAGCTTCTCGTCGACCTCAGTATCGCTAACACTAGTGCCCAATACCATAGCCCCCTGCCTTATTAGCTCATTTTGCTCAACATACCTCACCACCTCATCGGCTAGATAAGACATATAGTAGCTGGGTTGGTCTTTTCCATAGAATTTGAGCATTTTTATGTAGTAATCCATATTAAACTGGGTATCATTCACTGTAATTACAGTTTGATGCAGCGGTTTATACTCAGCAATATACCACTTGGAATAAACACCAAATCCTAGGATACCTAAAACAGCAACAATAATAAAAATTCCAGCGCCGAGAATGATACGCTGTCTTCTTTTTTGCCTTTGCCACTGGGAAAGCTGGCGCTTCGTAACTTCGCGATGGGGTTTCTCAACCCTCTTTTTAGCCAAACTTGAGCCTCCTCTAGAATAATTAACCGGGCACTCTATATTTATAACCTAAAAGCACAATATTTTCAAATATAGATAAGGGGAAGGGAGTTAATGCGTTATTAATCATATAAACGAGTACACCCGGCTTTCTGACAATAATATAAGATTCAGTGACTTAAGAAAGCTCATTTTGAGCTTAGGATTTGATGAGTGAGTTAAAGGAGACCACTACATCTTTATTAAAGATAAAATTACCGAGATTATAAACTTACAGCTGCTTAAGGATGGGAAGGCTAAGGCATACCAAGTGAAGCAGATAATGGGTATAATTATAAAATATAAAATTCACACGGAGGTTGATGATGTATAAGTATGAAATAATTGTTTATTGGAGTGAAGAAGATGATTCATATATAGCTGAGGTACCTGAACTGCCAGGATGTATGGCTGATGGAACAACCTACGAAGAATCTTTAAAGAATGCTCAGGTAGTTATTTACGAATGGATAGAGACCGCAAGCTCCTTAGGTCGAGAGATTCCAAGCCCTAAAGGCAGGCTTTCACGTGCATAATCACTTTCACTAAGGGTATCAATGTCTTGGTTGCTGATGGAGTTATAAGGTTATCTTGGGAACCTTTCAAAATTCTTGATAATGAAGGCAAAAAGTGAAGCTGTTCTGAATTTTGGTAAGGTAAAATAGCGGATAATATTCTTAGTATGAAAAAACGCATTATATCCTATAACTTATAATGTTATAAAGAATCCAGAAAACAATCAAGCATTCAGCTATCTATACACTGCCCGGTATTGCCTCGCAATTCATCGGTATAATTCTTGTCCCGATTTATACTCGCATCTTCGCCCCCGCCGAACAGAAAGCAAAGGCAGATGGTAAGTGGAGACTTTTAACTGTAAACAAAGAGAATTTAATCTTATACAATCCGAATGCCTAGTCTGCAGTTATTTTTCCCCATCAAAGATGGGACACTGGCTTTTGAGGCGGATTGTAGCAGGTATAGAGATGGTGTCAAACATTTGACTAAAGAAACCGTAAGAGATAGCATTTAGAAGAAAGGAGACAGACGATGATTTATAGAATAGCAATTGAAAAGGGGGAGGATTTCGGTTATGTAGCACATTGTCCTGCTATTCCGGGCTGCCATTCTCAGGGAAATACCATGGAAGAAGCAATTGAAAATATTAAAGACGCTATTAGAGGTTGTTTATCTGCTCTGGATGAAGAGTTGATTTCTACAGGAAAAGAAATAGCTTCTATTGAGGTCACAGTCTGATGGCAAAATTGCCCGTGGTTTCAGGCAAAGAGGCAGTAAAAGCCTTTGAGAAAGATAACTGGAAAGTGATAAGAAAGGCAAAAAGCAGACACATAATAATGAAAAAGGAAGGAATGACAACTACATTATCCATCCCGGAGCATAGAGTTTTAGACCGTGGGCTATTGAGAGCTTTGATTCGTGATGCTTATATTTCTGTTGAAAGATTTAATAAACTACTGGTGAAGAGTTGAGTCAATTATACCGTACAACTTCATTTTCCAAAACTGGTATGACCTTTGGCGTTAGGCCAAGATGATGCAAAGAATTCAAGAAACAATCAAGCATTCAGCTATCTATACCTTGCCTGGTATTGCCTCGCAATTTATCGGTGTAATGTTTGTCCCAATCTATATCCGTATCTTTATCCCCACCGATTATGGCATTATGGCAGGCATAGACCTAATTACACCGATTGCTACCTTGCTATTTATGTTTGGTATAGAGCCAGAAATCTACAATATTGACCAAGCAAAGCTGGAATCGGAAATAAGCCATAAAAACAAAGCCATACTACCTGGCCATTTCTACGGTCAACAAGCAGATATGTAACTATGTTGATAAGGTTAAGCCAGGATGGCAAGAGCGGGAATGGCAATTTGCTGTAAGCGCTGATATAAGGCGGGAGTTAAAGTGGGCAATTGAGACCTTGCCCCAAAGTGCTTGGAAAGTGTGAAAAGAAGAGAAATGGGGCATGATAAGAAAATGAGCTGAAGTACCCTATTTGCCTGCCCGCAAGTATGAGAATAGGAATAGCCAACCTTATCGATAACTAGCCATACGGGTAAAAAGACAGCAGGGAGAGCTACTTGAGGATGGAGTTAAATAGCGTCATGTTGATGTGGTTACTAACATATGGGATATGGATGGTCAGGAATTACTAGAATGGCAGCGAGGCAAATCTGGCGCCATTGAGCATATTCATCATATCCTAGATAATGAACTGGCAGGCGGTGTCTATCCTAGCGCCAAACATGGTGCCAATGCTGCCTGGATCAGGCTACAGATGCTGACCCACAACCTGCTTCAGTTACTTAAACAGTAGTCTTACCCCGGAAATACAGAAGTGCCCCCCCTATGCGACTCAGGTTCTCTATCTTCACCTATTTTTGGCGGGTGATAAGTCATGCTGGTCAGATGTTACTTCGTATTGCTACCAGGGCTTGGTAAACAATAATTCGGCCGGCTTACCATAGGATATTAGCATTAAAACCACCCAACTAAGATTAAATCTATCCGTTTGTTATTTTACCAATGGCGACCCATAACTAGGTGAACTATTTTCTTTTTTACTCACCTACCCCCTCCATTTAGTTCCACCAATAAGGATAATAATGAGGATTGAGAGGCAAAAATGCTAAGTTCTTGCCCTATAGTGTCAAATCACTCACCCCTAACTTCACCAAAGACCGGGTTCTTAAAAATTTTAACTAATTCACGGATTAAGTAGTCGCGAGATGTCTTGGCATCGGCCTCGGCCTAGTCCAGCCATATCAGACCCTGCCTCAGATTGTTGTTCATTACTTCAAACCTTTAGAAGCTTATTTTAACACCTCTTCCAAACTGTAGTCAGTATTATAGCAAAAGTATCTACTTAGCGAAAATATCCGCCACATAAATATTTCAATCATCGTGGCGTAAACTATATACTTATACTCCGTACTATTATCAGCCTATGGATTCCTGTTTGAAAACCTTTCTTTTTTAATGGGGATAAGTTAACATTTCTTGAAAAGTGCAATTAAGTGCCAGAGGCACCATTCTTGAGCAATTTAATTCTATTTGCTAGAATATCGAAATACAAGCAAGAGGGTCTCGTGGAACAGAAGATTATTATTTCACCGGACGGAAAAAGCATCAGTACCAAGGAAATGGAAGATATATTTGAACGAGGTGGCGCATACTATGAAACGATTTTTAGGCGGTTGGAATTTAACGAAGTCATTAAATACATAAAAGCTGTTGGATTTGATATTGGATGCGGATTGAATAAGATTCACTCATGTGCCATTGGCATTGATTATCGGCTAGGAGATATGGATTTTGGTTATCCATTTGGGGCAAATATTAAATGTTCCAAGAATAAGGAGCATCTTCAGTTACCTTTCTTCTCCGATGAAAGTATGGATTTTGCTTTTTCTAGTCACTGTTTGGAGCACCTTTCCAATCCACGAAAATCCATTCAAGAAATGCTAAGAGTGCTAAAACCGGGTGGCTATCTCGCTCTTATTCTACCAGACATGAGGTATTATCCACACAAAGGTGAGCCGGGGGCTAATCCGGACCACGAGTGGGACTGCCATCCTTCTACTCTTATTGAAATGATAAAAGGTATCGGCGAATGTGAATTAGTCCAGATTGATACTCTACATAGCAAACTTGAGGATGTTAGATTAACTGAGAGAGATAGAAGAATCGCAGATTATTACGGTCATAGTTCTCTAAATTTTTCATTTGAAGGAGTATTTCAGAAAAAGGGGAGATAAGGTTTGTGATTATTAGGAGCAAAGCCCCTTTGAGGATTAGCTTTGGTGGTGGTGGCACCGATGTTTCTCCCTATATGGAAGAGAAAGGGGGTGCCACGCTTAGCACTACCATTGATAAATACACTTATTGCACCCTTATGGCACGAAGTGATAATGCCATAAATGTAAAATCACTGGACTACGATACTCTAATCAAATATGACACTAATAGTGAATTCCTATACGATGGCAAGCTGGATCTGGTCAAGGCAACTACTAAAGTAATGGAAGTAAAAAGCGGATTTGACCTTTTCCTGCACAGTGATGCCCCTCCGGGTTCCGGGTTGGGAACATCATCTACATTAGTAGTAGCTCTCGTAGGTGCTTATATGCGTTGGCTCAGGTTGCCTCTCAGTAATTACGATATTGCTGAACTCGCCTATCGTATTGAGCGCCAGGATGCAGGCATTAAGGGTGGGAAGCAAGACCAGTATGCTGCTACCTTCGGTGGATTCAACTTTATCGAGTTCCTCGGCGAAACAACAGTCGTCAACCCGCTTCGGATAAAGAGGAGCACTCTCAATGAGTTGGAATACCGATTGATGCTTTGTTATACCGGGAAAACGAGGCCATCAGCAGGAATCATTGATGACCAGGTAAGTAGTTATATTCAGGCAGAGGAAACTGTAGTTCAAGCTCTTGACCGGACCAAGGAGTTAGCCTTTGAGATAAAAAATGCCCTCCTTTTAGGTAAGTTTAACGAGTTTGGCTTGCTTCTTCACGAGGCTTGGTGTACCAAGAAAAGGTTCTCTATTAAGATAACTGACCCAGGTATTGATGAACTATACGAAGTGGCACGGCGAAGTGGGGCTATTGGTGGGAAGTTACTCGGTGCCGGAGGTGGTGGCTATCTTCTGCTACTATGCCAGTTTGACAAACGGCACATCGTGGCTGAGAATTTAGAAAGAGTCGGTGGGAAAATCGTTAACTTCACCTTTGAATTTCAAGGAATGCAGAGTTGGGAGATCAATGAAAGTTAAAAATAGGGAAAGGGAAACCAAAGTAATAAAGCAAATTGAAGAGAGTGCTGAGCTTAAAGAAGCACTAAAGGGACAGATAAACCTTCTACTCAAAATATCAGAGCAAATCACTCAAGCCTTCCGTAAGGGCAATAAAGTGATTCTCTTTGGCAACGGAGGCAGTGCTGCTGATGCTCAACACATTGCCTGTGAGCTAATGGGGAAATTCTATATGGAGAGGGAACCCCTTTCTGCAATAGCCTTGACTACAAACACATCCTCTTTAACAGCCATTGCCAACGATGAGGGCTACGAAGTTGTTTTTTCAAGGCAACTTCGGGGATTGGTAAGAAAGGGAGATATAGTTATCGGCATAAGCTGCAGTGGTAATTCTCCGAATGTGCTCAGAGGTGTTGAGGAGGCAAAACGCCTTGGTGCTGCAACGATAGCTTTCACTGGACAGGGAGGAAAGCTTAAAGAGATAGCTGATTATGTGCTATCTGTGCCTTCCACAGACACGCCTCGTATTCAAGAGACCCACATCACCGCCGGGCATATTATTTGCTTTTTAGTAGAAGAAGCCCTTTTCGGAAATGGAAGGGAATGAATAGGGCTGTATCTATTGATAGAAGTCCTTGTGTAAACAGACTTATTCTTGTGATTAGTAATAAACGGGAAATAACTAATAATCGTCAGTTATACAGGGGATAACTTGTATGCCTGTCATAAGTAATATCGTCTGTAGCGTGATATGAATATGAGAGTATCAGTTGTGCTTCCTACATACAATGAGAGAGAAAATATTGAGCTAATGGTTAATGCAATTCTTGACTTGGAGCATACTCCTGCGGCGAAAAACCTTAGACTGCAAAAAATGCAAATTGTAATCGTGGATGATAATTCTCCTGATGGTACAGGCGAGATTGCCGACAAATTGGCGGACAAACATCCTGATAAAACCTATGTGATACATCGGACAGAGCGAGGTAGGGGTTCCGCTGGTATCGCCGGCTTCGAATATGCATTAACGCAAGACGTTGATTATATCATTGAAATGGATGCCGATTTTAGCCACGAACCTAGTGATATTCCTCGCTTTCTCACTGAAGCCGAGCAATACGACATTGTTATTGGCTCTAGATACATCCCCGGTGGTAAAAGTGGTAGCCGAAGTTTTACCAGACACCTGGTAAGTAGAGGCGCTGATTTGTATACTCGATTAGTACTGGGGATTGATATTAAGGATTGTCATGGTGGCTACAGATGTTATCGAAAGCAGGTACTCTCCTATCTAAATTTCGATGGTTTCTACTCCAGGGGATATTCTATAACCATAGAGAGTCTCTATAAACTGTTAAGGAATGGCTGTAGCTACAAAGAGATACCAATTGTTTTCAGGGAAAGATGCCGAGGGACTTCCAAGTTTTCGATAAAAGACGTGCTGGACTACGCCAGGATAGTCTGGCGACTTCGGTGGAATAGAAAGTGACTTACAGTTCATTGCTTGGCGATTTGTGACGGGACTATCAATCGCTATTTCCGCCTGCGATGAGGCGTAGACTGTTGGACGACTTTTGGAGCGTTTCCTGAACCAGGGAACAAAGATTGCCTCCATAGAAAATACTTATGCTGTCACCAGGTACTACCGACTGTTGTCTGGAATAAGTAAGATTAATAAATGTCACTAAGGGAGTATACTTTGGGTGCCAAGAGTTTGTTTTCAACGACAGGTTCTAATGTCCGCAGGTTACTGCAAAAGCTGGGTGATAGACCCATCTATATAATAATTATCCTCATCACGAGCTATACTGCTTATTTCTCATATTATACTATTCTGAAACACTACACATTCCATTCGACTGCTTATGACCTTGGTGTATATATGCAGTCGTTCTGGACTACTATTCACGGTTACGGCTTTTTTTACACCTCACTGTGGGAGGGCTCACTATTTGCTCCTCACTTTCAACCAATTGTTATACTAATTTTGCCGCTATATGCTGCTTTCCCGAAGGCTGAGACCCTGCTAATCTTACAATCACTGGTTCTGGCTCTGGGCGCCCTGCCCGTTTACTGGATAGCCAAGGATAAGCTCGGAGCCAAAGCTGGCGTTGTGTTCGCTGGGCTATACCTCTTTTACCCAGCACTGCACGGCATTAATAGCTTTGATTTTCATCCGGTGGCGTTAACCATCCCTATTCTGCTGTTTTGCTTTTATATGTTTGAGAAGAAGCATTATAAACGAGGCATAGTATTAGCGGTTCTGGCCATGATGTGCAAAGAAAATGTGGCACTGGTAGTCATATTCATAGGCTTTTATTGGCTCTGGACGGAGAGGATAAGGTTTACAAGCTGTTTAGATTGCAAGGGCCTGCTTAGGGAACGCGATGTGGTTTATCCCCTGTGCCTTTCCTTACTTGGCTTAATATGGTTTCTGGTAGCGATTTATATTGTAATCCCTTACTTCAACCCACACGGGGGGTTTGTTTATTTTGGACGATACGGGATTGCACTAAACGACCTATTGTTCAATATAGCTGGGAAGGCATCGTACATACTTATACTCCTAGCTCCTTTAGCTTTTACATCTTTATTACACCCTGCCATTCTGATTGGACTTCCCATATTCGTTCAAAATCTTCTTCCCTCATACAGTGGTATGTACGAGATTATTAATCAGCACCCATCCCTACTCATCCCCTGGATTTTTATCGCTAGTGTCTACGGTGTAAAATGGTTATCAACTATACGGAATAGAAGTATCAAGACTGTATCAACGAGACTTCTCTGGATGTTATTACTATTTGTAATAGTTGCCACTTGGATAATGAGCCCCAGTCCGATAGCACCGAATCGGAATATGCCCCAATTAACTTCACACACCACGATTCTGGAACAAGCAATAAGCGTTATTCCTGAAGATGCATCAGTTTATGCCCAAAATGATGTTTTTCCTCATATATGTCACCGGGCACATGCCTACTTCACACTTTCTGTACTTCCGATAAGGATAGATTTTTTTCAGTATTATATATTCCCGGCCTCAGTGGAAGGCAGACTATATCGTTGGAGCCATGGTGGCAATTATGATTATATTCTAGCTGACGCGACAAGTAATCACTCAATGTTTAAGTTGTGTACCGATAAAAGATTGGAAAGGCTGGAGAGGGAATACGGCATATTTGTCCAGGGCGATGGGGTATATTTATATAAATGGGGTTACGAAGGTGAACCACTGATGCTAGGCGGCAAGTAATCTGACACTCAATTCCAGAGATTGTAGTGTAACGGTCAACGCAAGAAGGGAATCCTTAATACGTGAGTAACCCTTCAAATGTAAAGCCAGCCAGACCTGAAACTGGGTCCCAGCCCCAGGGGTAGTATCACCCTGTATAAAGCATCAAGAGCATTAGCCTTCATTCAAGGTAGAGATTTTGTCATCCCTGATGATGTAAAAAGACTAGTGACCCCGGCAGTATTCCACAGGATTCGAATCAGTGCCGAAGCCGAAATGGAAAACATTACTCCTGAGGACATAATTAATAAAACACTAAGGGAGGTTCCGGTACCCAAAGTAGAGTTATGATTGGATCACTGTCTATTCGATTGTTATGTCAAGTATACTTACTGGCCGTACTATTGGCAACTACCCTTCTGTCATCGCTACCATATTGACCACTAGCTTTAATACTGCTACTTGTGATACTGTTTTCCACTCTTCGCCGTCTCTATCCCAGGCTTAATATCGTTATTACCGTGATTATCCTGTTTGTATTACCCTTGCTGCTGGAGGCATTCCTGCAGAACCTTAGCAGCCACGGTCTACTATCTTCGGTACCCTTGCTGTCGGGAAGGGTTACCCTGACATCAATACAGTTGATAGCAGTAGCTGCTGGACTGCCGGCGGTATACCTGCTCGACTGGAGCTTGAGACAGGATGCATCAAGCACAATCCTGACCCGTAGCCTCCAGAAGGGTAGATATATTGCTATTACTCCCATAACATTATTCGCCTCTGTACTAATTATGTTGTCGGCGTCGGTGATGATTAATAACATCACTCTGTTTCTGGCCGGTGTTATTGTCGTATTGTACCTGTTAACTATTCTGATACGCGTTCTCTTTTCTGTCCCTAGACTACCCCTGGAAATCCCGGTTGTAGAGAAAAGAGCTATCTCTGGGGCAACGGCTGATATTTCCCTGAAAACTGGAAGCCAGGCTTGCGTTCGACTACATAGCATGATTAGTTCTGCTAGCACAGAAGTCACTATTAAGCCTGAGAGATTTACTCTGGGTGAAGCTGACATTGAATTTAACCTTACCATTACGCCAACATTAGCCGGGCCGTCACGGCCTCAGCTCTGGCTATCAGCTACTGACCTCTGGGGCTTTCTCCGGGTAAACCAGGTCATTGAACCAGTAGAACTTTATGTAATACCAAGAGCTAGGTACGCCGAGTGGCTGGCAATGAGGTACCTGGAGAAGACACAAACTAAAGGATCTGTAGCTACAACCACACCTGAAGCTATTACGATTCCCAGCAGCGGAGTAGAGTTTCTTGACAGCCGAGACTACCAGCCAGGTGATGAGTTAAGGCGCGTAGACTGGAAACATACACTCAAACTTAATAAATTAATAATGAAAGAGTATATGGACGTTGGTCAACAGTCGGCAGTAATTGGCGTTAATCTCTCAGTAAATGATGCCGAAGAGGCCGACAAGCTGGCTTTTGACCTGATAACAACTTCACTAACACTGGCTCAAGAGGCTATACCTACCGCACTGGCTGCCTATAACTACCACGAAGTTGTCCTTACTACGCCTGTTATCAACCCCAGAGAAGCACTTAAACAGGCACTGACCCTGGTAAAGGGCATTGGCTGCGTAGAATTTGCCTGTCGCTTCCTGCAGCCAGCCGATATAAGCCAACTCCGGCGGAATATCGTCCTGCTCAAACAGGCAACATCTAAACCAGCGCAGCAATTGAGTAACATACTGGACTTCGAGCACCGGGCTATGGAAGAAGCAGCCATGAATAACCCGGCAACTCTTGCCTTATCCACTGTCGCCAAATACGCGCCGTCACCAGCCATTATTATACTGGTTTCTCAACTCAACCACGATACTGAGGCGCTAACGATAACTACCGAAAGATTATCCAAAAGGGGGTTTACCTCCATACCCGTGGAATCTGCCAGGCAACCGAGACGATCTGTCATGTTTCGCCGTTAGGATATCATCAACACATTATATGTCTCTCAACTTGACCTTTGAGGATGAGGATGCAACATCCTAGCCAGTCTTATGATAGATGTCGAGCCGGTAACAGTATTCCTGATGGGGACACGCTGAAGCAGGTAGAATCAATATGAGTAGAATACATTTCCTAGTCTTAACGCTGGCCAATTGTCTACATCACCGGATATGATGTACCTGTTGTTAATGGCACCTCTGGGTTAGTTTATACCTAAAAGGGTAGTGGATAATGCTGATATTCGGTCATACCGGGGTTACCGTGGGAATAATCAAGGCGTGTGATATTCTAATAAACAGGCCCGTTAACATTTATCAGCCTGATTCTAGCTCACGGTTTAGGTTAGCTGTCGGTAAAAAATGGCTACCTCTTTACCACCGGCTAAACGGAATTGGGCGCCAAGTGGGTCCAATAGATTATCGAATAGTGTTACTGGGTTCGCTGTTACCAGATATTATGGATAAGGCATTATGGTTATTCGCCTCCAGTAGTATTTTCCCCAGCGGGCGTGATTATGGTCACACCTTCCTGTTCAATCTTTTTCTATTTATCTGCGGCCTGGTACTGATTAAATACAAAAAATCCTGGCTACTGATTATCTCATTGAGCAGCATTATTCATCTTATCCTAGACCAGATGTGGGATATGCCTATTACCCTATGGTGGCCTCTGCTAGGACCATTTCAAAGGCTAGAAAACGCTGGTTGGCTATCTAATATTTTACGCGCACTATTTACAGACCCTGGTATCTATATTCCTGAAATAATAGGCTTGGTAATAATACTGGTAATGGGCTATAGGCTAATAGTGAGAAAAAGTATACTCAATTTTATCAGAACTGGAGCTATGGGTTAGAAACAGATGGAGTGAACCCCTGATACTGGACACTTCAGATTAGGAGGGTCTGGCAGGGTCAGAATATTTAGTGATGAGGGCTAGAAATGATGTTGAGGGAAGGAATCAGAGGAGCTTCAGCCCAGAGTTTAAGATAGCAGGTTTTAAGGAGCTGTCTAGTGGATAGAATCGGCTTGTCTGAAGCTGTCGCAGGTGCGACATCTCATCGAGTGTATCGTGCTATAGGAGGAGGCAATACAGCCGGTGCAAGTTCACTGAGGCCATCGAGGAAGCCATACTGCGGGATAGGATAGATAAATTGGGCAGCCTAGTACACAGGCTAACGCTGGAGAATGAGTTCTTTAGAAAGGAGTTGCAGTACAATATTAGCCAAACTGTCGGAAACAGGGAATGGTCACCTGGTACAGGTATTTCATCAGTAATATTCCCAGAGACTGTGAGCTGGTGAGACTTACCAGGAGCAGTTTCTACTCTATATCTAAAGTGTCTAGTAATTTCTGCCTCAAAACTGTGCCATTCTCGCTTACAATCTACATTGGTAAGCTTTTAACCATCAAAAATGTCCATAGTATAAGACCTATCATAAAGACAATAGAATGCATCCAGCTCAGGATAATCTTGGCAATTGTAATGGCACCAAAGATATAAATCGATTGTACGGCAGAGAAGCGTACAAACTTCCTCTCCTTCTCTAACAGTATTGCCAAGACTAATCTTCAAACTTCCTTTCTACCCCGGCTGGGGGAATGCCATCCTCGTCCCAACCGCGCTTCTCATAGTACAAGGAGAGAAGCTTCTGGAAGTCTTTCTGGCTGAGCACCTTGCCCACATTTGGACCCGTGAGAGGAGGATTAGCCCAAACCTTGTAGGGGAGGCTATCGTCTTTGCGACTCGTACCGAGACGTGTATTTATCAAGCGCGTTAGGTCGTAGATATTATTAGAGAGCTCTAGAAGCTCATCGAGGGATGCTTCCTTTCCAGTCACATATTTGTAGAAGTTCTGGTAGTGCTTTTCATTCAGCCCCAGTTCGACCCAGGGCAGGCGGCAAACGCCGAGCATGTCGAATAATGGGCGCAGTGTCTGGTGATAGATTACTGTGTTAACTTTTTCTTCGTCAGACCAATTCTTACCTTCCTCTATTTCCTTAGCAATGGTCCACGCCCGTGTGTGATGTGCACCTATGTCTGAGGTAGCATACGCTAGCCCCATCGAAATGCCGGCGCGGCTGTCATAAGCCGACTGCTCAAGACCCTTGACCTGGAGGATAATTTTATCCATTCTGGGCCACTTCTTGATAATGCGGCGAGACCCATCGGCAAGGATATCCCCGATGCCTTGCCGGTCAGCGATCTTTTGTATCAGTTCTAAAATCGCCTCCTCATCTCCCCAGGTGATCTCCCTGCCATCCAGATCGGAGATTGACAATATGCCCTTCTCATACCCCTCTATCACGGCTCCTGTAATGTTGCCTGTGGAAATCGTATCCATCCCCAGCTCATCGCAAAGTCGAACTGCGTAAAGTATCGCTGCAAAATTATCAATTCCCAGATTCGGTCCTAGCATAGCGCACGATTCATATTCCGGCCCCTCAATTACCGTCCCTGTATATTTGCCGTTCTTCACAAGGCAAATATTACCGCAACACATGGAACACGAAAAACATGCGCTATTACCTATCTTGAAATAATCTAGCATTGTTGCGCCATTAATCTGGTCATGCTTGGCAAAAACGCTATCCTTGAAATTGTATGTCGGCAGAATCCCTTTTTGGTTGGCGTACTCGATAACGTTCATCAAGCCTTCCCTCTGCCACATTTTGAAATACTTGTGCTCCTCCATGTATTTGTAAGCTTTGTCAGCCTCTGTCACTAACCCACTGACATCATAGGTTGGCAGGTCATTGTGTCCCCGTACCACAATCGCCTTGAGGTTCTTCGACCCCATAATTGCGCCAATCCCTGTTCTTCCCGCATTGCGGCCCCAGTCGGCATTAACACAAGCAAATTTCACCATGTTCTCACCAGCTACGCCGATAGTAGCAACATGGACAGTATAAGTGCCTAGCCGCTCTTTGATAATTCCTTCAGTTTCTAAGCAGCTTTTCCCTTTCAGTTCAGGCATGGGAAGTATAGTCGTTTCATTGTTGTCGATAAACAGAACTGATAATTTCGGTGCCCTGCCGGCAATGGAAAGAACATCATTTCCCGTCTGCCGTAGTTCGACGCCGAAGCTACCGCCCATAGAGGAATCACCATAGAGACCGGTAGCTGGTGAGATAGCAGCAAATGAGGTCTTTCCCGACGAGGGCAGGTAAACCCCGGTAAGAGGTCCCGGGGCGATAACCAGGAGATTCTCTGGGCCGAGAGGATCTACCTTAAAATCATGCTCCTTCAAATTGTACCAAACCATTTTGGCGCCAAAACCACGCCCCCCGATATACTTTTCAAGAAAGGCATCCGATATGTCCCTGTGCTCGGCATTACCCGTGGTAAGATCCACATGCAGGTGTTTGTTAAAATATCCACTCTTGATACTCATAGCTCTTCCTTCCCTACTTCGGCGTAGTGTATGACCTTTTTCTCACCCTTCTCATAGAACTCAATTTCTTTCATCTGAGTATAGCTCAAAACATTATTGAGACGCTTGAATTCACCTAGAGTAGACTCCGGTATGAGCCTGAGCGCTCCCGTTGGACATTTATTAACGCACTCAGGGTCTCCTCCGCACATATCACATATAATAGGCAGGTCACAATCTTCATGTACATATATTGCTCCGAAAGGGCATGCATCCACACATTTATAACACGAAATACAATTCTCCTTGTCTAGTTGCATGATACCGTTACTACGCCGCAAGGCATTAACGGGGCATACTTGCGCACATGTGGGCACCTTACATTGGCTGCATACAATCGGCATTCTCATGACCGGATGAGGGTATGTGGTCACAACTCTTATTGCCGACTTTTTCGGATTGTTCACTCCGAAATGTTTGATTGCACATACCAGTTCACATATCCTGCAACCAGAACACTGCTCCGGAATTACCACTATTTTTTTTGACATTAGATAATCCTCCAAAAGACGCGTGCAAATATTACCCAAGATAATAAGCAAAGAGACAGTAGGACTTATAAATCGTAGTTGAGGTGACTCCTTTCAGTATGATGTATAAAAAACAAGTCACTCAGGGTTCAGGGAGTGGGACACCAATAAGCAGAATACCTGGTAAGGCCGCCGTTGTCAATAGGAGCGAGGCTACGGACATATCGAAAGACTTGATGTGGTCAATGCATAATGTACAACTATCATCGCCCATCCGGAGAGATTTTGGATTAAGAACCACTATCTCGCTAGGTCTGGAAAACCTAATATGGAACCCCGCTAATTGCACATTCTGACGTTTTATTGGGTACTTAACAAATGGGGCCTTTGTTATATCAGAGGAAGCAATTGCATCCTTTTCTCCCCCAGAGGTAGCGTTACTGTTTAAGAGAAAAACGATTGACAGTATTCTAAGCTAGTAGCAGGCCGCTTTCGGGAGCAGCTGGCAGAGGACACAATAGCAAAGGATTACCACGCTACAACATTGGATAGATATTATTTGGCAAATTGGATTTGGTGTATAATAGAAAATATCAAAATGTACTAGGTTAAAAATGTCAGCGTCCCCTGATTCGAGAACTTGAACGTGAGATACTGGGTGTGTTGGTACCTCGGCAGTCCTAGTGAAAATTTACAGAATGAATTCAAGCACAGGGGGTTGTATCTATGAAATAGTTACTTCTTACATTAGGGATTGTCACGGAGGTTAGTAGCTTCACTTGCATGAAATTGTCAGATGTGTTCACAAAATGGCTTCCCTCTGCACTTACCTTTATCTTCATGGGAATTTCTCTTGCCATTTTTATATTTGCCCTGAAAATTGCTTCGATAGCCTTGATTGCAATCGGTGTTGTTGGTCTGAACATCAGTGACGTGATTCGCCAGTAGAATGGGAATGCATAAGGAAGCCCAAAGATGATTATGACGGGGAAAATTTGCCTGATTACCAGAGCAAGTTCCGTTATTGGTAAAGCTACCTCACTAGGGGTAGCAAAAATGGTAGGAACCGTTGTCATTGTTTGCCGTAACAGTGGCCAGGCATTGAAATCCCATTAAAAGCGGATAGATTATGCTTTACCCCTATGGGAAAGCCACCCCATTACTACTCCCCCAATAATGCAAACTAGACCCGGTGATGAAAACAGGATGAACGAGAGCATCCCATACAGTGGCAGACTCGCCACCACGTCAAGCGCCAAACAGTAGAATGAAGAAACATTCACTACCCCAACTATTATCGACGCTATCCATAAATAGCGTGGTTTGGAAACGAACCCTCCGATAAGTACCAGGGGGGCGCCCAGCATGCCTGGCAGCGTCGCAAAAATCGCTAAAAGTACCCATCCCTCTGAAACCATTGGTGGTGTAGTACAGACGAAAAACGCGAACGTTGAGGCCCCTGCCATAATCCCGATACCCACCCAGGCAACGACTTTCCAAACTTTCATATTTTACCTCCTTCAGTTTAGTTTCATAGTCTCCACTAACTCTTGCACTGCTTTGGCTGAGCTGGCTAGGGCTTGAAAATTATTGTACCACTTAGCATAACCAAATGGCATTCCTTTCGTTATAATATAACAGAGGCTTTGTGATTAGGAGGCAAAAGATGCTTAAATCGAAATTGTGTTTAGTATTGTCCATGTTAGGTATAATGGCTTTTCTAATTGGAGCATGTGCTAGTGAAGCACCTTCGGAAGTCAAAAATGCCGCTGATGCTCGAGACGCAGCTGTTACCAATTTACAGAAGCACGAGTCTCAGAACGCACCAAGTTCAGATATAGAGTGGCAAGAAGAGGATATTACTCCTCCAGGACTCGTAGGAGCAGTAACCAAAAAGTTTACCTCTGATGAGTGGACAATTAGAGTTTCCTATCCAGTAGTGCTTCCAGAGAATACCGTGTACCAGTTAGTGGTATCCAGCATCAAGCTGGGTTGGCATTGGAAAGGCACTGTGGAATTTGATGGTAGTGTGACGGAGCTTACTGCCTTCAAGCAGATGTCCAAAGAGGAAAGCCAGAGAATTGCTGAAGAATTTGTAAAGAACAGTCCGACATTCATCTTTGATGGTATAGAAGATACCGTAAGACTTACAGAAACTCTAACGGCACGTTGTCCTTACTGCTGGGTATTTATTTTCGTATTTGACTGCAGTTCCGCTGGTTATGGGGATAGAACGGGACAGGCGACTACTCAAGTAATAACCCCCCATGAAGCTGTAGTTACAGTTGAGCAACTGGAGATAACATCTGCAGTGATGGATGAACAGTGGGATGTGATTAGCCAAGAAATGATTAGTGAAGGAGATGGAGAACCCGAAGGGGCCTTCACTGTTGCTGAGTTGCTGGAGAACCAAGTCTATGATACAGAAGTCACGATATGGGGTGAAGTGAGTCTGCTAGGCGAACTTTTCTGTCCCTGTTTTGAGCTATCTTCTGGCGGCGCGACAGTACAGGTATGGTATGACTTGATGGTTGAGAATGATGATACCGAGAGATCCTCAGTTAGTGTGGAAGGATTCAGTAACAGTGATACGGTAATCATAACTGGTGAACTTAAGGGGGAAGGCGGTGTATACTACAACAAAGGCGATTTCTGGTCCAGTGTTGTTATCGTACTGTCACCATCATAGATAGATGCTCTAGAGAATACCACATGGGTCTTGCAATCTTATGGGGAACAAAGCAACTTGCAAAGCGTGTTACAAGGAACTGAAATTACTGCAGTTTTTGACGGCACAGAAGGTCAAGTGCATGGGTATGCTGGATGCAATAATTATTTTGGTAGTTACCATATCATTAACAACAAGCTTTCTATTCAGGAAATTGCTTATACAGAAATGTACCGTCTTGACCCTGAAGGGGTCATGGAACAGGAAGAACAATATTTGAAGGCACTTCAAGCTGCCGAGAGCTATGAAATCGAGGGAGGCAGACTTCGGATAACCTATGGTGCTGAAGTGTTGGTTTTCGGCACCGGCGATGAATAGTCCATCGGCCGCCAACTTTCGAAAGAGCACTTGCAGACCAGCACGCTATACGATTGGCATGTAGCTAACCACACTAATGAGGGATGTTACAAAGGCTTGTTTGTTACCTAATTGCACAATCTGGCTAAATGTTCAGTCATGCCACAGGTTCGAATCTGACTTGGTAGCCCGCATTGGAAGCATTCCGGATTTGCAGCAGTTGCTAAATTCCTTTCAAATGAAGAGGACTTGACAAATAGTACTATTAGTGCTAATATTGCTAATAGTACTACAATTAATGGAGGTAGTAATGATGAATCCAATAAGAATGCATCAAATTGATGTGGATGAAGAAGTGTACAACTTCTTAAAACAGCATGCTGAACCATTTAAAGACACACCGAATAGTGTGCTTCGGCGGTTTTTACCTTTGAAAAGCGGTACAGTGGAAATCAAAGATAACAATGGGAGGAAATTCTTCCCCCAATTCTCAGAAAGCGTCCCTAATGCGTTGGCACAAATACTCGAAATGATAATTTTAGTGAAAAACCAAGGGCTAAGCAGAGTTGAAGCAACACATAAAGTAGCTGACTTTAGAGGGATTACCACTCAAGCTGTAATTGATAAGTACTGCAGACAACTAGGGAAAAGGGCATACGAGGTGGATGAACTTTTAATGACTTCAAACATGGATGAATTTAAAACACTACTTATTGAACGGTTTCCTTATCATAGCAAAGTGATAGAAAGCACGTTTGACGAAATTAAAAGGTAGATATACTTTCTGAGATCGGCCTTTCGCGAAGGGTGTAAAAGGAGGCAAGCACTACACTAAATGACTAAGTATGAGAAAGCAAAGTATCTTGCAAAGCTAAAGGCCAAAATTAAGCATGAATGCCACCAATGTGGTAGGTGCATTGAAGTGGGAGAGTTTTACTACAAAGAGAGAGTTGATATGAGACCACCACCATCTCTTATTCTAAGAGAGTTTTGTGAAAGGTGTGGCATCGGCCGACGCTCGAATCCAAGCCAACAGGAACACAAATAAGGTACCAGAACAATGGGTGGAGTCTACCTACCAAATGTGTTAAATGCCGTGAGCTGTTTAGTCATAAGCCATTTAGCACTGTTAAAGAAGTTGATTTGATCGGGGGCACAGTATTTCGAACATATAACAGCCTCGGGCAATTGATTTCTGAATCTCGAGACAAAAGAAGCCTATTAGGTCAACAACAACGAGAGCACCGTAGTCGAACAGGTAAACTGACTGGCATCACAGAAAGAAGGACCGATCTACTAGGTTTTGAATACAGACAAACGACCGCACCGGATGGACATACGAAATCAATTTCTCAGGAACGGACTGATTTGCTTGGTCAGGAATACACCGAAAGTACAGGAGGTACTTCTCAAAAAAAACATCAAACCCACACGAAAAGAGACTGGACTGGGAAAAAGTACCGTGAGACTAGATAGTCACTGGCCTGTCCCTATACAATAACTTTTAAGTTAGTTTACCGGTAAGTCGCTTCCAGAGCACGCAGTTAATGGCCAAGCCTGTACAGTAAATCTATTGTTGCACAAATACTCATCCCTGAAAACGCTGACTTTGTCAAGTTCTACCAGGTTAACACCTATTCATCCCTTCGTAGCTTATCAAGCCACAATATGTCGTTCAGGCTGGGGCTGCCTAATCATTTTAACGGT